>NZ_JACZFR010000013.1 GCF_014904815.1 Microbulbifer taiwanensis
CATTTTGTGGGGGTGCCTCCCCCGCAGGCAAAAAAAGACCAGCCCCCTGCGGGCCAGCCTCCCACAGTGGAGCTCCGTCAGGAGCCCAGTACATAGACAAAGATAAACAGCCCCACCCAGACCACATCCACAAAATGCCAATACCAGCTGGCCGCCTCGAAGCCGAAGTGATCGTCCGGCTTGAAGTGGTGTGCTATCACCGAGCGCAGCAGCATGATCAGCAACATGATGGTGCCGAGGGTCACGTGGGCGCCGTGAAAACCGGTCAGCATAAAGAAGGTGGTGCCGTAGATACCGGATTCCAGGGTCAGGCCCAGATGTTTGTAGGCCTCGTAGTATTCCTCTGCCTGGAAGAACAGGAACAGTGCCCCCAGAGCTACGGTGACCGCCAGCCAGATATTGAAGGCCTGGCGCTTGTCCTTTTTGAGGAACACGTGGGCGAAGTGCACCGTCACGCTCGAGGACAGTAGTATGACGGTGTTCATGAGCGGCAAATGCCAGGGGTCAATAATGTCCTTGGGGCCGACAAATTTGGCCGCCTCGCCGTGGGCGGCGGCATCCGGAGTGACATAGAGAGGCCAGGTGTTTTCGAAACCCTGCCACAGCATATTGGAGCTGCCGCGGTCCCCCTCGCCGCCCAACCAGGGCAGTGCGAAGGTGCGGATATAGTAGAGGGCGCCGAAAAAGGCAGCGAAGAACATCACCTCGGAAAAAATAAACCAGCCCATACCCCAGACATAGGAGCGTTTCAGCTGCTCGCTGTTGAGGCCGGCCATATTTTCCCGGATGACAGCGGCAAACCAGAACCACAGCACCGTAGCCATGGCTAGGGCGCCGGCGAAGAAAATGTAGGAGCTGCCGCCATTGATCCAGCTGGCGGCGCCAAATGCAGTCAGGAAGAGACCGATGGTGGCAAAAATAGGCAGCCGGGACTGCTCGGGCACATAGTAGCTGCTTTCGGTGGCCATAGTATTTATCCCTCTCGCTCGGAGTCGGTATTTTTGTTATCCAAATTGGCAGAGACTCTTTCCGTGACATCGAACAGCGTATAGGAAAGGGTGATGGTATTGACGCCGGGAGGCAGATCCGGGTCAACGATAAAACGCAGTGGCAGCTCCGCACTTTCTCCCGCCTTCAATATCTGCTGGTTAAAGCAGAAGCACTCGGTCTTGTGAAAGTATGCCGCCGCCTTGAAAGGCACCAGGCTGGGTATTGCCTGGCCGACCATATCCCGATCCGTGGGATTGGCAGCCATGAATACGGTATCCATTACTTCGCCCGGGTGCACCTTGACTGAGACTACGCTGGGCCTGAACTGCCAGGGCATATTTTCGTTGTTGCTGGCGACGAACTGCACCGTGACCAGCCTGTCGCTGTCCACCGCGGCCGGCACCGCTTCATACTTGCTGCCGGTCTTGCCGTTCAATCCGGTGATTTCGCAGAAGGCGTCGTAGAGCGGCGGCATCACGAAAATCGCAAACACCAGCATACTGGCGGCGAGCGCCAGCAGTCTGGTGGCTATTTTTGCGTTTTCACTCAGCCGCATCTGCCAACTCCCCACTAGCGGACTGCGGGCGGCGTGCTGAAAGTGTGATAGGGCGCTGGCGACGGCACCGTCCACTCCAGGCCTTCCGGGTTATCCCACACCTCGTCGCTGGCCTTACTGCCGCCTTGTACCGTGCGGATCACATTGAACAGGAAGACGATCTGCGCGGCGCCAAACAGAAAGGCGCCCACGCTGGCGATCTGGTTGAAGTCGGCAAACTGCAGCGCGTAATCCGGAATACGACGCGGCATGCCGGCCAGGCCGACGAAGTGCATCGGGAAGAAGGTTACATTCAGGCCGATAAACGCCAGCCAGAAGTGCACCTTGCCCATGGATTCGTTGTACATGTTGCCGGTCCACTTTGGCAGCCAGTAGTAGACGCCGGCGGTGATCGAGAAGATGGCCCCGGGCACCAGTACATAGTGGAAGTGGGCCACTACAAAGTAGGTGTCGTGATACTGGAAGTCCGCCGGCGCTATTGCCAGCATCAGGCCGGAGAAGCCGCCGATGGTAAACAGGATCACGAAAGCAATCGAGAAGAGCATCGGTGTTTCAAAGGACATGGCACCGCGGAACATGGTGGTGACCCAGTTGAATACCTTTACCCCGGTGGGTACGGCGATCAGCATGGTGGCGTACATAAAGAAGAGTTCGCCGGCGATCGGCATGCCCACGGTGAACATATGGTGCGCCCAGACGATAAAACTCAGGAAGGCGATGGAAGCCGTCGCGTATACCATGGAGCTATAGCCGAACAGCGGCTTGCGCGCAAAAGTGGGGATGATCGCCGACACTATACCGAAGGCCGGCAGGATCATGATGTACACCTCAGGGTGACCGAAGAACCAGAACACATGCTGGAAGAGTACCGGGTCACCACCGCCGGCGGCGCTGAAGAAGCTGGTACCAAAGTGGATATCCATCAGCATCATGGTCACCACGCCGGCCAGTACCGGCATTACCGCGATCAGCAGGTAGGCGGTGATCAGCCAGGTCCACACAAAAAGCGGCATCTTCATCAATGTCATGCCCGGTGCGCGCATATTGAGGATGGTGGCGATGATATTGATCGCCCCCATAATCGAGCTGGCGCCCATGATATGAATGGAGAAGATGAAGAAGGTCACGCTCGGCGGCGCATACTCAGTGGAGAGCGGGGCGTAGAAGGTCCAACCGAAGTTGGGCGCACCGCCCTCCATAAACAGGGTGGATACCAGCATCGCAAAGGCGAAGGGCAGTATCCAGAAGCTCCAGTTGTTCATGCGCGGCAGCGCCATATCCGGAGCGCCGATCATCATCGGGATCATCCAGTTGGCGAGGCCGACGAAGGCCGGCATCACCGCTCCGAACACCATGATCAGGCCATGCATGGTGGTCATCTGATTAAAGAACTCCGGCTGCACTATCTGCAGGCCGGGCTCGAACAGTTCTGCGCGTATCACCAGCGCCATGCAGCCGCCGAGCAGAAACATCGCGAAGCTGAACCACAGGTACATGGAGCCGATGTCCTTGTGGTTGGTGGTGTAGAGCCACCGCTTGAATCCGGGTTGCGGACCGTGTGCCATGACCAGTTCCTCTACTGCTTATTCTTGAAATTGAGAATGTCGATGGGCTGCACGGTGTCGCCCATGTCGTTGCCGAAGGCATTGCGCTGATAGGTAATCACCGCGGCCAGGTCCACCTCGGACAATTGCGGACCAAAGGCCTGCATTGCCGGATTATTCGGCGAGCCGTGAATCACCATGCTCAGGTGAGCGTCCAGAGGTCCCATAGCGACCTTGGAGCCGGCGATGGCCGGGAACACACCGGGAACGCCCTGGCCGTTCGGCTGGTGGCAGGCAGCACAGGCGCGGTTGTAGACCTTTTCGCCCTGGGCGAAGAGCTCGTCGAAGGTGAAGGTCTTCTCGGTGAGCGCCTTCATCTTCGCCGTGGACTCAGCGCGCTCACCCAACCAGGAATCGTATTCTGCCTGGGGCACAGCCTTGACCACGATCGGCATAAAACCGTGGTCCTTGCCGCACAACTCGGCGCACTGGCCGCGGTAGAGACCCGGCTCGTCGATACGGGTCCAGGATTCATTGATAAAACCGGGGATAGCGTCCTTCTTTACCGCCAGTTCCGGCACCCACCAGGCGTGGATGACGTCATTGGCAGTGATCAGGAAGCGGATCTTCTTGCCCACCGGCACCACTAGCGGTTCATCTACCTCGAGCAGGTAATTGGCGCTCTTGGGTTGCTGGTTGTCGATCTGGGTGCGCGGGGTGGAGAGATTGGAGAAGAAGGAGACTTCGGAACCCAGGTAGTCGTATTTCCACTTCCACTGGTAGCCGGTGATCATGATATCCAGATCGGCTTCTTGTGTGTCGTAGATATCGTAGAGGGTCTTGGTGGCTGGAATCGCCATCAGGATCAGGATAATGGTGGGGACAATGGTCCACGCCAGCTCCACCGCAGTGCTCTCGTGGAACTGCGCCGCCTTGTAGCCCTTGCTCTTGCGGTGGCGCCACATGCTGTAGAACATCACCCCGAAAACCACTACACCTATGACCACGCAGATCCAGAAGATCAGCATATGCAGGTTGTAGGTGGTCTGGGCAACTTCCGTCACCCCCTGGGTCATATTGACCCCCCAGCGCTCGACCCCCTGTTCTTCCGCCAGCGCGGAGTGGGCGAACACCGTGGTGCCCGGCAAGGCGAACAGCCGATTGAAGCCTCTCAACATCGCCTACAGATCTCCGTGTCTTTGCAGGCCTCAAGCGAAACCCGCCATTATTTTTCTCGGCCGTCGGCCGCCACGGATAACTGGATTTCCCCACGACCGGAAACCGGCTGCGGGTAATTCCACACAAAAATTGTGGACATACTGTAGTAACACAAGACTACATACACTGGGCGGAGAGAAGCCTCCGCGATACTGCCGTCAGCGCAACTTGTTATTCTTAGTAAAAGATTTTTACTTCAGATGTCGTCGTCCGGGAGGTACAACCAACAACCTGTGTCTTTTTGTCGCATCTACTGCACGGGTAAAAGGAACATATTGCCGGCGAAAAGTCAATTAGCCCGCCAACCATAAACGCCCCCACCGCGAACCCCTCATTTGATTCACCAGATCACTTTGCAAGCATGTGCCAGTCACCGCATTCCGGTTGCGTCGGGCCGTGCAGGAAAAGCGGATGCGATAGAATTTATTACCGGCGCTTGGCGAGCCGGTCGCAATACCGGCCTTTGCCGAGCGGGATTGTGCATGCGGAGCACGGCCCCGGCCCCCGACCAATTCGATGTACCGAGATTTAGAATGCAGACGAAGACGCTCGAATCCCGACCCTACGCCCGCGTCTGGAGCCTGGCCTGGCCGATGATCCTGAGCAATATCTCGGTGCCCCTGCTCGGCGCCGTGGATACGGCAATTCTCGGCCATCTGCCCTCCCCCGAATACCTGTCCGGTGTCGCCATAGGCGCGAGCGTGATCTCGATGCTGCTGTGGGCCTTCGGCTTCCTGCGCATGGGCACCACCGGGTTGGTGGCGCGCAGCAACCACGGCGGAGAAGAATGGCTGTTGCGGGCGCTGCTGCTGGCACTGGTACTGGGACTTTTGCTGTTGCTGCTGGCCTCGCCACTGCTCGACCATATCGTGCGCTGGATGAATGCCAGCGCCGCCGCCGCACCGCAGGCGCTGGCCTATCTGCAGATTCGACTGCTGAGCGCGCCCCTGGCACTGGCCAATTTCGCGCTGCTGGGATTTTTCATCGGCCGCCAGGACAGCCGTGCGCCGCTGTTTATCCTGCTCGCCGCCAACCTGCTGAATATCGCCCTCGACTTCCTGTTTATCGTCGGTCTCGGTCTGGGTGCACGGGGCGCGGCCATGGCGACCGTCTGCGCGGATATCTGCGCTTTCCTGTTCGGCCTGCGCCTGCTCAGCCGCGTGAATGCGGATATCTGGCAGAGTATCGCCCGACAACTGCGCCGCGCGGACTTCTTTCCCCACCGCCGACCGGCCCCCTGGCTGGAGCTGCTGCGCATCAACGGCGACCTGTTTGTACGCACCTGCCTGCTGCTGCTGACCCTGACTTTCTTCACCGCCCAGGGCGCGGCCCAGGGCGATGCGGTTCTCGCGGCCAATGCGATACTGCTGCAGCTGCTGATGATGACCTCCTATGCTCTGGACGGTTTCGCCCACGCGACCGAGGCCCTGGTCGGCGAATCGGTGGCCAGGAAATCTCCGCGGCTTTTCCACTCCACAGTGCGCACCG
The DNA here is from genome assembly GCF_014904815.1 of Microbulbifer taiwanensis. Classification (GTDB taxonomy): domain Bacteria; phylum Pseudomonadota; class Gammaproteobacteria; order Pseudomonadales; family Cellvibrionaceae; genus Microbulbifer; species Microbulbifer taiwanensis. Next base: position 5,797 of record NZ_JACZFR010000013.1, read on the forward strand.
CCAGCGTCTTGGCCCTGGGTAGCGCCGCGGCTGTAACCCTGCTGCTATTACTGGGGCGCACGCCAATTCTGGAACTGTTCACCGAAATCGAATCGGTACTCGAGCAGGGTCGGCAGGTTTACTGGTGGCTCTGCGCCCTGCCGCTGCTGGCGGTCTGGAGTTACCAGCTGGACGGGGTCTTTATCGGTGCGGGAAAAAGTCGGCAGATGCGCGATACCATGTTCGTGGCAACGGTGCTGGTTTTCTTCCCGGCTTGGTCGCTCACCCGCTCCTGGGGCAACCATGGCGTCTGGTTTAGCCTGTTTTTGTGGATTGGCGCACGCTCTTTGGGCTTGCTGATCTATTATCGCTACTACACTTTAGGCAAATCGTGGATGTAACTGGAGCAACGGTACCAATCATCTTCTTTTATCGTTAAGCAGTATTGCCTCAGCGCAGGTTAAGAGACAAATCAACGGAAAAGGGGATATCTCCGTTGGCATAATTGAGTGGTGGCGATGTACGACGACTATAAGTTGATGCAACAGTGCATCGACCGGGCCGTTACCCTCGAGCGTCACAAGGGACGCTTCCGACAGGCAATCCGGCACTCCCTGCCCAGGCTGCACCGCAGCATCTTTCTGCCACAGCGGGACCTTCCCCGTCATCTCACCTGTTTTGTCATTCGCTATATCCAGGTGGTCCCCGAGTGGTTGCAACAACTGGAACACTTGTGCGAAGCCGGGGGCCTGGACTTCGCCCCGGTACGTCAGGTCATTGGCCACAGTTTCAGCGAGCCACCGGAGAGGCACCCCGATCAGGTGGGACTGGCCGCGCTGTTGGACGACGCCTACCTGGCCCACCGCACGCTGGAAGAAATCAACGATCGGCTGCAGCCGGCCTGCGGCATGCCGCTGTTGCCGATGGATCCGCTGGTCGCAAACCTGGTAGTGCGGGAACTGCTCGGCGAGCGCTACGCCGGCGAGCTGGACGAAGTGAGCATCGCGCTGGGGGAGCGTTTCCGCGGCCAACAATTGTCCCCCAACAGCCTCGTGGACATGATCCTGTGCAGACAGCGCTTTATCGAAACCCCCGGTGTCTGGCCGGACTTCGCGCGCGAACTGGATATTAGTCTGCGGCCGCCGGTCGTAGAGTTCGATACCATGACGGTGCATTAACAGCGGTTTTCAAGTCATTTTCTGCGGGGGACTTTCGAATAATAATAAAATCAGGATGGGTAGGATTGAGCGGGCGCTGTTACGGTCGTTTGGTCAATAACAGTGCCCGCTCACTGTTTTTACTTGCGAGTACCTAAATAGCTCATTGTTGCCGTTGCACTATTTGCTTCCAGTTGGCAAAAAACTGGTTGTCGCCCTGCAAAATCGCGCTGTTCAGATTTTCAACTTCCCGCCGCAATCTGGCATCGTAGAAATACAGCCCGCCTCCGCGCAGACTATAGCCGCGGGGGTTGTCCGCCAGTACCTGATAGTACTTCTGAACCCGCCGCAGATGCGCATCCACCTGGCGTTTGGAAAAATTGCCGCGGCGATAGTAATCCAGAACCTCCGCATTGATTTCCTGCAATGCCCGCTCCCGGCTTTTCAGCGACAGGCCGCCACCGTTCAACAGGTTTTTGATATCCGTGCGCAGGTCCTGCATATAGTGATCTGCGGCCTGGGCGGAGACGTCGAGCCGGCCGATAATCCGCTGGCGCCGCCTCAGCGACCCGCGATCCTTGAGCGTGCGGGCATCGGTCATGTCCCGCGCGGCAAAGTCAGACAATGGACGGAATATGGTTCCGTGTTGCAGGTTGCTGTGCCGGGTCAATTTCTCGCAAATTGTAATGGCCTCCTGCCACTCCGCAAAAATTTCACCATCCAGCAGTTGCTGCGGCAACTGCGCCACCGATTCTTCCAGCTTGCGCTCCTGCTCCCGGTAAAATTCCGGTTGCGCACGCCAGTCATTGGCTTGCAGCCGGAACAGTGACAGCAGCCCCTGATTGACACAACTGGCGAGCAGGTGCGCCGTCTGTTGCCGCTGATGTTCGCGCAATTCGCGATAATGGTTCAGGCCGTATAGGGCCGCGATGGCAATCACCAGCACAAATGCCAGCAACGGATAGAGTTTTTTCACTGTTCTATTTATTTTTTGGTGGCTGAATAATTTTTACCGGTGCTTCCACTGTTTCCTCTTTGCGTGCCTCGCTTACCCGGGTTGCAATTTCCCGGGGTGACGACTGCAGGCGGATTTCGTCCTTGAATCCACAGGCGACACATTCGCGATAGTTCTTGTCGCCCTCGCGGTAGTTCACGATCCTGTCCATCTCACCGCACCGCGGGCACACGGCGCCGGCGATAAATCTCTTTTTCTGCGGTTTTTCTCTGTCGTCATTGATCATCTTGAGTACTGCTCAGCCGGGGTTGGTGTTCAGTTCGAGTTGCTCGATACCGGAGTGACGCAGCAGCGCATCTATTTTAGGTGTGCGGCCGCGAAATTCTGTGAACAGGTCCAGTGCGTCGCGACTGCCACCCTGCTCGAGAATGCTGCTCAGGAATCTCCCGCCGGTGGCGGAATCGAAGATGCCGTTTTCCTCGAACAGGGAAAAGGCATCCGAAGACAGTACTTCGGCCCACTTGTAGCTGTAGTAACCCGCCGCGTAGCCACCGGCGAAGATATGGCTGAAGCCGTGCTGGAAGCGGTTCTCCTCTGCCACTGGCACCACCGCCAGCTGCGCGCGCACCTCGTCGAGCAGCTGTTGAATTGCCGCGGCGCTGGCGCCGCGCGCAAGACAATGCAGCTTGAAGTCGAATAGCGCGAACTCCAACTGGCGCACAGTGAACATGGCCGACTGGAAATTCCTCGCCGCCAGCATCTTGTCCAGCAGTGCCTGCGGCAGCGGCTCACCGGTTTCAAAATGCCCCGAGATCATCGCTATCGCCTCGGGCTGCCAGCACCAGTTCTCCAGGAACTGGCTCGGCAGTTCCACCGCATCCCAGGCCACGCCATTGATACCGGAAACCGCGGCCACGTCTACCCGGGTCAGCATATGGTGCAGGCCGTGGCCGAACTCGTGGAACAGAGTGGTGACTTCGTAGTGGGTCAGCAGGGATGGCTTGCCAGCGACGGGAGATGAAAAGTTACACACCAGATAGGCTATCGGCAGTTGCAGTCCGTCCGCTGTCTGGCGACGGGTGCTGACGCTGTCCATCCAGGCGCCGCCGCGTTTTTTCTCCCGCGCAAATGCATCCAGATAGAAACCGGCGATACGCTCGCCGCCGCGAGTCACCCAGAAGAACTGCACATCACCGTGCCAGCCGGGCACGCCGATGTCCGCCTCAACACGGATGCCAAAGAGTTTTTCCACCACGGCAAACAGCCCCGTCTGGACCTTCTCGTAGGGGAAATAGGGGCGCAGCGCCTCCTGGCTGAGCGCGTAGCGTTCCTGCTTGAGCTTTTCCGCCGCCCAGGCGATGTCCCAGGGCCGTAGCCGATCCAATCCGAGTTTTTCCGCAGCGAATTCCTGCAACTGGTCAAATTCCTGTTGCGCGGCCGGCCTCGACCGCGCCGCCAGGTCGTTGAGGAATTCCAGCACCCTGTCATTATCCTGCGCCATTTTGCTGGCCAGGGACAGTTCGGCGTAGTTCGCCATACCCAACAGCATCGCCTGCTCGGCGCGCAGATGCAGTATCTCCTCCATCACCGCAGAGTTGTCGAACTCGCAACCGTTGGGGCCGGTTTCCGACGCGCGACTGACGAAGGCCTTGTGCACCTCCTCGCGCAACTCCCGGTTGTCGGCGTGGGTCATTACCGCCAGGTAGCTGGGCCCCTCCAGGGTGAGCAGCCAGCCGTCGAGCGCCTTCGTCTCGGCGGCGGCCTTTGCTGCGGCCAGGGCGGTCTGCGGCAGGCCGGACAGCTCTGCCTCATCCTCTGTATGCCAGGTCCAGGCGCTGGTGGCATCGAGTACATTGTTGGCGAAGCGGCTCGACAGCTCCGCCAGGCGACGGCTGTTGGCGGCAAACCTGTCGCGATCCTCGCCCTCGAGGGCGACGCCACTCAATATGAAATCCCGCAGACCCAGCTCCACTGCTTTTCGCCGCGCCTGTGGCCAGCTGGCAAACTCGGGGGCCTCGGCCAGCTGCTGGTAGAGTTTATAGAGATCGCGATTCTGCCCCAGCTCTGTCCAGTAAGCGGTCACCCGGGCCAGGGCCGCCTCGTAGGGGGCGCGCCAGGGGCCACTGAGCACGCTGTTCAGGTGGCTGACCGGGGAAAAGGCGCGGTTGAGCCTGTCCTGCGCTTCTTCGAGCGGTGCCAGGGTACTGTCCCAGCCCGGCTCTTGCAGCCCTTCCTTTAGCTGCGCCCGGCATTGATCGATCAGTTCGGCGATGGCCGGCTCTACATGCTCCGGCTGCAGCCGGTCGAAGGGGGGCAGCAGCGGCAGATCTAACAGCGGATTGGACATACAACACCCTGTGCTCAGAATTGGTTAAGGCTATGATAGGAGACCGATTGTACAGGAGGTTGACCATGTCCCCACTTCGCACCCACGGCAATGGCGATAGCGAAAAATCCCCCCGGCTCGGCAATGGCGTCTTTATCGATCCGCAGTCCGCGGTGATCGGCGATGTGACCCTGGGCGACGACAGTTCCGTTTGGCCCATGGCGGTGGTGCGCGGCGACATGCACCGGATTGAGATAGGCGCGCGCACCAGCGTGCAGGATGGCGCCGTGCTGCATATCACCCACGCCGGCCCTTTCAACGAACACGGCTGGCCGCTGGTCATCGGCGACGACGTCACCATCGGCCACAAGGCCTGTCTGCACGGCTGCACCGTCGGCAACCGGGTGCTGATCGGCATAGGCTCCATAGTGCTGGACGGCGCGGAGATCGAGGACGAGGTGGTGCTGGCCGCCGGCGCCCTGGTGCCGCCCGGAAAGAAACTGGAGAGCGGCTACCTCTATGTGGGCGCTCCCTGCAGACAGGCGCGCCCCCTTTCGGACAGGGAGAGGGCCTTCTTCCGCTACTCCGCCGACAATTACGTGAAACTGAAGAACCAGTATCTGACCGAGCACGAGCAGCCCTGATTTTCCCCGCCCGAGAACCCTCGATGATCAATCTCAACCTGGACCAGCTGCGCACCTTCGTCGCCGCCTGCGAGAAGGGCTCCTTCTCTGCGGTGGCGCGGGACATGGGGCGTGCCCAGTCGGCGGTCAGCACACAGATCCAGAACCTGGAGCTGGACCTGGGGCTGACGTTATTCGACCGCAGCGGCAAATACCCGCAGCCGACAGCGGAGGCCCAGGCACTGCTGCCACTGGCGCGACAGGCCATCGGCCAGTTGCGCCGCTTCCTGCAGGCGGCGGACTCCTACCAGAGCGGCGAGGAGCCGCTGCTGCGTATCGTTTTCGAAGAGCTGGTGATGCCGGACAAACTCAACGATATGCTGGCCGCCTTCGCCGAATGCTTTCCCCACACCCAGATCCGCGCCAGTACTGCCAGTGACGAGTGCGCCATAGGCCGCATCGCCGAGGGCGATGCGGATTTTGCCTTTGTCACCAACCGCGACCACTACCCGGATGAGGTGGATTTCAACAACCTGGGCCAGCAGCGCGTACTGACCCTGGCCTGCCCGGAGCATCCGCTGGCGCAGAAACCCGGCAGCTCCCTCAATGAGGCCGCCCAGTACCGCCAGCTGGTCGCGGCCTCGCCATCCTCCAGACGCCGCTGGCAACTGTCCCCGCAGACCTGGAGCAGCGACTCGCTGCTGCAGGCGCTGGACCTGGCCTGCAAGGGCGTCGGCTGGGTCAACGCCCCCTATGAGCTGGCGCGCCCCTTCCTGAAAAGCGGCAAGCTGGTAGAGCTGAACCTGAGCAATGCGCTCAGCGCCTGGAGTCTCGGTGTCGACCTGCTGTGGTCGGCGAAGACCCCCCAGGGTACCGCCGCGCGCTGGTTTGCGCGGGAGGCGCGACGCCTCTACGGCAACTATTACAGCCCACCTATCGAAACTACCGATAGAATCTAACTTTCTCCTATCGCTAACGTCACAGAAACTGTCCTCTCCATCGACTCGGGGAGGTATTGGCAGATGGGCGACCCACTGCAGTTTTTTGTCTATTCCGTAGCTATCGGCACAGGCGCCACGGCGGTCATGGACCTCTGGGCGCTGCTGCGCCTGCGCCTCTTTGGCGTGCCATCGCTGGACTGGGCCATGGTCGGGCGCTGGCTCGGCCATATACCCCACGGCCGTTTTGTGCACGCGGGCATCGGCGCCGCCGCGGACGTGCCCGGCGAGCGCGCCATCGGCTGGATCGCCCACTACGCCATCGGCATTCTTTTCGCGGCACTGTTGCTGTCGATCTGTGGTCCCGACTGGGTCCGGCAGCCGACCCCGTTGCCGGCCCTGGTTTTCGGGCTGGTCACCGTGGCTGCGCCCTTTTTCATCATGCAGCCGGCCCTGGGTGCCGGCGTAGCCGCCGCCAGAACGCCGAATCCCCAGCGGGCCCGCATCAACAGCCTGCTCACCCACGGGGTTTTCGGCCTGGGTCTCTACCTGTCGGCGCTGCTGCTGCAGAAACTGATTTAATCCAAACTGAGAGGAGTCATAGCCATGACCAAAGAACAGCACCTGCAGGAACTGGACACCTTCTCCCGGCGCTATCGCTACGATATGGACTACCTTAAGGAATTTCTGCTGAGCTCGCCGGAGGGCTTCGAGAAGTTTGCCAACTTCCGTCCACTCTCCTACCACCGGGAGTTTCTGCCGCTGGACATCTACTGGGTGAGCAAACTGGCGGCGATGCAGGTGGCCGACTGCGGCGAGTGCCTGCAGCTCAACGTGCGCATGGCGCTGGAGGCGGATATCGACAAGTCCGTCGTGCAGGCCTGCCTTCAGGGCGGCAGCCGCCTGCCGGAAAACCTCAAGGATATCTTCGATTTCGCTACGGCGGTGGCCTGCTATCGCAATGTCGACCCGCTGCTGGAAGAGCGTATCGACGCGCAATTGAATAAACGCCAGCGTATCGAGCTGGGTGTCTGTGTCGCCACCGCTTCCGTCTACCCGACCATCAAGCGGGCCATGGGATTCACACAGCGTTGCAGCCTGGTGGAAATCGAGTTCGCGGCCTGACACAAAGCCATTGGCACGGCCGCCGGCTCAGGGTACCAACAGTTTTGCGGCGGTCGCGACAAGCTGGCCGGTCAACTCGGCCAGCAGTTCGCCGCCGTTGCGCCAGTGGTGCCAGTAGAGCGGCACATCCAGCGAGCGGCCCGGCAGCAGCTCCACCAGTTCACCGCTGGCCAGCTCGTCGACCACCTGCAACTCCGGCACCAGTCCCCAGCCGAGGCCCCTCGATGTGAGTTGGACAAAACCTTCGGAGGAGGGGCACAGGTGATGGGAGAATGTCCCCTCGATACCCTGTGATTCCAGGTAGCGATGCTGGAGATAGTCATCCGGCCCGAAGACGATGGCGGGACTGCGGGCCAGTGCCTCGGGAGTCACCCCGGCGGGAAAATGCCGGGCAATAAACCCGGGGCTGGCCAGCGCCCGGTAGCGCATGGCTCCCAGCGCAATGCTGCGCGCGCCGGCTACCGGTCTCTCCACTGCGCAGACGCAGGCCGCCACTTCGCCGGCGCGCATGCGTTTGAGTCCCACTGCCTGGTCCTCCACCACCAGGTCCAACAGCACCTGGCGTTCGGTGCAGAAACCGGCCACCGCCTGCGCCCACCAGGTGGCGAGGCTGTCGGCATTGATCGCGATACGCAGGCGCTCCGGCTGATCGCCCTCGTCGAGGGCCGGAACCTGCCCTCTCAGGTCGCGCTCCAGCAGGCGTACCTGCTGTACGTGATTGAGCAGGCGCCGGCCCAGATCAGTGGGCTGCGGCGGTGTGGCCCGCACCAGCACCGGCTGGCCTACGCGCGCCTCCAACAGCTTGATGCGCTGCGATACCGCCGACTGCGACAGGCCCAGCGCCAGCGCAGCGCGCTCGAAACCCGCCTGCTCCACCACCGCCGCGAGCGCGGAGAGTAGCTTGTAGTCGAACATATCGATTTCTCTAATATCTGATCAGCAGAATTTGTTTATCTTATATCAGCTCGCCGGGCAGACTCGCCAGCATTTCCGATATCCGAGAGGGAGAGACAAGGAGATGTGGCAGAGTTACTTCAACGGCATGCTGGTCGGCGGCGGACTGATCATCGCCATCGGCGCGCAGAATGCCTTCGTCCTGGCCCAGAGCCTGCGCCGTGAACACCACCTGCTGGTGGCCACCCTGTGCGTGGCCTGTGATGCGATGCTGATCGCCGCCGGTGTCTTCGGCCTGGCCGCCCTGTTGCTGCAAAGCCCGCTACTGCTGGCCATTGCGCGCTGGGGCGGCGCGGCTTTCCTGCTCTGCTACGGACTGGGTGCACTGCGCCGGGCCGTGCACCCGGGGGGGCTGCAGCAGGCCGAGTCGACTGCGCCGCGGCCGCGCCATGCGGTACTGCTCACCGCGCTGGCGGTGACCCTGCTCAACCCCCATGTCTACCTGGATACAGTACTGCTGATCGGGTCCCTCGGTGCCCAGCAGGTCGATCCGGGCGCCTACGCGCTGGGCGCCGCCAGCGCCTCCCTGACCTGGTTCTTTGCGCTCGCCATCGGTGCAGCCTGGCTCTCCCCCTGGCTGGCGCGCCCGGCCACCTGGCGCCTGCTCGATCTGGCTGTGGCCGCCATGATGTTCGGTGTGGCCGCGCAGTTGCTCTTCGATAGCGGAGCATAATCGCGAATGAAAACCGGCGGACCCGGTAGGGGGACTTGACCCCGGACACAAAGACGGCTTAAGTCTCCCGACCTGGAGCTGTCGATAGCCACGTTTCAGATTCGACCAGTCCTTATCCCCTCGGGATTCCGCCCGGAGGTATTTCACCAGTTTTACCCGGACAACCCGGTGGATTCCCGACCATGACCGAACCCAGCGCCCTCCCCACCAATGCAGCCCCCGCAGCCGCACGCTCCCTGTGGCGCGAACTAGTGGACGCTATTCGCGGCACCGAGGCGGACTACACCCGTATCGGCATGCGCCGCGCCGTATTCCTGCTGGCAGTGCCCATGGTGCTGGAACTGGTCATGGAGGCCACCTTCGCGGTGGTGGACATCTACTTCGTAGGCAAGCTCGGTGCCTCGGCAGTGGCCACCGTGGGCCTGACCGAGACCTACCTGTTCCTGCTCTACGCCATCGGTATAGGTCTCGCCACAGCCGTCACCGCCCTGGTCGCGCGGCGCGTCGGCGAGAAAAAGAGCGCCGACGCAGGTCTCGCCGCAGTCCAGGCGATTTTTATTGCGCTGCTGGTTTCGGTGCCGTTTGCGCTCGCCGGCATCTTTTACGCCAGGGAATTGCTGGCACTGATGGGCGCGGATGCCTGGGCGCTTGAGGAGGGATACCGGTACACCCAGTGGATGCTGGGCGGCAACGCCGTGATCATGCTGCTGTTCGTGATCAATGCCGTCTACCGCGGTGCCGGGGATGCAGCCATCGCCATGCGCGTATTGTGGATCGCCAACGGCATCAATATGCTGCTCGACCCCATTTTGATTTTCGGTCTGGGGCCGATTCCGGCCATGGGTATAGAGGGCGCCGCCATTGCCACCAATATCGGCCGCAGTGTGGGCGTCGCCATGCAATTGTGGATTCTCTTCCGCGGCGGCAAGCATATCCGCGCTTTCGGCTCACAGCTGGTGTGGGATGCCAAAGTGGCACTGGAAATTGTGCGCACGTCACTCGGCGGCATCGGCCAGATGATCGTGGCCATGACTTCGTGGATATTCCTGATGCGGATCCTCGCCGAAGTGGGCAACGATGCCGTCGCCGGGGCCACCATCGCCGTGCGTATCATGATGTTTACGCTGATGCCGGCCTGGGGCCTGTCGAACGCCGCCGCCACCCTGGTTGGCCAGAACCTGGGTGCCGGGCAGCCGGCCCGCGCCGAGTCCTCCGTGTGGCTGATCGGCCTCTATAACATGGTCTTCCTGCTCGGCGTCTCGGTGGCCTATTTCCTCTACTACGAGCAGCTGATGGGCATTTTCACCGCGGACGCGGCGGTGATCACCATCGGCGGCGAGTGGCTGCGGATTCTCTCCTACTCCTATTTCGTCTACGGCTGGTGGATGGTGTCGGTGCAGGCATTCAACGGCGCCGGCGACACCGCCACCCCCACCAAGATCAACCTGGTGTTCTTCTGGCTGATCCAGATACCGCTGTGCTGGTACCTTGCGGTGCCGCTGGACTGGCAGCACTCCGGCGTCTTCTGGGGCGTATTCGTCACCGAGACTTGTGTGGGGCTGTTTACCCTGTGGCTCTTCTCCCGCGGCAGCTGGAAAAGCCGCGAGCTGTAACTTATCTGCCCTGGGCGCGCAACAGGCCGGAGGCGGCTATGCCGCCGAGGCCACAGGCGAGAATGATCACCAGCGGCGTCAGCATGCCCAGGGCCACGGCGCCGGGACCCAGACCGCGCATCGGCAGCAGCAGCAACAGTAGAATGCCGGCGGGAATCAGCGACAGGAAAAAACCGCGCGCCAGCCAGGACCTGCGCCAGGGCAGCAGGAAAATCAGACCGCAGATGCCGCCCCAGACGATGCGCTGGTAGAGGTAGGCGTTGGAGAGATAGGGGGCAATATCGACCCCGAGCCAGCGGGTAAAACCGTAGTGGCCCATGGCCCAGAGGCCCAGCGCATAGGCCAGTCCGGCAAGGCAGCCAGCGGCAAAACAGACAGAAAGGTTTTTAACAAATTCTCGCACCGATACCTCCTTTTATTGTCCCCCACCGGGCAATAACCCGGCGGGGCAAACGGGCATCAGTATGCCAGATCTCGCGGTAAGGACCGCGAACGAGATTCAAACTCAGGCGGGTCTTTTGGACGGACCGTAGAGTTCTTCCAGCATGCTGTCGATACGCGTGGCCAGCGCTTCCTGGGAGTCGTCCAGCAGAATCACATGTCCCATCTTGCGCCCGGGGCGCAGGGCCTTGCCGTAGGACCAGACACCCTCGTTGGGCAGTGCCGGCTTCTTGTCGACGCCGAGCATATTGATCATCACCGCCGGGCGCTCGCAGTGGGTCTCCCCCAGGGGCATACCGAGAATCGCGCGCACATGATTGGCAAACTGGCTGGTTTCCGCACCGGCGAGAGTCCAGTGACCGCTGTTGTGCACTCGCGGTGCCAGCTCGTTGATCAGCAGACCATCTTCGGTGACGAAGCACTCCATGGCCAGCACGCCCACATAGTCCCAGGCGTTCATCAGTTTCGCCAGGTATTCCTCGGCGGTGTGCTGCAGTTCTTCGCTGACATGCGGCGCCGGCGCCGTGGAAACCAGCAGTGTGCCTCGGTAGTGATCGTTTTCCGCCAGTGGATAGGTCGCCACTTTTCCGTCTGCGGTGCGGGCGCCGATCAGGGAGACTTCGCGGGAGAAGTTTACCCCCTGCTCTACCACGTATTCCTGTTCGGGCACGCCGGCGATGGCAGCCAGGTCTTCATCACTATCGACCCGCCACTGGTTCTTGCCGTCATAGCCGTGTTCACAGCTTTTGATAAACGACGGATAACCGAGTTGCTGAACTGCCGCGCAGATCTCGTCGTAGTTATTGGCGGGCAGGAAAGGGGCCACCGGCAGGCCGACCGCGGTGATCGCAGTTTTTTCCCGCACGCGGTGCTGGGTTGTCTCGAACGCATCCGGGCGCGGGTAGACGGGACAGAACTTTTCCAGCGCCCGCAGCAGCGCCACCGACACCTGTTCGCGCTCGGCGGTGATGACTTCGGGGCTGCCCATGGCGCGGTAGAGCGATTCGATATCATCGCCTTCCCGTGCGTGCACGACGCTACCCAGCCCGTCCACACAGCCGGTGTTCTCGTCGCCCTCGGCAAGGAAACTGAACTCGATACCCAGCGGGCGCGCCTCCTGGGCCATCATCTGCGCCAACTGGCCGCATCCCACAATGCCAACTCGCCTGACTGTCATCTCTGCTAAACCTCAATACTTGCCAACGGCGTTATTCCGGCAGACATCATTCAACGTCGAACGGGACACTTGCACTCTGGTTCTCGCGCCACGCGATCAGGCGCTGCTGCAGTTCCGCATCGGACACAGACAGCATCTGCGCCGCCAGCAGACCCGCGTTATAGGCTCCGGATGCACCCACCGCCTGGGTGGCAACGGCCACGCCCTTGGGCATCTGCACAATCGACAGCAGGCTGTCCATACCGGTCATAAACTTGCTCGCCACCGGTACGCCGATCACCGGCAGCGGGGTCAGCGCCGCGATCATGCCCGGCAGGTGGGCGGAGCCACCGGCCCCGGCAATAATGACCTTGGTGCCGCGCTCGTGTGCCTGGGTGGCGAACTCCACCATGCGCTGGGGCGTGCGGTGGGCCGAGACGACCGCGGTGGCAAAGGGAACCCCCAGTTCGGTGAGGGGTTTGGTCGCCATCTCCATGGTCGGCCAGTCGGACCGGGACCCCATCACTATGGTGACTTTTTCGAAGGGAAGCTCATTCACTTGCGGTTAACTCCAGTGTTTCACGCGCGCCGCAGCGGGGAAGAAATGGGTCTTGCCACAGGAAATGCCCGACCCGGCCCAAATTAAGGGGCGAGAGGATACCAAAACTCCGGGGAAAAGTACGCCGTACGGCACTTTGCGGTGTTTTCCACCGGTGGTTTCGACGGACCCGCAGCTCCAGGCAGGGGCCTGTTCACGCTAGGAACAATAGTCTGGCGAGACGGTCGCGGCACCTGCCGGTGACCGTTCGGTGGTGATGCGTCATCTGGCGCCAGCCTGGTGCTTGTCGCGCAGTTCCGCCCGCAGCATTTCCAGTACCGGCGCCACTGCCGGGCGCAGGCCCCGCCACAGGTAAAAGGCCTCCGCCGCCTGCCCTACCAGCATGCCCAGCCCATCGGCGGTCTCGGCGCCCAACTGCTCCGCCCAACGCATAAACGGCGTTGGCTCGGCGCCGTAGACCATATCGTAGGCCCAAGCCCCCGTCGCCAGCACAAGGGGCGACAGCGGCGGCAGTTCACCGGCAAGGCTGGCGGCGCTGGCATTGACCACCAGGTCAAAACCCGCCGGCACCGCGTCCAGTCCACTGGCGCTAATGGGGCCATAGCCGGAAAAATCCTGCACCAGCTGCTGTGCTTTTTGCGCTGTGCGATTGGCGATATGGATCTGCGCCGGCTTTTCCGCCAGCAGTGGCAGCAGGGCGCCGCGGGTGGCACCGCCGGCGCCCAACAACAGCAGCTTTCGATCCTCGATCGCCCAGCCCAGGTAATCTTTTATATCTGCGACCAGGCCGGCACCGTCGGTGTTGTCCCCGAGAAGGGTGCCATTCTGCTGTAACGCCAGGGTGTTGACTGCACCTGCGGCTCTGGCGCGCTCGGTGAGCGTGTCGGCAAACTCGCAGGCGTCCAGTTTGAACGGCAGGGTGACATTGAGGCCGCAACCACCGGCGGCGAAGAAATCCCGCGCGAAATCCGCGAAGCCGCCCTTTTCCACCAGCCGTTTTTCGTAGCGGATATCCTCACCTGTCTGCGCGGCGAAGGCGCCGTGAATACGCGGCGACAGCGAGTGGGCGATGGGGTTGCCGACTACCGCGTAACAGTCCGTCACTTCGCCACCCCCTGCGCGCGCACCGCGCCGCGAATTTTCGTGGTCTCGTCCACCAGGATAAGCCCGTCTATCTTCAACCCCTCCGCCAAGTCTGTGACCAGGTAGCGGGTGGTGGAGCTGTAGAGTTCCGCGCTCTTGGCACCCCGGGGCGTCAGCAGTGTCCAGTTCAGCGTTGCCATGCTGCTGTTGTCATTCAGCTCGATTACGTCGGTGACAGTGCCGACTATCTGGCTGACCTGGAGGCGGCGGTAGGCATTCAACAGCTTGGCCACCTGTCCCACGAACTCGTCCCTGGCCACTGCCTGCTTGCTGCCATCTTCGCGATAATAGTGCAGCGGGAAGCGGTAGAAGCCCGCAACCTGTTGCGCATCGCCAATCTCGAACTGGCGACGGTACTCGAGAAACAGCTTGTTGATATCTTCCAGTCGCGCCTTGTGCACAGCAGTCTCCCTGATTACTTGAGCCAGTCCCTGTGCGGCAGAAATTCCGTGTAGAGTCTGTCCTCTGCCGAGCCAGGCTCCGGGTGCCAGTCGTACTGCCAGCGCACCAGCGACGGCAGCGACATCAGAATCGATTCGGTGCGGCCGCCGCTCTGCAGGCCGAAGAGGGTGCCGCGGTCGTAGACCAGGTTGAACTCCACATAGCGGCCGCGGCGGTACAGTTGGAAATTGCGTTCGCGCTCGCCGTATTCGATGTCTTTGCGCTCTTCCAGGATCGGCAGATAGGCGTCGAGGTAGCTGTCGCCCACCGCTCGCATGAACGCGAAGGCATTGTCGAAGCCGCCCTCATTGAAATCATCGAAGAAGAGGCCACCCACACCGCGGGCTTCATCGCGGTGTTTGAGATAAAAATACTCGTCGCACCATTTTTTGAAGCGCGGATAGATCTCCTCACCGAAGGGCTCACAGGCTTTTTTCGCGGTGTTGTGCCAGTGCACCACATCTGCCTCGAAGCCATAATAGGGAGTGAGGTCGTAGCCACCGCCAAACCACCACACCGGTTCCGCACCGGCTTTTTCCGCCACAAACAGGCGCACATTGGCGTGGCTGGTGGGTGCATAGGGGTTTTCGGGGTGAATCACCAGGGAAACCCCCATCGCCTCGAAGGAGCGGCCGGCCAGTTCCGGGCGCGCCGCCGTGGCCGAGGGCGGCAGTTTATCGCCGTACACGTGCGAGAAGTTGACCCCGCCCTTTTCTATGACACTGCCATTTTCCAGCACCCGGGTGCGGCCGCCACCGCCGCCCTCCCGGGTCCAGGTATCTTCCACAAACGCCTTGCCGTCCACCGCCGCCAGCTCTGCACAGATACGGTCCTGCAGTTTCAGCAGATAGTCTTTCACGGTCTGAGTCGGAAATGCAGTATTGGCGTCAGTCATGGTCAGCTCTTGTAATGCGGGAGAGGATAGGCCCCGGAGGGCCAGGCGAAGACGGGCTCAGCCGGCGCGAACGACGCGACCGCTGACGAGATCGCGGATCTCGCTGGGCGCCCTGCGGCCGCCGGTATTGCCGCCGCCGACAAAATCGAGGCTGTCGCCGAAGTAGCGCAGCACCTGGAACTTGTGCCGCGCGGCTTGGCAGCCGGCCGGATTGGCGGAGGTGGATACGATAGCACCGCCAAAGGCGCGCGTTAATGCGGCGGTGAAGCGGTGGTCGGTGTGGCGCAGGGCAACACTGTGGTGGATACCGGAGACCCAGGGTGCCACCTGGTCAAAATGCGGAACCAGCCAGGTCACCGGGCCGGGCCAGGTCTCATCGATACGCGCGCGCTGGTCGCCGGTGAGATTGTGCAACAGTGCATCGAAGTGATGCTGGTCGCCGGAAACCAGGATCAGTCCCTTTTCCAGGGGCCGCCCTTTCAGCCGGCACAGGCGGGCAACCGCCTCGGGATTGTTGGGATCGCAGGCGAGCCCCCACACCGATTCCGTGGGGTGGGCGATGACCCCACCGGCAGCCAGTGCGCGCACGGCGCCGGCCAGGGAGAAACCCGTGCTATACAGGCTGTGACGGTTATTTTCTGCCAAGGATCGGGACTCTTCGGGTCTTGCGGTAGCGCAGTTATTGCGACAATTGCGCTTCTCGGGGAGCGCCGCAATTTAGCGGATAGTACCAGCCTAGACAAGGCTGGGCCGGCCTGCCGCGGTCAGGGTGCGGTGCAGGAACCACGGCAGCCAGTATCGGGACCACCGCCTTGTATCTATGGCTGGTAAATTTTGTCTATTCCGCGAATTGCAACTGGGCGGCGCCCCGCGGGGTCAGCTGGTAGCCACCGGGCAGCTGTTCCACATATCCCGCCAGTTCCAGCTGCAGCAGCATCGCCATCAGTTCGCCGACGCTCTCGCCCGTATCCCGTGCCAGTTGCTCCATACTGCGGGGATCCCCACCCAGGGCCTCGACCAGGCGCCGCTGGCGCGGCTCCAGTTGCGGCGCCGGTTCACTCAGAGCTGTCTTAGGCTCTGCCAACAGGCCGCCCAGCTGCTGGACTATATCGGTGCTGGTTTCCACCAGCGCGGCGCCATCCCGGATCATCCGGTGGCAGCCGCGCGCCAGCGGGCTGTGGATGGAACCGGGGATCGCGAACACCTCGCGGTTTTGCTCCAGCGCCTGTCTCGCGGTAATCAGTGAGCCGGAGCGCAGTGCCGCCTCCACCAGCAGTACCCCCATCGACAGGCCGCTGATAATGCGGTTTCGCCTGGGGAAGTTGGCCGCCTCGGGGGCGCTGCCGAGGGGCAGCTCACCGATAACGGCGCCGCCGCTTGCGACTATCTCTTCCGCCAGTGCTGCATTGCGCCGCGGATAGAGCCGGTCGACGCCGGTGCCCAGTACCGCCAGGGTGATACCGCCGGACTTGAGGGCGCCGCGGTGGGCGGCGGCATCCACCCCGAGCGCCAGGCCGGAGGTGATCGCGAAACCGGCGCCGGCCAGCTCCGCCGCGAAGGCGTGGGCATTGTCCAGCCCGCCGGCGCTGGCGCGGCGCGCGCCGACCACCGCTATCTGCGGCAGGTGCAGCGCCTCGACGGCCCCCCTTATATAAAGGACCGGCGGCGGGCGGGATATTTCGGCCAGCAGCCGCGGGTATTCATCCTCGCCGTATGCCAGCAGTCTTATCCCGGCGTCTTTGCAGTGCTGTTGTTCCGCCTGTGCCCAGGCGGCCAGTTCGCTCTGCT
Source organism: Microbulbifer taiwanensis (assembly GCF_014904815.1). GTDB lineage: Bacteria > Pseudomonadota > Gammaproteobacteria > Pseudomonadales > Cellvibrionaceae > Microbulbifer > Microbulbifer taiwanensis. The sequence continues at coordinate 22,563 of NZ_JACZFR010000013.1, forward strand.
CGCCGCGCCTGGCAAAATCGCGCCACTGGCTCTGGGCGCGCTCGGGGAGTTTGATCAATAGAGTATCGGGGAGGGACTGCAGCGCCCGCAGGGGGCTGCCGAAGTGTTCGATCAGCTGCCAGTAGCGGCCGGGGCCCATGCCTTCGAGTCGCAGCAGGGCCAGTGTGGCGGTCAGCGCATCCATGCGATCTACCGTTCGATTCTGTTCTTGCAGGGCAAGGCGGGCCAAACAGAAAAGCCCGCCGGTGAAACATTCTCAGGGGTTGCGCACCAGATCCATCACCGCGAGCGGGCGCTCCGCCTCCAGCACCAGTGCCAGGCTCATCTTCTCGAAGGTGCGGAACACCATCAGTACTCCGGCGTACTCGTCCGGCAGCTTGACGCTCTCGCGCTCGATGCGATCGCGCACCGTGGCGCCGCGCTTGTAGATCGCCAGCACATGGCCCGGCTGCAGAGCCTCGCGCTCGCCGCGGTTGACCACCACCACGTCGTACTTGCCGATCTGGGTCACGCCCTCATCGACGCCGAGGATAACGCCTTCCACCGGTACCGCCGGCGCCCCGGGCTGGAACATCGCGGCGATGGAACGCTCCTCCACCGGCAGCAGCCGGTCTTCCAGGCGAATCTCGCGAGCGGTGCGGGTGACCTCCAGGGTGGCAATGGCAAATTCCTCGCGGCGGTCCGGATCCAACTGGAACAGGTCGACCGAACCCACATCCAGGGCCTGCCGACCCAGAGTTTCTCCAGTCAGCGGATCCGCGTAGATAGGGCCGGGGCGGTAGACGCCGTAGGCGGCCAGGGGCACACGGAAGTCGCCGCGGGCGTAAATCTTGTCTCCGGCCCCCATCAGGATGTGGTTGTCGGAACCGGAAATCACATAGGGTGTACCTTCGAAGGCATCCGGCGCCACTATGCGGGTGCGCGACAGGAAAGCGTTGATCGCGTCCAGCGGAATCGCCGGTATCGCCTCGCCCACCGCCTCGCGGCGCACCTGCGGGTGCAGGCTGCTGCTGCCGGAGGCCGGCGTCAACCTGTAGGCGCGCGGTCCGCGCTCCAGGTGCAGCTGCGGCTGCCCCTCCACATACACCAGGCGCAAACGGTCGCCCGGGTAGATCAGGTGGGGGTTTTCTACCTGCGGATTGACCTGCCAGATCTCCGGCCACTGCCAGGGCTGGGCGAGGAACTGGCCCGAGATATCCCACAGGGTGTCGCCCCTCTGCACCACGTAGACATCCGGGTGGTCGGGGTTGAGGGGCACCTGATCCTGGGCCTGAATGCCAAAGGTCACCGCCAGCAACGCGGCAGCGGCCAGAATAATTTTTTTCATGGAAGCATTCCTATGCTCTTTATCGCTATAATTCACAGCGCCGGGCCTGTCTGAGGCAGGCCGGAGTCGATTGGAAAATTAGACTCCAAACGGCAAAATTTGAGCGCGATCATTATGTTATCAGCGCAAGTTCCACGAATACTAGAAGTTTGTCACAGGTGTTATGGCCAAACTCGAGATCCTTGAATTTCCCGATCCGCGCCTGCGCCAGGTCGCAAAACCCGTAGTCGAGGTTACCGACGAACTGCGCCAGCTGGTCGACGACATGTTCGAAACCATGTATGACGCCCCCGGCGTCGGCCTCGCAGCGACCCAGGTGAATGTGCACCAGCGCATTGTCGTGATTGACGCGAGTGAAGACCAGAGCGAGCCACTGGCGTTCATCAACCCGGAGATCGAGGTGCTGGACGAGGAGATCCACCAGTACGACGAGGGCTGCCTGTCGGTACCCGGTTTCTACGAGACGGTGGAGCGTCCCCGCAAGGTGCGTATCAAGGCACTGGACCGGGATGGCGAGACCTTCGCGATCGAGGCCGAGGGCCTGCTGGCGGTGATTATCCAGCATGAGGTGGATCACCTGAACGGCAAGCTGTTCGTGGATTACATCTCTCCGCTGAAGCGCAACCGCATCCGTTCCAAGCTGGAAAAGGCCCATCGCCAGCGCGCCTAGGCGCACAGTTTCCAAACCAGGTTTCCCGCCACCGGTCGCCCCGGTGGCCCTTCCACACCGAGTCTATGACCCAGCCACTGAACATCATCTTCGCCGGCACGCCGGACTTTGCCGCCGTGCACCTGCAGGCACTGCTCGACAGCCCACACAATGTCATCGCCGTCTACACCCAGCCGGACAGGCCCGCCGGGCGCGGCAAGAAACTGCTCGCCAGCCCGGTCAAGGCGCTGGCGGAAAAACACGCCCTTCCGGTCTACCAGCCATCGAGCCTGCGCGATGAGAGTGCCCAGGCGGAACTGGCGGCCCTGGCTTCGGACATTATGGTAGTGGTCGCCTACGGTTTGATTCTGCCCCAGGTGGTGCTGGATACGCCGCGCCTCGGTTGCGTGAATGTACACGCATCCCTGCTGCCGCGCTGGCGCGGCGCCGCGCCGATTCAGCGCGCCGTCGAGGCCGGCGACGCCAAGAGCGGCGTGGCCATCATGCAGATGGAGGCCGGGCTGGATACAGGCCCGGTGCTGGTGGAGAGCCGCTGCGCCATTTCCCCGCGGGACACAGGCGGCAGCTTGCACAACAAGCTGGCAGAACTGGGTGGCCCGGCGCTGCTGGAGGCGCTGCAGCAACTGGCGTCCGGTACGGCCGTGCCGCGGATGCAGGACGACGCCCTGGCCAACTACGCCGGCAAGATCAGCAAGGAGGAAGCCAGGCTCGACTGGACCCGCCCGGCCGAGGAGCTGGAGCGCCGGATCCGCGCTTTCAATCCCTTCCCCGTTTGCTGGACCACCTTCTCGGACAACAAGGGCGAGCGGCGACTGCGCATCTACAGCGCACAACTGGAGCACGGCTGCCACGGCGATGCAGCGGGCACCATTCTCACCGCCGACAGCGAGGGCCTGCTGGTCGCCTGCGGCCGCGGGGCACTGCGCCTGCAGCTGCTGCAACTGCCGGGCAAGAAGGCCCTGCCGGTGGCGGAAATACTCAAGGGCTACCGGGAGCTGTTTGCCCCCGGCAACCGGCTGGGGCAATAGATGACTAACGACGTCCGCGCAGAGGCCGCCAGGGTTCTCGCCGCCCTGCTCCAGAGCCAGGGCTCGCTGTCGCGACTGCTGCCGCGCGCAGAGGAAAAAGTCGCTGAACGCGATCGCGCGCTGCTGCGGGAACTCTGCTACGGCGGCGCGCGCACGGCACCGCGGCTGCAACTGCAGGCCAACAAGCTGCTGCGCAAGCCGCCGGCGGATATCGAGGTGGAGGCACTGATACTGCTCGGCCTCTATCAGTTGGAATACACTCGCATCCCCGATCACGCGGCGATATCGGCAACGGTGAATGCGGCCCGCGCACTGAAGCTGGACCGCGCCACCGGCGTCATCAACGGCGTGCTGCGCAATGCCCAGCGCAGTCGCGAACAGCTGCAGCGCAAACTGTCCGGCAACCCGCAGTTCAGCTCCATGCACCCGAGCTGGCTGCAGCGCCGTATCAAGGCCGCCTGGCCCGAGCGCGCCGCCGATATCTTCCGCGCCAACAATACCAATCCGCCGATGACCCTGCGCGTCAACAACGCCAGGGTTTCCCGCGAAGACTATCTGCAACAGCTGGATGCGGCGGATATCGCCGCCCGCCCCAGCGCCATTTCCCCGGTCGGCCTTGTGCTGGACGAGGCCCGCGCGGTCAATGAGCTGCCGGGCTTTGCCGATGGCCTGGTCAGTGTGCAGGACGAGTCGGCGCAGCTGGCGGCACTGTTGCTGGCACCGCGCAACGGAGAAAGAGTGCTGGACGCCTGCGCCGCCCCCGGCGGCAAGAGCTGCCACCTGCTGGAACAGCAGCCCTCGATCCGCCTGAGTGCCCTGGATATAGAAGAGGTGCGCCTGGACCGGGTGGCGGAAAACCTGGAGCGTATCGGCGCCGAGGCGGAGCTGATCTGCGCCGATGCGGCAGAAGCCGATGCCTGGTGGGACGGCCAGCCCTTCGACCGCATACTGCTGGACGCACCCTGCTCCGCCACCGGGGTGATCCGCCGCAATCCGGATATCAAGCTGTTGCGCCGCGAGGCGGACATCGCCGAGTTGGCCGAACTGCAGGCCAGAATTTTGCGCGCCCTGTGGAAGCTGCTCCGCCCGGGAGGCTCCCTGCTCTACGCCACCTGCTCGATACTGCCAGCGGAAAACGCCGAGGTAGTGGCGCGCTTCGTTGCGGAGACTGGGGATGCGAGCGACAATACGCCGCAATTGCTGAATGATGCGCCCTGGGGAGAGCCGCAGGCGGCGGGCGTACAGCTGTTTCCGCAGCCCGACGGTGGCGACGGTTTCTACTACGCTCTGCTGGGCAAAGCCGAATAAAAGCGACCAGAGTCGCGAGCCATATCTGATATGAAAATTGTCATTCTCGGCGCCGGCCAGGTGGGCGGCTCACTGGCGGAAAGCCTCGCCTCCGAGCGCAACGATATTGTGCTGGTGGACAGTGACGAGAAAACCCTGCGTGAACTGCGCGATCGCCTGGATATCGGCGTGGTCATCGGCCACGCCGCCCACCCGGATATACTGCTGGAAGCCGGCATCGAGGATGCCGACATACTGGTAGCGGTGACCAACAACGACGAAACCAATATGGTCGCCTGCCAGATAGCTCACTCCCTGTACCGCGTGCCCACCAAGATAGCCCGCGTGCGCGCAGGCGCCTATTTACAGCATCCGCAGCTGTTCGATACCCCGGCCATTCCCATCGACGTGCTGATCAGCCCCGAGCAGCTGGTATCGGAGTATATCGCGCGCCTGATGGAGTATCCCGGCGCCCTGCAGGTGCTGGATTTCGCCGACGGCCGCGTGCAGCTGGTGGCGGTGCGCGCCGTGCAGGGCGGCCCCCTGGTCGGCCACCAGCTGCGCTACCTGCGCGAACATATGCCCAAGGTGGACACCCGCGTGGCCGCCATCTACCGCCGCAACAGCCCGATCATTCCCCAGGGGGACACGGTGATCGAGGCCGGCGACGAGGTCTTCTTTATCGCCGCGCGCGCCGATATTCGCGCGGTGATGAGTGAACTGCGCCGGCTGGAACACGGTTATAAGCGTATCGTGATCGCCGGCGGCGGCAATATCGGCCTGCGCCTCGCGCACAAGCTGGAAAACCGCTACTCGGTCAAGCTCATCGAGCAGAGTCACGAGCGCTGCGTCTTCCTGTCGGAGGCGCTGTCCCACAGTATCGTGCTGCACGGCAGCGCCTCGGACCAGGATCTGCTGTTGGAGGAAAACATCGAGGACACCGATGTATTCCTGGCGCTGACCAACGACGACGAGGCCAATATCATGTCGTCGCTACTGGCCAAGCGCCTGGGCGCGCGCAAGGTGATGACCCTGATCAACAACCGCGCCTATGTCGACCTGGTGCAGGGCGGCGAAATTGATATCGCCATATCTCCGCAGCAGAACACCATCGGCAGCCTGCTGACCCACGTGCGCCGCGGCGATATGGTCAATGTGCACTCGTTGCGCCGCGGCGCCGCCGAGGCCATCGAGGTGATCGCCCATGGCGACAACCGCACCTCCAAGGTGGTGGGTAGGAAAATCGAGGATATAGACCTGCCCGAAGGTGCCGCCATAGGCGCCATAGTGCGCGAGACGGAGCAGGGCAGCGAAGTGCTGATCGCCCACGACAACGTGGTGGTGGAGACGAACGACCATGTGATCGTCTTCCTGGTGGATCGCCGCCAGACCCGCCATGTGGAGCAGTTGTTCCAGGTGGGCTTCAGCTTCTTTTAAGGGCGGGACTCGGGACTCCCGCAGGATGTGCCGCGCGCACCACAGGTTCAATGGTGCGCACGGCGCACCCTACCGACCAACATTCGATAATAGGCTGAAATGCGCCGATGCGAATTGCTGTAATAGCGCGAGTTTTCGGAATACTCCTGACGGTGTTCAGCCTGACTCTGCTGCCGCCGATCGGTGTGTCGCTGTTGTATCACGACGGCACTCACACCGCCTTCAGCGCCGCCTTTGTCATCACGCTGGTTACCGGCCTGTTTATGTGGCTGCCGGTGCACGACCTCAAGCAGGAGCTGCGCACCCGCGACGGCTTCGTGGTGACCTCGCTTTTCTGGCTGCTACTGGGCAGTTTTGGCGCCCTGCCGCTGATTATCAGCCCCCAGCCCGACCTGAGCATCACAGACTCCATCTTCGAATCCATCTCCGGTCTGACCACCACCGGTGCCACCACCATCACCGGCCTCGACAGCCTGCCGCCGGCGATCCTCTACTATCGCCAGCAGCTGCAGTGGTTCGGCGGTATCGGCGTGATCGTGATTGCGCTGGCGATTCTGCCGATGCTGGGTATCGGCGGTATGCAGCTGTACAAGGCGGAAATCCCGGGACCGGTCAAGGACACCAAACTGACCCCGCGTATCGCCGAGACGGCGCGCGCGCTGTTTGTTATCTACATCACCCTGACACTGCTGTGTGGCCTGGGGTACTGGTGGGCCGGCATGACGGTATTCGACGCGGTGGGGCACGCCTTCTCCACCGTGGCCAATGGGGGCTTCTCCACCCATGATGCCAGTATGGGCTTTTACGCCAATAACCACGCGATCATGCTGGTCTGTATCTTTTTCATGTTCACTGCGGCGATCAACTTCGGCCTGCATTTTTTTGCCTTCCGCAACCGCCGCCTGCGCCACTACTGGCGCGATTCCGAGTTCCGTTTCTACGTGATAGTGACCTTTTCCGCCGCCATCCTGATCAGCTGCTACCTCTGGTACCTGGGCATATTTACACCCAGTGGCAGTTTCCTGCACGGCTTCTTCCAGGTGGTGTCCATCGGCACCACCGCCGGTTTTGCCTCGGAAAACTTCTCCGCCTGGCCCGCCTTCCTGCCCTATGTGCTGTTGCTGCTGGGGATTCTCGGCGCCTGTGCCGGCTCCACCTCCGGCGGAATCAAGGCGGTGCGCGGTATGCTGATCATGAAATCCGGCCTGCGCGAGCTGAACCGACTGGTGCACGCCAACGCGGTGGTGCCGATCAAGGTGAACCGCAAGATAGTGCCGGAGCGGGTCACCGATGCGGTGTGGGGCTTCTTTGCCGTTTATATCCTGTCTTTTTTCGTGCTCACCGTCATCGTCATGGCTACCGGGGAGAATTTCGTCACCTCCTTTTCCACCGTCGCCTCCTGCCTCAGCAATATAGGTCCGGCCCTCGGTGACGCGGCCGCCCACTACGGCTCGGTCAACGAGGTGGCCAAGTGGTTCCTGATACTGGCGATGCTGATGGGGCGTCTGGAGATCTTTACCCTGCTGGTACTGCTGACCCCGGCCTTCTGGCGACACTAGCTGTCACCAGTCGCCGCAAACGGTACTCTTGTGCGATAGTCAAATTCGTAAGTTTCTGCCACAGTAGCGGGCTACAGGAAGTAGCCAACAATAAATAAAGGCAGTATGAGCAGAAACACCAGCGAGTTGCTCGGTCAGTTGAAGATCGATCGCGACGCAGTGCCCGCATCCGATCCCCCCTCCCGGCGCACCCTGATTGCCGCATCGCTCGGCGTCACTGCCGGCCTGCTGCTGGGCGCCCTCGCCGTGTCGCTTTTCGGCGGCGAGGAAGCGGCACCGCAGCCGCTTGCCAGCGCCATGACGCAAACCCCGACCGCCCCCAAAATCCAGCCGGCCGCTTTAACCCGGCGCGAGACGGTGCTCAACGCCTCCGGCTATATCACCGCGCGGCGCATGGCCACGGTTTCCGCCGAGGTGATGGGCCTGATCGCCGAGGTGGATGTCGAAGAGGGCATGAGCGTGGGCGAAGGTCAGGTACTGGCGCGACTGGACGACGCCAAGGCGAAGGTCAACCTCGATTTTGCCCTGGCGCAGGTTCGGGTTCTGCAGGCACGGCAGGCCAGCATCATCGCCAACCTGGAGGAGGCCCGGCGCCAGCGTGTCCGCTACGCAGGGTTGAGTGACAAACACTATTCCAGTCGCGCCCAGCTGACCCAGAGTGAGGCTGCGGTGGAGAGCCTGCAGGCAGAACTCGCCAGCGCGCGCGCGGATATAGAAGTGGCGAAGCTAGAAGTGCAGCGCCAGCGCGAGCGGCTCGAGGATCACACGATACGCGCCCCCTTCTCCGGTGTGGTCACACAGAAAAACGCCCAGCCCGGGGAAATAGTCGCGCCCAGCTCCGCCGGTGGCGGCTTCACCCGCACCGGTATCTGCACCATCGTCGATATGGATTCACTGGAAATCGAAGTGGACGTCAACGAGGCCTTTATCGGTCGCGTGTCGCCGGGGCAGAAGGTCAACGCCAACCTGGACGCTTACCCGGACTGGGATATTCCGGCAACGGTGGTCGCCATCATCCCCACTGCCGACCGCGCCAAGGCGACGGTACGGGTGCGCATCGGTATCGATGCAAGGGACGCGCGCATACTGCCGGATATGGGTGTCAAGGTGGGCTTTATGGCCACAGAGCATAGCGGCGCGGGAGAAGTCTCCCCGCAACAATAAAAAATTCACTAATTTGCCAATTGAGGGAATTGACGATGTCGCAGGACCTTTTATTTCAGTTAAACGGTGTCAGCAAGAGTTTCGTCAAGGGAAAGGAAGAAATTTCTATCTTTAGCGACCTGAACCTGACCATCGAGCGCGGCGACTTCGTCGCCATCATGGGCCCGTCCGGTTCCGGCAAGACGACGCTGTTGAATATGTTGGGCGGCGTTGACCAACCGAGCGGTGGCGAGGTCTCGTTCGACGGTGCTCGGGTGGACAACCTGAGCGAGAGCGCACTGACCCGCTGGCGCGCACACAATATCGGCTTTATCTTCCAGTTCTATAATCTGATGCCGATGCTGAACGCAGCACGCAACGTGGAATTGCCGCTGCTGCTGACAAAACTCTCCAAGGCGCAGCGCAGGAAAAACGTCGAGACAGCACTGGCGCTGGTGGGTCTATCCGACCGCGCCAAGCACATGCCCAGCGAAATGTCCGGCGGCCAGCAGCAGCGGGTGGCCATAGCCCGCGCCATCGTCTCGGACCCGAAACTGCTGCTGTGTGACGAACCCACCGGCGACCTGGACCGCACTACCGCTGATGAAATCCTCGAAATGCTGCAGCTGCTGAACCGCGACCACGGCAAGACCATCGTCATGGTCACCCACGACCCGGCCGCGGCCAAGTATGCGAACCGCACGCTGCATCTGGACAAGGGCAAATTCGTGCAGAGGGAACTGGTGGCATGAGTGATCTCTATTTAATTTACAAAAACATGACGAGGAAGCCGCTACGGCTCTTCCTCACCTGTTTTGCGATCTTTATCGCCTTCCTGATCTACGGCGCGGTCACCACCCTCAAGAGCGCGCTGGACGCCGGTATCGACCTGGCGGCGGACAACCGGCTGGTGGTGGTCAACAAGATCAACTTCACCCAGCCACTGCCGATTGCCTACGCGCAGAAGGTGGCGGCGGTGGAAGGCGTGGAGCACGTCACCTACGCCAACTGGTTCGGCGGCTACTACCAGGAGGCGCGCAACCAGATAGTGGCCATGGCCGTGGAGCCGGAGAGCCTGTTGCAGGTGTACGAGCGGGAAATCGTGTTGCCACTGGAGCAGCGTGCCGCCTGGCTCGGCAACCGCCAGGGCCTGATCGCCGGCAAGAACCTGGCGCAGCGCCTGGGCTGGAAGGTCGGCGACCGGGTGCCGGTCTCCTCCAATATTTTTTCCCACAAGGAGGGCGGCCACACCTGGGACTTCGTAGTGGAGGGGATTTTTACCGGCAGCGATCCGCAGCACGATACCAACAGCATGTACTTTCACTACAAGTACTTTATGGAGACCCAGAGCTTCGGCGGCGACTGGATCGGCTGGATCACCCTCACCACTGTGGACCCGGCGCAGAACCAGCGCATCGCCGACGAAATCGACAACGGCTTCGCCAATTCCCAGGCGGAAACGGATACCAGCACCGAAGCGGCCTTCAGCAAGGCGTTTATCGAACAGATCGGCAATATTGGCCTGATCATCTTTGGCGTGGTGTTTATGGCCTTCTTTACCATATTGATCCTGGTCGGCAACACCATGGCACTGGCGGTGCGCGAGCGCACCGGCGAAATCGCGGTGCTGAAAACCCTGGGCTTCGCCGCCCCGCGCATTTTCAAAATGGTACTGACGGAATCCCTGCTGATCGCCCTGATCGGCGGCCTCGCCGGCCTGGGCGCCGCCTGGCTGATCGTCGAGGGTGCCAAGGCCACCATGGCCCAGTTCCTGCCCAACCTGGTGCTGGATTCCGGCATAGCCCTGCAGGCGCTGGCATTCATGCTGCTGCTGGGGCTGGTTACCGGCCTGCTGCCGGCGCTCAACGCGCTGCGCCTCAATATCGTCACAGCTTTCAACCGGGGGTGAGCCAATGGGATCTCTAATGTCACAAATTGCCGCGGTTGCGGTGATGAATATCCGCAGCCTGCCCCGGCGCCTGTGGATGTCCCTGGCCATGGTGCTGGCCAGCGCCGTGGTGGTCGCCATACTGCTCGCCTTCCTGGCCATGGCCAGGGGGTTCGAGGCCACCATGAGCGGCGCCGGTTCGGACGCCGTGGCGCTGATGATGCGCGAGGGTTCCCAGGCGGAGCTGAACAGTGTGATCGGCCGCGACCAGGTCAACCTGATCGAGGAAGCGCCCGGTATTGCGCGCGACGCCGACGGCCCGCTGGTATCCCCCGAACTCTACGTGATCGTCGACGGCATCAAGAAAGGCACCGGCGGCAAGGCCAATATCCCCCTGCGCGGCCTGGATGCGCGCGGCATGGCCATGCGCGGCAATATGCAGCTGCTGGAGGGCCGCATGTTCACCCCCGGCACCAACGAGATGATTGTCGGCGCCGGAATCCTGCGCGAGTTCGACGGCTTCCAGCTCGGCAACGAGATACGCTTCGGCAAAAACGTGTGGACGGTGGTGGGCGTTTTCTCCACCGGCGGCAATGTGTTCGAAAGTGAACTCTGGGCGGATGCCAAGATGATCCAGAGCCACTACAACCGCGGCAGCAGCTACCAGACCATCCGCGCGCAACTGGAAAACCCCGGCAACCTGGAGCCGCTCAAGGCATATATCGACGCCGAGCCGCAGCTCAACCTGGAACTCAAGACCGAGTCGGCCTACTTCGCCGAACAGGGCAAACAGCTGCAGTACATGGCCATCTTCGGCAGGGTGATCAGCTTTATCATGGCCCTGGGCGCCTTGGCCGGCGCGCTCAACACCATGTATACCTCGGTGGCGGACAGGGCGAAGGAAATCGCCACCCTGCGCGCCCTCGGCTTCGGCAACTTCTCCGCCTTCTGCGGCACCATCGCCGAAGCGCTGGTGCTCGCCGCCGCCGGCGGCCTGCTGGGTTCCCTGGCCGCCTTTGTGTTCTTCGACGGCCTCAACGCCTCGACCCTGGGCGGCAGTTTTACCCAGGTGGTGTTCAGTTTTGACATGTCGCCGGACCTGTTCGTGCAGGGCGCGGTGCTGGCGCTGCTGATCGGTTTCCTCAGCGGTTTCTTCCCCGCCTGGCGCGCGGCGCGCATGCCGGTCATCGTCGCCTTCCGCAACGGGGCCTGACGTGGCCATCACCCTCTACGCCGCGCGGGGCGGCGGCTCCGCCATAGTGGAGGCGCTGCTGACCCTGACCGGGCAGGAGTACCGGGTCGAGTATTTTTCCTGGGAGGACCTGCCCAACGAGGAGCTGCTGGCAGTAAATCCGCTCGGCGAAATCCCCGCCCTGCGTCTCGATAATGGCGACTTACTCACCGAGACAGCGGCGATCACACTGTGGTTGGGGGATCGCTTTCCCGCAAGCAAGCTGGTACCGCCGGCAGACGATCCGGTGCGGGTGCAGTTTCTGCGCCGGCTGGTCTGGCTGGTGGCCGCCGTCTATCCGACCTTTACCTACGGCGACCACCCGGAGCGCTTTGTCCCAGACAAAACGGATGCCGTGCAGCTGCGCGAAACCACTGACCTGCGTCGCCAGGCGTTGTGGCGGCAACTGGAAAAGGAAACGGGTGGCCCCTGGATCTGCGGCGGGCGGAGGACGGCGCTGGACATATTTATTGCGGTAATGAGCTGCTGGCGTCCGCGGCGGCAGTGGTTTGCCGCCGAGTGCCCGCAACTGTTCGCAATTGCGCAGCGGGTGGATCAACTGGATACGCTGAAGAAAGTATGGAGCCGCAACCGTTTGCCGCAGACCTGATCAGTTGCGCTTTTTCTGGTAGATACGGCTCTTGCCTTCCGGCTGTTTCCTGAAGCGCTTGTACTCCCACTGGTACTGTTCCGGCGCCTCGGCGATACAGGCCTCGACGCCGCGATTCATGGCCGCCAATGACACCTTCTGTTCTTCGCTGTAGATGGCCTGCTCTGCAGGCAGGAACACCAGCTCGAAGCCGCCCTCCACCCGCTTGCCGAATCCGAATACACAGCGGCAGCCGGTGCGCTGCAGCAGGTTGTGGGCCAGGGTCATGGTCAGCGCCGGCTTGCCGAAAAAGGGCGCGAAGTCGCCGCCCATATCCGGCTCCTGGTCCGGCAGCACCATGACCATGTTGCCGGCCTTCAGCGATTTCAACAGCGAGCGCACCCCGTGCACATTGGTGGGCACCATATGCACGCCGGTGGCCTCGCGGCCGTTGCGGATAATCGGATCCAGTGCGGGGATTTTCGGCGGTGCATAGAGACCGGTGGACGGGCCCAGTGTGGCCAGGTACATGCCGAAGATCTCCCAGTTGCCGGTGTGGGGCATCAACACCAGCACGCCGCGGTTTTCCTCGACACCCTCGCACAGCAACTGCTGGTTGCGCACCCGCACTATCTGGTCCTCGCTGCGGCTCCAGGGCTGGTGCCAGATGGTGGCCACCTCGCAGCCGGTCATGGTGGTGTGGACGACGCTGTCCCGTGCCAGTCTCTCCCGCTGTACCGGGTCCATGGCCGGATAGCAGAGTGCCAGGTTGATACGACTGATACGCAGGCTGTCGCCGCGGGTCAGCACCGCGATCTTGCCGAACAGCCACCCCAGCCGGCGCGACCAGCGCAGCGGCAGTTTACCGACGAGTTTCAGAGCGGTGGCCGCCAGCCAGCCTTTGATATCCAATGCGACTACTTCCCAATCCAGATTCGATCAAGTATGGCCATTCATTCGGGCCACGGCGCCTTTAGTGCGCCACCCGCTGCCGCTATAATTGCGTCCCTTTGCCCCCAGTCAGCAAATACACAAGCAAATAGCCACGCGGAGATAGCGGTGTCCAAGCAATACGACCACAGCACCTTCCAGGGATTGATTTTCGCCCTGCAGGACTACTGGGCGCGCCAGGGGTGCGTCATTCTACAGCCTCTGGATATGGAAGTGGGCGCCGGCACCTTTCACCCGGCCACCTTCCTGCGCGCCGTGGGTCCCGAGACCTGGAACGCCGCCTATGTGCAGCCCTGCCGCCGCCCCACCGACGGCCGCTACGGCGAGAATCCCAACCGCCTGCAGCACTACTACCAATACCAGGTGGTGATGAAACCGTCCCCGGACAATATCCAGGAGCTGTACCTGGACAGCCTGCGCGCCATGGGCGTGGACCCGGCCGTGCACGATATCCGCTTCGTCGAGGACAACTGGGAATCCCCCACCCTGGGCGCCTGGGGCCTGGGCTGGGAGGTGTGGCTGAACGGTATGGAAGTCACCCAGTTCACCTATTTCCAGCAGGTGGGCGGCCTCGAGTGCTACCCGGTCACCGGTGAGATCACCTACGGCCTGGAGCGCATTGCCATGTACCTGCAGGGCGTCGAGTCCATCTACGACCTGGTGTGGACCCGCAACCCGGACGGCAGCCCGGTCACCTACGGCGACGTCTTCCACCAGAACGAGGTGGAGATGTCCCACTACAACTTCGAACACGCGGACGTGGAGTTCCTGTTCGCCACTTTCGATCACTGCGAGCGCGAGAGCGGGCGACTGATCGAGCTGGGCCTGCCACTGCCCGCCTACGAGCAGGTGATGAAGGCCTCCCACGCCTTCAACTTGCTGGACGCGCGCCACGCCATCTCGGTCACCGAGCGCCAGCGCTACATCCTGCGTGTGCGCACCCTGGCGCGTTCCGTCGCCCAGGCCTACTACGATGCGCGTCGCGCCCTCGGCTTCCCGCTGGCGGCGGAGGAATTGCGTGCAGATATTCTCGCGGAAGACGTCGAGCAAGAGGAGAAGCAGTAATGGCGCAGGATTTTCTGGTAGAGCTGGGCACCGAGGAGCTGCCGCCGAAAGCGCTGCACAAGTTGATGGACGCCTTTGCCGAGGGTATCGCCCAGGGCCTGAAGGGCGCCGAGCTGGAATTCGGCGAGATGAAATCCTATGCCGCCCCGCGCCGCCTGGCGGTGGCGGTTTCCGGACTGGCCGAAAGACAGCAGGACAAACAGATCGAAAAGCTGGGGCCAGCCGTGGCCGCCGCCTTCGACAAGGAGGGCAAACCGAGCAAGGCCGCAGAGGGCTTCGCGCGCAGCAACGGCGTCTCCGTCGGGCAGCTGAGCCGAGTCGAGACCGATAAGGGCGAGCGCCTCGCCTTTGTCAGCGAACAGAAGGGCGCCGCCACCGAGACGCTGCTGCCCGCCATCGTGGAAAAGTCCCTCGCCCAGTTGCCGATCCCGAAACGCATGCGCTGGGGGGCCCGCCGCGAGGAGTTCGTGCGCCCGGTGCACTGGCTGTTGATGCTGTTCGGCAACACCGTCGTCGACGGCGAAGTGCTGGGCCTCAGGGCCGGCAACAGCAGCCGCGGTCACCGCTTCCACTGCGACCGCGAACTGGAGATCCATTCCGCCAGCGACTATGTGCAGCAGCTGCGCGACCCGGGCTATGTGATCGCCGACTTCGCCGAGCGCCGCGAGATGATCCGCGAGCAGGTGATGGCCGAGGCGAACAACGTCAACGGCGAGGCGGTGATCGACGAGGATCTGCTCGACGAAGTCACCGCGCTGGTGGAGTGGCCGGTGGCCCTGACCGGCCGCTTCGAGGAGCGCTTCCTGGAAGTACCCGCCGAGGCACTGGTCTCGTCGATGAAGGAGCACCAGAAGTATTTCCACGTGGTGGACCAGGACGGCCAGCTGCTGCCCTTCTTTATTACCGTATCCAATATCGAGAGCCGGGACGCGGCCCAGGTGATCCACGGCAACGAGCGGGTGATTCGCCCGCGCCTGGCCGACGCCGCCTTCTTCTTCGAGACCGACAAGAAGACCAGCCTCGAGGCCAGGCGCGAGAAACTGCGCCAGATCGTCTTCCAGCAGCATCTGGGCAGTGTCTACGACAAGACCGAGCGGGTGGCAGTACTGGCGGCAAAGATCGCCGACCGCATTGATGCCAATCCGGAATGGGCCGCCCGCGCCGCGCGCCTGTGCAAATCCGACCTGGTCACCGAAATGGTGTTCGAGTTTCCGGACCTGCAGGGTATCGCCGGCTACTACTATGCCGAGAATGACGGCGAGCCGCTGGACGTGGCCAAGGCCATGTACGAGCAGTACATGCCCAAGTTCGCCGGCGACGAGCTGCCCCGGAGCGAGACAGGCACTGTCATCGCCCTGGCGGACCGCCTCGACACCCTGGTCGGCATCTTCGGCATAGGCCAGCCCCCCAGCGGCTCCCGCGATCCCTTCGCGCTGCGCCGCGCCAGCCTCGGCGTCATCCGCATTCTGGTGGAGAAAAAACTCGACCTGGACCTGCGCGAACTGCTGGAACAGGCCCGCGACCAGTACCCGCGCACCGCGCTGGGCGAGTACAACACCGTGGTCGAGCAGACCCTGACCTATATCCTCGAGCGCTTCCGCGCCCGCTACGAGGATCGGGGGATCGCCACCGAGGTCTTTATGTCGGTGGCCACGCGCAAGCTGTCGCGCCCGCTGGACATCGACAACCGGGTGCACGCGGTACATGCCTTCAGCCAGCTGCCTGAGGCGGAGTCACTGGCCGCGGCCAACAAGCGGGTTTCGAATATCCTCGCCAAATTCGAGGGCTCGGTGCCGCACAAAGTGGACGAGGCGCTGCTGCAGGAGGACGCGGAGAAGGCCCTCTACGCGGCGGTCCAGGTGGCGCGCACCGAGGTGGAACCGCTGTATCAAGAGGCCATGTTTGCCGAGGGCCTGGCCGGCCTCGCCGGATTGCGCGAAACCGTGGACAACTTCTTCGACCACGTGATGGTGATGGCCGACGACGAGACGCTGCGCGACAACCGCCTGGCTCTGCTGGCGCAATTGCGTTCGCTCTTCCTCGAGGTGGCGGATATTTCGCTGCTGGTTCCCGCCAAATAAATCGGACGGTCAGATTTGCGGGAAGCTGTCAGACGGCTTCCCGCATTCATCGCAACCCGGAAACAGTTTCATGGCAATCATCGTGCTGGACAGGGACGGGGTCATCAATGCCGACTCCGACGCCTACGTCAAATCCGCTGAGGAGTGGATACCCCTGCCCGGCAGTATCGAGGCCATGGCCGAACTGAGCCGCGCCGGATACCAGCTGGTGATCGCCACCAACCAGAGCGGCCTGGCTCTCGGACTCTTCGACCTGGACGACCTGGAGGCCATGCACGCAAAGATGCGCGCGCTGGTGGAGGACGCCGGTGGCGAAATCGCGGCCATCTTTTACTGCCCCCACGGTCCCGATGACAACTGCCGCTGCCGCAAGCCCAATACCGGAATGCTCGACGCCATCGAGGCGGAGTTCGATACCAGCCTGCACGACTGCTATATGGTCGGCGACAAGCGCAAGGATCTGCAGGCGGCACTGGGAAAAGGCTGCAAACCGGTGCTGGTAAAGACCGGCGTGGGCGAACAGACGCTGCAGCAGTTGATCAGCGAACCGGACGCGCGCCTGGCCGATACAGCCGTATTCGACGACCTGGCCCAGTTTGCGGATTTTCTGCTGCGTTCTTCCTAGCCCACTTCCCCACGCGACTTTGCACGCGACTTTAACCGGTGGCCGACGCTGACTATCGCCTCAATTGCCGGCTTCAATTCCGCACCCAATTCGGTCAGGCGGTATTCCACGCTCGGCGGCGAAGTGGGCATCACTTCCCTGATCACCACGCCGCGGGATTCCAGCTGCTTGAGGCGGGTGGTCAGCACCTTGGCGGAGATACCGTGAACATCGTCCTTCAGTTCGCTGAAACGCCGCGGGCGCTGGCTCAGGTACCAGATGATATTTGGCGTCCAGGCGCCGCCGATCACTTTCATACACTCACCGATCGGGCAGGTCGGCAGCGGCGGCTCTACGGGATTTTTTCTTCTCGGCAGCATGGTTTTCATCCTGTTCGCTTATTTTGCAGGCCCCGGTTCGACTCGCACTCACCAGGTTACCTTTTGGTAACCGCTTATTTTAGTTACCAAGCCTCCGCAAGTATACTTAGGTAACTCGCATGGCTAGACTCATCCGCGAATTCAATCGCTAAGGAGTCGGCAGTATGTGGGAGAACAATCCCGTCACAAGCGCACTGGGTATTCAGCACCCGATTCTTCAGGGACCTTTCGGCAGCGGCCACTCCAGCGCCGGGCTGGCGGCGGCGGTCTCCAACGCCGGCGGCCTGGGTGCCTATGGTGCCCACCACCTGTCCGGCGAGCAGATACTGGCGCTGGCAAAGGATATCCGCGCCAAAACCTCCCACCCCTTCAATCTCAACCTGTGGATTCCGCGACAGGCTGAGTGGGGCCTGCCGATGGGCGAGGCGCGGGAGGCCGCCTACCTGCAGCAGATAAAACCCTTCTTCGAGGAGCTGGACCTGCCACCGCCGGCGCGCGCCGAGAACCCACTGCACGACTTCGACGAGCAGGTGGAGGCATTGCTGGAGGCGCGCCCGGCGGTGTTCAGTTTCGTGTTCGGCATTCCCGACAGGAACATCCTCGAGTGCTGCGCCGAACGCGGTATCGCCACCCTGGGTGCGGCCACCAGTGTCGAAGAGGCGCTGGCACTGGAGCGCGCCGGCGTGGATATGCTGGTGGCCTCGGGACTGGAGGCCGGCGGTCACCGCCCGGCGTTTCTCGAGGAACCGCAACCGCGCTCACTGATGAGCACCTTTTCCCTGCTACCGAAAATCCGCGATGCGGTTTCGATACCTGTGATCGCCGCCGGCGGCATCGCCGATCGCCGCGGTGTGGATGCCGCCTTCGCCCTGGGGGCGGACGCAGTGCAGATAGGCACCGCCTTCCTGGCCTGTGACGAGTCCGGGGCCAGCCCGCTGCACAGATCCCTGTTGCGCCAACCAGAGGGCTGCGACACCGTGCTGACACGCGCCGTATCGGGCCGCATGGCGCGCTATATCCGCAACCGCCTGACCGAGGCCACCGCCGCCTGGCCGGACCCGGCCCTGCCCTATCCACTGCAGATGTCGCTGACGCGACCGCTGGCCAGGGCTTCCGCCGAGCGCGGCAGCGCCGATTTCGCCACCATGGCCGCGGGCCAGATCGCCGGCCTTTCCCAGCACCGCCGCGCGGCGGAACTGATGGCGTCACTGGTCGCCGATTATGCGCCTGAAACCGCTTCACCCGAAGGAAGAACCGTTAAGGAGTAAATAGCATGTACAAGCTCTACTTTATGCCCGGCGCCTGTTCCCGCGCCATTCACGCCCTGCTCAACGAACTGGAGCAGCCGGTGGAACTCATCGCGCGGGATTCCGTTGCCGATTTCAAACAGGTCAACCCGACCAACCAGGTGCCGGTGCTGGTGGATGGCGACCTGGTACTGCGCGAGGGCGCCGCCATAGTGCTTTACCTGCTGGAAAAGCACGCCAGCCCCACCCTGCCGAGGGAGCCGGAGCTGCGGGCCGAATTTCACCAGTGGCTGATGTTTGCCAATGCGACACTGCACCCGGCCTACAGCCTGCTGTTTTTTGGCGCCCGGGCGCTGGAAAGCGACGCGGCAAAGCAGGAGGTGCTGACCAGGGGCGCGGCGCGGTTGTCAGCGCTCTGGGCCATCGTCGAGGAGCGGCTGCAGGACAGGCCGTTTATCTGCGGCGAACAAGTTACCGCAGTGGACATGATGCTGGCAGTCTACGCCAACTGGGGCCAGTACTTCCCGCTGGAGATTGAGCTGGGCGCCAGGACCAGGCGCATGCTTGCGCGCGTCGCCGAGCACCCCGCCCTTGTCCGCGCCATCGAGAGCGAGGCGACTGTGGCCGCCTGAGTGCGGCCAAGATATCCGGGGAGACCGGTCCCGGTCTCCCCCTTTTTCCCCACTGGATCCCATAATCTCGCCTACTCAATCAATTGCGCGCCAATGCATTGATTTGAACGCCCCATTACTTTAAAAGCGAATTACAGGATAAATAAATCCGTCATTTTGCTATTCATTAGTACCAGATAGCCGGCGGAGGATGGGTTGAAGGACCAGACCCGCAGTACCGTTTGCCGCCGGCCGCGCAGAGCCCAGCTGTTTAGCGGATAGTCCCGCCTTTCAATCGCTTCCACTCCTGCCTGAAAAAATAATTACTTGGGGCAATCCAATATGAAAAAAACGGTAGTTACCGCATTGATTGCGGGCCTGCTGCTGTCGTTCGGCAGTCTTGCAGAACCCGACAAGGGCAAACTCAAGCCCGACTTCAACAAGAAGAGAAAAATCTACATTGTGCAACTGGCCGAGGAGCCTCTGGCCGCCTATGAGGGCCATATTCCCGGTCTCGCGGCCACCAAGCCGCGCGCCAGTCGCAAAATGAATCCGCAGAGCAGCCAGTTCCAGCACTACGCCGATTTCCTCAAGTCGCGCCGCGAGCAGGTGCTGTCCGCGGTGCCCGGCGCGCGCAAGGTGCACGAATACAAGGTGGCCTTCAACGGCTTCGCCGCACTGATGAGCAGCAAAGAGGCGGAGACGCTGCGCGCACGCAAGGATGTACTCGGCGTCTGGGAGGACAAGCTGCTGAAGCCGCAGACAGACTCCACCCGGGATTTTCTCGGCCTGACCGGCATCCGCGGTCCCTGGCTCTGGGGTATCACCGGCGAGGATGTGGTGATCGGCGTGATCGACAGCGGCATACACCCGGAACACCCCAGTGTGGCCGACGTGCCCACGCCGAAACGCGGTGATCGCGGGCGCGAAATTTCTTTCGGGCCCGCGCCGGAGCACTTCGTCGGCGAGGGCTGTGATTTCGGCAACAGCGACTTCAACCCGGCGGACGCGCCTTTCGAGTGCAACAACAAGCTGATCAAGGCGCAGTCCTTCTCCGAATCCTTCCTGACGGTGAATACACTGGCGGACTACGAGTTCCTGTCCGCGCGGGATGCGGACGGTCACGGCACTCACACAGCCACCACTGCAGGCGGCAACTACGGTGTCGAGGGACCGGCCGGCGGCACTCTCAGCGGCATGGCGCCGCGGGCGCGGGTGGCCGTGTACAAGGTGTGCTGGGACGCACCCAACCCGGATGACAGCGGCTGCTTCTCGTCCGACTCCATGGCCGCCATCGACCAGGCAGTGGCCGACGGTGTCGACGTAATCAACTTCTCCGTTGGCGGCAGCAGCACTACGTTCAACGGCCCGGACGATATCGCCTTCCTGTTTGCTGCCGATGCCGGTGTCTTCGTATCCGTCTCCGCCGGCAACAGCGGTCCGGGCGCCGAAACCATCGGCACCCCCTCCGGTGTTCCCTGGGTCACCTCGGTGGCCGCCGCCGAAGACAACCAGAATTTCGGTACCGGGCTGCAGCTGGACGCGCCGGCGGATATCGCCGCCACCTTCGAGGGCCTCGAGGGCGGCGGCCCGGTGCGGCTGGCAGATGTCGGCGCCATATCCGCCTCGGTAATCGCCGCAGAACCGCTGGACGCCTGCGGGCCCCTGGCCAACGCCGCAGAGATGGAAGGGCAGATTGCGCTGGTGATTCGCGGCGCCTGTGCCTTTAGCGACAAATACAACAATGCCGCCGCCGCCGGCGCCCGCGCCATCGTCGTCTACAACGACGGTACCGCTGCCGACCGGATGGACCCCATCGTGATGTCTGCGCCGGATACCACCATTCCGGGTATTATGATCCGCCACCCGGACGGCGACCTGATCGCATCCAGTGCCGACAGCGCCGGTACCCTGAGCCCGGAAATCCAGGTGGCGCGCGAGGATCGCATCACCGGCTTCTCCTCCCGCGGCGCCAACGCCGGTGCGCCGGATATCATCAAGCCGGATGTGGCGGCGCCCGGCGTCGGTATCATCGCCGGCACCACGCCAGTCTCCAGCGGCGGCAGCCTCTTCGCATCCCTGAGCGGTACCTCCATGGCCAGCCCCCATGTGGCCGGCGTCATGGCCCTGCTCAAGCAGGTGCACCCGGAGTGGACCCCGGCGATGGCCAAGTCCGCACTGATGACCACCGCGCGCACCGGACTGCGCAAGTCCTTCGGCCCGCAGGCGGCGGACCCCTTCGATATGGGTGCCGGCGCCATAGACCCGGGTGCCGCCTTCAGTCCGGGCCTGGTGTACGACGCCGGTCTGGCGGACTACTTCGCCTTCCTTTGCGGCGCGGAGAATCAGCCGCAACTGATCGATCCCGGCACCTGCACTGAGCTGGAATCCGGCGGTTATTCCCTCGACTCCAGCGACCTGAACCTGGCCTCCATCGGTATCGCCGAGCTGGCCGGCAGCCAGACCATCACCCGCCGCGTCACCAATGTAACGCGCGGCAGCAAATGGTTCTGGGCTTCCGTGGACGCGCCCGCGGGCGTGGATGTGCAAGTCAATCCGCTGATTCTGCGCCTGCGGGAGGGTGAGAGCGCCAACTTCGAAGTCACCTTTACCGCCACCGATCAGGCACAGCTCGGCGACTGGGCTTTCGGCGCCCTGACCTGGCGCTCGCTGGGTAATCGCTTCGAGGTGCGCAGCCCCATCGCCGTGCGCCCGGTGCCCATTGCTGCGCCGGCGCAACTGAGCGCCAGCGGCAGCGACGGCTCCCTGAGCGTTGATGTGCAGTTCGGCTACAGCGGTGCCTACCAGGCGCAGATGAACGGCCTGGCCGAGGGGATTCCGTTCCCGGGTGCAGTGGAGGACGGTGGCGACAACTTGATCTTCTTCGACGTACCCGAGGGCACTGACCTGGCCCGCGTGGCACTGTTCGACGCGGATGTGGGTACCGGCGACGGCTCCGACGACCTGGACCTGCAGGTCTACGGCCCGGCTCCGGACTTCCCGCTGGTGGGCAGCAGCGGCTCCCCGACCTCTGCGGAGGCGGTAACCATGCGCGATCCACAGGCCGGCCAATACGCGGTCTTCGTGATCGACTACGCCTCTGCGGCCGGACCGACGCCCTACACACTGTTCAACTTCAACCTGACTGGCGACGCCGGCAATTCGGTAGTTGGCGCGCCGACTGTGGCAGCGGTGGGACAGAGTGGAGAAATCTCCATCGAGTGGATGGGGCTGGCGCCGGGCATCCGCGCCCTGGGCCTGCTCGGTCATGGCGACGGGACACAGACGTTTGCCGAAACCGAAGTGATGGTTAACACCCAGTAATCGATCGATGGCAGATCCCCCCGCCACGGGGGGATCTGTTTTCGCCTCTTCCCACCCCCTGGCGCCATTTGAATAAGTGGTCGCGACTCCCGCCCTATCCGGTATCTCTGTTCCGATTACCTTTTGAAGGCCGCGAGAAAGATTCTCACGCTCTCTTTCGCGTGCTCGTGCAGCCGGCGTTTCGAGGGAATACCCCTGTCCCCGAGCAACATGGCACTGCTGACGGGTTCTCCCATCAATATCCAGTTGAAGTAGGTCGCGGCGGCGGTGGGATTCGGGCAGTTCAGTTCGCCTTGCGATTGATAGTGGCGCAAGATTTCGGTGAGCCGTTCGATGGAGCGCAGTGGGCCCTGTTGATACAGGGTGCGGCCGAGGTCGGGGAAGCGCTCCACCTCACCGATGACCAGGCGACGGAGTTGCATCAGCCGGGGGGTCAGCACTACTGCCAGCTGTTCCTGCGCGAAATCCAGTAGGAACGCCTCGGCAGGCCTGTCCTGGACCGACTCGCCAACATGCTGCTCCAGGGTGCTGGATGCACCGCCGGTAATGCTTTCGACCACCTGGATGAACAGCGTCTCTTTCGAACCGAAATGCGCGTAGACCGTCTGCTTCGAGATTCCGGCGGTGGCGGCCACCTCGTCCATGGTGGCACCGGGGAAGCCACTGCGCAGGAACACCTGCTCCGCAGCCGCCAGAATTTTCTGGCGACTCCTCATCAGTCTTTTTTCAACGCCACTCGCCATATTCCGATTCCTGCCCACAGTCGCGGCGGATGATAGCCGCCGCGGCTTGACGCATCAAACTGGACCGTCTAGTCTAGTTAGCAGTACATACCAGGCTATGGAGTTTCCAATGCGCCCAGAAACGGAGGTCACCTGCGACTGCGGGCGGGTTGCCCTGCAGCTCGAAGGTCAGCCCATTATCAGCACCGAGTGTCATTGCACGAGTTGCAGGGAGGCCGGCGAGTATCTGCAGTCGCTTTCCGCTACGGCAGCGCCACTATTGAACGATCAGGGCGCAACGCAACTGGTGCTCTATCGCAAAGACCGGGTTCGCTGCGAGCGGGGCGCAGATGCCCTGCGGGAATATCGCCTGTCCGCGGATGCCAAGACCCGCCGCGTGGTCGCGACCTGTTGTAACAGTGCAATGTTCCTGGACTTCACTCCGGGCCACTGGCTGAGTCTCTACGGGCAAAGGTGGCCGCTGGCGACCCTGCCACCAGTGGAGATGCGGACCATGACACGCGACAGGTGCGAGGGTGTGGCCCTCCCCGGCGATGTGCCCAATGCCGAGACTCACTCCTTCCGTTTTTTTGTGAAACTGATCGGCGCCTGGGCTGCCATGGGTTTTCGCACCCCGGAAATTACCTTCGTGAACGGAGCTCTGGATGCCTGACAATGCCGACAAAATAGAGATCGAGAACATCATGTCGCCGGGCCGAACCATTCGGGTGAACCGGGAGAAATTCGAAGCCATGCGGGAGGCGCTTCTATTCTCCCTGCCACAGGAAGCCCCCGGGTTGACGGTGGCGGAAGCGAAGGAAAAACTGTTACCGCAGCTGCCGCAATCGCTATTCCCCGGCGGTGAAAAGGCGGGCTGGTGGCTCAAAGCCGCGCAGCTCGACCTGGAAGCGAAAGGGTTTGTACAACGTGTGAAAACGAAGCCGCTGCGACTGTATCGGGTGAAATAGACCCCTCACAAATCCCGGGCGCAGTCACCGCGGGAACGGCCCTGTACAAACGCTTGGACAATTTCCAGTGCCACGCTGCCGAAATCCCAGAAGACTTCTGTCTTGCGGTTGATGTTTACGGCCACCGACATTTCATAGTCCGGCAGTACCATCAACCAGCTCTGGCTGCCGCGTGACACGCCGCCGTGATTGGCGTGGCGCAGCACTCCCAGCTGCGGAATTTCCATTTCGCGGTAGCGCCAGCCGAGGGCATAGTGCTGCGGGTTGGCTTCCCCGTTGGCGAGTTTCTGCGGTGTCCAGAAAATTTCGCGGGTTTCCGCAGAAATAAAATCCGTATCCAAATAGCGGCTGCCGAGTTTCACCAGATCTGACGGCGTGGAGACAAATCCGCCTCCGGGCAGACGGTGGCTCAGGTCCACAGGCCGCCACTCACGCAGGCGGTGTTTCGCCCCGAACAAACCGTTACTTTTGTAGAAAGTAGCGATACCTTTTTCGTGATCGCCATTAAGCGGAGATGGTATGGTCGCCGTCATTCCCGCCGGATCGAAGACTTGCTCCTGCATCAGTTGCAGATAATTTTTTTGCGCCGCGCTGGCCATGGTTGCGCCGAGCAGCACCGTGTGAAAACTGGTGTAGTGGAACCGACTACCCGGCCGGTACAGGAGCGGGTTGTCGTCGAAGACGTCGAGCGCCTCAACCATGCTGTCGAAGTGATTCCGCAAAGCCAGTGTGTGATACAGCCCGAGCCAGTCTCTGTTTTCCTTGTAGTCCGGCAGTCCCGCCATATGGGAGGCGAGCTGGCGCGGTGTTATCTGCGCCCATTCCCCGTTGGGGAGCGGATCAAGGTAATTAGCGATGGGCGTATCCAGATCCATGCGCCCACTCTGCACCAGGCGCGCCAACGCGGTTCCCGTCAGCGCCTTGGCGGTGCTGCCGATGCGAAAGCGGGTTGCCGTGCTGACCGGTGTCCTGGACTCGATATCCGACCAACCGCTGGCGCCCGCCCATACCAAGCGGCCACAGGCGGAAACGGCTGCGGAGATTGCCGGCGCTGCAACTTTTTTTCGATGCTTTTCCAACACCGTCAATGAAAGTTTCGCTGCCTCAGAATAATCCGGATCGTAAATTTCCTGCACCGATGGGCCATCGTCCGGAAGCTTCAACCACCCAAATGGAGGCAGTGGCATGGAGCCCTTGTTATAGGCAAAAAACTGGTAGGCGGGCCACAGCAGCCAGCCGATTAATATCGCCAGTGACAATGCCGCCAGCAGCTTTCGGTTTATCTTTTTCATCCCGATTCCTTTTTGATTGGCTAACCGGTGCGTGAATTTAATCTGGAGTTTTTTATTCTGTCGCGCCCGCGTGGATTAAATAATCGCGTACCGCATTGTTGCGCGCCCGGTTGAGCGGCGTTCTGAGTTCATTGCCGTTGGCCATGACACCGAGATTGACGTCGGCTCCCTGCTCTACCAGGAAACTGACCATTTCCAGATGGCCGTGGTATGCAGCATTGATCAGCGGTGTCTCATCGGTTGAAACCACGCCATTTACATCGGCCCCCTGTTGGTGAAGCCGTTTGGCAATTTCAAGATTGCCGTTCATGGCTGCGGCAATCAGCGGGCTTCCGTCCCACTCGGCGGCCTTATTGACATCGGCTCCCCACTCGATCAGCTGTTCCGCCATGTCGTCGTGACCTGCACGGATGGCAACAATCAGCGGCGTGCCCTCCCTGGGCACTACGGTGTCGAGGTCCGCGCCCCGCTGGTAAAGCAACTCGGCCAGCTCCATGCGGTTGTGTTGCGCGGCTGTGATCATCGGGTTGCCGTCACCCGGCGACGACAGATTCACGTCCGCGCCTGCACCGATCAACAGCTCCGCAATTTCGTGCCTGTTGTGGCGGACCGCCTCTATCAGGGCTGTGCCTTCACCCAATACCGGCGTATTGATCTCGAGGCCGCTGTTCAGCATTTCCGTCAGCGCCGGCAGATCGTTTGCGCGAATGACTCCCATCAGCCGCTCTCCCTCGACGCGTGACAGTGCATTACTTTTCATTATCGCCAGATCTATTCGCGGCGCGTATTCCTGGGCAGCGCCGAGGCTGGCGATGGCGAAGACGGTACAGGCGGTCGCGGTGGTCAGAAGTTTTGGTTTTTTTGCACTTTTGAGTTTCAGGACGGCATTGATCCTCGCTGCCAGATCCTTCTTTTTACTGAAAAGCCCCATAGCCATCAGGTTCTGTCGCCGGGTGATCATCAGCTCGGCACAGTCGAGTAGGGATTGCGCATATTGCTTGCCGCTCTCCAACACATGGGCCGCGCGCATATCGCAGGCCAACTCCCTGGAGACATGGATTTTTCGCTCAATCAGTCGCATCACCGGGCTCCACCAGAAGACGATGGCGACCAGCTCCTGCAGGGTGCCCACCCAGAGATCCCGGCGCTGGATATGGGCCCACTCGTGCAGGATGATCGGTGCCAGCCGATCGCTGTCGAAACGCTCGACAAAAGATTGCGGCAGCAGGATTACCGGCTTCAGTAGACCCGCGGCCATCGGCGCCCTGGCACTCGCGGATACGAGCAGCGGACATGGGACCCGTTTTTTGTCGCAGTCTTCATAGGGCACTGCGGCTCGAACAAGCCGGCGCGTGCGACGGATCGATAGCACCACCCCGACCGAACGCCAGGTGCTACCCAGCAGCCAGACCAATAGGAGAATATGCAAGCCTGCACTCGCCTCACTGATCCACAGCGGGGAGAGTTGCCACTGGAATTTGTCACCGCCTTCAGGGGCGGGCGGCGCAGTTTGCGCAGACGCGGCGCTGCCGGTGGTCACCGGCGGCGCCTCCATCACAGGTTCAGCAATCTGCGCGACCTTTGTGGCGGGCGCTGCCGCCGGCGACTCCGCGCTCGATATCAGCGACGCAAAGGGAAGCAGCAGGCAGATGGCGAAGGCGGTGGTCCAGATCCAGCTCTGCAGTTCCGCGCTCGGTCGCCAAAGCCGGGTAGCAGCCGTCAACAGCAGTATCAGGCAACTCCCGATCAGCAGGTGGTGCAGGGTAAAGGTCGTGAACAGTGTCAGTTCAAAAAGCATGGGGGGTCCGCCGATCAGTCCGTTTCGTCGATTTTCTTCTGCAGTGACTCGAGATCCTTCAGGTCGATTTCCGTCTCGCGGATCAGGTGCTGCGCCAGCAGTTCGGGTGAACTGCCGAAGAAACGATTGAGCAGGCTTTTGAGCGCGCTCTGGCGGGCCTCGGTGCGGCTGATGCAGGCGCGATAGACAAAGGCGCGCCCCTCCTTGCGATAGTCGGCGTAGCCTTTATCCGCCAGGATTTTGCACATGGTCTGGACCGTGGTGTAGGCGGCGGGCTTGTCCGCCGAAAGCGCACCGGCAATCTCCTTGACCGAACACTCGCCCCGCTCCCACAGAATTTCCAGAATACTCTGCTCGCCATCGGTGAGCTGATCGGATTTTCTTCTGGCCATGATTCAACCTACTAATTGTTTAGTTTTTAACTCTAAGAACACGAGCTTGAGCTGTCAACTAATTAATTAGTTTTTACTCTTGAACGGAACGATCAGTTTGAGCAAGGAAGAACAGAGAACTATTGATGGCGACGGGAAACCTATGTGACCCAGATGAAAGAGTACCGGGCGCCCTATCCGGAGGTCAGCAGTACTATGTACGAGGCGCTGACCAATCTGATCGCGGCGTTGCCGGAAGCCCAACTCTCCACTGGGGAGTCGTTAGATTGAAACGCATCCTTTTTCCCTACGATGTTTTTCCCTGATACCGCTAGCGTTTGAAGTGTTTCCTGTAATCGCTGGGCAACACACCCAACTGGCGGCGAAAGGCCCGGCGCAGTTGTTCCCGGGACTGGAATCCACACAGGGCCGCCACCTTCTCCGCGGATAGATTCTGTTCCATTAACAGCTGCCGGGATTTTTCCACACGCGCGCGCTCGACAAACTTTGCCGGCGTCACACCCATTGTCTGTAGAAAACGGCGGGCAAAATTGCGCGGGCTCATGGCGGCGACCTGTGCCAGCGTATCGACGGTAAGCGGCGCTTCCAGGTTGCTGTAGATCCACTCGACCAGCTGACCGAATTGGTCGCACTCCACCTGGCCCGACAGGTGTTCGCTGTACTGTTTCTGGCCGCCGTCGCGCTTCAGGTAGAGCACCAGCCGTCGCGCTATCTTCAGCGCCAGGGGGCGGCCGAAATCCTCTTCAACCAGGGCCAGCGCCAGATCGATACCCGAAGTGATACCGGCGGAGGTGTAGATATGGCCGTCGCGCACGTAGATGGCATCCGGATCCACTGCCACTTCGGGAAAGCCCTGCAGTTCTTCCACATCCAGCCAGTGGGTGGTGGCGCGCCTGCCATTCAACAGGCCGGCGCTGGCGAGAATCAGTGCACCGCTGCAGATGGAACCCAGACGGCGGACGATCGCGACTCTGTGGTTTAGCCAGGAGATAAATTCCTGATTATCCTGTAGTTGCGCAGCACTCTCTCCCATGCCGCCGCTCACCAGCAGCGTGTCCATCTGCCCGGCGTCGCGATACGACCTATCCGCTATCAGCGTCATTCCGGATGACATGCGCACGGGGCCCGCCTCTTCCGCGAGCAGTTCTATCCGATAGACATCTTCAGTGCAACGGCCCTCCTCCCACAGCTGGCGGTTGGCCAGGGCGAAGACCTCCAGCGGTCCGGTGATATCCAGACACTGGGCGTCGGGGTAGATCACCATGGCGATCTTCATTGGACTGTTGGGGATTGAATCTGCTGTTTTCATACGGCCAGTCTTACACAGAGATCTTCTGGCAGGAATGACAAGCTGACTGCAAAAACTGCCATACCCTTTCCGGGGCTATCCTACCCTTGTGTGCCGCCCCACCCCCTTGCAAAGCCACCGGCATCGACCAACAATTGCGCCCCCGCCGACCGGCACTTTTTTTTGGAGCCCCTATCGTGGAACACCAGTTGATCCTGAACCCCAAAGCCGAGCGGCGCCTCAAGCGCGGTCACCTATGGATCTACAGCAATGAAGTGGACACCAGGCGCTCGCCGCTGAAAGGCCTGGAGGCCGGCAGCCAGTGCGAGATACTCGACAGTCGCGGCAAGTCACTGGGCACCGCCTTCGTGAACCCGAGCCAGCTGATCTGCGGGCGCCTGGTTTCCCGCCAGGGCGCACTGGATGGTGAGCTGCTGCACCGGCGTCTGCAAACCGCGCTGTCGATACGCCAGCGCTATTTCGAACACCCGAGCTACCGCCTGGTATACGGCGACTCCGACTGGTTGCCGGGGCTGGTGGTGGACAGGTTCGGCGACTACCTGGTGGTACAGGTCAGCAACTGGGGAATGGAAAGGCTGCTGCCACAGGTAGTAGACGCACTGACCGAGCTGGTAGCACCAAAAGGCATACTGCTGCGCAACGACCACCAGGGACGCGCGGTGGAGGAGATGCCCCGGGTCAATGAAGTGGTGTTCGGAGAGGTGCCGGAGTTGGCACCCTTCGAGGAAAACGGCGTGCCGCTGCTGGCACCGGTGCACGCGGGGCAGAAGACCGGCTGGTTCTACGATCACCGCGACAATCGCGAGCGGCTGAACCGCTGGGTCGAGGGCAGGAAGGTACTGGACCTCTTCTCCTACGCCGGCGGCTGGGGCGTGCAGGCACTGGCCTGCGGTGCCGAAAGTGCCACCTGTGTCGATGCATCCGAACAGGCCCTGGATTGGTGTCGCGCCAATGCCGAGCACAACCAGGTGGCGGACCGGCTGCGCACCGAGCGCGGCAAGGCGGTGGATGTGCTGAAGGCCATGGTCGCCGAAGGCGAGAAGTTCGACGTGGTGGTGCTGGATCCTCCGGCATTTATCAAGCGGCGCAAGGATCACAAGGCGGGGCTGTCCGCCTATCGCCATATCAACGAACTGGCAATGCGCCTGCTGGCGGCGGATGGCCTGTTAGTAAGCGCTTCCTGCTCTATGCACCTGGCGGCAGATGAATTGCTGGATTGTGTGCGCGGCGCCGCGCATAGACTGGACCGGCCGGCGACCCTGCTGACCAGCGGCGGCCAGGGGGCGGATCACCCAGTGCACCCGGCAATTCCGGAGACGCGCTATCTGAAAGCGCACTTTGTGCACCTGGGCAAATAGACGCTTATATATAGAAGGAAGATTTGCAGGGCCTGAGGCGCCGCTATTTCAGGACAAAGAAAGGCCGCGGGTTCTGCCCGCGGCCTTTTTCGTTTGCCTATGGCGACAGGGATCAGAAGACGAACTTCATACCCAGAGTCGCGGTGCGCGGGCGGTTGGCGCGGGCGCCGTCCGGACCGCGGTTGACGATCACCTGCTCGTCGAACAGGTTGTCCACCTTCAGGTAGGCACTCAGATCCTGGCTGAAGTCATAGTGGGCGGCCGCGTCCCAAACCCACAGGGACTCGGTGTAGTCGAAGCGATCGGTGCCGCCGCGGTTACACTCGGTGTTAACACACATCTCGTCCTGGTAGGCGGCGGTCAGGTTGACGCGCCAGGCGGCACCGCTGTCCAGGCTCGCGGACAGGGCGAAGACGTTTTCCGGCAGGTAGGCGAAGTTGTCGCCAGCCAGTTTATCGCCGTCGTCGCTGTCCTCGGTGGTCTCGGCGTCCGTATAGGTGTAACTGGCGCGCAGCGGCATATTCCAGCCATTTGTGAGCGCCCACTCAGTACCGAAGGACGCCTCCAGCCCCTTGATTTCCGCCTCACCCAACTGGAAGGTGCCGCTGTCTGCGCCATTGTCGCAGGGCACGGCCACGGAGCAGTTCTGCACCGCATTCTCATAATCGCTGAAGAAGGCGATCACTTCGCCGAACAGGTTGCCGCCATTGAAGCGCGCGCCCCACTCGTAGTTGGTGGATAGTTCCGGGCCGAAACCGTCCTGGGAGCCGGCGCCGGGAGGGGCGAAGCCGCGGTGCACACCGGCCAGCAGACTCCACGTTTCGCTGACGTCATAGACCAGGCCCAGACCCGGCAGCCACTCATCCACCTGGTTTTCCGCTTTTGCGCCCTTGATGGTGCGCTCTGGGTCGTCGTAGCGCTGTTCGCTGAGTTCCACGTCCTCGTAGCGCAGCGTGGCGGTCAGCGTCAGCTGTTCCGACAGCTGGATATCGTCGTAGATAAAGAAGGAGGTCGCGTTCGCCTCGCCGACTCGGTTGTTGCTGGCATTGGGCAGTGACTTGTCGACAAACGACAGCTGGCCGTCGATCTGCTGGTAGTTCTCCGTCGGCTGGTAGCGGTCCACCTCGTCCCAGTGGCTGCGCAGGCCCACGGTCAGTTCGTGGGAAACACCGCCGGTGGCCAGCTGCCAGTCACCGCTGACCTGCAGGCCACGCGCCTCATACTGGCGGTTATTGTGCTTGATGCCGAAGTCGTAGTCCGCCTCGCCATCCAGTACCGCCTGGGCGAAGGTGTCGCCACCGTTGGCAGCGGCGATCAGGTCGCCTTCGCTGGCCTTGAACCAGTCGCGCTTGAACTTGTTGTAGTAGGCCTGGGTGTTCAGGGTGAAGCTGTCGCTCAGCTGGATGCTGTGGTTCAGCTGCACAGTGCTGTGGCGGTTCTGCATCTCGTCTTCGGCGGAGATGCCGTAGCGGCGATTCGGGTCGCGGTCGAAGTCGGCGTCGGTCAGGCCCAGGTAGCTCATGCCGGACTCCTCTTCGGAGTACTGCAATTTGATATCCAGCTGCTGGCGATAGGTGGCGTCAGCAGCCGAGTTGATGCGCCCCTTGAGCAGGTAGTCTTCCTTGGCAATATCGGCGCTGTCGGCGCGGTCGATATCGCGGAAACCGTCGGCCCGCTGCTGGTGGGTTTCCAGCAACCAGCCGGTGTTTTCGGTGCTGGCGCCGTAGTAGCTGTGCAGGCGGTTCTCGCCGAACTGGCCGGCCTCCAGCTGCACCATGCCCTCAGCGGCTTGCGGGATCGGTGTGCTCAGCATATTGACCGCGCCGCCGACGGTGAAGGGACCGTACTTCAAGGTGCCCGGACCCTTCAGTACTTCGATACCTTCGAGACGGCCCGCGGTGGGGGAGTAGTAGGCCTCGGGTGCAGAGTAAGGCGCCGGGGCTATCAGCACACCGTCTTCCATCAGCGAGATCTTGCCGGAGCGGCCGCCGCTGGCACCGCGTATACCGATATTCGGGCGCAGGCCGTAGCCGTCCTCCTCAGTGATGTAGACACCCGGTACCGAGCGCACCATGCGGTTGATATCGACGAACTCGAACCTGGCCAGTTGATCCGCGTCGATCAGGTGCGCCGAACCGGGCAACTCGGCAATGGTCTCGGCGTCGCCGATCACGGAGATTGTTTCCAGTTGCGTTTCGCTTTCCTGGGCAATAACCGGTGCAGCCGCCGCGGCAGCCAGGGCCAGGGCGAGAGGCGACAGGGAGAAAGATTTCATGGATGCTCCTTGCATTATTAGATTGGGGTTACTTGATTGAATTTATTAATGAGAATGATTGTATTTTATCATTAATGAAAGTTTCTGCATTACAAATCTTTACGCTGATGGCGCGTCCGAACCTGGTCAGCCTCACCCTCTTATGAGCTCGGAAGGCACCCACCCTGATCTGGTACAGATTAGGAGTGGTGTGTTGTGCGGACTAGCATTGTGCGCAAGTGCTCACTAACGGTGCAGATATGATTCGAACAACAGAGCATGCGGACCTGGAGAGACTGGAGCAGTTGTGGCTCTATGCGATGAGCAGCGCCCACCCGGCGGTGCCGCGGCACTACTGGCGCGGTCGCGCGGCACAGGCGATCCTGCGCTGGCGCCGGGCGGACTGCAGTCTGGTTTACGTGGATGCCGGGGAGGAGATGGCCAAGGGCTTTGCCGTAGTGAGCCATGGTGACTGGCTGCAGTGTCTCTGTGTCAGCCCCGTGGTTACCGGGCGCGGTGTCGGCAGTGCGCTGATGGAGGCGGTCAAGCGCGACAGAGCGCAGTTGCAGACCTCTGTGTTGCAGGAGAACCTGGGTGCGCGCTACTTCCTGCAGCAGCACGGGTTTGTCGAGGTGGAGCGGCGGCCGTGCCGCGGGGCGGGGCAGAATCGCCTGTTGATGCGCTATGGCGGCAGTGCACTCTGAGCACGGCACAGCCGCCATCCGGCCGTGATGTGCCGGTCGACTTATAACCTTAGCTTATGGAATCACTTCTTTTTATTGTTTCTCTGTTGCGGCGACAGGGGTTAGCATGCTTTTCACCCTACTGATCCAACGCCTTGAGTTTTTATGGGACTTAACGCCAGCAACACCGCCATCCGCTCCTACCCGGCGCGCACCTTTCATCACGGTGCAGACCTGGAGGCGCTGAACCAGCGTTTCCGCGATGCCAAGCCGAGCGAGATAATGCAGTTCACCATCGAGCAGGCGGAGAATCCGGTGGTCTTCACCAATTTTCGCCCCCTGGCGGTGGCCTTCCTGCACCTGGTGACCCGCGCCAAGCCGGATATTCCGGTGATCTGGGTGGACCACGGCTACAACACCCCGGAAACCTATCGCCATATCGAGCGGGTGATCCGGGAGCTGGAGCTGAACCTCTTCACCTACTCGCCAAAGATGTCCGCGGCCCACTACAACGCCGTCTACGGCGGTATTCCGCCCCTGGATACGCCGGAGCACGATTTCTTCTCGCGCACTGTCAAGCTGGAGCCCTTCAACCGCGCAATGCAGGACCTTAAGCCGGACGTGTGGCTGAACGGTATCCGCCACGACCAGAACGCCCACCGCAAGAACCTGAATGTCTTCACCAAGGGCAATCACGGCACCATTCGCGTCGCGCCCATGTTCCACCTCAGCGAGCTGGATGTGGAGGAGTATGTGTACGAGAACGAGTTGCCGGACAACGACGTCTACTTCGACCCGACCAAGGGCGAAGAGCACCGCGAGTGCGGTCTGCTGCTGGAGAAGTAGCTCACCCGCCCAGCCACTGAATGACAAAACGGCCGCAGATGCGGCCGTTTTTTTGGGGATCTGGCAGACAAGCGGATTTACACGTCCAGGTTCTCCACCGCCAGCGCATTGCTCTCGATAAAGTCGCGGCGCGGCTCCACCTGGTCACCCATCAGGGTGGTGAAGATCTGGTCCGCTGCTATGGCATCCTCCACGGTGACCTGCAGCATGCGGCGGCTCTCCGCATTCATGGTGGTCTCCCACAGCTGTTCCGGGTTCATCTCCCCCAGCCCCTTGTAGCGCTGAATGCCGTAGCCGCGACGGCTCTCGTTCATCAGCCATTCCAGCGCCTCGGGAAAGCTGACAACCGGTTGCCTCTTCTCGCCACGCTGTATAAAGGCGCCCTCTTCCAACAGGTCCACCATCTTCTCGCCTAGCCTGCAGATGGCACCGTACTCGGCGGATTCGAAGAATTCATGGCTGAACTGGTAATCGCTGCCAACACCGTGGGCGACGACGTGAATATGCGGCAGGAAGAGGCCGCGCTCGGTATTTTCCTGCACACTGACCTGGTGGCGACGACCGCCGCCGTTGCCCTCCTCTTCCTCCAGCTTTTCCTGTAGGGCGACGCACCAGGTCTCCATCCTGTCCCGCGACTGCAGGTCTTCTACACCCAGGCTTGGCAGGTAGATCATGCTGCGCAGCACCTCTTCCGGATAGACGCGGGATAGCCGGTCGATGGTGGCCAGTACTGCGCGGTACTCACCCACCAGATTCTCCAGGGACTCGCCAGAAAGGCCGGGGGCCTCGGGATTGACGAACAGGCTGGCGCCCTCGAGGGCGGCGTTGGTCAGGAACTGGGTCAGGGCCGCCTCGTCCTTCAGGTACTGCTCCTGCTTGCCCTTGCTGACCTTGTACAGTGGTGGCTGGGCGATATAGATATGACCCCGCTCGATCAGCTCCGGCATCTGGCGGAAGAAGAAGGTCAGCAGCAGGGTGCGGATATGGGCGCCGTCCACATCGGCATCGGTCATGATGATGATGTGATGGTAGCGCAGCTTGTCCGGGTCGAACTCACTCTTGCCGATACCACAGCCCAGGGCGGTAATCAGGGTACCCACTTCGGCACTGGACAACATCTTGTCGAAGCGCGCCTTTTCCACATTCAGAATCTTGCCCTTCAGCGGCAGTATCGCCTGGGTGCGGCGGTCGCGCCCCTGTTTGGCGGAACCGCCGGCGGAGTCACCCTCCACCAGGTAGAGTTCGGACTTGGCCGGATCCTTCTCCTGGCAGTCTGCCAGCTTGCCCGGCAGACCGGCGATATCCAGGGCGCCCTTGCGCCGGGTCATCTCGCGCGCCTTGCGCGCTGCTTCGCGGGCGCGGGCGGCATCGATCATCTTGCCGACCACCGCCTTGGCCTCCTGTGGGTTCTCCAGCAGGTAGTCGTTGAAATGGTGCCCCATCTCCTGCTCCACGGCCGGCTTCACCTCCGAGGACACCAGTTTGTCCTTGGTCTGGGAGGAGAACTTCGGGTCAGGCACCTTGACCGAGATGATGGCAGTCAGGCCCTCGCGGGCATCGTCACCGGTGGTGCTGACTTTGTCCTTTTTGCCCACCCCTTCCTTCTCTATGTAGTTGTTCAGACCGCGGGTCAGGGCGGCGCGGAAGCCAGCCAGGTGGGTGCCGCCGTCGCGCTGCGGGATATTGTTGGTGTAGCAGAAGATGTTTTCCTGGAAGCTGTCATTCCACTGCAGGGCCACTTCCACCGCAATACCGTCTTCGCGCTGACTCTGGAAGTGTAAAACCTTGTTGATCGGCGTCTTGTTCAGGTTCAGGAACTCGACGAAGGCACTCAATCCGCCCTCGTACTCGTAGATCTCCTCCTTACCGCTGCGCTCATCTTTCAGCAAGATACGCACGCCGGAATTCAGGAAGGACAGCTCGCGCAGGCGCTTGGCGAGGACATCGAAGTGGAATTCGATATTGGTAAAGGTGTCGGCGGACGGCTTGAAGTGCACGGTGGTGCCGGTGCTGTCCGTATCGCCGACTATGGCCAGTGGCGCCTGGGGCACGCCGCCGCGGTAGATCTGCTCGTGTACGTTGCCACCGCGACGAATGGTCAGTTTCAGCTCCTCGGAAAGGGCGTTGACGACGGAAACGCCTACCCCGTGCAGGCCGCCGGAAACCTTGTAGGTATTATCGTCGAACTTACCGCCGGCGTGGAGCACTGTCATGATCACCTCGGCAGCGGAGACGCCCTCTTCCGGGTGCAGCTCGGTGGGAATACCGCGACCATTGTCGGATACCGAGATCGACTCATCCGGATGGATGGTCACGCGAATCTCGTCGCAGTGCCCCGCCAGCGCTTCGTCGATGGAGTTGTCCACCACTTCGAAGACCATATGGTGCAGGCCGGTGCCGTCGTCTGTGTCGCCGATATACATTCCCGGGCGCTTGCGCACTGCGTCCAGGCCTTTCAACACCTTGATACTGCTGGAGTCATAGCTCTGCTGCTCTGACATTTACTCGCTCCATTCTACTTATTGCGCGGCCGACGATGGCTCGACGCTGATACACCCATGTTCCACGTGGAACATTCGCGGGCAATTCCAGGGAGACGGCAGCCGCAGCCAGGGTCGACTGGTGGTCTCCGCCTCGATTCCGGTCACCAGCACCTGGCTGGCACAGCGGCTCACCCAGTGGGCGAACAGCTCCTGATTGTTTGCATCCAGTTCTGACGGCAGGTCGTCCACCAGAAAAACCGGTTTGTCGCCATGCCGGCACACCAGCACCGCCATGGCGGTGCGCAGCGCGCAGACCAGCATCTTCTGCTGTCCGCGGGATAGGATACTTTGCGCCCCTTCACCACCGACGGAAAAACGCAGGTCCGCCCTGTGCGGCCCGATCCTTGTATGGCCCTGGGCCAGGTCGCCCTCACGGGACTCCTCCAGCGCCGCCTGCAGGTCCTGCTCCCGACGCCAGCCGCGGCGGTAGGATACCTCTACTCCGGCCAGCGGAGACTGCCGCAAGGCCTGGGGCAGCTCATCGAGCAGCAGTGTCATCACGGCTCGCAGCTGCTCAAACAGGGCAAAACGCAAACGGTCTACGCTATTACCACTCTCAGCGAGCCTCTGCTCCCAGACAGAGAGCAAATCGGGGGTAATTTTACCACGGCGCAGCAGCGCATTTCGCTGCCGCAGTGCCGATTGATAGTTTTTCCACGCCTGCGCGAAGGAATGTTCCACGTGGAACACTGTCCAGTCCAACAGGCGACGACGCACGCCGGGTCCCCCATCCAGGGCCGAGAAACTGTCACTATTGATCACCTGCAACGGCAGGCAGCTGGCCAGCTGAGAACTGGACTCTGCCGGCGCTCGATTGATACGGATGCGTCCGCTGCCGTCGCTGAGCCGCTCCACGCCGAGGCTATAACCACTGTCCAGCTGGGCAAACACGGTCAATCCGCCAGCCCCCTGCTGAATTACCGATTTGTGCTGGCGGGAACGGAAGGAGCGACCGGTGGCGAGCATATGGACCGCCTCCAGCAGGGAGGTTTTACCGCTGCCGTTGGAACCACAGAAAACGTTCACCCCGGTAGTCAAATCCAGTTCGGCGGAGGCGATATTGCGAAAATGACTCAGGGAGAGGTGGGTCAGGGCCAAGATCAAAGCCCCGCGGAAAGCGATCGGGCCGCAGAGGCCCGATATATACAGACTGCCGCCCCCCTCGGGGCGGCAGCTGGGCTACGGGTGTGGCTATAGCGCTGGGGGACGGGCACTGACGGTGGTCACAGGCGCATCGGCATAATCACATAGACAGCATCGCCCTCTTCCGGCTGCTGCAGCAGCGCGCTGCTGTTAGCGTCTGCCAGCCCGATACGGATCTGGTCGCTGTGAATGGCACCGGTCACATCCAGCAGATAGGAGACGTTGAAACCTATCTCCAGGGGCTCACCGACATAGTCGACCACCAGCTGTTCTTCCGCCTCCTCCTGCTCGGGGTTATTGGCGACAATCTGCAACAGCCCCTCGGAAACCTGCAGGCGCACACCGCGATACTTCTCGTTGGAAAGGATGGCGGCGCGGGAGAAAGCCTGGCGCAGAGCCTGGCGGTCGGCAAAGATCTCATTGCCGGTGGCGCGCGGCAGCACCCGCTCATAATCCGGAAACTTGCCGTCCACCAGCTTGGAAGTGAAGGTAAACTGGCCGCTGATCACACGGATATGGTTGTTGCCGAGCACCACCTCTGCCTGGGCATCGGTGTCATCCAGCAGGCGCCCCAACTCCAGCACACCCTTGCGCGGCACTATCGCCTGAATCGGCGACTCCACATTCAGGCCCGGCGCGTCGCGGTCGCACAGCGCCAGACGGTGGCCGTCGGTGGCCACGGCGCGCAGCTGTTGCGGGCGGCACTCCAGCAGCAGGCCGTTCAGGTAGTAGCGCACGTCCTGCTGGGCCATGGCGAAACCGGTGGCCTCTATCAGGCGGCGTATCTCGCGCTGGGAAATGGCAAAGCGGGTCTGCGCACTGGTCTCCTCCTGATTGGGGAAATCCGCTGCCGGCAGGGTGGAAAGCTGGAAACGGCTGCGGCCGCTGCGCAACACCAGGCGTTCGCCGTCGCGCTCAAACTTCAGCTCAGCACCATCCGGCAGGGAGCGGCAGATATCCAGCAGCTTGCGCGCCGGTACCGTTACCTCGCCCTCCATCTCCACTCCGTCCACCGGCAGGCGGCCGACTATCTCGACTTCCAGATCGGTGCCGGTGAGGGACAACTCCTGCCCCTGCAGCTGCATCAGCACATTGGCCAGCACCGGTAGTGTCTGGCGCTTCTCAACCACACCGGCGACCAGTTGCAGCGGCTTCAAAAGGGCGTCCCGGCTCACATTGAATTTCATCGGTAGTTTCGCCTTACTTTTCTATCGGTTAATCGTCGGTTGTCCGAATCTCTATTCTTCAGTTGCGGCAACCATCAGGTTGTGAGCGAGCGGGTCAGCAACTTCACGTCCTCGCGGATATCCGCGTCCGACTCCTGTAACTCGCGAATCTTACGGCAGGCGTGCAGCACCGTGGTGTGATCGCGCCCGCCAAATGCGTCGCCGATTTCCGGCAGACTGTGATTGGTCAGCTCCTTGGCCAGGGACATGGCCACCTGGCGCGGCCTCGCCACGGAGCGGCTGCGGCGCTTGGAGAGCAGGTCCGCCACCTTGATCTTGTAATACTCGGCCACCACACGCTGGATATTGTCCACACTGACCAGTCGATCCTGCAGTGCCAACAGGTCTTTCAGCGCCTCGCGCACCAGCAGATCGTCGATAGGTCGCCCGGTGAACTGGGCATTGGCGATGACCCGGCGCAGGGCGCCCTCCAGCTCGCGCACATTGGAGCGGATACGCTGGGCTATAAAGAAAGCGGAATCGTGGGGCAGGTCCACGCCCACCTGCTCCGCCTTTTTCATCAATATGGCCACCCGCGTCTCCAGCTCCGGCGGCTCCACCGCCACCGTCAGGCCCCAACCGAAGCGGGACTTTAGGCGCTCCTCGAGGCCGTCGATCTCCTTCGGGTAGCGATCGCAGGTGAGGATTATCTGCTGACCGCCCTCGAGCAATGCGTTGAAGGTGTGGAAGAACTCCTCCTGGGAGCGCTCCTTGCCGGCGAAAAACTGGATATCGTCAATCAGCAACGCGTCAACCGAGCGGTAGTAGCGCTTGAAATCGCTGATCGCATTCAGCTGCAGCGCCTTGACCATATCGGCGACAAAGCGCTCCGAGTGCAGGTAGACCACCTTGGCATTGGGGTTGCGCTCCAGAAGCGCATTGCCCACCGCGTGCATCAGGTGGGTCTTGCCCAGGCCGACACCACCGTAAATAAAGAGGGGGTTGTAAGCCCCCCCGGGGTTGTCGGCAATCTGCTGCGCGGCAGCCAG
The DNA here is from genome assembly GCF_014904815.1 of Microbulbifer taiwanensis. Taxonomy (GTDB): domain Bacteria; phylum Pseudomonadota; class Gammaproteobacteria; order Pseudomonadales; family Cellvibrionaceae; genus Microbulbifer; species Microbulbifer taiwanensis. The sequence continues at coordinate 62,508 of NZ_JACZFR010000013.1, forward strand.
GCCCAGCTGGTTGGACTTGCCCTCGACGAAGGACTTAAAGGTAAAATTGCGATTCAGGGAGCTGCCGTGTTTGATGGCGCCCTCCACCTCGACATTGCGCGCCGGCTCGGGTGCCGGTCGCTGCGCGGGCGGTGCACGCAGGTCGGTCAGGGCCAGCTCACCGCTGGTTATCTGGTCGGCAGTCGCCTCTTCCGCGGCAGCCGGATGGGGCGTCCGCTGGGAGCCGCCAAAGCTGTTGCGGGAAACTGGCTGGGGGGGCGGCTGTACCGCCGCCGTGGCGGCGCGACTGCGCTGGAAGCGCGCCGGGCGCCGCTCGGTGATATCGAGCACCACCTGCAGCGGCTGCTCGCCGGAGCACTGGTGTACCAACTCGTGAATACGGTTGAGAAACTTGTCCCCGACCCAGTCCAGCACAAAGCGGTTGGGAGCCAACAGGCGCAACTCCCCCGCGGCACACGCAGGACTGACACGCAGCGGCCTGATCCAGGTATTGAACTGCTGTGCCGGCAGCTCATCCTGCAAACAGGTGGCACACTGCTTCCAAACGGATTCAGACAAGAAACCCCCTAAACCCCAAAAAAAGACCCGGAATATAAGGACGGCGAAACCGGCGCTCCACCTGGTGCCCGGGGCCATCGACAAGATCGGGGGAGTATACCTTTGCGCCGCCGGGTTATCCACAAGGAGCGCGGCTATTGTTGAAAAAAAACCGCAGAAAAGTGCCCAACAATCAAAGACTTGCACATAAAATAACCAGGAAGGGCGCTCCGGGGATGGCGGGTTATCCACAGCTTCTTGTGGGTATCTTGGGATCAATCGGTGGGCAGAAAGAAATACTGCCGTCCCCTCAACCACTTGGCGCGGCGGCGGCCAAAGTTAGTGCAGCGGGCGCCACTTAATCGCCAATTTCCCGGCGCCGCGCGTTGATTTCGCTGGTGCCTTTCTATACAATCCGCCGCCTTCGCAGCGCATTGCTCCGTCTGCACCGGGCCAGTACCGGCATCGGAGTCCAGGCCGCGGCCGGGCCCAACCCCGCAGGGGAAGCCCAAGATTTTCCGAATCCAAAGTCTCAGGTAGCAAGACAATGAAACGCACTTTTCAACCCAGCAACTTGAAGCGCAAGCGCACCCACGGTTTCCGCGCCCGCATGGCCACCAAGAACGGTCGCAAGATCCTCGCCCGTCGCCGCGCCAAAGGTCGCAAAGTACTGTCCGCATAAGATTCCCGCCTCTATCGGCAGCATCTCTATGCAACAGGCGCGCAGCGACTTCGGATTTGCCAAGCCGCTGCGCCTGTTGAGCGCGGCGCAGTACCGTGCGGTCTTCACCGCCAAACAACAGGTACGCGCCGCGCACCCCAATCTCCTGATTCTCGCCTGCCGCAACGATCTCGACCACCCGCGCCTGGGTCTGGTTATCGCCAAGAAGCACGTCCGCAACGCCAGCGACCGCAATCGTATCAAGCGCATTGCCCGCGAGACCTTCCGCCTGCGCCAACACGAATTGCCGGCCCTCGACGCCGTCGTTCTCGCGCGCCCCGGCTTGGCGGAACTGGACAAGGCCGCACTGGCCAGATTGTTGAACAAGCTGTGGCGCAAACTGGCAAACCGCGCCCAGCAGCCGCAACCTCCGGCGAAGAACAAGCCGTGACCCGCCTGGCGATCAAGCTGATACACCTCTACCGCTACCTGGCCAGCCCCTGGGTCGGCAACCAGTGCCGCTTTTACCCCAGCTGTTCCCATTATGCGGAAGAGGCATTAAAAACCCACGGATTCTTAAAGGGGGGTTATTTAAGCGGGCGGCGCCTTATAAAATGCCACCCCTGGCACCCCGGCGGTATGGACCCAGTCCCACCCGCCCGACAAAAAATCACTTCTAGGTAACAAGATGGATTGGCAACGCTATACGCTGCTGGGCGGCATAGTCGCAGTTGTTCTGGCACTGATATTCCAGTGGAATGAATTCAAAGAGCAGCACACCCCGGCACTGGACCGCGAGACAGTCATTCGCAGTGAAAGCCGGGGCACCGAAACGACTCCGCACGCCAATACCGGCGACAGCGACGTTCCGCAGCTGCAGTCCCAGACCGGCAGCGACCAGGGCGAGCAAAAAACCGGACGCCAGCTGATCAGCGTGACCACCGATGTGTTCGAGCTGCTGATCGATCCCCGCGGCGGCGATATCGTCAAGGTGGCACTGCGCAAGTTTGAGGAAGAACTGCACAGTCCGGACCGCCCGCTGATCCTGCTGAACCAGACCCGCGACCACACCTATATCGCCCAGAGCGGCCTGATCGGCCAGAACGGTACCGACAGCGCCGCCGGCCGCCCGCTGTTCACCGTTGCGCAGACACAATATGCACTGAGCGAGGGCAAAGACGCCCTGACCGTGGACCTGACCCTTCAGCAGCAGGGCGCCAATATCACCAAGCGTTTTACCTTTAACAGGGGCGACTACCTGATCAAGGTTTCCTACCTGGTAGACAACACCGGCGATACCCCCTGGTCAGCGGCCATGTTCGGCCAGATCAAGCGCGACGACCGCGAGCCGCCGGTGGATACCGGTATCGGCGTTTCGCCCTTCCTCGGTGCCGCAATTCACACCAGTGAAGAAAATTACTTCAAGCAGGATTTCGAGGACATCGCCGAAAAACCCACCCGCGAATCCGTCGAGGGCGGCTGGGTGGCCATGGTGCAGCACTACTTCCTCAGCGCCTGGGTGCCCCCCCAGGACGAGCGCAATACATTCGAGCTGAGGGAGTTGTCCAACGGGCTCTTCCGCATGGGATTCACCTCGCCGCAGGTGCAGATTCCCGCCGCCACCCAGGGCGAACTGAGCGCCTCCTTTTATGCGGGGCCAAAGGATGTCTACCGCCTGGAGGAGATATCCCCCTACCTGGACCTGACCGTCGACTACGGCTGGCTCTGGTGGATCGCCAAGCCACTGTTCCGCGTGCTGCACTTTATCCAGGAGCATATCGTCAGTAACTGGGGCTGGGCCATCATCCTGCTGACGGTGTTTATCAAGGCACTGCTGTTCCCGCTCTCTGCCGCCGGTACCAAATCCATGGCGCGCATGCGCAAGTTCGCGCCACAGATGAAGAAGCTGCAGGAACAGTACAAGGACAACCGGCAGAAGCTGGCGGAAGAGACCATGAAGCTCTACCGCCGCGAGAAGATCAACCCGATGGGCGGCTGCCTGCCGATACTGCTGCAGATGCCGGTGTTTATCGCTCTCTACTGGATGCTCACCGAGACAGTCGAACTCCGCCACGCGCCCTGGATACTGTGGATCCACGACCTGTCTGCGAAGGACCCCTACTTTATCCTGCCGGTACTGATGGGCGCCTCCATGTGGTTTATGCAGAAGCTGAACCCGCAGCCGACCGACCCGACCCAGGCGCGCATCATGCAACTGATGCCGGTGATGATGACCTTCTTCTTCCTCTGGTTCCCGGCCGGCCTGGTGCTTTACTGGATCGCCAACAACCTGATCACCATTGCGCAGACCTGGTATATCAACAAACAGGTGGATGCCGGCAAGGTCTGATACCAGCCATTTAAAAGAACAACAAAGGGGCCGCATTTGCGGCCCCTTTGCATTAGCCTCGAGTAAACTCAGCCAATGAACCAGTCAAACCCCAATCGCGACACCATCGCCGCCGTAGCCACAGCGCCGGGCCGCGGCGGTATCGGCGTTATCCGCCTCTCCGGACCCAGGGCCCCGGAAATAGCCCATGACATCTGCGGCGGGCGCGAGCTGACACCGCGCCAGGCCCACTACCGCGACTTTTTCCACGGCGAACAGCTGATCGACCAGGGCATCGCCCTCTTCTTTCCCGGCCCCAGTTCCTTTACCGGCGAGGACGTGGTGGAACTGCAGGGACACGGCGGCCCGGTGATCCTCGACCAGCTGCTACACGCCGCCATCCACCTGGGCGCGCGTCAGGCCCGCCCCGGCGAGTTTTCCGAGCGCGCCTACCTCAACGACAAGATGGATCTGGCCCAGGCAGAGGCGATTGCGGACCTGATCGACGCCGGCAGCGCCCAGGCGGCGCGCAATGCCATACGCTCACTGCAGGGGGTATTCTCCGAAAAAATCGAAGATTTGGTTGAAAATCTGACGCATCTGCGTATCTACGTCGAAGCATCCATCGATTTTCCTGAAGAAGAAATCGATTTCCTCGCCGACGGCAAGGTTTCCGCCGATCTGAGCGCCCTGCTGTCACAGCTGACTGCGGTGGAGGCCCAGGCGCGCCAGGGCAGCCTTATGCGCGAGGGGATGCGAGTCGCCATCGCCGGTCGCCCCAACGCCGGCAAGTCCAGCCTGCTGAACGCCCTCGCCGGCCGCGACGCCGCCATAGTCACCGATATCGCCGGCACCACCCGGGACATACTGCGCGAACATATCGATATCGACGGTATGCCGCTGCAGTTCGCCGACACCGCGGGTCTGCGCGACGCCCCGGACAGGGTCGAGCAGATCGGTATAGAGCGCGCCTGGGAGGAAATACGCCACGCGGACAGGGTCCTGCTGCTGGTGGATGCGCAGCAGGCCCGCTCACTGGATCCGGAACAGGCCTGGCCGGAGTTCACGGCTCAACTGCCCGACCCGGAAAAACTGACCCTGGTGCTGAACAAGATTGACCTGACCGACTACAGTGCCGGCCTGCAGGCCCACACCGACGGCGTGCCGGTGCTGGCCATCAGCGCCAGAACCGGCGCCGGACTGGAGGCGCTGAAAGAACACCTGAAACAGTGTATGGGCTACAGCGGCGCCGCCGAAGGCAATTTCAGCGCCCGCCGCCGCCACCTGGAGGCCCTGGCCCGGGCGCGCGCCTTTATCGAACAGGGCACCGCCCAGTTGCATGCCAGCGGCGCCGGCGAGCTACTGGCGGAAGACTTGCGCCAGGCCCAGCAGGCACTGGGAGAAATTACCGGCGCCGTCAGCGCAGATGAACTGCTCGGCAAGATCTTCGGCAGTTTCTGCATCGGCAAATAACCGCTTCCTCCCCGCGGAGATCCCCTGGCGGATCTCCCCTCCTCCCACTTTTCCAACACCCCACCGCAAGCGCCGCTCCGGGACAGCGAGACGCGGACGCTATTTCGTACCGGCAAACCCACCAGCTAACCACAAAAGTTGCGCACAGCTACTCACAGACATATCCAGAACGGGAGTTTTATACACAGGCAGTCCCCGCAAAACTCCAACCAACGCCAACAGCAAAAGGCCCCCGCCACTGCATGTGGATAAAAATGGGGGTAACCGCGCGAAGAACTGAGAGACGAAACGGGAATAACTTTGGCGCCAACCGATACCGGGCAAAGTTATCCCGTTGATCCACAGGCTCCTACCGCGGTTGCCCCTGTCCCGGCACAGGGGTTATCAGCAGTCTGTCACCGACTGTAAACCACTGATTTTAAATGATTTACTGGAGTTATACCGAAAATGAGGCTGCCCTAATAACAACAACCAATACAAAAACACTACCTATACAAGGAATGTATAAGTTAATTAGTTAGTAAAAGAGAAACGGGGTTTCTCCGATCTTGACAGGGGCGCGAAAAGATCCCGATCGCCCTATAGTTTGATCAGGCAAAATCCGGCAGGCGCCATTTGCTGAAAACTGCCAACTGCCTATAAAATGTGCGCCCTCTTTTACCGCCTGTGGCAACAGCTATGGATTTCCCCAAAACCTATGACGTGATAGTGATCGGCGGCGGCCACGCCGGCACCGAGGCCTCCCTCGCGGCCGCGCGCATGGGCGCCTCGACCCTGCTGTTGACCCATAACATAGAGACGCTGGGGCAGATGTCCTGTAATCCGGCCATCGGCGGTATCGGCAAGAGCCACCTGGTCAAGGAAGTGGACGCCCTCGGCGGAGCCATGGCCGAGGCCACGGATCTTGGCGGCATTCAGTTCCGCGTGCTCAATGCGCGCAAGGGCCCGGCGGTGCGCGCCACCCGCGCCCAGGCGGACCGCGCCCTTTACAGGTCCGCGATCCGCTCGATTCTGGAGCGGCAGCAGAACCTGGAGATATTCCAGCAGGCCGCCGACGACCTGATCGTCGAGGGGGAGCGGGTCGTCGGCGTGGTCACCAACGCCGGCGTGCGCTTCCGCGCCAGGACGGTGGTGATCACCGCCGGCACCTTTCTCGGCGGCCGTATCCATATCGGCCTCGACAGCCATTCCGGCGGCCGCGCCGGGGATCCACCGTCCATTGCCCTGGCCGAGCGGCTGCGCGAGCTGCCCTTCCGGGTCGAACGACTGAAAACCGGCACGCCGCCGCGTATCGATGCCCGCTCGGTGGATTTCTCCGGCCTCGAGGAGCAGTGGGGCGACACGCCGACGCCGGTCATGTCCTACCTGGGCTCGCGCGATCAGCACCCGCGCCAGGTTTGCTGCTGGATCACCCATACCAATGGCCGTACCCACGAGGTGATCCGCGGCGGCCTGGACCGATCGCCGATGTACTCCGGTGTGATCGAGGGCATAGGTCCGCGCTACTGCCCGTCCATCGAGGACAAGGTGCACCGCTTTGCCGACAAGGACAGCCACCAGATCTTTATCGAGCCGGAGGGGCTGACCACCAACGAGCTCTACCCCAACGGTATCTCCACCAGCCTGCCCTTCGACGTGCAGATTGCGCTGGTGCACTCGATCAGGGGCTTCGAGCGGGCGCATATCACCCGACCCGGCTACGCCATCGAATACGATTTCTTCGATCCCCGCGACCTGCTGCCTTCGCTGGAAACCAAATTCATTCAGGGGCTCTACTTCGCCGGCCAGATCAACGGCACCACCGGTTACGAGGAGGCCGCGGCCCAGGGGCTGTTGGCCGGTGCCAACGCGGCACTGCAGGCGCAGGAGCGCGACGCCTGGTCGCCGCGCCGCGACGAGGCCTACCTGGGCGTGCTGGTGGACGACCTGATCACCAGCGGTACCAGGGAGCCCTACCGCATGTTCACCAGCCGCGCCGAGTACCGGCTGCTGCTGCGCGAGGACAATGCCGACCTGCGCCTGACCGAAAAGGGCCGCGAGCTGGGACTGGTCGACGACACTCGCTGGGCCGCCTTCAGCGCCAAGCGCGAGGCCATTGCACTCGAAGAGCAGCGGCTGCGCGACACCTGGGTACACCCGCAGACGCCTCAGGCCGCCGCCGTCGAGACCAAACTGCCGCAGCCGCTGGCGCGGGAATACAGCCTGATGGACCTGTTGCGCCGCCCGGAACTCGGTTACGCCGATGTGGCGTCGCTGAAAGGCGAGACGGTGCAGGACGAGCGGGTAGCCGAGCAGGTGGAAATATCCGCCAAGTACGCCGGCTATATCGATCGTCAGCGCGAGGAGATCGAGCGGCTGCAGGCCTATGAGGACACGCCGATACCGGCGGACTTCGATTACAGCGAGGTGTCCGGCCTCTCCAGTGAGGTGAAGCAGAAGCTCGGCGATACCCGCCCAGATACGCTCGCGCGCGCGTCGCGTATTCCCGGGGTGACTCCGGCGGCCGTGTCGCTGCTGTTGATACAGTTGAAAAAGCGCGGACTGCTGACGCGCAAAAAAGCCGTTTAATCGGTGCGCACGGCGCGCCAATAACCGGGGGATCCCGCAATTTCTCTGCAGATGGAAGAATTCCGCCCGCGTCTCCTCGAAGCGGCCGCGAAGCTGTCGCTCGATCTGAGTGTCGGCCAACAGGACAAACTGCTGGAATACCTGGCGCTATTCGCCCGCTGGAACGCCGCCTACAACCTGTCGGCCATCCGCGACCCGCAGCAGATGCTCGAGCGGCATATCATCGACAGCCTGAGCGTGGTGAACCTGTGCGGCCATGACACAGACCCGTTGATCGATGTCGGCAGCGGCGGTGGCCTGCCCGGCATTCCGCTGGCGATAGTGCACCCTGAGCGGCGGATCACCCTGCTCGACAGCAACGGCAAGAAGACCCGCTTCCTGTTCCAGGTGGCCAGCACCCTGCCCCTGCCCAACGTGCAGGTGGTCAACGAGCGGGTGGAGGAGTTCGAGCCGGCACAGAAGTTCGCCGGAGTGGTTTCGAGGGCCTTCGCTTCCATCGAGGATATGGTGCGCGGAAGTGAGCACTTGCTAACTCGCACCGGTAGATTTTACGCTATGAAGGGCAAGCTGCCGGAAGATGAGTTGAGCGCACTTCCAAAAGGGATTAAGGTCGAGCGGGTGCACCCCCTGTCTGTACCGGGTTGCGACGCGGATCGCCACCTTATCGTTCTCTGCCGCGATGCCTGACGCGACGGCCCAAAGCAAAAGAGGCCCGCGACAGCCTGGCGTAGATCCCGCATTTGAGAATCAGTTTTTGCAAGACCAGCGCACTCCCTGATCAAGGAGAAGAGTGCCCATTGATGCCGGCTTTCCGCGGCGAAACTCGAAAAGCATCGGGGAGAGCGCTTTTCGGGAGAACAAAGGACAAGTACCTTGAGCAAGATATTTGCTGTGGCCAACCAGAAAGGTGGCGTGGGCAAGACCACCACCTGCGTCAACCTGGCCGCATCCCTGGTCGCCAACAAGCGCCGGGTTCTTCTGATCGACCTCGACCCCCAGGGCAATGCCACCATGGGCAGCGGCGTGGACAAGAGCGAGCTGCAGCTGTCCAGCTACGATGTGCTGGCCACCGATCTGCCGGCGCGCAAGGCGATAGTCGCCACACAAAGCGGCTATGACCTGATGCCCGCCAACGGCGACCTGTCCGCCGCCGAGGTGGAGCTGCTGGAGATGGACGGCCGCGAGTCACGCCTGCGCCGCGCCCTGCGCGAAATCGGTGGCGAATACGACTATATCGTCGTCGACTGCCCGCCATCCCTGAATATGCTGACGGTCAACGCTCTCTGTGCCGCCCACGGCGTACTGATCCCAATGCAGTGCGAATACTATGCGCTGGAGGGGTTGTCGGCGCTGATCGACACCATCACCCAGATTCAGCGCGCCGCCAACCCGGAGCTGAAGATCGAGGGCATACTGCGCACCATGTACGACCCGCGCAACAGCCTGACCAGCGACGTGTCCGAACAGTTGTCCGAGTACTTTGGCGAGCGCCTCTACCGCACCTGCATTCCGCGCAATGTGCGCCTGGCGGAGGCGCCCAGTTTCGGCAAGCCGGCACTGGAATACGACCGCCACTCCAAGGGCGCCATCGCCTACCTGGCGCTGGCCGGTGAAATGACCCGTCGCCACGCCGCCAACCAGAGTTCCAACCGCCCTGTGGCGGAAGCGGTTTAAGAGGTAATTATATGGCCGCCAAACGCAAGGGCCTGGGCCGGGGCCTTTCCCACCTGATCAGTGACAACGCCAGCGAAGCCATCGCCGTCGCTACCGGCGAGGGCGCAGCCAAGGCCGGGGACGGCGAACTGCGCGAACTGCCGATCGAGTTCCTGCAGCGTGGCCGCTACCAGCCGCGCCGCGACTTCCCGCAGGAGTCCCTGCAGGAGCTGGCCGACTCCATCCGCGCCCAGGGCATCATGCAGCCGATCGTGGTGCGCCCGGTCGGCGAGCAAAAGTATGAAATCATCGCCGGTGAGCGCCGCTGGCGCGCCGCACAGCTGGCGGAGCTGGACCGGGTGCCGGCGCTGGTGCGCGAGGTGCCGGACGAGGCCGCCATCGCCATGGCGCTGATCGAGAATATTCAGCGCGAAGACCTGAATCCCATCGAGGAGGCCGCGGCACTCAAGCGCCTGCAGGACGAGTTCCAGCTGACCCAGCAGGAAGTGGCCGACGCGGTGGGCAAGTCCCGCAGTGCGGTGACCAACCTGTTGCGCTTGTTGAGCCTGACCGAAGAGGTGCGCACTTTCCTCGAGCGCGGCGACCTGGAACTGGGCCACGCCAAGGCCCTGCTCGGCCTCGCCGGTGAGACCCAGCGCGCCACCGCGCGCCAGGTGGTCGAGCGCGGCCTGACGGTGCGCCAGACGGAGGCGCTGGTGCGCCGCCTGCAGCAGCAGGCGCAAAACCCGAGTCCGGCCAAGCCCAAGGAGGATCCGAATATCCGTCGCCTGACCGAGCGCCTGGCGGATAAGATCGGCGTACCGGTGTCGATCGACCACAACGACAGGGGAGTCGGCAAGCTGGTACTCAAGTACAGCAGCCTGGATGAGCTGGACGGCATTCTCGCCCACCTGGGTTACAGCGAGGACTGACCTTATCCGCCCCGGAGCGGGAAAAACATGCGCCTTTTTGGCGCGCAAAGTCCCGGTTGGCGAATACTTACTACGCCGACTATTTGCCGGAAAAAACCATCGAAATTTAAACAACTTGGCGACATTTGCCGGTTGAACCGGCGATGCGGTTGCTCCTATAATTCGCACGCCCAAAAATTGGGCGGAAAGCGCACAATAACCTGAGCAATCTGGGTCGGCTTGTCCCACCTATGACAAAACCCCCGGTGTTAGTAATAGCCGCGGTACAGCTGGTGCTGGTATCGGTGGCGGGTGCGGTATTGCACTTTAGTGGCAGGCCGGTAGTGGCGCTCTCCGTAGTGATCGGCGGCGCCCTGTGTGCGCTGCCGAATGCATATTTCGGCCTGCGCGCCTTTCAGGGCGGTCCGCGTGAACGCGGCGCGCGGGCGGCGGATCGGGTACTGCAGAACTTCTACCGTGGAGAAACGGGCAAGTTCCTACTCACCCTGGTGGGCTTTGCCGCGGTGTTCGCGATGGTAAAACCGCTGAACCCGGCGGCCCTGTTTGTCAGCTACGGCCTCTGCGTAATCGTGCAGTGGGTACTGGTAGCGCGCCTGGTGCGTTGAAGCCCTTTATTGAAAGGAAGGCTCCGCAGACCGGCGCAGAAAAGAATTCATACTTTTACGATTGTTGAGGAACTATGGCAGGCGAAGCTCAGACCGCTACGGATTATATCCAACACCACCTGCAGAACATGGCGTACGGCAAGCTGCCGGCGGGCTACACCCGCGCCGACGGTACAGTTCTGTCCGAACCCACCTGGACCCTGGCCCACTCCTCGCAGGAAGCGACGGATATGGGCTTCTGGGCTGTCCACCTGGATACCCTCGGCTGGTCCGTCGGCCTGGGCCTGCTGTTCTGCTTCCTGTTTGCCCGCGCCGCCAGAAAGGCAACTCCGGGCGTGCCTGGTGGCTTCCAGAGCTTCGTCGAGCTGGTCACTGATTTCATCGACAAGCTGGTCAAGGAGACCTTCCCGCACCGCAATGCCATGGTCGCCCCCATGGCGCTGACCATTTTCGTGTGGGTCTTCCTGATGAACCTGATGGACCTGATTCCGGTGGACTGGCTGCCGATGGCCGCGGCCAAGGTGTCCGGCAACGATCACCTCTTCTTCAAAGTCGTGCCGACCACCGACCCCAATGCCACCCTGGGTATGGCCCTGGCGGTATTCGCACTGATGATCTTCTTCAGCATTAAGGAAAAGGGGCCCATCGGCTTTATCAAGGAGCTGACCCTGCACCCCTTCCACACCGGCAAGTGGTACTTCGATATTCTGCTGATCCCGTTCAACTTCCTGCTGGAAGCGGTATCCCTGATCGCCAAGCCCATCTCCCTCGGCCTGCGTCTGTTCGGCAACCTCTACGCGGGCGAGATGATCTTTATCCTGATCGCGATCGTATTCGGTGTCGGTGTACTCGGTTTCCTCGGTGCGGCGCTGATGCATATGGGCTGGGCCATCTTCCACGTGCTGGTAATCACGCTTCAGGCGTTTGTGTTCATGGTGCTGACCACCGTGTACATGGCCATGGCGCACCATCGCGACGAAGAGCATGAGCACGATCAATAAGTTTTTGTACGTTTAACCCTTTACTCAACCTTTACAACAACTCTCAACCTTTAATTTGGAGAAAACAATGGAAGCATTAGGTCTGGTTTACATCGCGGCGGCTCTGCTGATCGGTCTGGGCGCACTGGGTACTGCCATCGGTTTTGGCACCCTGGGCGGCAAGCTGCTGGAAGGTTCTGCGCGTCAGCCGGAACAGGCTCCGGCTCTGCAGGGCAAAATGTTCCTGATGGCGGGCCTGCTCGACGCCGTTCCGATGATCGGTGTTGGTATCGCCATGTACCTGATCTTCGCCGTAGCTCCTGGTCTGGCGTAATTACACCGTTCCAATTGCCCTTAACCCCCAAAGTTCTTTTTTTATGAAGAGCAAAGAGCAAGAGGTGTCGGTGTGAATATCAACCTGACTCTAATCGGCCAGTCGATTACGTTTCTGTTTTTCGTCTGGTTCTGCTGGAAGTTCGTCTGGCCACCGCTGCTGGGCGTGATGCAGGAGCGCGAGAAGAAAATCGCCACCGGTCTCGAAGAGGCCGAGCGCGCAGGCAAGGACCTGGAGCTGGCGCGCCGCAAGGCCGCTGACCAGCTGAAGGAAGCCAAAGAACAGGCCGCAGAAATCATTGACGGCGCCAACAAGCGCGCCAACCAGATTGTCGATGAAGCCAAGCAGGCCGCACACGCCGAGGGCGATCGCCTGAAGGCGGCGGCCAAGGCAGAAATTGACCAGGAAGTGAACCGCGCCAAGGAACAGCTGCGCAGCCGTGTGGCCGCCCTGTCTGTTGCCGGTGCGGAGAAGATCCTGTCGGTCAATATCGATGCCAAGGTGCACGACGACCTGATCGAAAAACTGGCAGCCGAGCTGTAAGCGAGGAACCCCATGGCGGAACTCAGCACCCTGGCCCGGCCCTACGCCAAAGCGGCATTCAGCTATGCGCAGCAAGCCTCCGACCTGAAAGGTTGGGGCGCTGCGCTGGCCACTGCGGCGGCGGTCAGCCAGAGCGAAAAAGTGCGTGAGCTGCTGGAGAATCCGCAGCTCACCAGCGACGAGCGCGCAGACAAATTCCTGTCGATCTGTTCAGACGATCTCAGCGATTCCGGTAAAAACTTTATCCGGCTGCTGGCGGAAAATCACCGCCTGCAGCTGTTGCCGGAAATCTCCACGCTGTTTGAAGAGCTGAAGGCGCAGGCGGAAGCCACCCTGGATGTGGAAGTTGTAGCCGCGCGTGCCCTAAGTGACGCGCAGGCGCAGCAGTTGACCCAGGCGCTCAGCAAGAAGTTTGAACGGGAAGTGCACCTGCACAGCTCGGTGGACGCGAGTCTGCTTGGCGGCGCGATCATTCGCGCTGGTGACACTGTCATCGATGGCACTGTGCGCGGCCGACTGGCCAAGCTCGCCGAGGCGATGAACTCCTAAATTACCTTCCCGGCACACCGACAGGTCTGCCGGGAATTCGAGGAACAGAGCATGCAGCAACTGAATCCCTCCGAGATCAGTGAAATCATCAAGAGCCGCATCGAGAGTCTCGATGTGAGCACCCAGGCCCAGAACGAGGGCACCATCGTATCCGTTTCCGACGGCATCATCCGCATCCACGGCCTGGCCGACGTGATGTACGGTGAGATGATCGAGTTCGAGGGCGGCATCTACGGTATGGCGCTGAACCTGGAGCGCGACTCCGTGGGCGCGGTTATCCTGGGCGACTACAAATCCCTGGCCGAAGGCCAGAAGTGCCGTTGCACCGGCCGCATTCTGGAGACCCCGGTGGGCCCGGAACTGCTGGGCCGCGTAGTGGACGCACTGGGCAACCCGATCGACGGCAAGGGCCCGCTGAACAACAAACTGACCGACGCGGTGGAAAAAGTAGCGCCCGGCGTTATCGCTCGTCAGTCTGTTGACCAGCCGGTACAGACCGGTCTGAAGGCGATCGACACCATGATCCCGATCGGCCGCGGCCAGCGCGAGCTGATCATCGGCGACCGCCAGATCGGTAAGACCGCGGTGGCCATCGACGCCATCATCAACCAGAAAGGCACCGGCATTAAGTGTATCTATGTTGCCGTGGGCCAGAAGCAGTCCTCCATCGCCAACGTGGTGCGCAAGCTGGAAGAGCACGGCGCCATGGACCACACCATCGTGGTTGCCGCAGGCGCCGCCGGCCCCGCCCCCCCGCAGGTCCCGGCCCCCCACCGCCGCGGGGCCCAAGGCGGGGGCGTCCCCGGCCCCGCGGAAGATGCCCTGATCATCTACGACGACCTGACCAAGCAGGCCTGGGCCTACCGCCAGATCTCCCTGCTGCTGAAGCGCCCGCCGGGCCGCGAAGCCTACCCGGGTGACGTCTTCTACCTGCACTCCCGTCTGCTGGAGCGCGCCGCGCGCGTCAACGCCGACTACGTCGAGAAATTCACCAACGGTGAAGTGAAAGGCAAGACCGGCTCCCTGACCGCCCTGCCGATCATCGAGACCCAGGCCGGCGACGTATCCGCGTTTGTACCGACCAACGTGATCTCCATTACCGACGGCCAGATCTTCCTCGAGACGGATCTGTTCAACGCCGGTGTGCGCCCGGCCATCAACCCGGGTATCTCCGTATCCCGCGTGGGTGGTGCGGCCCAGACCAAGGTGATCAAGAAGCTGTCTGGCGGTATCCGTACTGCCCTGGCCCAGTACCGCGAACTGGCGGCCTTCTCCCAGTTTGCCTCCGACCTGGACGAGGCCACCAAGGCCCAGCTGGACCACGGTGAGCGCGTTACCGAGCTGATGAAGCAGAAGCAGTACTCGCCGCTGTCCATCGCGGACATGGCTGTTTCCGTTTACGCCGCCGACAAGGGTTACCTGAAAGACGTGGAAGTCGCCAAGGTGCTCGACTTCGAATCCGCCCTGCTCGCTTACATGAACAGCGAACACGCAGAGCTGATGGAGAAGGTGAACAGCACCGGCAATTACAACGACGAAATCGACGCCGCCTTCAAGGCCGCCATCGAGAAATTCGTCGCCACTGGTAGCTGGTAAGGAAATCCCTGGAAACCCTGTTGTAGGAGCGGCCCGTGGCCGCGATCAGTGTCCGGAAGTCGGATCGGAGCCATGTCGTTCTGCGGGCCACGGAGGTGGCTCGGTACCTTG
>NZ_JACZFR010000014.1 GCF_014904815.1 Microbulbifer taiwanensis
CCGTGGCCGCGATCAGTGTCCGGGCCACCCGGAAAGTCCAATCGCGGCCACGGGCCGCTCCTACAAAACATAAGTTCCAGCGAACAAGGTAAATCACTATGGCAGGCGGAAAAGAAGTACGCACAAAAATTGCCAGCATCAAGAGCACGCAGAAGATTACCTCCGCGATGGAAATGGTCGCGGCGAGTAAGATGCGCAAGGCTCAGGATCGCATGGCACTGGGGCGTCCTTACGCCCAGCGCATTCGCGCAGTGATCGGCCACGTCGCCAACGCCTCGGCCGAATACCAGCACATCTACCTGCAGGAACGCGAAGTCAAGCGGGTCGGGTTTATCCTGGTATCCACCGATCGCGGTCTCTGTGGTGGCTTGAACATCAATATGTTCAAGGCGGCCATCCGCGAGATGCAGGCCTGGTCCCAGAAGGGGGCCGATGTCGAGATCTGTGCCGTGGGCAACAAGGCAGCCGGTTTCTTCAACGCCATCGGCGGCAAGGTTGTGGCCGCGGTGCGCGATCTGGGCGACCAGCCCCAGGCGAACCAGCTGATCGGTTCGGTCAAGGTGATGATGGACCGCTTCGCGGAGGGCGATATCGATCGCCTGTTCCTGGTGTCCAACGAGTTCATCAACACCATGTCGCAGAAGCCGCGGGTCGAGCAACTGCTGCCGCTGCCGAAAGACGACGACGAAATGCTCAAGCACGAGTGGGACTACCTCTACGAGCCGGATCCGAAGGAGTTGCTGGACGGCTTGCTGGCTCGCTATATCGAGTCTCAGGTGTACCAGGCGGTGGTTGAAAACAAGGCCTGCGAACAGGCCGCGCGCATGATTGCAATGAAGAGCGCCACCGACAATGCCGGTGAGCTGATCGACGCATTGCAGCTTGTGTACAACAAGGCGCGCCAGGCGGCCATTACCCAGGAGCTGTCCGAGATTGTGGGCGGCGCCGCGGCGGTATAAGGCTGCGAAGACAGAATTTAAAGCTGAGGATCCGGAAATGAGTAACGGGCAAATTGTGCAAGTGATCGGCGCGGTCATCGACGTGGAGTTTCCACGCGATTCCGTACCGAATGTATACGACGCACTCCTGTGTGAGGACAAGAACCTCACCATGGAAGTGCAGCAGCAGTTGGGTGACGGTGTCGTACGCGCCATCGCCATGGGGTCATCCGAAGGTGTGCGCCGCGGCTTGGCGGTGAAAAACACCGGCGCGCCGGTTTCCGTACCCGTGGGTACCGAGACCCTGGGCCGCATCATGGACGTACTGGGCAACCCGATCGACGAGTGTGGCCCCATCGGTGAGAAGGAGCGCGCCTCCATTCACCGCGCCGCGCCGACCTACGAAGAGCAGTCAAGCTCCACCGAACTGCTGGAGACCGGCATCAAGGTGATCGACCTGGTATGTCCTTTCGCCAAGGGCGGTAAAGTCGGCCTGTTCGGCGGCGCCGGCGTGGGCAAGACCGTCAACATGATGGAACTGATCAACAACATCGCCACCGAGCACTCCGGTCTGTCCGTATTCGCCGGTGTTGGTGAGCGCACCCGGGAAGGTAACGACTTCTACTTCGAGATGCAGGAAGCCGGCGTTGTTAACGTCGAGAACTTCGCTGAGTCCAAGGTGGCGATGGTCTACGGCCAGATGAACGAGCCGCCCGGCAACCGCCTGCGCGTGGCCCTGACCGGCCTGACCATGGCGGAAAAGTTCCGTGACGAAGGCCGCGACGTACTGCTGTTCGTCGACAACATCTACCGCTACACATTGGCGGGCACCGAAGTATCCGCCCTACTCGGCCGTATGCCGTCCGCGGTGGGTTACCAGCCGACCCTGGCGGAAGAAATGGGCGTGCTGCAGGAGCGTATTACCTCCACCAAGACCGGCTCCATCACCTCCATCCAGGCGGTATACGTACCGGCGGACGACCTCACCGACCCGTCTCCGGCCACCACCTTTGCGCACCTGGACTCCACCGTGGTACTGAGCCGCGATATCGCCGCCAAGGGTATCTACCCGGCCGTTGACCCGCTGGACTCCACCTCCCGCCAGCTGGACCCGCTGGTGATCGGTCAGGAGCACTACGAGTGTGCCCGCGGTGTTCAGTCGGTACTGCAGCGCTACAAGGAGCTGAAGGACATCATTGCCATCCTGGGTATGGATGAGCTGTCCGAGGAAGACAAGCAGATCGTTGCGCGCGCGCGTAAGATCGAGCGCTTCCTGTCCCAGCCGTTCCACGTGGCGGAAGTATTTACCGGCGCGCCGGGCAAATACGTATCCCTGAAAGAAACCATTCGCGGTTTCCAGGGTATCCTCAACGGTGACTACGACCACATGCCTGAGCAGGCCTTCTACATGGTTGGCACCATCGACGAAGCGGTGGAAAAAGCCAACAAGGCGAAGGGCTAAGCGACAGAGGCAGACAATATGGCCATGACAGTACATTGTGACGTTGTCAGCGCCGAGCAGTCTCTCTTCTCCGGACTGGTGGAGATGGTGATAGTGAGCGGAGTCGAGGGGGAGATTGGTATCTCCTACGGCCACGCACAGCTGCTCACCGCCCTGAAACCCGGTCCGGTGCGCATCATCAAGAAAGGTGGTGAAGAGGAAGTGCTGTTCGTCAGCGGCGGCTACGCCGAGGTGCAGCCGAGTATGGTGACCATCCTTGCGGATGTCGCCGAGCGTGAAATCGACGAAGACGCAGCGCAGAAGGCCCGCGAGGAAGCGGCCCACGCCCTGCACAAGGCGCCCTCGGAAATCGACTACGCCCGCATCTCCGCCCAGCTGGCCGAAGCCGAAGCGCGCCTGCGCACACTGCAGGCAATCCGCAAGGCGGCCGGCAAGTAAGTGGTTCTTACATCTCTGTAGGAGCCTGCTTGCAGGCGATCGAAAAAGCAGCTTCGGCTGCTTTTTTTTGTTTCCTAATCAATCAATAACCGTCAAATTCATCGAAAAGCGGGCCAGTGATAACCCCAAAGTATCGGAATGAGATTCTACCAATGATGTCCCCCACTATTAGGTCCGCAGTTTTTTCAATGGCAGCTTTGCTTTTGTCTGCCTGTGGAGGATCAAGTTCCTCCGGCGACAACACAAACACTGAGCCGGTGATGGACACAGAATTGCCAACTGCAAGTATTTTATTTCCTCGACAGCAGGGATTGTGGAGCGACCGGGATACACTGCTTGTGCGTGGCACCGCGAGCGACAATCAGGGAGTCGCCAGTGTTGTTGTAAATGGAATTGAAGCCACTTCCGATAATGGCTTTGCAACTTGGCTTGCGGAGATTCCTGTCAGTTACGGAGTATTGACCGAAATTCATGTCACGGTTGTCGACGTGAATGGAAACGCAAATGAGGGGGCTGCAGCCAGCACTGTCAACAGCTATGCGCAGAATGAAAGCTACAAATTTTGCGGCCCACTGGCCTTCGATCCCTCGCGAAATTCAATCTACGTATTTAACCCCCTTACAGAACTGAACCTGAATGAAAATACCGAAGCTCGCCTGGAATCCGAGCTGGAAGAGGTTACTGGTGCGCTATTCGATACTAGAAGTGGACAGTTTCTTGTTATCGAAAAGGACAACCTATTATCTCTGGACAAGCAATTCAACTCGGTTAAGGTTATTTCTTCTGCAGAGGATTCAGACGTATCATTTCGAGGATACTCTCAAATCGCGATAGATGAAGCTACAGGATCTATCTACGTCCTTGATGACGATCACTCAAATCTAATAAAGGTAAACCCGGAAAATGGTGAAAGGAATATTATAGACAGTTGGAAGTCGGAGGGTGACTTGTCACTTGGACAGCATCGCCCCGGGTTTGTTATAGATAGTGGAAGGTTTTTTGCAATAATAAGTGATGCGTTAATTGAGCTGAACCCACTAGATTGGTCTGGCACTGAACTATCGGGAAAAAACGTTGGTGAGGGGCCAAGCCTAAGGTGGCTTTCTGGACTTTCCATAGATATGGTTAACGGAAAAGCGTATGTAGGAAACTCCTATAACGAATTAATCGAGATTGACCTGAACACGGGAGATCGCACTCTCGTTTCAGCGGCGAATGAAGAAGACCCGCTCAACCTTTCTTTTAGATATTTGCGGAACGGATTCATTGATATAGGCGAATCCATAGCAATTAACTCCTGTTGGAGCGGGCAGACTTTTTCTATCGAGAAAAGTAGCGGTTCCAGGTTTTCAATATCAAGGCCCACTCGTGGAACTGGAACCTATTTCAATAGTGCCGAACAGCTAAAATTTGATGGTTTCAATAAGAGACTTTTAGTCTTAAATGAAGTTACTGCAGATCCGTGGAGTTACCCGCAATTCGATACGGCGGTTCAGCAGGTTTTGTCTGTCTCCCCTGAAAACGGGGATCGCAGTATTGTAACCGGGCCCAATACCGGGGAAGGGGATATCAATGCCTGGTTTGTGGATATTGCTGTTGATAGCCGTAATGGAAATATTTATGCAACAGACATGAGATCCAAATCTATTATTCAAATTGATCCGGTATCTGGTAATCGGCGAGTTCTATCCTCCGCAGAAAAAGGTTCTGGGCCAGGCGGTGCGGATCTTGGTCGTGCTGGGTTGACTGTTGATGAGTCGCGCAACCGCCTTTTGTTGGCTGGTGGAGTATCTGGAGAACCTGAATCATTAATCTCTGTGGATTTGGATACCGGAGATCGTTCTACCCTTGTTACTTATGGAGGGGCGGATACTGTCAAGTGGGTATCTTCATCTTATATTGAAGTGGATGACCTTTCAGTCTACGCCTATTTGGTAAATTACGAGGGAGTTATACTATCGGTTGATCTCGAGACCGGTCTCAGGCGGATTGTATCCGGAGATGGTGTCGGTGCTGGCCCAGATTTCCGGGAGATTAGCAATGTAGCTGTTGACCGAAAAAACAATCGCCTGCTCGTCGAGCACTATAAAGAGCGAGATCGTGAAAACCCGGAATATGACGGCCTACTTTACGAAGACCTGCCGATTGAAATGGAGTTGCTTTCAATCGATTTGGAAACGGGAGATAGGAAATCACTTCTCAGCTTTACGCAGAGAAAGAATGAAAGAATGATAATGACCCCGGCAGTCGACCCACAGAGTGGAGAAATATACCTGAGTTTGCCCAATCTCAGCATTTCTGTATTCGATGAAAAGACGGGTCAATACTTAACCGTTTCTCAGTGATAAAGGAGCCATCCCGGTCGGACCTCGAGAGCCTCTGTCTCAACCAGTCCAACGGAATTTATCGCGGGAGCTCTCTGCGTCCGTGGAAAAAGCAGTGAAGATTGCAATGTTTCAACCGCGAAACGGCTCAATCTGTCCTGTTGGCACAAAAAGCCCTCGCACAGATTTCCACTGAGTGCCTAAACTGATGCGCCTTAACAAACCTTCAGGGAGAGAGCGATGAGCGTGGATCTGATTTTCTACACCAACCCCCAGTCCCGCGGCCGCATAGTGCGCTGGATGCTCGAGGAAGTGGGTGTCCCCTATAAGACGGAGGTGCTGGAATACGGCACCACGATGAAAGCCCCCGAGTACCTGGCCATCAACCCGATGGGCAAGGTGCCGGCGATAGTGCACGGCGGTAGGGTGATCACCGAGGGTGCGGCCATCTGCGCCTACCTGGCCGACGTGTTTCCCGAGGCCGGGCTCTCCCCGAAAACTGCAGAAGAGAAGGCGAATTACTATCGCTGGCTCTTCTTTGCTGCCGGGCCGCTGGAGTCGGCGCTGAGCAACAAGGCGGTATTCAAGGAGAAGCCGGAAGCAGATAAGGAGATGACGCTGGGCTACGGCAACTACCGGAATACCCTGGATGCCCTGTCCATCGCGGTAAAGGCCAATCCTTATATCGCCGGCGACCGCTTCACCGCCGCCGATGTCTACGTCGGCTCCCATATTGGCTGGGGCATGCAGTTCGGCACTCTGGAAAAGCGCGATGAGTTTGTCGATTACTTCGCGCGCCTGCAGGATCGCGCGGCCTGTGTGCGCGCTGCCGAGCTGGACGACGCGCTGGTGAAGGAGACCAGCGAGGCTTGAGCCGATAGGTACAGTCCCCCTGTAGGAGCCTGCCTGCAGGCGGAAAGGAATGGAGTTCCAGAGCCATTCGCCTGCAGGCAGGGTCCTACGGTTCAGGGGTAGGAAAGCAAAAAATAAAAAGGCCGGCAGGTATTCTCTGCCGGCCTTTTTGTTTCTTGGTGAATTACGGCATCAGTGCACCCAGTGGTGCCGCTCCATCTTTTGCTGAATCGCCTCGGCGGTCGGTGCCGGCATGGCACTGATCGGCAGGCGCTCGTGGAAGAAGGCCAGGCGGTCCTCGGCGTCCAGTTCGTTCATCGTCTCCGCCTCAAAGACGCGACCGTTGATCACCGTGTAGCTGACGTTTTCCGACAGACGCAGATTCTCCAACGGATTGCCGTCGACGACGATCAGGTCCGCCAGCTTGCCGGCCTCGATACTGCCGATATCCCCGTCCATACCCAGGTAGCGGGCGCCGTCGATGGTACCGGCGCGGAAGGCCTCCCAGGGGGTAAAGCCGCCCTGCTCCATCATCCACAGCTCCCAGTGGGCGCCGAGGCCCTCGCGCTGACCGTGGGCGCCGATATGCACGGTGACGCCCTTGTCGCGCAGCTGCTTGGCATGCCTGGCCACATTGACGTGGTTGTAGTGGGAGTCCGGCGCCGTCGGGCGGCGGATGGAGCGCGGATTGACGATAAAGTCCGGCGTATAGCGGGTCAGGCGCTGGTTCTTCCACACCTCGGTGCGGTCGTACCAGTACTCCTCACCCCAGAGACCGCCGTAGGCGACGACGAAGGTGGGTGTGTAGCCGACCTTGGTCTGGCTCCACAGCTGCTCCACGTCCGAGTAGACGTTGGCGATCGGCAGCGAGTGCTCCACGCCGGTGTGGCCGTCCACGATCATGTTCATATTGTGCTGGTACTTGCCGCCGCCCTCGGGCACCACCATGATGCCCTGCTCGCGCGCGGCCTGCAGTACCTGCTGGCGCTGCTCCCTTCTCGGCTGGTTGTAGCTCTTCACGGAGATGGCACCCATTTCCTTCAGGCGCCCCAGGTGGAACTGCGCATCCTCCAGCGAGTTGATCTTGGCCTTGTAGCCGGGCCCCTTGGCGCCGTAGAGGATGGTGCCGGTGGAGAAGATGCGCGGCCCGGTGATGATGCCGGCCTTCTGCATCTCGGCGGCGGAGAAGATCTCGCTGCTGTCGTTGGACGGGTCGTGAATGGTGGTGACACCGAAGGCCAGGCTGGAGAAGAGGTTCCAGTTCTGCTGCGGGATTATCTCCTCGCGGCCCTGGGCGCCGTGGGCGTGGGCGTCGATCAGGCCCGGCAGCACCGTCTTGCCGCTGACATCAATGCGCTTGGCGCCGACCGGGATCTGTACCTGGTCGGCCGGGCCCACCGCGACTATGCGGTTGCCGCGGAAGACCACTGTGCCCCCCTCGATCACTTCCTGCGACTGCTCGGCATCGCGCATGGTAACCACCCTGCCGCCGGTCAGCGCGATCAGCTGGCCGTGGTTCTGGAAGCCTTGGCTGAAGCTGAGGTCGATTCCCGCGGCCACCGGCTCCGGAAGCTCGTCCGGCGCGCCGGCGACAAAGGCGAAGGCGTCTTTCAGTTGCCGCTCGTAGAGCTTGGGCCCGTGGGCCCAGCCCAGGGTGGCGCTGTCGGCGGACCAGTGCAGGTTCTCACCGGCGCGCGCGGAAACCTGGGTCACCGCCACTGCTTTTGAATCCGGACCTATGACCTCGGACTTGCCGGTGTGCATAAAGGGTGCCGCATAGGCCTTGAAGTCCTGGGTAAAGGCGAACCAGCGGCCGTCCGGCGACAGGCGGAAGGAAGTGATCTCGGTTCCGTGCAGATGCTCGCGCTCGTCCTTACCCTCGGCGTCGACGCTCTTCAGCACCCGCTTGCCGCCGCTCTCGTGCACGAACTCGGAGAAGTAGATGCGTCCGTCGTCGGCGCCGAAGTGCGGCTCGTAACCCGACTTGACGATGCGGCGCTGCCAGTCGCCATCGGCGTCCGCCAGGTAGATACCCGGCTCCAGGGAATACTCCGGGCTCAGCAGGTAACCGCCGGTAAAGCGGCGGAAGGCCACGGTATCGCCGCTGGGGGAGAAGGTCGGCTCCACATACAGCCCCGGCTGGCGTGTGATGTTTTCGCCGCGGCCGTTGCGGGCCGAGACCACGCGCACATGGCCGAGTTTCTCGTCGTCCCAGGTCACGTAGGTGATCTGGCGGCCGTCGCGGGACCAGCTGGGGTAGAACTCGAAGTGGTCATCCTGGCGCGTAAGGCGGCGGCGCTCGCCGCTGTCCACATCCTGGATATAGATCTTGCCCAGGGCCTGGAAGGCGATCTGCTCGCCGTCCGGGGACTTCTGCGCCCAGCGGATCATCTTCACGTCGAAGGCCTCCGGCGCCACTTCCACCGGGAAGCGCACCGCCTCGGCCACCTGCTTGTCGACTCTGATATGTGCGGTAATCTGCTCGATATTGCTGCCATCGGCAGCGATTCGCAGGAATTTGCCGCCGGTCCAGACGACCAGGGATTTGCCGTCCGGCATCCAGTCGTACTGCACATAGTTGCCGTGAGAGCCGAAAATCTCCTGCAGGTCGCGCTCGAGGCCGGCGTAGACCGGCCTCTCCAGGCCGGTCTCCAGGTCTTTCAGGAACAGTGATGTCCTGTCGTTCTGGCGGCGGATAAAGGCCAGTTGCCTGCCATCCGGGGATGGCACCGGTGCCACGGCGCCGCCGGGACCCGAGACGAAGGTCTCCTCCTTGCCGTCCTGAAGGTCGTAGCGGTTGATGGCGAAGATCTGCTGGGTGGAGTTCTTGTTGTACTCGAACACGGTACCCGGGGTGGTATCGATGGAATAGTAGACATAGCGACCGTCGGTGGAGAAGGCCGGATCGGCAATATTCTTCTGCGCGATTTCACCGCCGATACGCGCCTTTAACTGGCGCCCCTCGCCGCCGCCGTGGTGGTACATCCAGATTTCGCCGGCGGGGATGCTGCGTCCGGACATAAAGCCCTTGCGCGCGACCAGGTGCTGGCCGTCGGGACTCCAGTTGGGCGAGTGCAGCAGGTTTTCTTTTTCGTGGGTAAGCTGGCGCAGGTTTTCGCCGTTGCGGTCCATGACCCATATATTGTCGGCGCCGTCGCGGTCGCTGATAAAGACGATGGACTGGCCGTCGGGGCTGAAGCGCGGTTGCATATTCCAGGCGATCTCACTGGTGAGTGCCCTCGCCTCGCCGCCTGCGACCGGCACCGTGTAGATATCACCGAGCATGTCGAACAGGATGGTCTTGCCGTCCGGGCTGATATCCAGGTTGCTCCAGGTGGTCTCGCGGGTATCCAGGCGGATCGGCTTGAATTCGTAGGGCGGCTGGTTCACGTCCCAGGCCTGCGCCTGTTTTTCGCCCTCTTTCTCGCCGGCCTGTGCCGCGCCGGTTTCGGCCATGGCGCCCATTGGCAGGGCCAGCGCCAGGGCGGTCATCCCCAGCAGCCGGCGGTGGAATCTTTTCTGCTTGATTGTCGTCATTGATGCTTCCCCCCGCCGCGCCTTTTGAGCTGGCGGTTGTTATTGCTGTATTTGTCTGTCAGCGGATGCAATGGAATGTTTTGCGCGCAATAAACTATCCGGATTGGCGGTCGGCGGCAAATACATTGCGACAGCCTTCACGGATTCGGGACGACCCGAGGTCGGCGTGTCAGATGTAGGCCTCGTCCGTGGTGAAAACTACGTCAAATTCCTGTTCGGAGACGAAATCGGCCATGCGCTCGGTCAGCTGTTCGCGCCAGGCGTCCGCCTGCTCCACAGAGGCATTGCACTGGTCTTCCCGCAGCAGAATGCGCGCGTGCAGGTAGAGGGAGCGACCTGTCTTGGTCATACTCAGCGACCAGCGCCGCCCGGGAATGTCCTCCATGGCGGCGGCGAAGGCGCTGCGGATCTGCCGCTGCAGCGCAGATGACGGCGCGGCCAGCAGTACTTCCATCAGGTTGCGGTAGAGGATGCGCACCGGTACCGGCAGCATCACCGCCACCATGCCGATGACCATCCAGCTGTCCACAAAGGGCAGCCAGCCACCGAGCAGGTCGCCGAACTGCCACACGAAGGCGAAGGCGCAGAGCACCACGCCGCTCAGTATTCCGTCCATCATCCAGGCGAAGGCGTCCACCTCGAGCAGTGAGGAGCCGGTGCGCCGCGCAATGTGGCGCAGCACCAGGTGCACCGCGAGGCAGCCGATACTGGCCACGGCCGCATAGAAGGTGGCGATTCCCGCCTCGAGGGTGCGGCCGCCCTGGTAGAGCGCCGCCACCGCCGAGGACAGCGCCATCAGCATCACACCGAGAATCACCATGCTCTGCAACACATTGAAGGCAGGTTCGAAGCTGGCGTAGCCGAACGGAAAGCGCCGGTCGGCGCCGCGCCGTATCAGGCGCGACACGCTCAGCATCACCAGTGACATGACAAAGTTGACCAGGGAGAAGACGCCGTCGAGAAAGATGGCCTCGGAGCCGGTCCAGTGGGCAAAGCCGAAACCCAGCGCAGCCATGGCCAGGCAGCCGACAATCGACAGCCACAGACCTTTTGTTTCCATTGCCTACGTCTCCCTTCAGCGTCAGTTGGCGGCAGCCTGATTTTAGCCCGGGCGTCATTCCCCGCGCCAACTTGAGGTCTTCGTGCTTAGTCGCCACAATTCGCAGCCATTCTTGTATCTACAGCGCCGAAAGAAGAGTTTCCATGAGCATTGATATCGTTATCCTCGCCGCCGGCAAAGGCACCCGCATGCGCTCCGACCTGCCCAAGGTGCTGCACCCGATCGGCGGCGTGCCCATGCTGGGGCGGGTCATAGACGCCGCCAAGCAGTTGGGGGAAGTGGAGATCACCGTGGTGATCGGCCATGGCGCCGAGCTGGTGCGCGAGCGCTTCGCCGACAGTGGGGTGAAGTTTGTCGAGCAGACGGAGCAGCTGGGCACCGGCCACGCGGTGGCTCAGGCGATCCCGAATTTCCGCAGGGGCTCGACCGCGCTGGTGCTCTACGGCGATGTGCCGCTGGTCAAGAGCGGTACCCTGCAGTCCCTGCTGTCGGCTTCCGACAGGGGGCCGGCGCTGCTGTCGGTAGAGATGGCCAACCCGGCCGGCTACGGCCGCATAGTGCGCGACGAAGCCGGCCGCGTACTGGCTATCGTGGAGGAGAAGGACGCCGATGCGGACACCCTCGCCATCCGCGAAGTGAACACTGGCATACTCGCGGCCCCTTCGGACCTGCTGTCCCGCTGGCTGCC
The DNA here is from genome assembly GCF_014904815.1 of Microbulbifer taiwanensis. Classification (GTDB taxonomy): domain Bacteria; phylum Pseudomonadota; class Gammaproteobacteria; order Pseudomonadales; family Cellvibrionaceae; genus Microbulbifer; species Microbulbifer taiwanensis. Next base: position 11,300 of record NZ_JACZFR010000014.1, read on the forward strand.
GGAGCTGTCCAACGACAATGCCCAGGGCGAGTACTACCTGACCGACGTGATAGCGCGCTCGGTCGGCGAGGAGACGCCGGTGACCGGCGTCATCGCCGGCGATCCGATCGAGGTGGCCGGCGTCAACAGCCGCGCCCAGCAGGCGCAATTGGAGCGCGCCCTGCAGCATGGGCGCGCACTGGCGCTGATGAACGCCGGTGTGACCCTGCTGGATCCGACGCGTATCGACGTGCGCGGCAGCCTCGAGTGCGATACCGACGTGTCCATCGATATCAACTGCATCTTCGAGGGCGAGGTGGTACTGGGCAAGGGCGTGCAGATAGGTCCCAACTGCCTGCTGAAAGACTGCCGCCTGGCCGACGGCACCATCGTCGAGGCCAGCTCGATCATCGAGGATGCTGAGGTGGGCGAGGCCTGCACCATAGGTCCCTTCGCGCGCCTGCGCCCCGGCACCCGGCTGGCGCAAGGCGCCAAGGTGGGCAACTTCGTCGAGACCAAGAAGGCGCAGATAGGCCGCGGCAGCAAGGTCAATCACCTGTCCTACGTCGGCGATGCCATCGTCGGAGACGGCGTCAATATCGGCGCCGGTACCATTACCTGCAACTACGACGGCGTGAACAAATCGATCACCGAGATTGGCGACGGCGCCTTTATCGGTTCCAACACCGCGCTGGTGGCGCCGGTGAGCGTCGGCGCCGGCGCCACCATCGGCGCCGGTTCCACCATTACCCGCGAAGTGGGTACTGACGAACTGGCGGTGGCCCGCGGCAAGCAGCGCAATATCTCCGGCTGGCAGAGACCCACCAAGAAGTCCTGATTACGGAACCGGCGGCGCCGCAGTCTCCGGCTTGCCCCGGCAGGCTGAAATCCGGCGCCCATCCCCTCCCCGGCCGGCCGGGGGCCCTGCACCCATCTACACTTGCGCATCGGGAAGAAGAGGAATTGCCCGATGCACAAACCCAGAATGCACCTGCTCGCCTCCTTCGATATCGCCCGGTTGCAGTACCTGGACGAAGAGGGGCGCGCGACCCAGGCGCTGCCGGATTTCGCCACCCCCGATACACTGCAGTCGCTCTACCGGCAGATGACCCTGGCGCGGCTGGTGGACGATCGCGCGGTCAAGCTGCAGCGCACCGGCCAGCTGGGCACCTACCCTTCCAGCCTCGGCCAGGAGGCCATCGGTGTCGGCGGGGGCGGCGCGCTGGAAAAGGACGACGTCTACTGCCCCTACTACCGCGAAACCGGCGCCCTGCTGGAGCGCGGTGTCGAAATCGAGGAGATTCTCGCCATCTGGGGCGGCGACGAGCGCGGCCAGGATTACCGGCACGCCCGCCAGGACCTGCCCCTGTGCATCCCGATTGCCACCCAGTTGCTGCACGCCGCCGGTGTCGCCTTTGCGCTCAAGTACAAGCGCGAGCAACTGAATGAGCCGAACCGCGTCGCGGTCTCCTGCGCCGGCGACGGCGCCACTTCCCGCGGCGACTTTTACGAGGCGTTGAACCTGGCCGGCGTCTGGCGGCTGCCGGTGGTCTTCGTGGTCAACAACAACCAGTGGGCCATCTCGGTGCCGCACGCGGCCCAGACCGCCAGCAAGACAGTGGCCCAGAAAGCCATAGCCGCGGGAATTCCCGGACTGCAGGTGGACGGCAACGACGTGATAGCCGTGCGCGCCGCGGTCGCGGACGCGGTGGCGCGCGCCCGCGACGGCGAGGGCCCGACGCTGATCGAGGCCACCAGCTATCGCCTCTGCGACCACACCACCGCCGACGATGCCGGCCGCTACCAGCCGCCGGGGGAAGTGGAGGAGGCCTGGCGGCGTGAGCCGCTGTCGCGCCTCGGCAATTACCTGCGCGGCGAGGGCCTGTGGGGCGACGCCCAGGAGGAGGAACTGCAACGGGAGCTGGCGGAGGTCATGGAGAAGGCGCTGCGCAGCTACACCGAGCGGCCGCGGGACAGGGACACCGCCATGTTTGATCACCTCTATGCAGAGCTGCCGGAGGCCTTTGTGGAGCAGTACCAACAGCTGGCGGGCCATCAATGAGCCAGATCACCCTGGTGGAAGCGGTGACCCTGGCGCTCGCTTATGAAATGCAGGCGGACCCCAGGGTGCTGGTTTTCGGCCAGGACGTGGGTCTCAACGGCGGCGTCTTCCGCGCCACCGAGGGACTGCAGGAGCGATTCGGTCGCGAGAGAGTGCTGGATACGCCGCTGGCGGAAAACATGATCGCCGGAATCGCCGTAGGTATGGCCGCGCAGGGGCTGCGCCCGGTGGCGGAGTTCCAGTTTATGGGCTTTATCTACCCGGGCCTGGACCAGATACTCAGCCACGCGGCGCGCTTCAGGAATCGCACCCGCGGGCGCCTGTCCTGTCCCGTCGTCTACCGGGCCCCCTATGGTGGCGGCATTCACGCGCCGGAACACCACTCCGAGAGTACCGAGGCACTGTTCGCGCATATTCCCGGCCTGCGCGTGGTGGTGCCCTCCTCCCCGGCGCGCGCCTACGGTCTGCTGCTGGCGGCGATTCGCGATCCTGACCCGGTGATTTTCCTGGAGCCGAAGCGCATCTATCGCGCCGTGCGCCAGGAGGTGCCGGACAGCGGTGAGGCGCTGCCGCTGGACCGCTGCTTCCGGCTGCGCGAGGGTGCGGATATCACCCTGATCGCCTGGGGCGCCTCGCTGAAGGAGACACTGGCCGCCGCGGAGCAGCTGGCCGGCGAGGGTATAGAGGCGGAGGTCATAGATCCGGCCACCCTGAAGCCGCTGGATATCCACGCCGTTATCGACTCGCTGGAAAAGACCCACCGCTGCCTGGTGGTACACGAGGCGGCGCGCTTCTGCGGGCTCGGCGCCGAAATTGCTGCACAGATCAATGAATACGCCTTCGACCTGCTGGATGCGCCGGTGCAGCGGGTGACCGGCTACGACACCGTCATGCCCTATTACCGACTGGAGGACAGTTATATTCCCGGTGTCGAGCAGATACTGGCAGCGGTGCGGGAGACCCTGGACTATCCGGACGGGGGGCGGCGATGAAGGTCTTCAAGCTGCCCGATTTGGGTGAAGGGCTGCCGGACGCGGTGATCCGCGAGTGGCACGTCGCCGAGGGAGACAGCATTGCCGCCCACCAGAGCCTGGTGACCGTGGAGACCGCCAAGGCGCTGGTGGAGGTGCCTGCCCCCTGGGGCGGCACTGTGGAGAAGCTGTTCGCTGCCGAGGACGAGACGGTCAATGTGGGCGAACCGCTGATCGGCTTCACCGAAGCCAGGGCCGGTGAGAAAGCCCCCCCTGTAGGAGTGGCCCATGGCCGCGATCGGACTCGCGGCGAAGAAAAGCAGGCCGACTCAGGCACAGTCGTCGGCAGGATCCAGCAGACCGGCGAAGTGCTGGGACAGGAAATAGCCCCCACCGAAATTTCCCGTCGACTGGCTACCCCGTCGGTGCGCGCCCTGGCCCGTCGCCTGGGCGTGGACCTGGGTGAGTTGCAGCCAAAAGGTGAGCGCTTCAGCGCCGACGAGGTGCGCGCCGCCGCGGGGCGCAAACCCGCAGTGGAAAAGCGCAAAGAGCCGGCCAGCCCCGACGCCGAGATGTCCCCGGCCCGCCGCGCCATGGCCATGGCCATGAGTCGCGCCCGCGATGAAGTGGCGCCCATGACTCTGTGCGACCAGGTGGATATCTCCGCCTGGTGGGGGAAGGAGTCCGCCACCCTGCGCCTGATTCGTGCGATGCAGCGGGCCTGCGAGGCAGAGCCAAACCTGAACGCCCTCTACGAAGACGGGCGCTTGAACCCTTCGGAGACCATCAATATAGGCCTGGCGGTGGACTCGCCCCGCGGTCTCTTGGTGCCGGTGCTGAGGGATGTGGCCGCGCGCTCGGACGGGGCGCTGTTGCAACAGATAGAGGACTACAAGGAACAGGCCCACACCAGGGGTATCGCCCAGAGCGACCTGCGGGGCGGCAGCATACTGCTGTCCAACTTCGGCGCCCTGGCCGGCCGCTATGCGACCCCGGTGGTACTGCCGCCGATGGTGGCCATAATTGGCGCCGGGCGCACTTTCGAGGGCGTGGTTGCGGTGGACGGAAAACCCGCGGTGCGCGCTTTACTCCCCCTCTCCATCAGCGCCGATCACCGCGCCGTCACCGGCGGCGAGCTGGCCCGGTTTCTCGGGGCCATGTTGGATTCCCTCTCTTCGTAGGCTGCGCTCCTCTGCCCATCCTACGGTTCCACGACTCTGATAAATCTTTGTGGGAATCTCGGTTTCACTTTGCTATCGTTAAGTTTCAAATCGAAACTTAACCGATCATGTCCAAACGCAATACCCAGCAACGCCGTCACCAGATACTGGCCCTGCTCAACGAGGCGGGAGAGGCCAGCGTAGAGAAATTGGCGCGCCAGTTCGAAACATCAGAAGTTACGATTCGCAAGGATCTGACCGCGATGGAGAACAGCGGCCTGCTGCTGAGACGCCACGGTGGCGCCATCCCGGTGCCGCGGGAACTGGTGATCGAGGAGGCGCCGTCCGAGGTCAAGCGCGCCATAGGCCGCGCCGCCGCGGCACTGATTCCGGATCACCACCGCATAGTGATCGACTATGGCCGCACCACCGCGGCCATGATCCCGGAGCTGGAGCGCAAGCGCGGCCTGGTGGTGATGACCAACTCGCTGCATGTGGCCAACGCCCTGCGCGAGCTGGAGAACGAGCCCACCCTGCTGATGACCGGCGGCACCTGGGATCCGCACTTCGAGGCCTTCCAGGGCCAGGTGGCCGAGCAGGTGTTGCGCGGCTACGACTTCGACCGCGCCTTTATCGGCGCCGATGGCATAGACCTGGAGCGCGGCACCTGCACCTTCAACGAGCAGATAGGCCTGTCGCGGGTGATGGCGGAGGTGGCGCGCGAGGTGGTGGTGCTGGCGGAATCCAGCAAGGTCGGGCGGCGCATCCCCAATCTGGAACTGCCCTGGGAGCAGGTGAATACATTGGTGACCGACAGCGGCCTGGACGACGGTGTCCGGGCGCAGCTGGAGGCGCTCGGCGTGCGGGTTATCTGCGCGGAAGTGAGTACTCACGCCTGATTCCGTCCCCCGGGGGCGGCGGACTGGCGCTATATTTTTCTGAGAATTACCGAGGTTGAAGTTATGTGTGGAATCGTCGGCGCGCTGGCCCAGCGCAATGTCAATGAAATCCTGCTGGAAGGGCTGCGGCGCCTGGAGTACCGCGGCTATGACTCCGCCGGCGTCTGCCTGCTGGACGGCGACCGCCAGCTGCAGCTGCGCAAGAGCCAGGGCAAGGTCGCGGACCTGGAGACGCGCCTGGACGCGGAGCCGGCGTCCGGTCGCCTCGGCATAGCCCACACCCGCTGGGCCACCCACGGCGCCCCGTCGGACGTCAACTCGCACCCGCATGTATCCGACAATATTGCCCTGGTCCACAACGGTATCATCGAGAACTACCAGTCCCTGCGCACCCAGTTGCAGGACAAGGGCTACCGGTTCCTGTCCGACACCGACACAGAGGTGGTGGTACACCTGATTCACTCCCTGGCGGCCTCCGGTCGCAACCTGCTGGCGGCGGTCACCGAGGCCACCAAGCAGCTGGAAGGTGCCTACGCGCTGGGGGTTATCAGTGCCGATGAGCCTGAGGTGCTGGTCTGCGCCAGATCCGGCAGCCCGCTGGTGGTGGGCGTCGGTATCGAGGAGAACTTTATCGCTTCGGACCCCATGGCCCTGCGCCAGGTCACCGATCGCTTTATCTATCTCGAGGAGGGCGACGTGGCCGAGATCACCCTCGGCGGCATCGCCGTGCGCGACAAGCTGGGCGAAGAGGTCAGCCGCCCGGTGCACAAGCTGAACGGCGGTCACGATGCCGCCGACAAGGGCCGCTACCGCCACTATATGCAGAAGGAAATCTTCGAGCAGCCTCAGGTGGTGGAGGCCACCCTGGCCGGCCGCATCGGCGAAAAATCGGTGTTGTCCGAGGCCCTCGGTGCCCGCGCCCACGAGATACTGCCGGAAGTGAAACAGGTGCAGATAGTCGCCTGCGGCACCAGCTATCACGCCGGCCTGGTGGCCCGCTACTGGCTGGAGGACTGGGCCGGTATCCCCTGCTCCGTCGAGGTGGCCAGCGAAATCCGTTACCGCAAGACCGCGGTGCGCCCGGGCACCCTCTTCGTGACCATCTCCCAGTCCGGGGAGACAGCCGACACATTGGCGGCGCTGCGCCAGGCCCGCCAACAAGGACAAGAGGAACTCGGCTACCTGGCCTCGCTGACCATCTGTAATGTGCCCAACAGCTCCCTGGTGCGGGAGTCCGAGTTGTCCCTGATGACCGAGGCGGGCCCGGAGATCGGCGTCGCCTCCACCAAGGCTTTCACCACCCAGCTGGTCGCGCTGCAGCTCTTCTGCATCGCCCTGGCCAAGGTCAACGGCTTGCCGGCCGAACGGGAGGCGGAACTGGTCTCTGCCCTGCACCAGCTGCCGCAACTGATGGAACAGTTCACCGGCCTGGACAGGCTGGTACAGCAGACCAGCGAGGCTTTCGCCGAGAAGCACCACGCGCTCTTCCTCGGCCGCGGCGTCGAGTATCCGATTGCCTTGGAGGGCGCGCTGAAGCTGAAGGAGATCTCCTATATCCACGCCGAGGCCTACCCCGCTGGCGAGTTGAAGCACGGCCCGCTGGCGCTGGTGGATGCGGATATGCCGGTGATCGTCGTCGCACCCAACGACGAGCTGCTGGAGAAGCTGAAATCCAACCTGCAGGAAGTGCGCGCCCGCGGCGGCCAGTTATTCGTATTCGCCAGCCCGGAGGCCGGCTTCGCCAGCGAGCCCGGCGTCACCGTGGTGGAAGTGCCGGACGCACCCGAGAGCCTGTCACCGATCCTGTACACCGTGCCGCTGCAGTTGCTCAGCTACCATGTGGCGCTGCTGAAAGGTACGGATGTGGACCAGCCGCGCAACCTGGCCAAATCGGTAACGGTGGAGTGATTGTGTCCTGAGATGATCGCCGCCAGCTGGCCGGTTGATTTACGGGGGTGCAGATTTTAATCTGCATCCCAAGATCTCTGGCAAGAAGAACAAAAAACATGCCGGACCAATGGATACTATCGATTGGCTTTGCCTGCTTCTTGATGGCCAGCCTGGTGGCAGTGGCAACCCCGGCCAGGAATTTCCCGTGGACCTTGCGCCTGTTCCTGTTCATTCTGGGATCTGCCGCCCTGCAGATGTCGCTGGTGCGATTCGGCTTAGCCGAGCGTTTTGCTGCGCTTACCTTTCTGATGGATCCTCTGGATATCGCCTTTGCGCCGCTCGCCTACCTATATTTGCGAAACCTGAATGGCAAATCCATACCCGTTTGGCGATTGTGCCTGCATTTCGTGCCGTCCCTCGTCGCTATCCTGGCGACGATTCCCTTCTGGTCAAGTCACGCTGAAAACAAGATCAACTATTACCGCGCCAGCATGGATTTCTCCAATTGGCGCTGGCCATCCGATGAAGGCACTGTTTGGATCATTCTTGTTCAACTCCTGCTCTACTCGCCCTTTGTCCTGGTTGAGTACCAGCGTCATATCCGTCAATACGACGGCCAGGTGCCAATGCATCGTCTTTGGCTTCACTGGTTTGTCGGCAGTTACTATGCATTGTGGCTGTTGATCGGTGCCCTGGCATTGCTGCAATTCCAGGTGTCCCTGCGATATCTTTTGCTGCTGGGGCTTCTGGTATTTATTGCCAGTTTTGTCATCGTGCTTCTGCGGGACCCCAACGCGATTTCCGGGGAATCCGATACAGAAAGGGTGCATCAGACCTGGCGATTTGCCATCGCTGCAGATGGCCTGGCAACACTGGCGGACAGACTTCATCAATATATGAGAATTACTCGATGTTATCTGGACTCCAGCCTGTCGCTACAGGAACTGTCGCGCCACCTGAAAACACAGCCGGCCAAACTCACCAGGGTGTTCAATCAGCATCTGGATATCGGCTTTTATGACTATGTGAACAACTACCGGATAAAAGCGGCGAAAAAAATGCTGTCAGACCCGGCGCGCAAAGCATTGTCGGTAACCGACATCATGCTGGCGAGCGGTTTCAGCAGCAACTCCGTTTTTTACGCCAACTTCAAGGCTGATACCGGTCTGACACCGGCCCAGTACCGAAAATCTAAGATAGAGAAGTCCGGCGCTACCGCTGAGCTCCCCTGAAAAAGACCGCTTTCAGTTTTCTTTTGATACAACAAGTTGTTGATCTGTAAAGGGGAATTATTTTTTTTCGGTTCGTTGTCGATACGGAAGTCACAGTTGCCGGATCTCCCTATAGTTTTCCCTCCCCCAAAGCGATGCGATGAGGAAAACGATAATGAAGACAATGTTCCGTGGTCTGGCTGTCGCCATGGCGCTGGCATCCAGCCAGGTTGCCGCCTACAGCTGTGGCGATACAGACGTCATATACAACCTCTACGATATGTTGTCGGAGATTGAAAACAGCAATGGCCCCGGCACCATAGGCCCCCGCCGCCTGGTCACCAATCAGGTATCCGAGATAGTGGCATTCACGGATAAGCGCTTTATCCAACCCCACCCGATGGACGTCGATCAAATTACCGTCAGGTTCACCAAGGAGCGGGGTACCTGGTTGGGCGGCGGCGTGGTCGAGGTGGTTTGCACAACTGATACCTACGGCAATGTGCAGAAGCTCGAAGAGGTGAAATTCAGCGGCGGCAGGAAAAACATTGGCGACGTGAAAACGCGCACTTACAGCGGCTTGAAAGGCAAGCGCCTTTCGATTCACGCGGTCGGCATAGGCGCGGTCGGAAGCTCGAGAATCCGCTTCGACCTGGTGCGCAATGCCAGTGAGGGCCAGCCGTGGATACCGGATATGACAGCGCCAGCCGGGCCCATCCCCGGTTTCGCGGACGTGCATGTGCACCAGGCGGCCGACTTGGCTTACAGCAAGGGGTGGTACTGGGGCAGCCACCAGCCCGGGGACCTGATGGCCCGGGTGCCCATGTGTTCCGGCGATAACCACGGAACCCTGGAGCCCCTGGGGATAGAGATCCACGAACTGGGCAATGCCCACCTGGGGCAGACCAGCGGCTATCCGGATTTCAACAACTGGCCGCGCTGGAACGATATCAAGCACCAGCAGGTCACTGCGGAGTGGCTGAAGGATGCGCATGAGAGGGGCCTGACGCTGATGGTTGCATCAGTCGTCGCCAACCAGACCCTGGCCGCAGGCATGATCGCCTCGGGCAACCACGACAATCGCACTGCCCCATTCGATATGGAATCGGTTCGCCACCAGATCAGCGAGCTGAAAAAGATGGACGAATCGGAAGACTGGTTCGAGATAGTACTGGATCCCTGGCATGCCCGCCGCGCGGTTGCCGAGGGCAAGCTCGCCGTTGTCCTGGCCATTGAAGCCAGCCACTTGTTTCCGGATGACGATGGTCCCTGGCGCGAGCAGCTGTACGACGTCTATGACATGGGCGTGCGTGCGCTACAGATTGCCCACCAGACCAACAACGACTTCTCCGGTGCGGCCTACCACCAGGACATCTTTGAAATCGTCACTCAGCTCAAGGCCTGGTATACCGGCGAGGTTGACTACGCCGAAGCCAGCGACGGCGTGCACAACGATATTGGTCTGAGTGTTCAGGGCTATGAACTGCTGGAAGAGATGATTCGCCTGAACATGATTATCGATATGGCCCACCTGCCATTGAAGTCCCAGCGCGAAATCTTCCAGCTAGTGTCCCAGTACCACGACTACTATCCGCTGTTTAACTCCCATACCCGAATCGATGAGCTGTTGTACCAGGAGGATAGAGATATCCTGAACGAACATGTAACCACTGACGAAACCCTGGAGTTTTACCGCGCAACGGGTGGTGTTATCGGATTGCGCACCGGGTTGCAGCGCATGAAAGACTATCCAGCTTCCGGTGTTGTGAACAACTGCGATGGCTCCGCGCGCTCCATCGCCCAGTTCTACCGCTACGCGGCCGATCGCGGCGTGAAGACGGCATTTGCTTCCGACTTCAACGGGTTTATCGAGATGAACCCGCCGCGCTTCGGAGCAGATGCCTGTGCGAGTGCGCCGGACGAAGTCTCGCGCCTGGTGCAGGCCGCGGCACAGGGAAGTGAAGACCCCGGCTGGCCGGATTACATCCGCGAATACAACGAGAAGGGCACTGCACATATCGGCCTGCTGCCCGCACTCTTGTGGGATATAGGAGAGGTCGGCGCGGATACCGCCGATCTCGAAAACTCCTCCGAGTCCATGGTCGTCATGTGGGAGAGGATCTACGATCCCAATCGTCAGAGGGTTCTATAGAGGGTTCGTTCAGAAGCACTCGCTAGCGGAACAGGCCCCGCCCGCGCGGGGCTTCAGTATGAGAGTGCCTTTTCGATTGGCGCCCTCCTCTCGCTCAAATGTCGAACACCGTGCTATAACCAGCCTTCCGCGGTATCGACGATGAGAGGATCGACCCATGACCACCGCAGAAAAAACAACAGAAAAGGCGGATATCAGCGACGCGGTAATGAACGGCGACGTCAATATGCTGATTGGCGAGCCGTCGCTGCCACCGGACCAGGTGCGCGAGGAGCGCAAGCGGAAGCTCACCGCCGCCTTCCGCCTGTTTGGCAAATTCGGCTTCGACGAGGGTGTCGCCGGCCATATCACGGTGCGGGATCCCGAGCTGGAAGACCACTTCTGGGTCAATCCCATGGGAGTCTCTTTCAAGCTGCTGAAAATGTCGCAGCTGCTGCTGGTCAATCACAAGGGCGAAGTGGTCGAGGGCGACGGCTACCTGAACGGTGCCGCCTTCACCATCCACTCCCATATCCACCGCATGCGCCCGGATGTGGTGGCCGCGGCCCACGCCCACTCCCTGCACGGCAAGGCCTGGTCCTCCCTAGGGCGCCTGCTGGATCCGATCACCCAGGATGCCTGTGCCTTCTTCGGCGACCACGGCCTGCTCGATACCTTCTCCGGCGTGGTGCTGGAGGTGGGGGAAGGCGAGGCGCTGGCCCGCGCACTGGGCAACAGGAAGGCGCTGATACTGCAGAACCACGGCCTGCTTACCGTCGGCAAGTCGATCGACGAGGCCGCCTGGTGGTATATCACCATGGAGCGCAGCTGCCAGGCGCAGCTGCTGGCGGAGGCCGCCGGTGAGCCGGTCTTGATTGAGCCGGAAGTGGCGATACGCACCCGTGCGGTAGTGGGTACCGAGCTGGCGGGACTCTTCAGCTTCCAGCCGCTTTATAACGTGATCTGCGCCGAACAGCCGGAAATGTTCGACTAGCACTGCGGCGGTTCCGCTCTCCTATACTCGCTGTACCCCATTCGATCTACGCGAGCGCGATGCACTACGTCGTCCTGGCTCTGGTCCTGCTGCTGGCGGTGGCAGTCAGCGGTATGATCGCGCGCCTCTCCCCGCTGCGCCTGCCGCTGCCGCTGATACAGATTGCGGCCGGCGCCCTGCTCGGCGGCCCGCTGGGCGTCGAGATTCCGCTGGATCCGGAAATCTTCTTTCTGCTGTTTATCCCCCCGCTGTTGTTCCTGGACGGCTGGCGCATTCCCAAGGGCGCTTTCTTTCGCGATCTGCGACCGATACTGACACTGGCCGTGGGCCTGGTGATTTTTACCGTCGTGGGGATGGGCTTCTTTATCCACTGGCTGGTGCCTTCCATGCCGCTGGCGGTGTCCTTTGCCGTGGCCGCAATACTGGCGCCGACGGATCCGGTAGCGGTATCCGCGGTGCGCGGCGACACGCCGGTGCCGCCGCGAATGCACCATATCCTCGAGGGCGAGGCACTGCTCAACGACGCTTCCGGGCTGGACCTGTTCCGCATCGCGGTGGCGGCGGTAGTGACCGGCAGTTTTTCACTGATGGAGACGGCGGTGGGTTTTGTCTGGGTGGCCTGTGTGGGTGTGGCCATCGGCGTTGCAGTGTCCTTCGTTTGCGGCTACGCGCTACGCGGGCTGGCGCGGATCGGCGGTGAGGATACCGGCGTGCAGATCCTGGTTAGCCTGCTGCTGCCCTTTGCCGCCTACCTGGCCGCCGAGCACCTGGGCGGTTCCGGCATTCTGGCGGCGGCGACGGCCGGAATTGCCAGCCACTATGTCAACCTGCACGGCTCAGAGCTGTCCACCACACGTATGGAGCGCAGGGCTGTGTGGAATATGGTGCAGGGGGTGATGAACGGTGTCATCTTTCTCCTGTTGGGGGAGCAACTGGTGCGCATTTTCACCGGGGATCTGGGCGAGGTGCGCCTGAGTCATTTCGGCGTTGGTGTCCTGCTGTTCTACGTGGCGGCGATTACCGCGGCGCTGCTGGCGCTGCGCTTTATCTGGGTCTGGGTACCGCTGTACTTTTCCAAACCGATCAATATCCAACTGGGCCGTCGCGGGCGCCTGCTGTTGGTGACGGCGGCCTCTGTCGCCGGTGTGCGCGGAGTCATAACCCTGGCCGGCGTGCTGTCGCTGCCGCTGTTGTTGCCGGACGGTTCGCCGTTTCCGGCGCGGCACCTGGCGGTGGTGATAGCGACGGGGGTGATCCTGCTGTCCCTGCTCCTGGCCTGCCTCACCCTGCCGGCCCTGATACGTCGCCTGCCCACGACGCCCCAGCTGCAGACCCTCGACGATGAACTGGGTGCGCGCCAGACTGCGGCGAGGGCGGCGATCGCGCGGCTGGAGTCCCTGCGCAGTGGCATAGAGGATTCGGATGGTGATGCGGGTATAGAGCGGGAGGCGCTCGACTATCTGCTGGAGCTCTACCGGCGCCGGTTGACCAGTGGCGACAGCGAAAACGACGACCGCATCTGGGCCCTGGCCGGGGTCGAGCGACAGTTCCGCCTCGCGGCCCTGGCCGCAGAGCGCGACCAGCTATACCAGCTGCGCTTCCGGCACCAGATCGACGACGAACTGCACCGCAAGCTGGTGCTCGAGGTGGACCTGCTGGAGGCCAGCCTCGGCTCGCGGGGCTGACTCAAAGTCCTGGCCTGGAATCCTCCCAGTAGTGATCCAGGTGCAGGTCCTTGTCGCGCCTGTCCTCGCGCAGCGCCTGCAGCAACTGTTCGCGGTAGATGCGCGTCTGCGCGATATGCTGGGACTCGTCGCGCCAGTAGGGAAACAGGGATTCCAGCATACGCTGGTCGTGCTGCTTGAACTTGCGCGCTGCGCGCCTGGCCTGCAGCGGGCTCAGGCCCAGCAGTTCCAGCGCCCGCTCGCCGATGGACAGGGCCGAGTCCACCGTCTCGCGAAATATATAGTGCACCCCCGCCTCCATCAGCGCGTACTGGTGCATGCGGTTGCGTGCCCGCGCCAGTATCGTCAGGTGTGGGAAGTACTTGCGCAGCTGCGCGACGATTTCCAGAGACGCCGCCTGGTCACTGAGGGTCAGAATCACCAGTTTCGCATTCCGGGCGCCGGCGGCGCGCAGCAGGTCCTCGCGCGAGGCGTCGCCGTAATAGGCCTGGATGCCGTAGCGGCGCACCAGGTCCAGCTGCTCGGCGTTGCGCTCCAGCAGCGTGGTGTCGAAGCCGCAGGCGTTCAGCAGGCGCCCGGCTATCTGGCCGAAGCGACCGTAACCGACGATGATGACCGGCGAGCCTTGATCCACCGGCGGTTCCTCTTCCCGTTCATCGCTCTCCGCACCGCGCCGGTAGCGCGGCTGTATGAGCTGCTCGTACATCAGCAGCAATATCGGCGTCAGCGCCATCGACAGCGCGATAACGGCGATCAGCAGGTTGCCGCTCATTCCGTCGAGGACGTTGTTCTGCACGGCAAAGGAGATCAGCACGAAGCCGAATTCCCCGGCCTGCGCCAGTGACAGCGCAAACAGCCAGTCTTCACCCGGTGACAGGCGGGTCGCGCGGGCCAGAGCAAACAGCACGGCGAACTTGACCGCCACCAGCAGCAGCACCAGCCCGAGCAGCAGCAGTGGGTACTGGGCGATCAGGTTGAAATTCAGGCTGGCGCCGACGGCGATAAAGAAGAGCCCCAGCAGCAGTCCCTTGAACGGTTGTATGTCCGCCTCCAGTTCGTGGCGGAACTCGCTTTCGGCGAGCAGCACGCCGGCCAGGAAGGTACCCAGTGCCGGTGACAGATCCAGCCAGCTCATCACCGCAGCGGCAGCGAGTACAATCATCAGCGAGGAGACGGTAAACATCTCCCGCACCTGGCTGCCGGCCACCAGGCGCAATAGCGGACCCAACAGATAGCGCCCGGCCACCGCAAAGGCGGCGAGGGTGCCGATCAGGGCCAGGCCATAGTGCCAGCCGCCGAGGCCACCGTCGTTTGCCTCCGGCGGGCTGCCGGACAGCAGCGGCAGCAGCGCCAGTATCGGGATCACGGCGATATCCTGAAACAACAGCACACCGAAGGCGCCGCGCCCGCCCTGGGTTTTCAGCAGCCCCTTCTCGGTCAGGGATTGCAGCACTATGGCCGTAGAGGAGAGCGCCAGAATCAGTCCTATCGCCACCGCACTGCGCCAGTCCTCCCTGAACAGCAGCAGGGCCACTGCCGCCACGGCGGCGGCGGTGAGCAGCAGCTGGGCGCTGCCAGTGCCGAGAATGGCGCCGCGCATCTGCCATAGCTTGCGCGGCTGCAGTTCCAGGCCGATCAGGAACAGCATCAGTGCCACGCCGAACTCGGCCACGTGCATCTCATCGCTGGCGTCGCCCACCAGGCCCAGCGCGTGGGGGCCTATGGCGACGCCGGCGAGCAGGTAGCCGAGTACCGAGCCCAGGCCCAGCCGGGTTGCGATGGGTACGGCGATCACCGCCGCGGTCAGGTAGATGACGGCCTGCAGCAGGAATCCGGTTTCTTCCATGGCGATCTATCGGTTCTTATCGGTGATTTTGCCGCTACTGTGCCGGCTCGGGCATGCGCTCCGGCTCGGCGATATCGCGGCTGCGGCGGATCAGCGGGGCTATGGTGGAGCCCTGCACGACGATGGAGAAGAGTACCACGCCGTAGGTCATCACCACCCACAGGTGGCGCAGGTCCTGGCCCTGGATCATTGCGTGGCCGGCGGGAATCGACATCGCCAGCGCCAGCGCCAGGCTGCCGCGCAGGCCGCCCCAGATCAGGATGCGCTCGGTATAGGGGTGGTAGCGGCGGAACCGCTTCAGGATCGTAAAGGGCACAGTCACCGCCAGCGCGCGCGCCAGCAGCACTATGACGATGCCGGCCACCATCAGCAGGTAGTCGAAGGGCCGCAGGTTGATGGTGATCAGGAAGAGGCCCACCAGCAGGAACAGGATGCCGTTCATAAAGTCCTCGGTGATCTCCCAGAAATTGTCCAGCTCGTGCTGGCTCACCCGGGAGAAGCCGGTCTCGCGGGTGAAGTTGCCGATGATGATGCCGCTGATCACCATCGCCAGGGCGCCGGACACGCCGAGGATATTGGCCAGGGAGAAGCCGGCGGTGGGAATCACCAGGGTCAGCATCAGTTCCAGGCTGTGGTTGCTGGTGGCGCCGATCAGCCAGTGGAAGAGGCCGCCGATCGCCAGCCCCAGTGCTATGCCGCCCAGCGCCTCCACCGCGAACAGATGCGCCACCGAAGGCAGCGTCGGTTCGCCGCCCTCAAACGCGACCGCGTAGATCACCGCGAAGACCACTATGCCGAAGCCGTCGTTGAACAGGGACTCCCCCTCCACCTGGATCGACACCTGCTCAGGCGCCTTGAGGCTCTTGATGATCGCCAGTACCGCGATAGGGTCCGTGGGAGAGATAAGGGCGCCGAACAGCAGGCAGTAGACGAAGGCCACAGGCATGCCCACCAGTTGCAGGAACCAGTAGAGCAGCGCGCCGACCGCGAAGGTGGAGATCAAGGTGCCGAACACCGCCAGCAGGCTGATTTCCAGCCGCTGGTTGCGCAGTGCCAGCAGGTCGATGTGCAGGCTGCCGGCGAACAGCAGGAAGCCGAGCATGCCTTTCAGCAGCAGGTCTTCGAGATTGAGCAGTGGCAGCAACTGGTCGGCCCAGTTGCGCAGGTCGAGCAGGCCCAGTTTGCCGAGGCCGATCACCAGCAGTGACAGTGCCAGGGAACCGGCAGTGATCGCGATGGTGGTCTGTGCGCGCAGTACATACTGGTTCAGGAATCCGAGAAATACCGACACCGCGGCCAGAAAACAAAAGGTGTAATAGACTTCCATATCGCGCGCGCGGCTCACTTCTCGGGTTGGTTTGGAATCTTGTAGGGGCGGACGGCCGCCCCACCGCTCCTACACAGGGAGATAAGGCTATCAGTCGGTCAGCGTGCCGTTATTGTAGTCGCGCAGCGCCTGCTCGATCTCCTCGCGACTGTTCATCACGAAGGGGCCGTAGTGGGCGACGGGTTCGCGCAGGGGCAGGCCGTGCAGGCACAGCAGGCCGGCTCCCTCTTGGTCCCGGGCGCGCAATTGTAGCGACTCACCGGTGCCGTACAACAGCATATTGCCGCGCGCTATGGTGCCGCGCTCGGTCACCAGCGCCCCGCGGTAGACGAACACCATGGTGCTGTGTTCCAACGGCAGCGGCAGATTGACCTCCGCGCCGGCCGCCAGGCGGATATCGGCGACTGCGGCTTCGGCGGCCGCGTCCGTCAGCGGCGCCCGCCTTTTCTCCCCGCCGACTGTCCACTCGCCGGCGATCAGGCGGATCAGCGAGCCGGCGCTGTCGAGCGCCAGCTCGGGAATCTCCGCGGACTGGATATCGCGCCAGGTGGGTTTGCTCATCTTGTCGGCGGCGGCCATGTTGATCCACAGCTGGAAGCCGTGCATGCCGCCCTCCGCAGGGTTCTCGGCCTGGGCCGGCATCTCCGAGTGCACAATGCCGCGCCCGGCGCGCATCCACTGGGCGCCACCGGAGGATACGGCACCGCGGTTGCCCAGGTGGTCCCGGTGCTCGAACTCGCCGTTCAGCATATAGGTCAGCGTCTCTATGCCGCGGTGAGGATGGGGCGGAAAGCCGGCGATATAGTCGTCGGCGTTCTCTGAGCGGATCTCGTCCAGCATCAGGAAGGGGCTGAAGTCCGGGCTGTCGAAACCGGCCACGCGCTGAATCCTTACCCCGGCGCCGTCCGCGGACGCCTGGCTGCCGACACCGCGCAGCAGCGGGCGGGCGCCGGGCCGTCGTTCAAATGCGTTGTTCATGGACACCTCCAATCGTGCGTTTGTAGGCAGTATAGGCCGACGATTTCGATTAAAAATGGTAAAAAATTGCTACTTTTATTCGAATCCATCGGTTGGTTGCGCTATAGATAATCCCCAACCGCGGAAATCCATTAACAAGGCAAAGGGAGTGCAGATGGCCAAGGTCACCCTGGAACAGTGGCGAATGTTTCAATCGGTGGTGGAGCACGGCGGCTTTTCCCAGGCCGCCGAGGCGGTGCACAAGAGCCAGTCCTCCATCAACCATGCGGTGCACAAGCTGCAGGAGAGTCTCGGCGTGGCGCTGCTGGAGGTGCGCGGGCGCAAGGCGGAGCTGACCGACGCCGGGCGCGTATTGCTGGCCCGCGCCGGCGGCCTGTTGAACGAGGCGGAGGCGCTGGAGTCGGTGGCCGCCAGCCTCGCCGGCGGCGAGGAGGCGACGCTGACCCTGGCGGTGGATGTGATCTTCGATTACGAGTGCCTGTTCAATGCGATTGAGCGCTTTGCCGGCGAATTTCCCCACACGCGCCTGGAAGTGCGCGAGACGGTGCTGTCCGGCGCCGAGGAACTGCTGCTGCAGCGCCAGGCGGACTTTATCCTGACCGCGCGGGTACCCCAGGGTTTTGTCGGAGAACCGGTGGCCCGGGTGCGCTTCGTGCCGGTGGCCCACCCCCGCCACCCGCTGCACCAGCTGGGGCGACCGGTGGCGCGCAAGGACCTGAAGGCCAGCCGGCAGATAGTGCTGCGGGATTCTGCGATCAAGAATCGCCAGGATTCCGGCTGGCTCGGCTCCGACCAGCGCATTACAGTGACCAATGTGCAGACCTCGGTGGAGCTGATCGAGCGCGGTCTCGGCTTCGCCTGGCTGCCGGAGACGCGCCTGCGCGATTCCCTGTCCGCCGACCGGCTGTTGCCGCTGCCCACCGAGGAACCCTGGGAGCGGGATGTCACCGTCTACCTGGTCTACGCCGATGCGGATCGCTGCGGTCCGGCCGCCAGCTTCCTGATACGGGTTCTGCGCGACGGCCTGGGACACTTCGAATAGCGAATTGCGTGCTAATTCCGGTCTGCTTTTAAAAAAATCGAAAGTTATTCGCGAATTTTTGCGGTTTTCTCAGTAAAAAATAGAACTACACTGAATGCAGTTTCACTATCAATGACTGACTGATCTCACAGAGGATTCGGCAATGACAAATGGCGTCTACTGCGATCTCACCAAACTGCTCGGCCGGGTGTTGATGTCCCTGATGTTCATCACCGCCGGCTGGAACAAAATCGGCGGCTACGCGGGTACCCAGTCCTATATGGAATCTGCCGGCGTGCCGGGCCTGCTGCTACCGCTGGTCATACTGGTGGAGTTGGGTGGCGGCCTGGCGATACTGCTCGGACTCTTCACTCGCTGGGCGGCACTGGCACTGGCGCTCTTCTGCCTCGCCAGCGCGGTACTCTTCCACTATGTACCGGACGACCAGGGGCAGATGATCAGCTTTATGAAGAACATCACCATCGCCGGCGGATTTTTCATTCTCGCCTGTGCCGGCGCCGGCAGGCTGAGTCTGGACCACAAGATTCGCGGCAAGTAAGCACCGCGGCCCTGGCGCGGGGAATCCCCGCGCCGCACCTGCCTCCCTATTTACATTTTCACCTTCCCGATTCCTGGAGATTGCTATGGGCCTTCTCGTCAAGGGCCAGTGGCAGGACCGCTGGTACGATACCGATAAGAGTCACGGCGAGTTCGTGCGCGAGGCTGCGCAGTTGCGCAACTGGATCACCGCCGACGGCAGCGCCGGATCCAGTGGCGAGAGCGGCTTCGCGGCGGAAAAGGGTCGCTATCACCTGTACGTATCCCTGGCCTGCCCCTGGGCGCACCGCACGCTGATCTTCCGCAAACTGAAGGGCCTGGAAGATTACGTCGCCGTGTCGGTAGTGAGCCCCTATATGCGCGAAAACGGCTGGACCTTCGATACCGACGAGGGCAGCAGCGGCGATGCGCTGTTCAATGCCGACTATCTGTACCAGCTATATGTCAGGAACAAGGCCGACTACAGCGGCCGCGTGACGGTGCCGCTGCTGTGGGACAAAGAGCGGCGGCGGGTGGTCAGCAATGAATCGTCGGAAATCATCCGAATGTTCAACGGCGCCTTTGACGGCCTGACCGGCAACGAAGACGATTTCTACCCCGAGGCGCTGCGCGGCGATATCGATGCGACCAACGATATCGTCTACGAAAATATCAACAACGGCGTCTACCGGGCCGGCTTCGCCACCTCCCAGGACGCCTACGAGCACGCCTACGAACGGCTCTTCAGCACCCTGGAACAACTGGAGCTGCGTCTCGGTAACAACCGCTACCTGACAGGCCCGCGCATCACAGAGGCGGACTGGCGGCTCTTCACCACCCTGATCCGCTTCGATGCCGTCTACCACGGCCACTTCAAGTGCAACAAGCAGCGGCTGGCGGACTACCCGAACCTGTGGGGCTATGTGCGCGAGCTCTACCAGTGGCCCGGCGTCGCCGATACGGTGGATTTCCACCATATCAAGACCCATTACTACGCCAGCCACGCCACCATCAACCCCACCGGCATAGTGCCGAGGGGACCGGAGCTGGATTACGCGGCGCCCCACGGCCGCGGTTGATTCAGCCCCCGCCCGCCTGCTGCCCGGTTGGCAGAATACTGCGAATGGCGGTGTAGCGGCGGCTCTCAGCCTCGGCCGCGCGCTCAAGGCGCTGGTACTGGAAGTCGAATTCGCCGCTGCTCGCCGGCCGCCCCTGCAGGGCGCGCCTGGTCGCACGCACTTCCCGCTGCAGCTGGCGCAGGTCGGGGTCAAAACAGTAGCGCGCGATAACCCGCGGCTTCTCGTCCCGGTAGCGCTCGAAAAATTCCTGCAGCAACTCCCGCGCCCGCGTGTTGTCCGGGTTCAGGGTCAGGGTGGAACAGCCCGCCTGCAGGCGCCGCCGCTCCCCTGCCGGCAACAGCTGGCCGAAGGCCCGCGCCGCATCGGCGGAATCTGCCACCGCCGCCGCCAGCTTATCCTCCAGCTGCCGATGTTCCGCCAGCAGCTGGCGTCGCGGGTCCGGCTGCTCTGCCGCTATCGGGGCGGCAGCGGCGCCGGTGGCGGCCGCCCAGAAAGCGGCGGCGAGCCAGAAACTGTAGGGTTTGCACAGCATTATTTCCTCCATGAATTGCGGTAGTTGTTCGGGACAGATACAAAAAATTGGGGCCATAGGGCGGCCCGGCGCCAGCTTATTGCAATCGGCACAGAGATAAATTGAACAGTTGCCACCGGAAACTGTGGCTTTCGACAAGAAATGTGCGGAATTCAACCAAAAGTGGTGGCATTGCCGCTCGCCCACCGGCCGCGGCCGCCGCCTATACTTCCTGATCGGCCGCCTTCTGAATCTGGAGAAACTGCCATGAAACTCTTCTACGCCCCCGGCGCCTGCTCCCTGTCACCCCATATCGTCGCCTGCGAAGCGGGCATTGATCTCGAGTTGTGCAAGGTGGATCTCGGTGAGCACAAGACGGAGAGCGGGGTCGATTACACCCGGATCAATCCCAAGGGCTATGTGCCGGCGCTGCAGCTGGAGGGGGGCGAGGTGCTGACCGAGGGGCCGGCCATAGTGCAGTTTATTGCCGAGCAGAAACCGGACGCGCAGCTGGCACCGGAATACGGCAGCCTGGATCACTACCGCCTGCTGGAGTGGCTCAACTACCTGGCTTCGGAGGTGCACAAGGCTTTTCTGCCGCTGTTCTGGAACGGCACAGACGAGGAAAAGGCGCGGGCGAAGAAGTCGATCGCCAGGCACTTCGATCATATCGAAAGCCGGCTCGATACCGACTACCTGATGGGCGACGATTTTACCGTTGCCGATGCCTACCTGTTCACCATAGCCGGCTGGCTGGACGCGCAGAAGATGGATACGTCAGCCTGGCCGCGACTGCGGGCTTTCCAGCAGCGGATGTCCGAGCGACCGGCGGTGCAGAAGGCGCTGCGCGAGGAGGGACAGTTACAGAAGTGAGCGCTCGCTCAGCGCGGAATAAAGCGCCGGGTTACCGGCACCTCCACCTCGATGGGCTCCCGCGCCCGGGCGATAAACACCGCCGATAGCAGTGCCACTACCGCACAGCCGAGCATGGCCGCGGCAATGGGTACCAGGGTGCCCGTGTGCAGGCCGTTGACTATGCCGCCGAGGACGCCGCCGGTAATGAATATGGTGGCGCCATAGAGGGCGTTGGCGCTACCGCTGATCCTGGGGAAGAACTCCAGGAAGCAGGCCGCGGCGTTGGGGCCGGTAATGCCGATGCAGCCCATCACCAGTACCAGCGGTACCATCCACAGCACTATCTCCTTCACTCCCGTCAGGGTCCCCAGCAGCAGCAGGCCGCAGCCGAGCAGCTGCAGGGTTATGCCTGCCAGCAGGATATTGCGCGGCTCGAACAGGTTCAGCAGGCGGATATTGACCTGCACCATGCAGATAAGCCCCAGCACACAGGTGCCGAAGTAAAGCGGGAAATGGGTCGCGGGCACCTCGAAATACTGGATGAACACAAAGGGCGCGGTGGTGATATAGATAAACATGGAGCCGCTGACACAGGCCTGGGCGGCGAGGAAACCCAGCGCGCGGCGGTTGCCCACCACCTGTGAATAACTCTTGACCAGCGATTTCATCGGCGTGCGCTGGCGCCGCGCGCGGGAAAAGCGCGATACCGTTTCCGGCAGCAACAGCCGTACCAGCACCAGCATGGCGGTGGCGTAGACCATCAGGAACACAAAAATGCTCTGCCAGCCGCCTGCGGCCAGCAGCAGTGAGCCGATCACCGGCGCTATCAGCGGTGCCACCAGCATCATGGTGCTGATCATCGAGATGGTCCTGGCCGCCTCCCGTCCGCTGTAGAGGTCGCGCACTATGGCCGCGCAGATTACCGTGGCGAAGCCACCGCCGATGGCCTGGAGAAAGCGCAGCAGAATCAGCTGGTCCACGTGGTCCGCAAACAGCACCAATACCGAGGTAACGATATAGATACCGATGCCGATGGTGCCCACCCAGCGACGTCCCCAGCGGTCGGACAGCGGGCCGCCGCACAACTGGCCGATGGCAAAGCCGAGCAGGAAGCTGGACACCGAGTGCTGCACCCGCGCCACTTCGGTGTCCAGGGCCGCGGCCATGGCGGGAATTGCCGGCAGGTAGCTATCGATCGAAAAGGGAGTCAGTGCCACCAGTGCCGCCAGCCATACCGCCAGCCAGCGCGGCGGTGTCTTTTCGGCGGGAATGGCAATGGAACTCATAGATCGGCTCTGGTACAGCTTGGCGGAGTGGCGGGGTGACATCGGCCGGGGCGGCCGAGTTAAAAGATTAGCCCGGAAAATGACAGCCGGGCGCATCATGGTAGCGACGCATCGCTGCCTGTTCCAGCGGCGTCTAAAGATAATTTTTAGGGTGGGGTTTCAGTGCTTGTCTTCGCGCAGTGTATAGAGCCCCTGCTTGAGTTTCAGCAGGTGTTCCTGCAGCTGGGGGCCTTTGCGCTGGGCCACGCCGATGGCCAGCACGTCGATCACCACCAGATGGGCAATGCGCGACGACAGCGGTGTGTAGATCTCTATATCTTCCTCGACATCCACTTCCAGCGGGATAGTGGCCTGACGGGCCACCGGCGAGCCGCTCGGTGCCAGGCCGATGACGGTGGCGCCCTGCTCTTTCGCCATACCCATGGATCGCAGCAGCGCCTTGGTGCGCCCGCTCTGGGAGATGGCGACCACCACGTCGCCGGGCACCATGGACATGGCGGACATGTTCTGGATGTGGTGATCCGAATGGGCGGCGGCGGCCAGCTGCAGGCGGAAGAACTTGTGCTTGGCGTCCGCGGCCACGGCACCAGAGGCGCCGAAGCCGAAGAATTCGACCCG
Organism: Microbulbifer taiwanensis; assembly: GCF_014904815.1. Taxonomy (GTDB): domain Bacteria; phylum Pseudomonadota; class Gammaproteobacteria; order Pseudomonadales; family Cellvibrionaceae; genus Microbulbifer; species Microbulbifer taiwanensis. Next base: position 34,340 of record NZ_JACZFR010000014.1, read on the forward strand.
CTTGGCGGCGGCGATGGCGGTGACCGCCGCCTCCAGGGCGCGGGCGTCTATCTTGTCGCGCACGTTCAGCAGGGTGTCGACGGTGGAATCGAATACCTTGCGCTTGTACTCGGCGATGGTATCGGTCTCGGTGACCGCGATCTGGCCGAAGCTGGGGCTGGAGGCCAGCTGCTGGGCCAGGTTCAGCTTGAATTCCTGGAAACCGGAGCAGCCCACCGCGCGGCAGAAGCGCACCACCGTCGGTTCGCTGACCTGGGCCTCGGTGGCCAGGTCGACGATGCGCATATGGATGATCTCATCCGGGTTGGCGAGGATATACTCCGCCACCTTGCGCTCCGATTTGCGCATGGATGACAGCTGTTCGCTGATTTTCTGCGTGACTTCCGCCGGTTTCACTGGACTTCCTTCTATAAGCCGGACTGCGCAGTTTAGCCGCAAGTACCGGTGCTGGCGAGCGGCTAGATTCGAGTTGTGTGGCGGCACCGCTACCGGTGGGCTTTTGCGGGACACGGGCTAGGCGCCCCCCTTAACCCATCCCTGGGGGCTAGTCTGCGAGGTAGCCCGGCCGCTTCAGGTATTCACGGCGCTTTCGGCCCCTCTCGCAGACAGTCCCGCAAAAGCCCAGCGGCATCGGCACCTTCGCATCGAAACGGGTGGTTCTTTTCGACCCCGAAAACCTGTTTATTTACACAGGTAACAGCCCCCACCTCTGTTACAATCGCCGCCCATGGACGTATCTCAGATTCTAGACCCCCTCAACGATGCCCAGCGCGAGGCCGTAGCCGCGCCCGCGGGCAACCAACTGGTACTGGCCGGCGCCGGATCCGGCAAGACCCGCGTGCTGGTGCACCGCATCGCCTGGCTGATGCAGGTGGAGGGTGCGTCGCCCTACTCCATCCTCGCCGTGACCTTCACCAACAAGGCGGCCAAGGAAATGCGCGCGCGTATCGAGGAGCTGCTGGGGGTGAACACCTTCGGCATGTGGGTGGGCACCTTCCACGGCCTGGCGCACCGGCTGCTGAAAGCCCACTGGCAGGAGGCCAAGCTGCCGCAGAACTTCCAGATTCTGGACAGCGACGACCAGCTGCGCCTGATCAAACGGGTGCAAAACGATCTGCAGCTGGACGAGAAGAAGTGGCCGCCGCGGGAGACCCAGTGGTGGATTGGCGCACAGAAGGATGAGGGCCTGAGACCCCAGTACATCAACGCGGGCAGCGATCCCTGGCTGGCGACCATGGTGCGCATCTACTTCGCTTACGAGGAGGCCTGCCAGCGCGGCGGCCTGGTCGACTTCGGCGAGCTGCTGCTGCGCGCCCACGAACTGTTGCGGGACAACGATGCGGTGCTGGCCCACTACCGCCGCCGCTTTCCGCACATTCTCGTCGACGAGTTCCAGGACACCAATACGATTCAATACGCCTGGCTGCGCCTGCTGGCCGGCGACCAGTGCCATATCACCGCCGTCGGCGACGACGACCAGTCCATCTACGGCTGGCGCGGCGCCAAGATCGAGAATATCCAGCATTTCGAGAGCGATATGCGCGACGTGCTGACGGTGCGCCTGGAACAGAACTACCGTTCCACCTCCACCATCCTCAACGCCGCCAACGCAGTGATCGCCAACAACGCCGGCCGACTGGGCAAGGAGCTGTGGACAAGAGGCGAGGAAGGCGAGCCGATATCCCTGTACGCGGCCTACAACGAGCAGGATGAGGCGCGTTTTATCGTCGAGCGCATCAATGACTGGGTGCGCGACGGCAACCGCCGCGACAGCATCGCCATCCTGTACCGCTCCAATGCCCAGTCGCGGGTGCTGGAAGAGGGCCTGCTGCGCGAACAGGTGCCCTATCGCATCTACGGCGGCCAGCGCTTTTACGAAAGGCTGGAAATCAAGAACGCCCTCTCCTATATGCGCCTGGTCAGCAACCGCGACGACGACACCGCCTTCGAGCGGGTGGTCAACACGCCGACGCGGGGCATAGGTGCGCGCACCGTGGAAATGGTGCGCAGTTACGCCCGCGAGCAGGGCTGTTCCCTGTGGCGGGCGGCGCAGCTGATGCTGCAGCAGCGGGTGCTGGCCGCGCGTGCCGGCAATGCGCTGCAGTCCTTCCTCGACCTGGTCAACCAGCTCGCGGCCAATGCCGAAGACAAACTGCTCGACGCGATCGCCGAAGATGTGATTGAGACCAGCGGCCTGCTGGAATTCCACGGTAAGGAAAAGGGCGAGAAGGGCCAGACGCGGGTGGAGAACCTGCAGGAACTGGTCAGCGCCTGTCGCGCCTTCGACGGTATCGACCAGCCGCCCGGTGAGGAGACCGAAGAAGAGGAGCGGCCACTGCTGGACCAGTTCCTCGACAGCGCCGCCCTGGACGCCGGCGAGGGCCAGGCGGACGAATTCGAGGACGCGGTGCAGCTGATGACCCTGCACTCGGCCAAGGGGCTGGAGTTCCCGCTGGTGTTTATGGCCGGCGTGGAGGAAAACCTCTTCCCGCACAAGATGTCGGCCCAGGAGCCCGGGCGCATGGAGGAGGAGCGACGCCTCTGCTATGTGGGCATCACCCGCGCCATGCAGAAGCTGTATATCACCTATGCGGAAAACCGCCGCCTGTTCGGCTCCGAGACCTACAACAGTCCGTCGCGCTTTATCGGCGAGATACCGCCCAATCTGGTCCATGAGGTGCGCCTCAAGACCGAGATATCGCGGCCGCTGTTCCAGCCGGACTACGGAAAACTGGGTGCATTGTCCGATCCCGCCCCGGATTTCGACGACCTGCCCCCCCTGGCCCTCGGCGGCCGCGTCGATCACCCCAAGTTTGGCGAGGGCACGGTAGTGCAGTTCGAGGGCAACGGTCCGCGCACGCGGGTGCAGGTCAACTTCGACGACGCCGGCAGCAAGTGGCTGGTGGTGGCCATGGCCAGGTTGCAGCCGCTGTGACAACCGCGGTCCCGCGCCATTCGTTGGGCGGGACCGCAATCTCCCCTTCCCCGCCGCACAACGCCAGACTTTCACAGCGGCCTGCTGGCTGGTAGCCGATACACTCCATCGGCCGGTTCGCGTGCGCTGCCATCCGGTATTGCATCGCGATCACTGTGTTTCCCCTCCGTAGCAGCGACCGCTGCTGAAAGACCAGTCGTCGACATCGTTGCAGGTGATCACCACCATCAGATCGGCCGGATCCAGCCCCAACTGCTGCCGGCAGGCAGTGGCCAGTGCGCTGTAGAGAGCGCACTTTTGCGCGCGGCTGCGACGTCGCCCCGCGGTGATCTGTAGCAGCAGGAAGTCGCCGCTGCGCGCCGCTGTGTCACCGTAGGGATAGTGGGGATCTACTACCCGGTTTCCCGCCGTGTATTCATCAAACAGTTGGAAGCAGTCCCGCGGCGGCACTGCGAAATGCTCTTCCAGTGCCCGCTGCAACAGCGCACTGAGGCGCGCCCGGTAGTCAGCGCCTAGCCCCCGGCGCAGAGAGATTCTGGTCATAGGCATGGCTGTTCTTCCCTCTCTGCCAGGCGTGAGAGTGCTGACACGGCGGCGGGCCAGCCGGTGTAGAAGGCCAGGTGCGTGAAGGCTTCCGCCAGCTCTTCCCTGGACAGGCCGTTGCGGTGTGCCAGTGCCAGGTGAAACGGCAACTGCTCCACCCGGCCGAGCGCCGTCAGTGTCGCCAGGGTGATCAGGCTGCGTTCGCGGCCGCCCAGAATGTCGCTCTGCCAGATATCGTCGAACAGCAGCTCCCGGGTTATCGCGCCGAGTTTCGGCGCCAGTATGGCTATGCGTTCCAGGTCGGCGTTGTCAGCCATGGTTTACCTCCAATCGCTTAAATCGAGGTCGCTATACTGGCGTCGTAAAATTGTTTATAAAATCAAAACTTTTTTGATTGAATGTCCTGTTATTCGGGATCAACGAGAGCCATGCCAACACTCGATCTACAGGCACTGCGCGCCTTTGTGTGCGGCATCGAGCTGGACAGTTTCGCGCTGGCCGCCCGCCGGCTGCACCGCTCCACCTCCGCGGTCAGCGCGCAGTTGAAGAAACTGGAGCGACAGGTGGGCAGCCCGCTGGTCCAGAAGCGGGGTCGCCGGCTGGTGCCCACAAGAAGCGGCGAACTGTTGCTGAGCTACGCGCGCCAACTGCTGGCGCTCAATGACGAAGCCCTACAGGCGGTCGGCGACGCGGAGCTGGCGGGCGAGTTGCGTTTTGCGGCCCAGGAAGACTTCGGCGAAAGCCTGCTGGCCGAGGTGTTGGGGCGCTTCGCGCGGGCACACCCGCAGGTGCAACTGTCGACCTTTGTGGGGCGCAATGCGGACTTGCTGGACGGCTTGCGCGGGGGGCGCTTCGACCTCGCCCTGGGGTGGGGCGAGCCGCAACCCGGCCTGAACAGCGAGCGTCTATTGCAGGCGCCGCTGCGCTGGTTGGCGGCGGCAGACTTTCCGCTGCCGGAGCAGGCCAACGGCGATAATCCAGTGCCGCTGGTGATGTTCGAGCGCCCCTGCATCATGCGCGCGCGCGCCACCGAAGCGCTGGACCGCGCTGGTATCCGCTGGCGAGTCGTTCACACCAGCCACAGCCTGAGCGGTATCTGGGCGGCGGTGAAGGCGGGTCTCGGCATTACACTGCGCAGCGACTTCGGTCGGCCGCCCGGCCTGGTGGTTGCCGATCGCTTGCCGCCGCCCGGCAGCCTGGATCTGCAGATGCACCGGCTGCGCCCACAGGCCGCGGCGCAGGTCCAGCGGCTGGAGCAAATCGTGCGCGCGGCTCTAGAGCCCGGCGCCTGATTTCCGCCCACCGCTTTTGGTAGACTGTCGGATTACATCAACCGGTGCGGTCGTTCGCACTGGCGCGAGCAAAAACAGGAAGTACAACAACAACAGCGATGAAAAAAATAAACTGGTACCCATTGATCATCCTCGGCCTCCTCGCCCTGCTGGTGATCACCTTCGGCGCCCTGGTCGCCTCCCGCGCAACCCAGGGGCCTGCCCAGCACTTTACTGAGGGGGGCGACCAGGAAATATTCGAGTGGAAGCTCGTCACCACCTGGCCAAAAAACTTCCCCGGCCTCGGCAGTGCACCGGAGCGCTTTGCGAAAAAAGTCGATCTCATGTCCGGTGGTCGCCTGAAGATAAAAGTCTATGGTGCCGGTGAGCTGGTGCCGGCGATGGGCGTGTTTGGTGCCGTCTCCGAGGGCGCCGCGCAGATGGGCCACGGGGCCGCCTATTACTGGAAGGGCAAGGTGCCGGCCGCACAATTCTTTACCGCGGTACCTTTCGGTCTCAATGCGCAGGAGATGAACGGCTGGCTGCACCACGGTGGAGGCCTTGAGCTGTGGGAAGAGGTCTACGCACCTTTTGATTTGATACCTATGGCCGGTGGCTCTACCGGCGTGCAGATGGCGGGCTGGTTCAACAAGCAGATCAACACGGTTGAAGACCTGAAGGGTCTGAAGATGCGCATCCCCGGCCTCGGCGGCGAGGTACTGAACCGCGCCGGCGGCACTGCAGTGACCATTCCCGGCGGAGAGCTGTACACCGCGCTGCAGACAGGCGTGATAGATGCAACCGAGTGGGTGGGCCCCTACAACGACCTGGCTTTCGGTTTCTACCAGATCGCCGACTACTACTACTATCCGGGCTGGCACGAGCCGGGATCCATCCTCGAATTTATCGTCAACAAGACCGCCTTCGAGAAGCTGCCGAAAGATTTACAGGAAATCGTCCGCACCGCCGCCCGCGATGCCAATCAGGACATGCTCGACGAGTACACGGCGCGCAACAACCGCGCGCTGAAGGAACTGGTGGAGAAGCACGGAGTGCAGCTCAAGCGACTGCCGGCAGATGTCATAGCGCACCTGAGGACAATCAACACCGAGATAATGGAAGAGACTGCGGCCGAGGATCCGCAGTTTGCCCGTGTCTACGAGGCTTTCAGGGAATTTGAGCAGCAGGTGATCCCCTATCACCAGATCAGTGAGGAGGCCTACTACCAGGCGCGGGCGCTGGAAGAAAATTGAAAACCGCGAAGTCTGTGAAGTGAACTGGACTGGCGTCGGAAAAAATCCGGTTGAATTTCCATAATTATAAATAAGTCACAATAGACAGCTTTCACATCCCCAATATATTCGAATAATCGGTGATCCGGTCGCAGCGTGACCGGAATAACATCAAGAAGAACCCAGGGGGATTGAATGAAGACTCTGTTGCGGCTGTCTTTTGCAGCCATTTTTGCCGCGCTCGTCGGCTGTGCCACTCCGCAGGTTCCAGTACCGCTGGACCAGAGCTTTTACACTGCGGACAAGAAGACGGTCGGTCTGATGCTGGAAGCTCCGAAGGCGCCGGGCTTGGCGCTCGAGGGCAATATCGGCCTGCTCGACTACGCGATCATCGCTGCGGCCACCAGCTCACTGACAGACCATATCGAGGGCCAGGACCTGGGGGAGTTTCTTGCCGTGGCGGAAGAGCTGAGCCAGAACCTGGAAAATGAAGGTTTCGAACTGGTTCGACTTCAAGTACCTGAAAAAGCCCCAAAGCTGGCCAAGTTCAAGGACCCGGACGGCAAGGACACCACCTACTTCGCGGCGAAGGATCACCGTACTCTCGCGGATCAGTATCAGGTGGATTACCTGCTGAAACTCACCGCCACTCGCGCCGGCCTGGCCAGGCCCTATTACGGTTTTATCCCCACTGATGCCCCGCGCGCAGTGTTCAATGTGCACGGTGAAATGATCGATATGTCGTCCAACCAGTTGCTCTGGTACTCGGATATCGCCCACTCTGCCTACGCCACCGGAGAATGGGATGAGGGCCCGAGTTTCCCCGGTCTGACCAACACCTACTATGTCGTAATGAATAAGGCCAAGCAGGATGTGCTCGGTGCGCTGGCGAAGCGCGAGAGCGCTACCGGTACCCTGGCCCTCAATGACGACGAAGAAGCAGAGGCGACAGAGAGTTCGGAAACTCCGGCCGAAAGCCAACAATAACAATAATCCGGAACGGCGGCGTCCTTTGACGCCGCCGATACAGATATGAAAACAATAAAAATTCTCGCGCTGGCCGGCGCCCTGCTGTCCGGCTGTGCGCACACCTCCAAATACCATATCGCCAGTGGCGACCTGCACAGTATCCAGAACCTCGATCACATTTATCTCGAAGTTGAACCGCTGGAAAACGGACCACTGAGCGTGGAAATTCACCCGGAGCCCTGGCGTTACCATGCTGCGGCCTCCCACGTTGCTGCCGCGCAGTACTCGACCCCGCCGCCGCCTCCGGGCACCAGCACCGGCCAGGCTGCCGCGGCGGGGGTGGCCGGTGGATTGATCGGTACATTAATTGTCCGCGAGATGGCCAAGAGCCAGGCTTTGTCGGCGGCACAGGAGCCGGCTCAACCATTGATCGAGGCGCTGGCGGGGCGCGCCATAGAGCGCGATGTGCGCGAGGCAGTGGTGGACGGATTGCTGACCTCGGACTTTGCCCAGGGCAATCCCCTTGAGTACGGCCCCCAGTCCGAAAAGGGCGCGCCGCGACTGCTGTTGCAGCCGTCGATCAAGCTGACCAATGGGCTGAATGTTCTGAAATTCAATATCAATGCCGAACTGCGCGCCGGCGGCAAGCTACCGCTGTACCGTAACTCTGTCGAGTACTGGTCTGCGGGCACCGGATACAGCGAAAAGCAGGAAAACCTGGCCTTCTGGAAGGCTTCCGATCTGGAGTTCTTCTACAGCGAGCTGGAGCAGGCGATTATGCACACATCCAGCTATCTGGCGCAGTCACTGGGGGGCACCCTACCAGAGGCGGAAGAGAAAGCGGCGACGCACAAGATCGCCGGCAATGATGGTTGGGTAATGATGCGCGGTAATCTGGTGCACAGCACTGATGAATTCACTGTGCTCAAAGACCTGCGCGGCAATATCAAGATTATCCGCGGCGCGCTGGTGCTTTGAATTTGGCCTGGGTGCCCGTTTTCACTGCGGTTCGCAGGTGCCCGCGGTGCGGTCATAGCGACCGCCCGCGTCCAGGCAACTATCCATCAACCAGAATTCAGCGTAGTGCATCCGCACCAGCAGCAGCGCCCCCAGGGCCATCAGCACCACTCCGGTCTTGGTGGCCCAGTGGCTCCAGCGCAGACGGGAATAGATCAATAGCAGCAGGCCGGCGGGTATCAGCAGTATGCCCGCCAGCACCAGCGTGTGTTCGAGAAATGATTCGATCATCCCACTTGTTATAGCACCCGGACGGGCTGGCGCGGGGCCTTGTCTCGGAAAAGGCTATTGTGCGCCGACGTGTTCCTGCGGCAGCGGAATAAATCTGACCAGCAGCAGTTTGTACACAAAGGCTCCGCCCAGCATCAAGAAGAAATAGTAGCGCCCCGCCAGTTCCGCCACGCGCAAATCTGCATCGAGTGCAGCCGGAATCAATGCGCAGAGTAAGAAGCTGAACAAGAGTGCACCCACTCGCAACAGGGCAGTGTACAGCTTGCTGCGGATCCTGCGTGCCAGCGCCATGCCGGCGTAGAAGGTGATGGTGGATATGGCGGCTATGGCCAGAGCGGTGATGGTCATTACTCACTTCCTTGTGGTTCTTCGATACCGGTATCAGGGAAAACCTGAGGGAAAGCCGGGCAAGGCACCAGAATATTCCAGGCGCCTATCCGCTATTCGGAATCTCTCTATTCCGGCAGCGGTCTTGTGCGCCCGCGGTCGTCTATGGCCACGAACACAAACTCGCCCTCGGTGACCTTTACCTGTTCACCGGAGTCTACTCGTGTCAGCCAGACTTCTACCATGGTTCTTATGGAGGAGCGGCCCGCCTCGAGGGTCTCGGCATAGCAGCTGACGGTGGAACCTACCGGTACCGGGCGCAGGAACACCATGCTGCCGACGGCGACGGTGGTGACGCGGCCGCGGGCGATGCTCTGGGCCAGGATGGCGCCGGCCAGGTCCATCTGCGACATCAGCCAGCCGGCAAAAACATCCCCCTGGGGATTGGTGTCCCGGGGCATAGTCTGGGTCTGCAGGGTCAGGGTGCCTGTAGGCTGCGGATTCTCATCGAGTGCGGACATCGATTGCTCACGAATTGTTAGAGTTATTCGGTACCGCCGGGGTTGGCGGGGTGGCGCATTCTAGCACAATTTGACCACCAAATAGCCAGTCGTCTCCCGGCAAAATCTGTCTCAGTTTGCGATCCTGTCCGGCAGCCAGGTGGCCAGCTCCGGCCACAGCGCCAGTAGGCAGAGCAGCAGCAGCTGGATGGCGATAAATGGCATTACGCCGCGGTATATGGCCCCGGTGGCTACACCGGCCGGCGCCACCCCGCGCAGGTAGAAGAGCGCAAAGCCGAAAGGTGGTGTCAGGAAGGAGGTTTGCAGGTTGATCGCGATCATGATGCCGAGCCACACAGGATCCACACCCATGGCCAGCAGCACCGGGCCGACGATGGGCACCACCACGAAGGTGATCTCGATAAAGTCGAGGATAAAGCCGAGCAGGAAGATCACCGCCATCACCAGCAGGGTCGCACCGACCACACCGCCTGGCAGGCTGTGGAAGATGCCGGTCACCAGCTCCTCGCCGTCGTAGCCGCGGAATACCAGGGAAAACAGCGAGGCGCCGATCAGTATCGCGAACACCATCGCGGTGACCTGCAGGGTGCTGCGCCCCACCTCGCCGGCGCGGGCCCAGTTCAGGGCGCCGCGGCTGCGGGCCAGTATGCCGGCGCCGAGGGCGCCCACCGCGGCCGCTTCGGTGGGCGTGGCGGCACCGCTGATGATGGAGCCCAGTACCAGCAGCATCAGGGCGATGGGCGGCAGCAGGCTCCGCAGCGTCTCCCCGAGATCGATCGTCTCGCTGTCGCCGGCCGGTGCCGCGGCCGGCTCGCGCCCGGCGACGAACAGCAGGTAGACGATATAGGCCGCCACCAGCAGCAGGCCGGGAATGATTGCGCCGATAAACAGGTCGCCGACGCTGACCGGTTGCGGGTTGAAGATGCCCGCAGACAGCTGTGCCTGCTGGTAGGCGTTGGAGAGGGTATCGCCGAGCAGCACCAGGGCGATGGACGGCGGGATTATCTGACCCAGGGTGCCGGTGGCGCAGATTGTGCCGGTGGCGAGCCGGGGCGAGTAGCCGCGCTTCAGCATGGTGGGCAGGGACATTAGGCCCATGGTCACCACTGTGGCACCGACGATACCGGTGCTGGCGGCCAGCAGCGCGCCCACTACCACTACAGAGACCGCCATGCCCGCCGGCACCCGCGCAAATACCCGCGCCAGGTTGACCAGCAGTTCCTCGGCGATGCGCGCCCGCTCCAGCATCACGCCCATCAGCACGAACAGTGGCACCGCCATCAGGGTACCGTTCTGCATGATGCCGTAGAGGCGGTCGGGAAAGGCGCGCAGCAGCTCCGCATCGAAGGCGCCGAAGACAATACCCAGCCCGGCCGCCAGCAGCGCCGTACCGCCGAGGGTGAAGGCCACCGGGTAGCCGAACATCAACAGGCCGCACACGGCGGCAAACATCAGCAGGGGGACCAGCTCCATCATGCGCCGGCCTCCTCTGCTTCCCGGTGGCAGACTTGTTTGGCGATGGGGCACGGGGTGTCTGTGCTGGAGGCCTGCATCAGCTGTGCCAGGGCACGGCCGAACTGCGCCAGTCCCTGCAGCGCCAGGGTGAACGCCGCCAACGGAATCAGGCTCTTGAGCAGGAAGACCCCGGGCAGGCCGCCGGCACTGGCGCTGGATTCGAGCACTGCCCAGCTGCTGGCGGCGAAATGCCAGCTTCCCACCAGGATAAAGGCGCACACCGGTAGCAGGAACACCAGTGTGCCCACGGCATTGACCCAGGCCTTGCCGCGTTCGCCCATGCGGCGATAGAAGACGTCCACCCGCACATGGGCGTCGGCATGCAGGGCGTAGGCCAGGCCCAGCATAAAGGCGGCGCCGTGCAGATAGACCACTGCATCCTGCAGCGCCACCGAACCGCCGTCGAAGCCGTAGCGCAATATCACCACTGCACTCTGCAGCAGCACCATTGCCAGGGTGAACCAGCCAAGTAGGTGGCCGGCGCGGCTGGCCAGCCGGTCGAGGAAGCGCGCGCTCCCGAGCAGAAGGGACATGGGGAGATCTCTCAGTACATCTTATTTTTGTCGTGTGAACGGAAGCCTACCGCCTAGGCGGATTCGGCGCCAGCTGTACTATCTGGCGATCTGTAACCTTTTTGTCATCTTTCATTCATAGAATCGTCACCCGTTCTACATAGCATCGCCGCGTGAACCCAATACACACACTGGAGTTATCCATGAACAAACGCCCTGTTGCCAAGAAAATAGTGGCTTCGTCCCTGGCGGCACTGACTATCGCCGCGTCCCAGGCGGCCATGGCGGCCCGCGATCATATCAGCATCGTCGGCTCTTCCACCGTCTACCCCTTTACCACCACCGTAGCCGAGCGCTTCAGCCGCGCGACCCAGTTCAAGACTCCGGTTGTGGAATCCACTGGTACCGGCGGTGGCATGAAGTTGTTCTGCCAGGGTGTGGGCGAGAACACCGCAGACATCACCGGCGCCTCTCGCCGCATCAAGCAGTCCGAACTGGACATGTGTAACGACAACGGCGTCGATGTGGTCGAGGTACAGGTCGGCTTCGACGGCATAGTCCTGGCCAACGCCAAGACCGCCAAGCCGTTTGAACTGAGCCGCAAGGACATTTTCCTGGCCCTGGCCAAGGAAGTACCGAATCCTGACGGTTCCGAGATGCTGGTTGAAAACCCCTACAAGACCTGGAAAGACGTGAATCCGGCCCTGCCGAATGCCAAGATCGAAGTCCTGGGCCCGCCCCCGACATCCGGCACCCGCGACGCTTTTGCCGAACTGGCGATGGAAGGCGGCTGCAAGAAGTTTGACTGGATCGCAGCCAAGAAGAAAGAAGACAAGAACGCCTATAAGGCCATCTGCCACACAGTGCGTGAAGACGGTGCCTATGTGGAAGCCGGCGAGAACGACAACCTGATCGTGAACAAGCTGGTGGCCAACCCGAATGCGCTGGGTATCTTCGGCTTCAGCTTCCTGGACCAGAACGCCGACAAGGTGCAGGGCTCCCTGATCGAAGGCAACGCGCCGACATTCGACTCCATTGCCGAGCAGAGCTACCCGGTTTCCCGTCCGCTGTTTATCTACGTGAAGAAGGCCCATGCCGACGTGGTTCCGGGCATCAAGCAATTCCTGGCCGAATTCACCAGCGAGCGCGCCTGGGGTGATGAGGGCTACCTGGCCGACAAGGGCATGATCCCGCTGCCCACCGCCAAGCGCCAGCAGGTTGCCACCGACGTGCGCAAGCTGAATGCCCTGAGCAACCTGGCTGCGAAATAAGACCGATTCCGGAAAAACACCAAGTAAACGGACTTACCGGCCAAGCCCGAGAGGGCTTGGCTTTTCTTATATCTGCGCACAATGCAAACGCAACAAAAAGTCCGGATAATGCCGGCAATAAACCTGATGGCACGGTAAATTGATGCAAACACCTACCTTGTTCGCCCTGCTATTGCTGCTGGTACTGGTGGCCTATGGCACTGGCTTCAGTCGCGCGCTGGCGGCCGCGCGGAGCCGCGGCGGAATGCGCAACCTGTCTTCGCTGCCCAGCTATTACGGCCTGCACACCGCGCTCTGGTGCGGCCTGCCGGCGCTGCTGCTGCTGGGCGCCTGGCTCGCTTTCGACGACGCGATCATCCGCGCGCTGGTGATGAACGGCATCGCCGACAAACCGGACACCATCGCCGGGCAGAACCTGCTCTACGCGCAGATACAGAACCTGGCCGCTGGCCATCTGTTCGGCGACGCGTCGCCACAGGTGCAGGCCGCCGCCGAGCGCCTGAGCAGTCTGCAGAGCGGTTCGCGCAACCTGCAGGCGGCGCTGAGCCTGATACTGGCCAGCGGTCTCGGCGCCTTCGCGGCGCTGCGCTTTTCGCCGGAGCTGCGCGCCCGCGAAAAGGTGGAAAAGGTCCTGCGCGGTGTGCTGATCACCTGCGCCTGCGCCGCCATTTTTACCACCGTCGGCATTCTGCTGTCGGTGCTGTTCGAGTCCCTGCGCTTCTTCCAGTCTGTGCCGGTGACCGAATTCCTGTTCGGCCTGCACTGGAGTCCGCAGATGGCCCTGCGCGCGGACCAGGTGGGTTCCAGCGGCGCCTTCGGCGCCGTGCCCCTGTTCACCGGTACCCTGATGGTCTCCGCCATCGCCATGTTCGTGGCGGTACCGGTGGGCCTGATGTCCGCTATCTACCTGGCCGAGTACGCCAGCAAGCGGGTGCGCGCCATCGCCAAGCCGATTATCGAAATTCTCGCCGGTGTCCCCACGGTTGTTTACGGCTTCTTCGCCGCCCTGACGGTCGCGCCCTTTATTCGCGACCTGGCCAACTCCGTGGGCCTGCAGGCCTCCAGTGAGAGCGCCCTGGCCGCCGGCCTGGTGATGGGCATCATGATTATTCCGTTCATCTCGTCCCTGTCCGACGATGTGATCAATGCGGTGCCCCAGTCTCTGCGCGATGGCTCCCTGGGCCTGGGATCCACCCGCTCCGAGACGGTGCGAAAGGTGGTCATTCCGGCGGCCCTGCCGGGGATCGTCGGCGGTGTGCTGCTGGCGGTATCCCGCGCGATCGGCGAGACGATGATCGTGGTGATGGCCGCGGGCCTGGCCGCCAATCTGACCGCCAACCCGCTGGAGTCGGTGACCACCGTGACGGTGCAGATAGTCACCCTGCTGGTGGGCGACCAGGAGTTCGACAGCCCCAAGACCCTGGCCGCCTTTGCCCTGGGCCTGATGCTGTTCGTTTCCACCCTGGTACTGAACTTTATCGCCCTGCACGTAGTGAAAAAATACCGGGAACAGTATGACTGATTCGACCCAAACCAATTTGACGCAGCAGCAGGTACGCGAGCGCATAGAGCAGCGTCTCGCCAGTCGTCACCGCAAGGAAAAACTCTTTCGCGGCCTGGGTATCGCCAGTATCGCCTTTGGCGTGCTCGCGGTAGTGGTCCTGTTCACCGATATCATCGGCAAGGGCAGCGGCGCCTTCGTGCAGAGCGCGATAGAGTTGCGCGTGCACTACGACCAGCAGGTGCTGGGTATCGACGAGGTGGACGACGAGAGCCTGGCCTGGGCCAACTTTACCGGCGTGATCCGCGAATCCCTGCGCGAGCGTTTTCCGGAGGTGAGTGGTCGCGGCGAGAAGCGCGAGCTCTACAGCCTGGTCTCCACCGGTGCGCCCTTCACCCTGCGCGACCGCCTCAGGGCCAACCCGGAACTGCTCGGCAAGACCGAAACCCTGTGGCTGGCCGCCGACGACGACGTGGACACCTTCGTCAAGAGCCTGTCCGATACCGAGGAGGGCTTTCGCGGCCGCACGTCGGAGCAGAAGGCCGGCTGGATACAGCAACTGCTGGGCAGCGGCGAAATGAAGAAGCGCTTCAACAGCACCTTCTTTACCAACGGCGACTCGCGAGAGCCGGAGCAGGCCGGTATCCGCGCCGCGCTGATGGGCTCCCTGTTCACTCTGCTGGTGACCCTGGCGCTGTCCTTCCCGATCGGTGTGGCCGCGGCCATCTATCTCGAGGAGTACGCACCCAAGAACAGGTGGACTGACCTGATTGAGGTGAATATCAACAACCTCGCTGCGGTGCCGTCCATCGTTTTCGGCCTGCTGGGCCTGGCGATCTTTATCAATTTCTTCGAGCTGCCGCGTTCGGCGCCATTGGTGGGCGGCCTGGTACTGACGCTGATGACATTGCCGACCATCATCATTTCCAGCCGCGCCGCACTGAAGGCGGTGCCGCCGTCCATCCGCGAGGCAGCCATGGGCATGGGCGCCTCGCGCATGCAGGTGGTCTTCCACCACGTGCTGCCGCTGGCGATGCCGGGGATGCTCACCGGCGCCATCATCGGTATGGCGCAGGCCCTGGGCGAGACGGCGCCGCTGCTGATGATCGGCATGGTGGCCTTTATCGTCGACGTGCCCGGTGGCGTTACCGATCCGGCCACGGTACTGCCGGTTCAGATTTTCCTCTGGGCCGACAGCCCCGAGCGCGCCTTCGTCGAGCGCACTTCCGCCGCGATCATGGTGCTGCTCAGCTTCCTGATCGTGATGAATACCAGCGCGGTGCTGCTGCGCAAGAAACTCGAGCGCCGCTGGTAGCGGCCCCGCACCGCAAACCGAGTGCTAAGATAACGGGATTATTTATGAACACCATGACCCTGGACGCCGCCGGAGCCGAGCCGGCAAAGCCCGAATCAGTGGAAAGAAAAGCCGTGGATACCCTGACCAAGGTGCGCGAAACAGTGGGCCAGCCGCTGTGCGACGACGCCAAGCTGCGCATGCGCAACGTCAACGTCTTCTACGGCGAGGCCCAGGCCATTCACGATGTGAGCCTGGATATCGGCCGCAACGAGGTGGTGGCGATGATAGGCCCGTCCGGCTGTGGCAAGTCCACCTTCCTGCGCTGCCTGAACCGCATGAACGACACCATCGAGGGCTGTCGCGTCGAGGGTGAACTGTCCCTCGATGACGAACCCATCTACGGCCCCAGGGTGGACGTGGTACCGCTGCGCGCGCGGGTGGGCATGGTGTTCCAGAAGCCGAATCCCTTTCCCAAGTCCATCTACGACAATGTCGCCTATGGCCCCAAGATCCACGGTATCGCCAGCCGCCGCGCGGAACTGGACGAGATCGTCGAGAACAGCCTGCGTCGTGCCGGTCTGTGGAACGAAGTGAAGGACCGCCTGGACAAACCCGGCACCGGTCTCTCCGGCGGCCAGCAGCAGCGCCTGTGTATCGCCCGCGCCATTGCCGTCAGCCCGGAAGTGATCCTGATGGACGAGCCCTGCTCGGCTCTGGATCCCATCGCCACCGCGCGCATCGAGGAGCTGATCGACGAGCTGCGCGAGAACTACACTATCGCGATAGTGACCCACTCGATGCAGCAGGCCGCGCGGGTCAGCCAGCGCACCGCCTATTTCCACCTGGGCCATCTGGTGGAGGTCAACGATACCGAGACGGTATTCACCAATCCGCAACACGAATTGACCGAGGCCTACATCACCGGCCGTTTCGGTTGATCAGAGGGAGACCAATATGGAAATGCATTTCGATCAACACATCTCCCGTCAATTCAACGAGGACCTGGAAAGCATCAAGACCGAGATGCTGGAAATGGGTGGCATGGTCGCTCGCCAGGTGGCCGATTCGGTGGATGCCCTGTCCAACGCCGACAGCGAGCTGGCGGAAAAGGTACTGCGTGTCGAGGAGGAGATAGACAAACGGGAGATGGCGTTGGACGAACACGCCACCCTGATCATCGCCAAACGCCAGCCGGCGGCCTCAGATTTGCGCATGGTGATGTCGGTGACCCGCATCGCCCGCGACCTGGAGCGCGTCGGTGACGAGGCGCAAAAAATCGCCAAGATGGCCATAGCCCTGACCGACGAGGGCACCTCACCGCGCGGCTACACCGAGATACGCCATATCGCCAACGCCGTGCGCAAGATGCTCAACGATTCTCTCGACGCCTATACCCGCTTCGACGTCGATTCCGCAATGCGCACTCTGGCGGAAGATGAGCAGGTGGATATGGACTACCGCACCGCAGTACGCGAGCTGATCACCTATATGATGGAAGATCCGCGCAGCATCTCGCGGGTGATCAATGTCCTCTGGACTCTGCGATCCCTGGAACGCATCGGAGACCACGCCAAGAATATCTGTGAGCAGGTGGTCTACCTTGTGGAGGGCGCGGATATCCGCCACGGCCACGAGGACAAATTGAAAAAAATCTGATTACAGCTTTCGCAGAAGTGAGATTGTCCAGTTGAATCAAAAATGGCCGCGCAAAGCGGCCATTTTTTATGGTGGCGACACGGATGCCATGCCGATGAAATATATTTTCGAAGTCCATATCAAGGAGGGCCACACCGCCGAGGAGTACGCTAGAGCCTGGGTGCGCGCCTCCGAACTGATCCAGCGGGCCCCCGGTGCGCTGGGCACCGAGCTGCATCGCAAGATCGGTGACCCGACCACCCTGATTGCCATTGCCAGCTGGGATAGCAAGGCACACCGGGATGCCATGGAGGCGAATCGCGACCCGGAGATCGACGAGATCATCCGCGCCGCGGCCCCCTTTGTCGAAGTGCGGCCAATCGGCGAGTTCGAGACGCCGGAATGGGTGGTAAACCCACCGGACAGGCAGTGTTGAAATAGTTTCAGGTGTTAGCGTCTGTAGCCGGGCAAATATCGCGCGAAACAATTCATTTACCGTTCAGGAAAAATCCTTAGAATGCGCGGCTCCTATCGGAACTACAGTTAAACAAGGAAATTGTGATGAAATTCAAATTTGCCGCGCTTCCCCTGATGGTCTTCGCAGCCTCTGCAGCCGCGGAAGAATACACCTCCATCTCTGAAGCCAACTACACCAATACTGAGTACGCTTCCACCGATACCGACCGTTTCGATATCGGTACCACCTATTTCTTTGCCCCCAAGGAAAGCCTGGGCCCGCTGAAAGAGTTTGAATACATCAACAAGGTAACCAATATCGGAGCCGGCTACAGCTACCTGGATTTCGATGGTGGCGACGCGGATACCCTGAACGTTCGTGGTGAATATTTCACAGCCAGTGGTTTTGTTTTCGGCGCTTCCTATTCCGATACCAGTTTTGATTCGGATTTTCAATCCGGAGATTCTGACAGCCACACCCTGTCTGCCGGCTACCTTTTTAATCCGGATTTCCTCGCCCAGGTACACCGCGTGAAGGGCGATGATAGCGATGCTGTTTACTTTGCGGACCTGCGCTACAACCACCGCCTGAGCGGCAATGACTATATCGGCTTCAACTTCGTTGCCGACGACGAGTTCGACAGCCGCACCCTGTCATCCAAGCTGTTCAAGGACCTGGGGGGGGAGACTTACCTGACTGCCAACGCGACCTATGTCAGCAACGACGATGCTGACAACTACTGGTCCGTCGGTGCCGAGTACTACTTTAGCAAGGAAACTTCCGTTTTTGCCGACTACGACGAAGTCGAAACTTTCGAGCTGGGTGTATCCCACTTCTTTAACCGCAATGTCGCCGGCAAGCTGGCTTACACCACCAACAACGACACCGACGTCGACGCATTCCTGCTGGGCGTAACCGTCCAGCTCTGATCGCCGGTTTCAGCCGGAAACGAAAAGGGCCGCATCGCGCGGCCCTTTTTTATTGTTACTGTTCCGTTATCCCTGATTCCCGATCGCCTGCATCCGCGCCTGCGCCTTGCTGCCGATATCCCCACCGGCGCTGGCCGCTGTCTGGTAGTGGCTGTAGGCATTCCTGGTATTGCCCTGCTTTTCGTACACCTGCCCCAGATAATAGTGGGCGTGCGGTGTCTCCAGGTAGCGTAGCGAGCGATTCAGGTCCCGCTCCGCGGCTGTATAGTCCTTCAATTGCGCGCTGACCATGCCGCGCTTGAGCCAGTTGGAGAAGAGTGAGGGGTTCTTCTGCACCGCGCGATCGTAGGCGCTGTGGGCACTCTTGTACTGCTTCTTGTGGGCCAGCAGATCGCCCTCGAGGGCGTAAAATGTCGCCTCCCTGGGCTGCTGCTTCTGCGCCTGCCGCACCAGGCTCAGGGCTCGGTCGTACTGCTTGTCGTTGATGGCCGCCATGGCGTCGTCGTAGCTCTTGTAGGCGTCGGCGTCACGTTTCAGCTGGGCTATCGCCTTCTGGTAGGCGGCGCGATTGCTGGTGCCGCCCTTCGGCAGCTGTTTGGCGTGCTGGATATTCGCGTCGACGCGCGACTGTGACGGCGGGTGGCTGGCGAAGAGCGCCTGCAGGCCGCCAGCCTGCCGGCCTTTGGACAGCTCGACAAACTTGCGCTGCAGCCGCACCGCGCCCTGGGAATCGTAGCCGGCCGCGGCCATGTATTTCATGCCGTACTGGTCCGACTCCAGCTCATTGCTGCGGCCGTAGCGGGCGATATAGGCGGAGCCCCCCAGCTGGCCGCCCAGCGTTACCAGGTCGCCATAGGCTGTTTCCCTGGTAGCGGCGCCGAGTACGGCCAGGCCGGCGCCGAGCACCTGCTGCTGGGACATGGCCGCGGCCGAGTGGCGCGCGGCGGCGTGGACTATTTCGTGGCCGAGCACGGCCGCCAGCTCGGCCTCATCTTCCAGCAATACCAGCAGGCCGCGGTTGACCGCTATCTTGCCGCCCGGCAGTGCCCAGGCATTGGGCACCGAGTTGTTCAGCACCACGAACTCGTAGGGCAGCTGTGGCTGGTCTGAGACCTTCGCCAGCTTCTGGCCGACGCGGTTGACATAGGATTGCAGAGCCGGGTCGATATTGTACTGGCCGCCCTGCTGCTGCTGGTTGATCGGGTATTGCTGCTCGCCCAGCGCCAGCTCCTGGCCCTGGGACATCAGCGACAGCTCCTGCTTGCCGGTGACCGGGTTGACGGCGCAGCCGGCCAGCAGCGATGCGACCAGGGCGGTCGCAACAGTATTGAATCTGAGTGTGCGCGAGATCATCGCCTCCTCCCTGTATAATGCTCGGTTTTACCGCGATCAATTGTACACAGTCCGGGGAGCGAGGTTATGACGGCACTTCAAGTTATCGAGTTATTCGCCGGTATCGACCCCGATGGCGAGCCGGTGGTAGAGCGGCTGCAGGTGCGCGTCAACGAGGACGACAGCTGTCAGCTGGTGCGCTCGCCGGCCTTTATCAAGGGCATCGCCAGCGGCGACACCATCAAGGTGAATAAAGATGACCAGCAGTTCGAACTGGTCAAACGCTCCGGCAACCTGGCGCTGAGGGTCTTCTGCAAGACCGACAGCGCGGAGCTCTCGGACCGGCTGACCCCGCAACTGGAGAAGCTGGGCGGCGAGCTGGATATGGAGAGCCCGCGCCTGCTGGTCTACTCGATTCATGTCAGTTGCGGTTTCGACAAGATCGAGGGAATTCTCAACAGCGTCTGTGACGGCGCCAATAGTGTCTGGTACTACGGCAATGTCTACGATCCCCAGGATGGCCAGACGCCACTGAACTGGTGGCAGGATATCCTCAAGCCGGAATAGTCGCATTCAATTCCATCAATAACTCGTCATTCCGGCGCAGGCCGGAATCCAGTACCTCAGAAGCTGGGTCCCGGCCTGCGCCGGGATGACGACAACCAGTTAGTTACCCCAAGAAAGAAACATGTTAATCGTTATCTCCCCGGCCAAGACCCTCGATTACGACAGCGATATTCCCTCGCTGGAAACCACGCAGCCCGACTTCCTGAAGGAGTCCTCGGCGCTTATCGGGGAACTGCGGGCACTGAGTCCGCAGCAGATCTCCGGCCTGATGAAAATCTCCGACAAGCTGGGTGCACTGAACTACGATCGCTTCCAGCAGTGGAAGCGTCCCTTCACCGAGAAAAATGCCCGCCCCGCCCTGCTCGCCTTCAAGGGCGATGTGTACACGGGTCTCGAGGCCGGGACCATGGGCAAGCGGGATTTCAACTATGCGCAGAAACACCTGCGCATGCTCTCCGGGCTCTACGGCCTGTTGCGCCCGCTGGACCTGATGCAGCCCTACCGGCTGGAGATGGGTACCAGGTTCGCCAACGCGCGCGGTAAAAACCTGTACGAGTTCTGGGGCGACAGAATTACCCTGGCACTCAATGAACAGCTGCACAGCCTGAAGAGCAAAGAGCTGGTAAACCTGGCCTCCAACGAGTACTTCAAGTCGGTGCAGCCCGAGGCGCTGCAGGCGGACATCATCACCCCGCACTTCAAGGACCTGAAAAATGGCCAGTACAAGATGATCAGCTTTTTCGCCAAGAAGGCGCGCGGCATGATGAGTCGCTGGGCTGTGGACAACCGGGTAAAAAAGGCCGAGGAATTGAAAGGCTTCGATGTGGCCGGCTACGGATTCAATGCCGAAATGTCCAGGGGCAGCGACTGGGTCTTCACACGGGATGAGGCACTCTGATGGAACTGCCAGACGCGCCCTCCTGCGCGCGCAATCGCGAGCCGATACTGGAGCAGCTGCGGCGCCTGCTCGCCAGCAGCCGCCATGTGCTGGAAATCGGCAGCGGCACCGGCCAGCACGCGGTCTACTTTGCGCCGCGGCTGCCGCAGCTGGTCTGGCAGACCTCCGACCGCGCCGAAAACCTGCCCGCTATCAGCGCCTGGCTCGAGGCGGAGCCGGCGGACAACCTGCGCGCGCCGCTGGAACTGGATGTGAGCGGCGACTGGCCACCCATCGACGTCGACACTATTTTTACCGCCAACACCCTGCACATCATGTCCGCCGACTCGGTGCGGCTTTTTTTCCACAGGCTGCCGCAGGTCTTGCAGCCCGGCGGCCAGCTGATAGTGTACGGTCCGGTAAAGGTCGGCGGCGAATATATAGGTCCGACCAATGCGGACTTCGACCTGTGGCTGAAGGGCCGCGATCCGATGAGTGGTATCCGCGACCTGGAGTGGCTGGACCAGCTGGCGCTGGCAGTGGGCCTCGCGCGCGAAGAATTGCATTACCTGCCGGCCAACAACCAGCTTGTGGTCTGGCGCAGAAAAACGAAGGGGAGTTGAAATGCCAGAGTGGTTTGAAACAACGGTCATTATCGCATTTGCCATTGCCGCGGTATTTTTCTTTGCCAAATATCGCGAGACGGCCGCCGCCCTGCACGAGTGCGAGCGCATGAAGAATCGCCTATCCAACGACCTGGACCGCTACCGCGATATGCCGCGCCTGCGCGCCCTGCGCGACGCCCTGGTCTGTGCCGACTCGCTGCCGGTGGACGACGACGGCCGCGAACACCTGCTGCTGCGCGACGGCGAACTGCAGTTGCACCACCTGACCCTGCGCCGCCAGTGCAATGCGGTGGGCGAGGGGGAAGAAGTCTCCTATACAAAGAATGGCGAGGAAGTGGTGCTGGAGGAGTTGGAGTAACTCCCAACCCTGCAAGCGGATCGCTGTAGGAATCGGAATCGATCAGGCGGTGGCAACCGAACCCAGCTTCCGGGTCGGGAAGTGCAGCGTAAAGGTACTGCCGCGCCCCGGTGTGCTGTCGACACTCATCTCGGCGCTGTGGCGCAGCAGTACGTGCTTGACGATGGCGAGGCCGAGGCCGGTGCCGCCGCTGTCGCGGGAGCGACCGGCGTCGACGCGGTAGAAACGCTCGGTCAGGCGCGGGATATGGATGGGATCTATACCGATGCCACTGTCCCTGACCGCGAAGTGACCGCCGCGGTCGTCCACCCACCAGCGCATTTGTATCTGGCCGCCGTCGGGGCTGTACTTGACCGCGTTCAGGACCAGGTTGGCGAAGGCACTGTGCAGTTCGGTGGCGTCGCCGGTGATAGTCGTGTTCTGCTTGCAGTCCACGCCTATCTCATGGCGCCCGCCACTGAGGCTGCGCGCCTCCTGCGCCACTCTCTCCATCAGCTCTCCCACCGCAATCTGTTCTCGGCCGCTGTCGCGCTCCGAGGTTTCCAGGCGCGCCAGTAGTAGCAGGTCGTTCACCAGTGTGGTCATGCGCGCTGTCTGCTCGCACATCTGCGTCAGCGGTCGCTGCCAGCCCTTTGGCGCCTGGCCACTGCCGTCGAGCGTCTCCAGATAGCCGGCGATCACCGTCAGCGGTGTGCGCAACTCGTGGGATACATTGGCGACGAAATCGCGGCGCATCTGTTCCAGGTTGTGCAGTCGGGTGATGTCGCGAACTATGACGAGAGCCTCGTCGCGACCGTAGCGGGTCACTTCCAGCTGCAGTATGCGCGCATCGTTGCGCGGCGCCGGCAGGGTCAGTGGCCCGCTGGCGTCCTGGTTGTGCATATAGCGGACGAAACCGGGATCGCGTACGAAGTTGACCAGTGGCTGGCCGGCGTCGCTCGACTGCAACCCCAGCAGCTCGCCGGCGGCCGGGTTCCACCAGGCCAGGTTGCCGTCGTCCTCCAGTGCCACTATGCCTTCGCGCAGGGCGCTGGTGCTGTCCTGTACGCGGCGCAGCATCGCGTGCAGCTTCTGCTTCTCGCGTCGGTGGCGGCGCTGCAGGCGATAGAAGTCATCGGAGATGTCGCCCCAGATACCGAAGACGGTGGGGGCGGGGCCGCGGCGGCCATTGGCCAGCCAGCGATTGAAACGGCTCTGCTGCCAGAGTATCCAGCCCAGGTAGACTGCCAGGCCGATCGCGACGGACAGCAGCCACTGCCCACTGGCAAAACCGAAAATGGTGCAGCCGAGGGCGATTACCAGAAAGCGCGAAAACTCGCCGATACTGCGATCCAGCATAGAAGTGCCGTTTTATCTCACGGGTCGCAGGCGGGAATTGTGTCCCGGACCTGCGCCTTGGTGGAGTGCGGGTTTGCGCGGAATCTTACACTTTTTCCGCGGTTTGCACAGAAAAGCGGTAGCCGGTGCCGCGCACCGTCTGGATATAGCGATCGTGGCCGTCTACGGCCAGCGCCTTGCGCAGGCGGCGGATATGCACGTCCACGGTGCGCTCCTCCACATAGACGTTGCCGCCCCAGACGTGGTCCAGCAGCTGGGTGCGGGTGTAGGCGCGTTCCTGGTGGGAGAGGAAAAAAGTCAGCAGGCGGAATTCGGTCGGTCCCATATCCACCGCCTGGCCGCTGATGGTGACTCTGTGGCTGAGGGGATCCAGCACCAGGCCGCCGGCGCTCAGCGGCTCCTCCGGCGTCGAGGGCCCGGCGCGGCGCAGTACCGCCTTCAGGCGCGCGACCAGTTCGCGCGGCGAGAAGGGCTTGGTGATGTAGTCGTCGGCGCCGGTTTCCAGGCCCTTGATCTTGTGGTCTTCCTCGCCCTTGGCGGTGAGCATGATGATCGGCAGGGCCGAGGTCAGTTCGTCGCGCTTCAGGCGGCGGGCCAGTTCGACTCCGGACACGTCCGGCAGCATCCAGTCCAGCAGTATCAGGTCGGGCTTCTCGTCGATGACCAGTGCGTGGGCCTCCTGGGCGTTCTCCGCCTCGATAACGCGGTAGTCCGCCATTTCCAGTGCCACGCGCAACATGTCGCGCACCGGTGCTTCGTCGTCGACTATCAGGATCGTTTTGCTGTGCATCTGCCCGCCATACCCGCTACTTGTGTCAGTTTTTAGCCATTTATGGGTCGAGGATTAAACGGCATTTTCATGACAAATATATGACGGGTGTAAAGGGATCCCCAACGCGCTCTCACTTGAGCAGGTAGTGGAAGAAAATTCCGGCAAAGATCGACGCGCCGACCCAGTTGTTATTCAGGAAGGCGCGAAAGCAGGCGTTTCTTTCCCTATCCCGCACCAGCCACTGTTGATAGGCGAAGAGTGCGGCGGCGCCGACCAGCCCGGTGTGGAAGGCCGCGGCCAACTCGAAGCGCTGGCCGACCAGCAGCAGTGCGAACAGCACCAGCAACTGCAGGGTGCCGGTCATGGCCCTGTCCAGTTCGCCGAACAGAATCGCGGTGGACTTGACCCCTATCTTGAGGTCGTCATCCCTGTCCACCATCGCGTAGAAGGTGTCGTATGCGACTGTCCACAGCAGGTTGGCCGTGTACAGCAGCCAGGCCAGGGGCGGCACCTCGCCGGTTGTGGCGGCGAAGGCCATGGGGATACCCATGCTGAAGGCGGCCCCCAGTACCAGCTGCGGCAGGTGGGTGTAGCGCTTGGCAAACGGGTAGCAGAAGGCGAGCGCCAGCGCCCCCAGGGACAGCAGGATCGTCGGGCGGTTGGTGGTCAGCACCAGTGCGAAGGCGACCAGGCTGAGGCCGGCGAAGAGCGCCAGCGCACCGCGGGGGGTGACGCTGCCAGTGGCCAGCGGCCGCGCCGCGGTGCGCTTTACGTGGCCGTCGATATGGCGGTCGGCATAGTCGTTGACGGCGCAGCCGGCGGCGCGCATCAGCAGTACGCCGAGGGTGAATACCGCAAACAGGTGCAGCCCCGGCCAGCCGCCGGCTGCCAGCCACAGGGCCCACCAGGTGGGCCACAACAGCAGCAGCGAGCCTATGGGTCTGTCCAGGCGCGCCAGTTGCCAGTAGGGCAGTGCGGCGGGCCAGCGCTGGGATAGTTGTTGGCTGATCACGGGCAACTCTCTCCTGTCGTTTCGCTTCTACTCTGTCTCGGCGCAGGTCTCGGCTTTCGCCAGCGGTGCCCGCTCGGGTCGGAAGTCGCTGAGAAAGGTCTCGGATACCAGCAGTGGCTTGTCCCGCAGCCAGAAGGTGGAGCGGCGCCCCCAGGCGCTGTCGCCCTCCCCGGCCAGCTCAGCCAGCCGGCAGTGTGGGTTGCGGCGCAGCTGGTTCAGCACTATGGGCCCGCGGCGGATATCCGGCTCGCCGAACAGCAGTTCTCCCAATGGCCGGCTGTCGAGGCTGCGCAGGTAGCGCGACCTGCCCTGCAGACTGCGCATCGGCAATACGCTGCGGGCGTAGACCCAGGGCAGGCCACAGCCGAACAGCAGCACCTCCCGCACCAGGGCGCGGCTGCGATCGCGCAGCTCCAGTGCCCGGCGCTCCTCCAGTCGCGGCTGCTGCCAGCTCTGGCTCAGCACCTGCACGCGAAAATCGCCGGCGGAGAGCTGTTTCAGTGCCGCCGTCAGCGAGCCGGGGTGCAGCAGCCAGGGCAAGAGCGCGGCCGGTGGTTGTCGGTGCAGGGATTCCAGGGGCTGTGCCAGCCAGTCGCCGCTCGGCTCGAAGGGAGATTCAAAGGGAGATTGGTACAACGGCAGCTCCGCGATTTCGCAAAGGGGCATTGTACAGTGGTCAGTGGCCAGTGGTCAGTGGCTGTTGACCACTGGCCACTCATCACTGACCACGGCATTTGCTATAGTGCTCGGCTGCAACGAAAACAACGAATTCAATCGAGAAGCTGTCCCATGGGTCTTACCACCAGAATCCTGATCGCAATGCTGGCCGGCATTGTGTTCGGTGCACTGCTCAATTTCCTCAATGCCAGCCAGCTGCTCGGCAGCGGCGCCACCGGCGCCATCAACAGCTACCTGACCGGGGGCCTGTTCGATATCGTCGGCCGCATCTTTATCGCCTCGCTGAAACTGATGGTGGTGCCGCTGGTGCTGGTGTCTCTGGTGTGCGGCGCCTGCGCCCTGTCCGAGGGCAGCCGCATAGGCCCTCTGGCAGGCAAGACGGTGCTTCTCTACCTGCTCACCACCGCGGTGGCCATTACCCTGGCGCTGTGTATGGCGCTGATCATTCAGCCGGGCGTGGGTGTGGATGTGGCGCCGGGCGGGGCCTTCGTGCCCAAGGAGTCCCCGCCGCTGTCCGATGTGCTGGTGAATATCTTCCCCACCAACCCGGTGGCGGCGATGGCCCAGGGTAATATGCTGCAGATCATCGTCTTCGCGCTGCTGATGGGCTACGCGATTTCCCGCTGCGGCGAGCCGGGCGAGCGCATCGCCGCCTTCTTCAATGACCTCAATGAAGTGGTACTGCGCATGGTGGGGGTGCTGATGGTGTTTGCCCCCTACGGCGTCTTTGCGCTGCTGGCAAAGACTTTCGCCGAGCTGGGCATGGAATTCATACTGGATCTGGGCAAGTACTTCCTGGTGGTGCTGGCGACCCTGTTGCTGCACGCGTTCGGCGTCTACTCGCTGCTGTTGAAACTCTTGTCTGGGTTGAGCCCGATAGAGTTGTTCAAGAAGATGCGCCCGGCGCAGGTGTTTGCATTCAGCACCGCCTCCTCCGCTGCCACCATTCCGGTGACCCTGTCCACGGTGGAAAAGCGCATCGGCGTGGATAACAAGGTGGCAGCCTTTACGGTGCCCCTGGGAGCCACCATCAATATGGACGGCACCGCGATCATGCAGGGGGTGGCCACGGCCTTTATCGCGCAGATGTACGGTATCGAAATCGGGGTGATGGGATACCTGACCGTGATACTGACCGCGACCCTGGCCTCGGTGGGCACTGCCGGTGTACCCGGCGTCGGCCTGATTATGCTGGCGATGGTACTGCAGCAGGTGGGGCTGCCGCTGGAGGGTATCGCCATAGTGATGGGCGTCGACCGACTGCTGGACATGGTGCGCACCGCAGTGAACATCACCGGCGATTCGGTGGTGAGCGCTGTTGTGGCAAAGAGCGAGGGCGCCCTTTCCGAGGAAATCTTCTACGACCGCAATTACGACAGCGTGGCCAATGGCGGTGCGGTTACTGCAAGCAGTTAGTGCCAACAGGCCCTTGCGGCTTGGGGGCAGCGGCGAGTGGTCGGGCAACCGACCGCTCGCCTCTTATCACTAACCACTCAATAGATCGCGCAGCTCGCCTGCCTCCAGGTCGTCCTCGATCTCTTCGAGAACTTCCTCCACCATTTTCGACAGCGCCAGCTTGATGGCGTCCTCGGTCGTGTCCTCGGCAGAGTCGCCGTTCTTTGGCGATTTGACCAGGTATTTTTCCCGGATCTTCAGCTCGGTGATATCCAGGCTGCGCTCGCGCAGGGCGCGGTCGGCAAGGCTCCTGATCTGGTAGTGAAAATTGCCGGACAGCTCGATAGTGCCCCGCTCCAGATCGTAAGTATCTCCGGCCCGCAGGTCGCTGAAATGCTTGACCACGGTGATTTCAAGCCGGTTTTGCAGGGTCAGCAGCCCCTCCGTGTCCACCAGGGGAATCTCCTCCTCGATAAAGAATTCCCGCAGCTGGGCGCCGAGTGCCTGCTCCAGGTGCTGGCGGTATTTGCTCAGCGCTGCCTCCTTCATCGCACTGAGACCGCCGCCCTCGCCCGCCTGGGCCAGCAGCAGTGCCAGGTTGGCGCTGTTGACCGGCATGGGTACATCGAGTTGAATTTCGGTGGGGGTGATATGGAGGCTGGGATTCTGTTCGTCGCCGCCAATGCCGAGGAAACCGCCCTGGGCGTGCACGATGGAACCGGTGGAAAACAGCAGCAGGCCGGCCAGCGCCAGCCCGTGGGTAGTGGATCTCATCACCTGACTCTCCCTGAGTTCTTATAGTTGATCAAAGCGGCGAATGTATTTCGCTCTTTTACTTCTCTCTGGAACCCAAGGCTGCCACTACCGCGAGGCAGTGGCAAAAAATTCGGTGACTGATTGGTCGGATTTGTGCTTCTGTGATATCTGCCGCAGATCCCGGAGGCGATGTCTGCTGGACGGCGACTGCCTCAGAGTGCGGCCAGCTCGCGCAGTGTATCCGCCTCCAGCTGGTCCTCGATGCGATCCTGCAACCGCTTCACCACCTCGGCCAGGGCCTCGGTGATGGCCTCGTCGGTGCTGTCCTCGACCTCGCCGCCGTCGTGGGGCGTTTTTACCCGGTAGTTTTCCCGCACCCGCAGCTCGCCGATATCGATGCGCCGCTCGCGCAGTGGCTGGCCGGCGGCGTTCTGCAGCTGGTAGCGAAACTCGCCGGCCAGCCCCAGGCTGCCGCGCTCCAGCTCGTAGCGGTCGGAGTTCTTGAGGTCGCTGAGCTGCTTGCTGACGGTAATATCGACAAAACTGTGCAGTGTCAGCAGGCCGCCCTCCCGCAGCAACGGCACCTCCTCGTCCGCAAAGAATTCTTCCAGCCGGCGGTGCAGTTCGCGGCGCAGCTGGTCGCTGAACTTCTGCGCCGCCTTCTCTTTTAGCGCGCTGAGGCTGTTACCGCTGCCAGCCTGGGCCAGCAGCAGGGCCAGGTTGTTGCCATGGACCGGTGTGGGCACGTCCACGGCTATCTGCGCCGGGGCCAGGGTCAGGCTGGGCGTCTGTTCGTCGCCGCCGATACCGAGAAAGCCGCCCTGGGCGCTGGCGGAGCTGTTGAAACACAGGAACAGCAGACCGATCTGGATCAGCCTGCCCGGTGATGGGTAGTGCACGAGACTCTCCCTGAGATCCCTCATAGTTATCGCTGTTATCGGAGTGCCGGCATTTTCTTGTATTGGCGCCGGTGATATCAGGCTGCCACTGGCGGCGGCACAGCGCAAAAATATTGGTGACCAGAACTCTGGATCTGGTGCTGGAGTTCGACCGGGAGGTCAGGCTTCGGCGAAGCGCGGTTTGTTCTGTAGCCAGCGCGCCACCAGCTGGCGGCGCTGGTCTTCCTGTAGCGACGGGGCGGCGGCGATTCTCTGCACCTGCGGCAGCAGCTGCGCATCCCGTTGCAGGTCGGCGATGCGGTGCTGTATCTCGCCGGTCTGGCGGGTGCCGAGTATCTCGCCGGGGCCGCGCAGGCGCAGGTCCTCCTCGGCGATGGCGAAACCGTCGCTGTGTTGGCGCAGCGCCTGCAGCCGTGCGCGACCATTCTGGGACAGGGGCGTGCCGTAGAGCAGTACGCAATGGCTGGCGATGGAGCCGCGCCCGACGCGGCCGCGCAGCTGGTGCAGCTGTGCCAGGCCGAGGCGCTCCGGATTCTCGATAATCATCAGGCTGGCGTTGGGCACGTCGACGCCCACCTCTATCACCGTGGTCGCCACCAGCAGATCCACCTCGCCGGCCTTGAAGGCACTCATGACCCGCTCCTTCTCGTCGGGTTTGAGGCGACCGTGTACCAGCGCAACGCGAACCCCGTCCAGGGCCCCGGCCAGCTCGCTGGCGGTGGACTCGGCGGCCTGGGCCTGCAGGCTCTCGGATTCCTCGATCAGGGTGCAGACCCAGTAGGTCTGGCGGCCCTCGGTGACGGCGCCCTGCACCCGCTCCACAACCTGGTCGCGGCGCTCATTGGAGATGGCCACGGTATTGATCGGCTGGCGCCCGGGGGGCAGTTCGTCGATCACGGAGCAGTCCAGGTCGGCGAAGGCCGACATGGCCAGGGTGCGCGGAATCGGCGTCGCGGTCATGATCAGCTGGTGCGGCTGCAGCCTGCCGGTCGCACCGCTGGCGGCGCCCTTTTCCCGCAGTTCGAGGCGCTGGCGCACGCCGAAGCGGTGCTGCTCGTCGATGATAACCAGGGCCAGATTGTGAAAGATCACCTCGGGCTGGAAGAGTGCGTGCGTGCCCACTACCAGTTGCGCCTCGCCGCCGGCGACGGCGGCAAGCTGGGTGCGGCGCTCGGCGGCCTTGAGGCTGCCGGTCAACTGGGCCACCCGGATACCGAGGGGTTCCAGCCAGCCGCAGAAATTGCGCCTGTGCTGTTCGGCGAGAATCTCCGTTGGCGCCATCACCGCCACCTGGGCGCCGGCACCTATGGCTTTCAGGGCCGCCATGGCCGCCACCAGTGTCTTGCCGGCACCCACATCTCCCTGCAGCAGCCGCATCATCGGCCGCGAACGGGCGAGATCCTGCGCTATCTCCCCACAGACCCGCTGCTGTGCGCCGGTCAGTGCGAACGGCAGCCGCGCAAGGAAATCCCGCTCCAGGGCCTCGTTGGCCGGCAGCGGCGGTGCGGAAATGGCCGAGTTGCTGCGCCGCAGCTCCAGCAGACTCAGGTGGTGGGCCAGCAGCTCCTCCAGCGCCAGCCGTTGCTGCGCCGGGTGCATGCCCTCGGCCAGCTGCGCCAGGTCGGCGCCGGCCGGTGGCGAGTGCAGGTATTGCAGTGCGCCGGCGAGCGGATAGCGCATCGATTCCGGCAGCAGCTCAACGGGCAGCAGCTCGGTCACGCCGTCGGACTCCAGCATGGCCAGCGCCTGCTGCACCAGGCCGCGCAATCGCCCCTGGCTGACACCCTCGGTCAGCGGGTAGACAGGCGTCAATGTATCGGGCCTGTCCGGCGCCTCGGTGCCGACGATCTCCGTTTCCGGGTGGTACAGTTCCAGACCGGCAGCGCCGCGGCGCGCCTCGCCGTAGCAGCGCAGGCAGGCGCCGCGGGCGAAGCGATTTTTCTGCGCGGCGGTGAAATGAAAGAAACGCAGGGTAATGGTGCCGCTGCCGTCCTGCAGCCGCACCACAAGGCTGCGGCGGCGACCGAACACCACATCGGCAGCGCGCACCTCGCCCTCGATCACCGCGTCCACACCGGGCATCAGCGCGGCGATTGGAGTCACGCGGGTGCGATCCTGGTAGCGCAACGGCAGGTGGAACAGCAGGTCCTGCACCGTGGCGATATGCAGCTTCGCCAGCACCTGGGCGAACTTGTCGCCCACGCCCTTGAGGGTGGTGATCGACAGATCCGCCAGTTGCTTTACCGGTTGCTCAGTTGGCACTGGTCTCTGTTCCTCGCTCAATTGGCACTGGGCTTTTTATTCGTCGCTCAACTGGCACTGGCCTCTCTATTCCTCGCTCAACTGGCACTGGCCTATGGCCTCGCGCAGTATGTCGATGGCGCGGTGGCGCGGGAAGCTGGCGCGCCAGGCCAGGGCCACGGTGCGCCTGGGACTCGGCGGCGCAAAGGGGCGGGTCTCCAGCAATCCGCTGGCGTACTGTGAGGCGGTGGCGGCGGACAGCGGCAGCACGGTGATGCCGAGGCCGGAGGCGACCATATGGCGCAGCGTCTCCAGGGAGCTGCCGTCGGCGGCGGTGCGGATATGGCCGTTGCCGGCCTCCTTTTCGATCGACTGCTGCAGTTGCGGGCAGGCCTCCAGCACCTGGTCGCGAAAGCAGTGGCCCTCGCCGAGCAGCAGCACATTGTCCTGGGACAGCTGCTCCGGGGAGATACTCTGCTGCTCCGCCAGCGGATGGCCGGCCGGCATCAGCACCACGAAGGGCTCGTCGTATAGCGGCTGGGTGACCACATCCGGCTCGGTAAACGGCAGCGCGATGATGATCGCGTCCAGCTCGCCCTTGCGCAGCCGCTGGCGCAATGTGGCGGTATAGCCCTCCTCCACGTAGAGTGGCATATCCGGGGCCAGCCGCTGCAACTGTGGGATAAAGTGCGGGAACAGGTAGGGGCCGATGGTAAATATTGCGCCGACCGACAGCGGGCTGGCCAGCTGGTCCTTGCCGGCGCTGGCGATATCCTTGATCGCCGCCGACTGCTCCAGTACCAGCTGCGCCTGGGCGACGATGCGCTCGCCCAGCGGCGTCGCCTGAACCCGGGTCTTGGAGCGCTCGAACAGCGCCACACCCAGCTCCTTTTCCAGTTTTTTGACCGCGATGGACAGGGTCGGCTGGCTGACATAGCAGCGCTCGGCGGCGCGGCCGAAATGCTGCTCCTGGGCCAGGGTCACTATGTAGCGCAATTCATTGAGTGTCATGGTATAGACAATTAGCTGCTTGCAGGTAATAGCAATTATTCATAAATAATAGCCGCTGGCCAATGGGACGGGTGACTGCGTATACCGCCGCCAGCGATTAGGAAATTTTGCTATTAATGGGATGATTTCTGCGATAAAGGCGCAAAATTTTGCTATATGTGTAAGGACACATTGAGCGGAGTATCGCCATGGGTATTTTCTCCTGGATTATTCTCGGTCTGATCGCCGGCGCGCTGGCGAAATGGATAATGCCGGGGCCGGATCCCGGCGGTTGGATAGTCACCATGGTCATCGGCATAGTCGGTGCCTTTATCGGCGGCTGGCTGGGTTCCCTGGTCGGCATCGGTGGGCCAGTCACCGGCTTTGCACTCGGAGACATAGTGACCGCCACCGTCGGTGCCATCATATTGTTGTTCATCTATCGCATGCTGAAGCGGCGCGGTAATTAGTGTGGTTTTCAAGCCCGATACGGGGCCCAGGCCCCGTATCGGTGCCTGCAAAGCAGAATACCCGCACGAAAAAGCGGGATTAATTTTGTCGGGGATGCGGAGTTTCCGCGGACTATACTGTTGGAGTTTTTTCCTCGGGACTGTGTAACTCTACGAGGTTGAAGACTTTTTCAGCGGGGTTAATCAGGAAAAAAATAAAGGGGAATATGGCAAGGGGAGGCTGTTGCGGTTGGCACCCCCTGCCCTGACTGTTATGGCAAAAGAAAAACTTTGGATCTTTGGTTGCGGTGATCTGGGGGCGCGTCTGGCGCTGCAGCTGAATCGGCAGGAGTATGCCGTTTACGGTGTGCGGCGCAACCCGCTGGTAGCGCTGGCGAGCAAACGTCGCGCGGATGTAGTCAACTGGCGCCGCGGCGACGCCACCAAGAAGGAAGATATAGAGCGACTGCTGGGCGACGGCGCCGACGTGGTGCTCGCCACCTTCACCCCGGACGAACACACCCAGAGCGGTTACCACCGCGCCTATATCGATACCGCTACCGCACTGGCCGAGGCCCTGCCCAATTTAGCGCGACCGCCGCGCCTGCTGATCTGGGTGTCGTCGACCCGCGTTTACGGCCAGAGTGGCGACCAGTTTCTCGACGAGCAGACGCCGGCCATTCCCAGCGGTTTCCAGGGCGACATACTGCTGGCGGCGGAGGAAATTATCCGCAGCGCCGTACCGGGAACCTGCGTGGTGCGCTTCGCCGGTATCTACGGGCCGGGCCGCGACCGCCTGCTGTCACAGGTGCGCGCCGGCCGCTGCGCACCGCCGCAGCCGCCCCAGTTCAGCAATCGCATCCATGTGGACGACAGTATCGGTTTCCTGATTCACCTGATGGAAAAGCACAAGGCGGGCTGGTCTCCGGAACAGCTGTATATCGGCGCTGACAGCCTGCCGGTACCCATGTACGAACTGCAACGCTGGCTGGTCAAAGCCATGGGCTACACCGGCGCCCACCTGCGGGAAATCGTCGAGACCAGCGAGCGCCGTTCGAAGAAACTCAGCAACAGGCGCATGCTGGAGAGTGGCTACGAACTGAAGTACCCGGATTACAAGGTCGGTTACAGCGCCCTGCTGGAATCGGAGGGCTGAGTCGTGCGTTTAGCGAGCACCGCTCGCTGCGCGACTCAGCGACCGGCCAGGACGGCCGGGCCGGGGTGAGCTCCAGGGACGGCTGCTTGCGAAGAATCATCCCGCGCGCATAGCGAGCACCGCTCGCTGTGCGATTCAGCGACCGGCCAAGGACGGCCGGGGTGAGCTCCAGGGAGGGCTGCTTGCGAAGAATTATCCCGCGCGGGGAGAAGCTCTGCCCATCGAAATCCTGTTCCGCCCTTCGACCGTCTTTCCATGACTGCAAACAATCGCACCATCTGGCAAACCCCCAGGGCCGGCAATATCGCCAGGCTCAGCCAAAAAACCGAACCCCTGGGCTCCCTGGCCGCCGGCCGCATCCGCGTCGGCGTGCGTGCGGTGGGGCTCAATTTCGCCGATATCTTTGCCCTCACCGGGCTCTACTCCGCCACCCCGAGCGGTGCCT
Organism: Microbulbifer taiwanensis; assembly: GCF_014904815.1. GTDB lineage: Bacteria > Pseudomonadota > Gammaproteobacteria > Pseudomonadales > Cellvibrionaceae > Microbulbifer > Microbulbifer taiwanensis. Next base: position 68,394 of record NZ_JACZFR010000014.1, read on the forward strand.
TTATTCCGGGGCTGGAGTTCGCCGGCACAGTGCTGGAAGCGGGTGCGAACACCGCCGGCTTTTCACCCGGAGATCGGGTGATGGGGGTGACCCGCTTCGGCGGCTACGCCTCTGTGATCGATAGTGAACCCGACTACCTGATACCGCTGCCGCACGGCTGGGATTTTGCCCGGGGTGCGGCCTGGCCGGCGCAGACGCTGACGGCCTGGTATGCGCTGACACGGCTCGGCGCCCTGCAGTCGGGCCAGAGAGTCCTGATCCACAGTGCCGCCGGCGGCGTGGGGTTGCAGGCGATGAAACTGGTCCGGGCACTGGGGGCAGAGCCGGTGGGCACCGTGGGTAGTGCGGACAAGGTCTCCCTACTCGGTGAACTGGGATTCGATTCAGTGCTGGTGCGGGAGAAGAGCTTTGCCCGGCAGTTGCGGCGCGAGGGTCTGAGATTCGATCTGGTCCTGGATGGGATAGGCGGAGCGGTGCAGAAAGCCAGCTTCGACGCGCTCAATCCGATGGGGCGGCTGGTGGTCTTCGGCGCGGCCGAGTTTACCCCGAAGGGGAATCGCCCCAACTACCTGAAGGCGGCCTGGCGCTACCTGCGCCGGCCGCGCTATGACGCCATGGAGATGATCAGCAGCAACCGCTCGCTGCTGGCTTTCAACCTGATCTGGCTGTGGGAGCAAAAGGCCCAGCTGAAAGTGTTGCTCACCGAATTGGGCGAGGTGCCGCTTTCGCCGCCGCTGGTCGGGCACCGCTTTTTATTCGATGATGCCCACGCGGCGCTGGAGCTGCTGCGCTCTGGGCGGTCGGTAGGCAAGGTGGTGTTGGACGTGCCTCATCAATGCGAAATAAGGCGTGGCCGGATCTCAGTAAATGGCTAAGCTCGTTGCCATCCGATAGTCAGATCGCGGCCACCGGCGAATGGCCGCCCCGCCGCTCCTACTTGAAGACGCCCGATCGCGTATTCCGCACTCCGCATTCCGCGTTCATCATTTAAATGACCATCACCCCTTCCGCCTCAAACAGCGCACCCTTCGGCAGCTCTTTTACACCCACCGCCGCACGCGCCGGGTAGGGTTTCTGGAAGAATTCCGCCATCACTTCATTCACTGTGGCGAAGTCGCTGAGGTCGGTCAGGTAGAGGTTCAGCTTGACGATATCATTCAGGGATCCGTTGGCCGCCTCGCACACGGCCTGCAGGTTTGTGAAGACCTGGCGGGCCTGGGCGGCGAAATCGCCGGCAATGATTTCCATGCTCTGCGGATCCAGCGGTATCTGCCCGGACAGGTAAACGGTGTTGTCGACCTTGACCGCCTGGGAATAGCTGCCGATTGCGGCCGGGGCCCTGTCTGTCTTGATCACGGCGCGGTTGGGCATGAGTCACTCCGGTACTTTCCTAAAAGACTGAAAACGGGTTTGCTGAAAAAGAAAGCCGGCAAATATAGCGCGCTTCGCCGGGGAATGGGAGCGGGGCGATTCGAGAAAGTGTCACTTTTGCTTGTTCCGAGAAAACAGGCAGGGGTTTGTCACGTTTTCGTTATGGTCGCGCTATGCGAATCACCGATGGCAGGTTGCGCAGCCGCTTCATTACCCGGGCCAGGTGTACACGGCTGCCGACTTCGAGGGTCATGGCGATCACACTATTGTGGGCATCCTTCTCGTCCACGTGTATCTGCTCGATGCTGGCGCCCTCCTCGGTGATGCGGGTGGCGAGTCGCGCGATGATGCCGCGCTCGGATTCCACTTCCACGCGCACATCGCCGAGGAACTCGCCCTTCACATCCGGCGACCAGTTCACCAGCATGATGTTTTCCGGGTGCTCGCGGAATTCATTGGTATTGCGGCAGGTATCCCTGTGCACCACCACACCCTTGCCGGAACTGATATGGCCGATGATGGTGTCGCCGGGAATCGGGCGGCAGCAGCGCGCGAAACTGATCAGCATGCCCTCCTGGGCGTCGATGGTCAGCGGTGAGGAGATATGGCTGGCCTCTGTTTCCTCGCTGCCCTCCGGGGCCAGCAGCTTGGCCGCGGAGAAGGCCACCTTGTTGCCGAGACCAATTTCCTCCAGCAGCTTCTCCAGAGTCGCGCACTTGGTCTCCTGCAGGCCCTTTTCCAGCTGCTCCGCGGTCAGGTCCTCGAGACGGGTATTGAATTTGCCCAGGGCCTTTTCCAGCAGGCGCCGGCCCAGGGCCACGGAATCGTGGTGGCGCTGGTGCTTCAAATAGTGGCGTATTGCACTCCTGGCCTTGGCGGTGACGACGAAATTGAGCCAGTTGGGATTCGGCTGCGCATTCTTGCGCGTGAGAATCTCCACCTTCTGCCCGCTCTCCAGCGGCTGTGACAGCGGTGCCAGGCGCTGGTTGATGCGCACCGCGACACAGGAGTTGCCTATGTCCGTATGCACCGAATAGGCGAAGTCCACCGCGGTGGCGCCGGCGGGCAGGTCGACGATCTTGCCCTTGGGCGTGAAGACGTAGACCTCGTCCGGGAAGAGGTCGATCTTGACGTTCTCGATAAACTCCAGCGAGTCGCCGGCGCGCTGCTGCATCTCCAGCAGGCCCTGTACCCAGCGGCGTGCGCGCACCTGGCTGGTGCCGCCGGTATTGATCACCTCGTCGCCGGAGGCCTTGTACAGCCAGTGGGCGGCGATGCCGCTGTTGGCCATCTCGTCCATTTCCTTGGTGCGCACCTGCACTTCGATGGGCACGCCGTGCATGCCCAGCAGCACCGTGTGCAGCGACTGGTAGCCGTTGGATTTGGGGATGGCGATATAGTCCTTGAACTCGCTGATCACCGGTTTGTAGAGGTTGTGCATCACACCCAGCACCCGGTAGCAGGCGTCCACACTGTCGACGATGATGCGGAAGGCGTAGACGTCCATGATTTCCTTGAACGACTTCTTCTTCGCGCGCATCTTCTGGTAGATGCTGTAGAGGTGTTTCTCGCGGCCGATCACCAGTGCGTCAATGCCCTCCCGCTGCAGGCGCAGCTCTATCGCGTTCTGGATCTTCTCCAGGAGTTCCTTGCGGTTGCCGCGCGCCGCTACCAATGCTGCGCGCAGGCGGCTGGCGCGCAGTGGGTATATGGCGAAGAAGGCGCGGTCCTCGAACTCGATGCGCACGTCGTTCATGCCCAGGCGATTGGCGATGGGGGCGTAGATCTCCAGGGTCTCGCGGGCGATGCGCGCGCGCTTCTGCGGCTTCAGTGCGCCCAGGGTGCGCATGTTGTGCAGCCGGTCCGCCAGCTTGACCAGTATCACGCGGATATCCCGCGCCATGGCCAGGGCCATCTTCTGGAAGTTTTCCGCCTGTTTCTCCGCCGGGCTGTCGGTCTCGAACTGGGTCAGCTTGGAGACGCCGTCCACCAGGTCCGCCACCTCGTCGCCGAACTGTTCCGCCAGCGCCGCCCGCGGAATACCGGTGTCTTCGATCACGTCGTGGAGCATGGCCGCGGCCAGGCTCTGGTGATCCATATGCATGCCCGCCAGTATGGTGGCGACCGCTAGGGGATGAGTGACATAGGGTTCGCCGGAGCGGCGCTGCTGGCCGTCGTGGGCCTGTTCCGCATAGAAATAGGCGCGGCGGACACTCTGGATCTGGTCGGGGGGGAGATAGGAAGAGAGGCGGTGGGCCAGACTATCGATGGTGTGCAAAACCGCGCGCGCCTCTCTATAGGATTCCCGTCAATGGATTCCGGTCGGTGGATAACTCAGGGGATATTCAGATTTCCTGGTCGGACAGGTAAACCGGGGCTGCGGACTGTACCGGCGCCTCTTCCTCTTCCGGCTCGTCGAGGATGCCGGCGTCTACCAGGCCCTCTTCAATCTCGCGCAGGGCGATTACCGTGGGCTTGTCGTTTTCTTCGGGAACCAGGGGATCCCTGCCGCCGGTGGCAATCTGGCGGGCGCGCTTGCTGCCCACGATTACGAGTTCGAAGCGGTTGTCGACGTGCTCGAGGCAATCTTCAACAGTAATACGTGCCATAAACTTTCGGTTCCATCATTAACAGTGCCCGGCTGGGCGAATTCGGTACCGGCCTGAAGGCCGCGGGACCGGGGATTCTACCGCACCGCGGAGTGTACGTAAATCGATCAGCCGGTGCCGGGGCGCCCGGATTACGCGCGCTTCAACAGCGCCTGCAGCAAGTCCCCGCAACGCTCCTGCTGGTGTTTCAGGCGCTGGCGCTGGGCGATCACGATGGCACGCAGCTCGTGCAGCGCCTGGTCGAAGTTGTCGTTGATCACCAGGTAGTCCGCCTCCACATAGTGGGACATTTCGTCGATGGCCTGTTCCATGCGCCGCTCGATGACGCTCTGTTCATCCTGGCCGCGACCGGTCAAGCGCTCGCGCAGTGCTTCCTGGGACGGCGGCAGTATGAAAATGCCCACCGTGCCCGGCATCAGCCGGCGCACCTGGGCGGCGCCCTGCCAGTCGATCTCGAGAATCACGTCGCGGCCGCTGGCCAGCGTCTCCTCGACCCACTCCTTGGAGGTGCCGTAATAATTGTCGCCATACACCTGCGCGTGCTCGAGGAAGGCGTCCCGGTCGAGCATCTGCAGGAATTCATCGCGGTCGACAAAGTGGTAGTTGACACCATGCTGCTCGCCCGGGCGCATGGATCTGGTGGTGTGGGACACCGACACGGTGACCTGGCTGTCGCCGTCCACCAGCGCCTTTACCAGGCTGGTCTTACCCGCACCGGAAGGTGCGGACACGGTATAGAGAGTTCCTGTTTGCACAACTGATCCTGCTGTTCCTATATCTGGCGGGCAAAGCGGGCATTATAACGGATGCAGTTGGGCGGGCGGGCAAAAGGCTGAACCCCGGCCGGGATGGGGGGGGAAGTGTTGGGAGTTTTCAGGAACGCCTACACCAAAAACCGCTTGGTGGCGGCGCCCCTGAGCCCGGCCGGGATCGCCCGGCGGAAGCTTTCCCCGACCACCACTTACCCCCTGTGATCGGGTTCACCTTCCTGTTGCTAATCGCTAACGACAGCGACTGTATCTTCTTTGTCAATAAAAGCCAACCACCACCAGATGAGCGCGCTGAGCAAAATATAGCCGGCCAGGGCGATGGAAAGTCCTGCCGATACCAGCGGTACGGCGGCCAGTGTCAGTGCCAGTCGCGCCAGTTCCGCGTAGCCGGCCAGGCGGTGGCCGTCGAGAATGCGGCCGTTGACGATCAGGCCGCACGCCAGCAGCGCCACCGCCGCCAGCTGTTGTCCATAGCTCATCTGTGCCGCATTCCACAGCAGCGCCAGGGTCGCACCCGAGTAGATCAGGTGCTGCAGCAGTGCATAGGCCCGCAGGCCGCGGCTTATCTGCGGGTCGAAGCGCTGGAAATTATCCAGGTCGCAGGAGGGCACCGGCATGGCCGCTTCCGCGTCCGCCGGGCGGTAGCCAGTGCGGCGGAACCAGAGGGTGAGCCTGTCCCACCAGCTTTTCGTGTGCCAGGCATCCAGGGCCATGCGCTTGTAGTGCTGCAGGTTGGCCGCCAGCGGGTCGAAGCTGTTCAGCGGCTTGCGCACGCCGTAGATGCAGGGCTCGTCTTCCAGTTCTTCCTGGTAGCTGCCGAACAGGCGGTCCCAGATGATAAAGACACCGCCGTAGTTGCGGTCCACATAGACCTTGTTCTGGGCGTGGTGTACGCGGTGGTTTGAGGGGGTGACGAATATCCACTCCATCCAGCGCACCTTGGGGAATTTCTGCGTGTGCACCCAGAACTGGTAGATCAGGTCGATGGCGCCGGCGGTGATCAACAATTCCGCTGGCAGGCCGATCAGCAACAGCGGCATATAGAAGATCCAGCCGATCGGCAGGCCGCCGCTGGGCTGGCGCAGCGCGGTGGTCAGGTTGTAGTCCTCGCTCTGGTGGTGCACCAGGTGGTCGGCCCAGAAGATATTGATCTCGTGGGCGATACGGTGCTTCCAGTAGTAGCAGAAGTCGTAGGCCACCACCGCCAGCAGCAGGTGCCAGCCGTTGTCCAGCGACCAGTTGAAACCCACCGTCTCATAGTAGGGCTGCAGCAGTTGATACAGCGGGATATAGATGACCAGTAACAGGCCTGTGCGCACCAGGCCGGTGATGCGGCTCAGTACGCCGGCACTCAGGCTGCCGATTGCATCGTTCAGCCGATACAGGCCCCAGCCGCGCCAGCGGTCCAGTGCCAGCTCCACCAGTACTGAAATCAGGAAGAAGGGAATGGCGAGGGTGACGAGACTCACGGGCACCTCATTTATTGTTATCAGGTCGAATTCTGGTCACTTTGCCACAGGCCCCTGACGGCGCCTAGGCGATGAAGGGTGTAATTTTAAAATCCGTTAGGCATTTTTCCGGCACATACAAAAAGGGGCGGCCAATTGGCCGCCCCTTCTGTCTTTCAGCAGGTCGCTACTGGCTGGCCTGCGCGTCCAGGGTCACTCCGGAGTATGAGGAATAGCCGCGGATGCTGATATACCAGGTACCCGCAGATGGATTGCTGAAGCTGCAGGTCTCGTTGTTGCCGTTCCGGTAGGGTCGACAGTCGTAGCTGCCGGTAGTGGGCTGGCTGCCGAAACGCACATAGAGGTCGCCGTCGCCGCTGCCGCCGGACATCTGCACGTCCAGGGAGGACATTCCGGCATTCACGTCCAGGGTGAAATGCTGCCAGGAGCCCTGGCTGCCGGACAGGTTGCTTTCGGTCCAGCCTGTCTCACCGCCGCTGCCGCCCTCGTCGAAGCTGCCCACCAGGCTGACGCCGGAGAAGCTGCTATAGGCGCGCACCATCACATGGTAGGTGCCGGCCTGCACATTGGAGATGCTGCAGGTCTCGTTGTTGCCGTTCAGATAGGGGCGGCACTCATAGCTGGAGGTGGTCGGCGCCGAGCCGAATTGCACATAGAGGTCTGCATCGCCGCTGCCGCCGGAAATCTGGAACTCCAGGTTGGAGGCGCCGGCAGGCACTTCCAGGGTGAAGTGGAGCTCCTGGCCGCTGCTGGCGGACAGGCCGGTCTCGGCCACGCCGTTTTCCAGCTCGCCGTCGCCCGGACCGGGATCACCGCCACCGTCACCGGCCGCGGCCACGGCCGCGGCGGCATCGACGATGCCGGAACCGCACTGGCTGCAGGAAGCCGGGAAGCTGCGCGCGGTGCTGGTCAGGATCGATTCGATCTCGGTCGGGGTCAGTGTGCCATCCACCGCGTAGAGCAGCGCCGCGGCGCCGGCCACATGGGGGGTGGCCATGCTGGTGCCCTGGTAGAAGGCATAGTTGTCGCTGCCCGGTCCCTGGGAGCCACTGTTCAGGGTTGAGAGCACACCATTGCTGGAGACGGAAGTGTCGCCGCCGGGTGCCGCTACATCCACCACGCTACCGTAGTTGGAATACCAGGCGCGGCCGCCCGAGCGGTCTACGGAAGCGACGGTCACGACACCGGAGCAGTTGGCCGGGGTGGCGTTGCTGGCGTTGGTGTTGGAGTTGCCCGCGGCCACCACCACGGTAGCGCCCAGGTTGCGCGCAGTATTGATCGCGTTCTGGGTGGTGCTGCCGCAGCTACCGCTGCCGCCGAGGCTCAGGTTCAGCACCTGGGCCGGGTTGGCGTTGGCGGGCACACCGCTGACAGAGCCACCGGCGCCCCAGATGATGGCATCGGCGATGTCGGAGGTGTAGCCACCACAGCGACCCAGTACCCGAATGGGCACTACCTTGGCCTTGTAGGCCACACCGGCGATGCCGATGCCATTGTTGGTGGCAGCGGCAACGGTACCGGCCACGTGGGTGCCGTGCCAGCTGCTGTTGCTGGCCGGTGAACCGGAGTAACAGGCGCCGGCCGGGGCCCAGTCGCCCGGGTCACTGGCATCGCTGTCGCGACCGTTGCCGTCCTGTGCCACGGTGGTGTCGGAGATCATGTCGTAGCCGGGCAGCAGGTTGTCTACCAGGTCCTCGTGGGGGCGGTAGCCGGTGTCGATGACGGCGACCACCACGCCCTCACCCTGGGTGGTGTCCCAGGCGGTCGGCAGGTTGAGTCCGCCGGTGGACTCGAAATAGTGCCACTGCTGGTTGTAGCTGGGATCGGTGGGGGTGGCCATCGGCTGCAGCAGCAGATCCGGCTCGGCGTACTCGACGTTGGGATCCTGCTGCAGGCGGCTGATTATCGCCGCCAGGTCGGCATTGCCCCGTCGTCTGTCCAGGCGCATCAGTTGCGCGCCTGTGGCCAGGCGACGCATATGACGCATCTCGGCTCCGGCGACGCGCGAGGCTTGTGCCATGGCCGACTGCGACATACTGGCCGCCGCAGCCATCTGGGTGGTGTTTTTGTACTTGACGATGATGCGGTCGGTTACCGGCTGTGCACTGGCGGGCATCGCCGCCGGGTTGCTGGTTTCCACGGCGTGAGTTGCGAGCGGTGCCGCGCACAACAGGGAAACTGCGCTCAGCAGGGCTGATTTATGCAGCAGGTTTCTGATTGGAAATTTCATTGTTGCTAGGATCTCCGTAATTATTTTTATCGGTCGCGCCGGTTCGATATGCCGTCGCGCCTTGCTACCTCTGATACCTCGCTAAACAGGCTCGCCCGCCGGTGCCTGGCGAAAATTTTCCGCCAGAGCTTCCGGCGTGGCACCGCCCGCAGTTGCACCTGCGGCACTGTTTGCCGCAGATAGAGTGCTGGTGCGGCACAAAAGACGCGCCTTACAAAAGGATAAATATCCTAATGTATGTCTATAACGGAGACATAACTCTTTACCTCAGTTGCTGGACGGGACAATATTTTGAATTAGGCGCCAAACGCCAATTTTATAGGGTACTGTCGTGCCAGTCTGAATTCTGGTGAGAAGTGGGTCGCGGCCGCGTTGCGAAACAGGGACTGCCGTGCACCTTTGCGGTGCGCGCAGAGGGTGAGAAAAAGCAGCGGGGAAACAGTTCCTCTGGGGGCCTGTCGTGAAGGAAGGAAGTGCGACGAAGCAGAATGCTCAGGGAAATCAATCGAAATTAATTCGATTCTCTGCGACGGGAGTTGTCAAGTTTTAACGCCGGCGCTGCGGTCATCGCTCTATGAATTCACCGCTGCGAATCTGCACCGGGTGCAGAGGGGGGCGCCCGCAACCTGCCCTAGGTGTCTGTCCCCCGGTTTTTGGCTTCAATCCAGCGACTCATAAATTCCTCGGCGCGGTACTCGGTGCGCCTGAGGATGCGCCCCCAGATCTGTCGGTTGCGATGTGCCTCCAGGTTTGCGGCGATACTTTCCAGGCGCTCGATAAACGCCGCGGCATGTTGCCGATAGGAAAACCCGGTTTCGAGCGCCTGGTTGCCGGCGTCGCGGGCACTGAACCAGGCAACCCTGTCTTGATATAGGTGTGCGGTGGTTGCCGCAAACTGTTCCGGGTCATCGCTCAGTGGATAGCCCCAGGTCTCCTCGGCAGCCATGGACTCGGCGCCGACAGGGGTGGTGACCGCGGGCGTGCCGACGAGCCAGCCGTCCAATATCTTGCCTTTCTGTCCGGCCCCGAAGCGCAGCGGTGCCAGGTTCAGCCGATAGCGCGCCAGTGTGGCCAGCGCATCCTCGGTGCGCCCATACACCCGCAGCCCCGCCGCCGGATCATTCAGGCGCTGCATGGCGTGATCGGCGTAGGCGCCATAGAGGTGGCACTCCACACCGGGCAGCAGCGGATGCAGCTGCGGCCAGATCTCCCGGGCAAACCAGGTGGCGGCATCGCGGTTGGGCGCGTGTTTGAAACCCCCGATCATGACCAGGTGTCGACGCTCGTCGAAGCCTGGCAGGGCCTTGGGGTCGGGCAGATCCCGCACCAGAAATGGCAGGTAGTGCAGCTGCCAGTCAGGCAGGCAAAAGTGCTGCTTCAGCAGTGCGACTTCGACCTGGGAGATCATCACGGTGAGGTCGCAGCGCGCCATGGCAGCGACTTCGCGTTCGGCGGTGGGGTGGAACAGGTTTACCGGCTGGCCGCTTTTGAGCGCCTGGTGACGGGCCTCGCGCAGGCTGTGAAAGTCGCTGGTGTCGAGCAGTGTCAGTGCGCCCGGGCAGTGCTCTCGCACCCGCCAGCCGAACTGCTCCTCCATCACGAAGCGATCGTAGATCACCAGTGTGGGATTCAGTGCGCGCACCCATTGATCGAAGCTGGCGTCATTGACCGCTATGCGGTGCTCGCCGTAGCCGGTCCTGGCCTGAAAGGGCGTCGGCTGGGCCGGGCTTGCGATCTCCACGCGATAGCCGGCCTCGGCGAGCAGGTCGAGAATATCCAGCGTGCGCCGGCCCGCGGCGGTCGAGGCGGGCTCGGGCCACTGCTTGGCCAGCAGTAGCGCGCTTTTTACCGGTGCGCTCACGGTCTGGTCGCGCCATCTGGCCGCGCTGCGTGCAAAAGAGAAAGGCGGGCGGCCGGGATTGTTCCGGGGGGCATGGCGGGCGAAGAGCTTATGCCGGGCGCGTTGCAGTACATCTGTTGCGGTTTACCTAGAGGCTACTCGATATTCTGTACCTGCTCGCGCATCTGCTCGATCAGTACCTTCAGCTCCACTGCCGCCTGGGTGGTATCGGTAACCACGGACTTGGACGACAGGGTGTTGGCCTCGCGGTTGAACTCCTGCATCAGGAAATCCAGCCGCCGCCCTATGGCGCCGCCGCCGGCGAGTACGCGACGGGTCTCAGCGACGTGGGCGTCGAGGCGGTCCAGCTCCTCGTCCACGTCGGCTTTCTGCGCCAGCAGTACGATTTCCTGTTCCAGCCGGTCCCGATCCAGCTCGCCGAGCAGTTCCTCCAGGCGCGTGCGCAGTTTCTCCCGCTGGGCCTGCAGTATCTGCGGCAGCAATTCGCGTACCTGTTTTACCTGCATCTCGATGCCTTCCAGGCGCGCCTCGATAAATTTGCGCAGCTCCGCTCCCTCGCGTCCGCGATTGGCACAGAGTTGCTCCAGTGCCTCGCCGAAGGCCTGCATTGTCGCGGCGGACTGCTGTTCGGCATCCGTCTCCGGTTCTGCGATTACGCCCGGCCACTGCAGGATCTGCAGCGGGTTGAGGGGCGCGGTGTCCAGGCCGGGCGCCACCTGCCCGGCCGCCTGGACCAGCGCCTGTGCCAGTGGTTGGTTGATCTCCAGGCCGGTGGTTTCCACGTTGCTCGGCTTCAGGGTCAGGGTGAGTTCCAGCTTGCCGCGGGACAGGGTTTTGCGCAGGGTGTCACGCAGCTGGGTTTCCAGCGGACGTGCGGCTTCGGGCAGGCGGAAGTGGGGTTCCAGGTAGCGGTGATTGACCGAGCGCAGCTCCCAGATGGCCGTGCCGGTAGCGTAGGGCGCCTCGGCGCGGCCGAATGCCGTCATACTGCGCACTTTGTTTTCAACCCTGGCCATAGTCGCTCCCCTGCAGGCGTATTCTGTCAATCGGCTGATGTTCGGTATCGGCGGCCGGGCATCATAGCACAGCCGATCGGCCTGCCCGGATGGGGTATATAATGCAGCGCTTTGAGCAGAAAAAACTGAGGTGAACCATGCAGCGTCCCAGCGGCCGCGCGCCAGCGCAACTTCGCTCCATCCGAATTACCCGCAACTACACCCGCCACGCGGAGGGTTCGGTACTGGTGGAGTTCGGCGATACCAAGGTGTTGTGTAACGCATCTGTGGCCAGCGAAGTGCCGCGCTTCCTGCGCGGCCAGGGCAGTGGCTGGATTACCGCGGAGTACGGTATGTTGCCCCGTTCGACCGGATCGCGCATGCCGCGTGAGGCGGCCAAGGGCAAGCAGAGCGGCCGCACCGTGGAAATCCAGCGCCTGATCGGCCGCTCCCTGCGCGCAGCGGTGGACCTGGAACTGCTGGGGGAAAACCAGATCACCCTCGACTGCGATGTGATCCAGGCGGACGGCGGCACCCGCACCGCGGCCATCACCGGTGCCTGCGTGGCCCTGGTCGACGCGCTGCGCGTCATGCAGCGGGACAAGGCCCTCACCACCGACCCGCTGAAGAACCTGGTTGCGGCTGTTTCGGTGGGTATCTATGACGGCGAGCCGGTGCTGGACCTGGATTACCCGGAGGACAGCAGTGCCGATACCGACATGAACCTGGTGATGGCCGCAGACGGCGGCATGATTGAGGTTCAGGGCACCGCCGAGGGCGCGCCCTTTACCGAAAAGCAATTCGCGCAGATGCTGGCGCTGGGCAAGGCGGGGATTGAGGAGCTGGTCGCGCTGCAGAGGAAGGCGCTGGAGGAATAGTATTGAATGCGGAGTGCGGAATGGCATCTCTGCGCTTCAGGGCTTCCGCCGCCGCTCCGATCGCGGCCAGCGGTCGTCCAGGTGGCGATCAGCTAGATCGCGTATTCAGCATTCCGCATTAGACTTCCAGGTCGTAATCCATAATCACCGGCAGGTGGCTGGAGAAATCGACGTTCTTGTTGATGGCGCCGTACTCGATGCGGTTTTTCAGCGTGTGTGACACTATCTGCATGTCCGTGCGCCAGCCATCGCCCTCGCCCGCATTGCCGCTCGGCCACCAGGTGAATTCGTCCGCGTCCTTGACCACTTTGCGGAAGGCGTCGACGTAACCGATCTCGTTGAACAACTGGTCCAGCCAGCGCTGCTCGTGGCGCATAAAGCCGGGTGTGTCCTGGTGATCCTGCCAGTTCTGCACGTCGGCGCGGCGGTGCGCCATGCCCCAGTTGCCACAGAAGATGAAGTCGCGGCGTTTGCGGCTGATCTTGTGCAGGTGCGCCTGCATGTCGTCGAAGAACTGCACCTTCTTCTCCAGGGTGGGCTCGTCGCCGGCCGTCGGCGCCAGCAGCGAGCCGACGCTGAGGCGCTCGAAATCCGCCTGCAGGTAGCGCCCGTACATATCTTCGCCGTTGGCGAAGCCCATGCCGAAGATGATCGCCTTGGGCTGGCTGCGGGTATAGATGGCCACGCCATTCTCATGCGGCGTACCGGAATCGAAGAAGTAGCTGTAATAGCCGTCGGGGTGAAAGATCGGGTGGTCCAGCTCCGGCTCCAGGGAGCGCAGATCCTGCAGACAGATGATATCCGCGTCCTGATCCGCCAACCAATCGTAGAGGCCGCGCTGTGCCGCCTGATGAACGCCGTCTACCGACAGACTCACTATTCGCATTATTAGCCCCTTACCAGCGGACTGTGTATGATTACTAGCATTATTACTGTCACTCTCCGACAGATCTCTGCGGAGAAGTCTCCCTTCACCTTAGCCAATAGTTAACAATTTTCCATGCAGCAGTATCAGCGCAATTTTATCCAACTGGCCCTCGACCATCAGGTATTGTGTTTCGGCGATTTCACCCTGAAATCTGGCCGCCAGAGCCCCTATTTCTTCAATGCCGGCCGTTTCCACACCGGTGCGGCACTGGCAGCGCTGGGTCAGGCCTACGCCGAGGCGATACTCGCTTCTGGGGTGGAGTTTGATGTCATTTTCGGGCCGGCCTACAAGGGTATACCGCTGGGCGCGGTAACTGCCGTGGCGCTGGCGCAGAAAGGCGTGGATAAGCCCTTCTGCTACAACCGCAAAGAGGCCAAGGATCACGGCGAAGGCGGAACCTTAGTGGGTGCGCCGCTTGTTGGCAAGGTTTTGATCATTGACGATGTGATTACGGCGGGAACCGCGGTGCGCGAAGTGATGCAGATCATCGAGGCGCACGGTGCAGAGGCCGCGGGCGTGGTGATCGGCCTGAACCGCCAGGAGAAGGCCGGCGAGGATTGTGAACTCTCCGCTATTCAGGAAGTGGAGCGCCAGTACAATATCCCGGTCATCAGTATTGTGCAGCTGGACCATATCATCAGCTATCTCAAGGAAGAGTCGCAGGACGGCGGTACAGTACAAAAAATCGTCGATTACCGGCAGCGTTACGGTGTCTCCGGGCAGTAAAGCCGGGACCCGCAAGGCGCTCCATTATTCAGTGAGAAGAGCGATGAAAGTCGCCCCCCTACCAACAGTCCTGCTGCTCTCCGTTGCCCTGGTCATCCCCTGGACCAGTGTCCAGGCGCAAAAGCGCGACGAAATCACCGGCAAGGTTCTCTACCGCTACACCGATGAAAAGGGCATCCAGGTGCTGGACGATCAGGTGCCTCCGCGCTTTGTGGCAAAGGGGTACGAGATACTGAGCCTCTCCGGCCAGGTCCTCAAGGTAGTGCCGCCGCCGCCGACCGGTGAAGAGCTGGCCGAGCAGCGACGTCGCGCGGCCCAGCGGGAGCAGGACCACCGGCTGCTCAAGCGCTTCAATAGCGTCGCCGATATCGAGAGCGCCCGCGCGCGCAAGCTGGCGACCGTCGAGCAGGATATGGCGATCATGCGCTCCAATATCAGCAGCCTGGGCCGGCAGATAGAACAGGAGGAGTCGGTTGCCGCGCGCACCCAGCGGGCCGGGCGCGAGGTGGCGCCCGAGCTGTTGCAGCGTATCGCCGACCTGCGCGAAGAGGTGGCCGTTTTGAATGAGCGCCTGGGTCGGCGCGAGGCGGAGGCGGTGGCGATCAACGAGGAATACGACAGGGCCGCGGCGCGCTATGCGGAGATCGCCGGAAAATAGCTACCATCTGGCCGCCTCTTCAACTCAATCGGTGCGCGCGGCGCACCTCCCCATCACTGCGCCAGCGCCGTCTCGCGAAAGAATCCCGCCATCAGCACCGGCCACTGTTCCGCCCAGTACTCGGTGGGCTTGCGCTTGAAACCGCTGCGCACGTACTGGACGATGCGCCCTTCCGCGCTGGCCAGCAGCAGGTTGGCGGCGGCACCCAGGGGGATGGCAGGGCGTAGCTGCTCGCGGAGTTCCGCTTCGCGCAGAATCTGTTTCAGCTGGGTTTCCAGGCGGTCGAAGAACTGCAGTATGCGTCCGTGCAGCCGCTCTGTTTCACCAGTCAGGGCGTCGCCGGTGAGCAGGCGGGTGATACCCGGGTTGCGCTCGCAGAAGGCCAGCAGCAATTGCAGGATTTTCTGGCAGCGCCCGAGTGCCGACGGCTCGTCCTGCAGTATCAGCGATACGCGGCTGAACACCGTCTCCTCGATAAACTCGATCAACCCCTCGAACATCTTCGACTTGCTGGGGAAGTGGCGGTAGAGCGCCGCCTCGGAAAAGCCCACCTCCTTGGCCAGGGCCGCGGTGGTGATGCGCGCACCGGGACTGGCCTCGAGCATATGCGCCAGGGCCTGGAGTATCTGTTGACGGCGGTTGATTTTTTCGCTGCTCATTCGCTGCCTTGTTGTTATACCTTGTAGCGCAACAGGAAAAGGGTGCGCACTATGTAGAAAGCGCGGGAATCCTACCGATTCGCCGGTCCCGCTTCAATTACTATCCGGTGAGGCCGCTGTTGGTTGGCCATTATTGGTGATCAGGGTGCCCACTCCGCTATCGGTGAAGATTTCCAGCAGCACCGCGTGGGGTACGCGACCGTCGATGATGTGCGCCGAGGTCACGCCGGCCTTCACCGCGTCCAGCGCGCAGGCGATCTTGGGCAGCATGCCGCCGTAGATGGTGCCGTCGGCGATCAGGCCGTCCACCTGCAGGGTGCTGAGCCCGGTCAGCACCTCGCCGTTCTTGTCCTGCAGGCCGGCGACGTTGGTCAGCAACATCAATTTTTCTGCCTTCAGGTATTCTGCGATCTTGCCGGCCACCAGGTCGGCGTTGATATTGTAGGAGGCGCCGTCCTCGCCCACGCCGATGGGGGCGATCACCGGGATAAAGTCGCCGTGGAGCAGCATGTCGATCACATCGGTGTTGACGCTCTCCACCTCGCCCACATGGCCGATATCAATGATTTCCGACGCGTGCAGCCCGGCGGCCTCGCTCTGCATTTTCAGCTTCTTCGCCTTGATCAGCAGGCCATCCTTGCCGGTCACGCCCACGGCGCGGCCGCCATTCTTGTTGATCAGGTTGACGATCTGCTTGTTCACGGTGCCGCCGAGGACCATTTCCACCACATCCATGGTCTCGCTGTCGGTGACCCGCATGCCGTCGACAAAGCGGGATTCGATGCTGAGCTTCTCCAGCAGCTGGCCGATCTGTGGGCCACCGCCATGGACTACCACCGGGTTCATGCCCACCAGTTTCATCAGGATGATGTCGCGGGCGAAGCTGTTTTGCAGCTTCTCGTCCACCATCGCATTACCGCCGAACTTCACCACTATGGTTTTGTCGGTAAAGCGTTGGATGTAGGGCAGCGCTTCATTCAATACCTGGGCGACGCGCAGGGCGGATTTGCTATCCAGTGACATATGGGAATTCCTATCCGTGGGGGTGCGCCACGCGCACCGGTAATGCTTGAGTCGTTATACGAGCTGCCAGTCTGGCACTGTGAGCTTCGGGTCTACTTTCTTCAGCTGTGCCATCACCTGCTGGCGGATGCGCTCCAGCGCCTCGTCGCTGTCCGCCTCGAAGCGCAGTGTCAGTGCCGCGCCAGTGTTGGAGGCGCGCACCAGCCCCCAGCCGTCGCTGTACTCTATGCGCAGGCCGTCGATGGTGTTGATATCGGCATCACCGAAATCCGCCTGCTTTTTCAGTTTTTCTATGATTGCGAATTTCTCTTTCTCATCCGCGGGCAGCAGAATTTCCGGTGTGCTGATCATCTGTGGCAGCGAGTCCAGCAGTTCGTCGAGGCTCTGTTCGCGTAGCGCCATGATTTCGAGGACGCGCGCGGCAGCGTAGATGCCGTCGTCGAAACCGAACCAGCGATCCTTGATAAAGATGTGTCCGGAAAGCTCGCCGCCGAGTATCGCGCCCGTTTCCAGCATCTTGGTTTTCATCGGCGCGTGACCGGTTTTCCACATGATCGGGCGGCCGCCGTACTGGTTGACCAGTTGTCCCAGCGCGCGGCTGCTCTTCACATCGAAGACGATGCCCTCACCGGGATTGCGCGCCAGAATGTCACGGGCCAGCAGCATCACCAGCTGGTCCGCCCAGGCAATGCGGCCGGAAGCGGATATCAGGGTGACGCGGTCACCGTCGCCGTCCAGGGCCACGCCCAGGTCGGCCCCGGTTTCCGCGACCTTCTCGATCAGTGCTTTCAGGTTTTCCGGGCGGGAAGGATCCGGCGCGTGGTTGGGGAAGTTGCCGTCAATCTCGCAGAAGAGTGGCGTCACTGCGCAGCCAAGCTGTTCGAACAGTCGTGGCGCCAGCACGGAAGTGGCGCCGTTGCCGGCATCCACCACCAGGTGTGGCTGCCCGGCCAGGGCCACGTCATTGAAGATCTCGTCGATGTAATTCTCTTTGATGTCCTGCTCGCGGTTGCTGCCCTGTCCGCTCTTGAAGGGGCCCTTCTGCATCAGCTGGTGCAGGCGCTGCAATTTGTCCTCCGCCAGCGGCCGGCCCTTCAGGACAATCTTGAAGCCGTTGTATTCCGCCGGGTTGTGACTCGCGGTCACCATCACGCCGCTACTGGTATTCTTGCCTTTGGCACAGGCGTAATAGAGCAACGGTGATGGCACTAGGCCCAGGTTTACGGCGTTGCAGCCACTGTCGAGAATACCCTCTACCAGGCAATTGCTGAGCAGCTCACTGCTGTTGCGGCCGTCGCGCCCCACCAGCAGGATTTCCTCACCGGTGTGTTGCGCCAGTGTGCCGAGGGCGCGACCCAGTTGATAGGCGAAGGGTTCATTGATCTCGCTACCGGCGATACCGCGAATATCGTAGGCGCGGAACACCTGGCGGGGAAAGTCCGTACTGACCTGCAACTCGGATTTTGCCGGTGTCTCGCTGCCGGGCTCGGGCGTTCGATTGGCTTCCGGTGCCGCGGGGGCGGCCTGGGTTACCGGCTCGCTGTCGCCGCTGGTTGGGGGGTTGGCTTGCCCGGGCGTCAGCTCTGGATAATCTGAGTTGCCGCGGTCTTTTCTGTCGCTGCGTTGCCCACTCCTGTCGCTGCGCTCCCAGGGCGCCACAGTGTTGCGGGGCAGGAAGCGCAGCAGTAAAAGCAGCGAAACCACCAGGCCGACGGCTGCGCCTATATAGACCCAGCGCGCAGAAATTCCGTGCGCTTCGGCAAAAGTTGCCGAGGGCGAGAAGGCCACCGTCAGGTAACTGCCATCCACCGGCGCATTGGCCCGCCCACCGTTGCCCTGCCCGCTCGTCCAGAGAGGCTGTGCCGGACCGTCCGGAAACTTCTGCAGCAACTGAATTTGACCGCTGCCGCTGTCAAGTTTTTTCAGTTCTGCTTCAAAGGCGGCGAAGGATTGCGTCACCAGCAACAGCTTTCCCTGCAGTGCCACGGAGGTGTGCAGCTGCCAGCTGTTGTCGCTGCCGGTGCGCAGGAATTCAATCGGTTGTTGCGCGTCGGTTCCGCTGCGCTTGAGCAGATCCACCAGGGCAAAATTGAGTGCGGGAGTTGCGCCGGCGCCGACGCGCACCTGGTCGATCGCGAACAGCTGTGCCGAAGAATTTTCCGGAAGTGCAGCGGCCTGCAGCAGCGTTTCGGTGGATTGGTCGCCGGCGTCGATACTGCGCAGCTGCTGTGTGCGCCTGGCCAGGTATTGCTGCAGTTTACCGGCATAGGCGTCCGCCTCTTGCTGCGCGGCCTGTTCCACCTGCGCCGCGCTGCGCGGGGCGACTATATTGCGCTCTACGTAGTAGGCGCCACCCAGCCAGGCGGTGGCGGCGAGAAGTGCCGGCAGCAGCTGGCCGCTGTGAAAGAACGACAGGAGGTTGGTGCTGGTTCGAGAAGCCACGGAAATTTCCACTAACGCAATTAGTTATTGTGCCAATTTTTATGGTGCCAGTGCCCTGGTGGCGATGCGAGCTATCAGTTGTTCTGCGAGTTCGGTTTTCAGTGCCGATGGCAGCATCTCGCTACCGGCGGCATCGATCACGGTGACGGCATTGCGGTCGCTGTCGAAGCCGCCGTCGGCGACGCTGACGTCGTTGGCGACAATCATGTCGAGTTTCTTGCGCGTCAGTTTCCCGCGGGCGTGCTCCAGTACTTTTTCCGTTTCCGCGGCAAAGCCGACGGTAAAGGGCCGCCGTTCGGTGCGCGCGGCGATGCCGGCGACTATGTCGGGATTCTTGACCAGTGCCACCGTTTCCTCGTTGTTGTCTTCCCGCTTCTTGATTTTCTGCTCGGCAAATTTCGCGGGGCGGAAATCGGCCACCGCGGCCGCGCCGATAAAGATGTCGCACAGGTCTGCGGCGCGCTCGGCGGCATCGCGCATTTCCAGGGCCCCGGTCACGTCTACCCGCTTCACGCCCGACGGAGTAGGGAGATTGACCGGGCCGGCGATCAGTGTCACCTCGGCGCCGGCGCGCTGCGCCGCGGCCGCCAGGGCGAAGCCCATCTTGCCGGAACTGTGATTGCTGAGGAATCGCACCGGATCCAGCGCCTCGCGGGTGGGGCCGGCGGTAATGGCCACCTTCCTGCCGGCCAGAGACTGGCGCGGCGCGAACAGTGATTGCGCTTCGGCGACCAGTGTGTCCGGCTCCAGCATGCGCCCGGGACCCACGTCGCCGCAGGCCTGGCTACCGGCAGCGGGCCCCCAGATGAAGGCACCGCGCTCGCGCAGCGTCTGCACATTGGCCGCGGTGGCCGGGTGGCGCCACATGGCCTGGTTCATCGCCGGCGCCAGGGCCAGCCTGGCTTCGCTGGCGAGACACAGGGTGCTGAGCAGGTCGTCGGCCATGCCGGTAGCGAGCTTGGCCAGCACCTGGGCGCTGGCGGGTGCTATCAGAATCAGATGAGCCCACTTGGCCAGCTCTATATGGCCCATGGCCGCCTCGGCGGCCGGATCCAGCAGGTCCGTATGCACCGGATTGCCGGACAGCGCCTGGTAGGTCAGCGGCTGCACAAACTCCCGCGCGCCGGCAGTCATCACCACCCGCACCTCGGCGCCGTGCTCCTTGAGGCGGCGCACCAGGTCGGCGCTCTTGTAGGCGGCGATACCGCCGCTGATGCCCAGCAGTATGCGTTTGTCGGCAAGGGAGGACATAGGCGCTGTACTCGAGATAAGAGTTTCCGAAATCGGGGGAGCGGGTAAGATTAGCATTTCTGCGCCTTTTCAATAAGGCAAAGAGGCTGTCACCACAGAAACTTCAGGGAGGAAGGGATGCGGATCACGGACTGGCCTGCGGCGGAGCGGCCGCGGGAGAAGCTGCTGGAGCGGGGCGCGGGGGCGCTCTCGGACGCGGAGCTGCTGGCGATCTTCCTGCGCACCGGTGTGACCGGGATGTCGGCGGTGGACCTGGCGCGCCAGCTGTTGGCGGATTTCGGCGGCCTGCGCCCGCTGCTGGAGGCACACCGGGAGGAGTTTTGCCGCGGCAAGGGCCTCGGTGATGCCAAGTACGTGCAGCTGCAGGCAGTACTGGAAATGGCGCGGCGCCACCTGGCGGAGTCGCTGCAGCGCACCGATGCCCTGTGTAGCCCCGGCGCAGTGCGCGACTATCTTTCCGCCCAGTTGCGCCACCGCAGGCGCGAGGTCTTCTGCTGCCTCTACCTGGACAGCCAGCATCGGGTGATCGCCTTCGAGGAGCTGTTCGAGGGCACCCTCAACGCGGCCAGCGTCTATCCCCGTGAGGTAGTGCAGGCGGCCCTGCAGAGGAGTGCCGCCGCGGTCATCCTGGCCCACAACCACCCCTCCGGCGTCAGCGAGCCCAGCCAGGCGGATATCTGGATCACCGAGCGCCTGACCCAGGCGCTGGAACTGGTGGATATCAAGGTGCTCGACCATATGATCGTCGGCGAGGGAGAAGCGCTGTCGTTTGCCGAGCAGGGGCTGCTGTAGAATGGGACAAATCTGCCTGGAGCAGATTTGCACAGTCGAAGGCTGCCCGCGAAGCGGGTGAGGCGCAGGGATGCGCCTCATGAGTGCGGAATGCCCGTGAACCGTCTGTGGAGTCCAGATTTGTGCTGTACAAAACTTGCTCCCCCAGGGCTCTTCTGGTATAAAACGCCGCTCTTTGCGGCCGGGCCAGATTCTGAACAGTTTCCGCCGCCGCCCAGGAACCGGATTAGAATCCCGAATTGATGTCCCCGCATCCCCTGACGCGGGCACGAGAGAGTTTTGAAGAGGCCAACAGATGTCCAAGGTATGTCAGGTAACCGGTAAGCGCCCGGTCACCGGAAACAATGTATCCCACGCCAAGAACCGCACCAAGCGTCGCTTTGTGCCCAACCTGCACAGCCACCGTTTCTGGGTAGAGTCCGAGAAGCGCTTCGTGAAGCTGCGGGTTTCCGCCAAAGGTATGCGCGTTATCGATAAGAAAGGTATCGATACCGTGCTGAGCGAGCTGCGCGCCCGCGGCGAAAAAGTCTAAGCCAGAAAATACAGGCGGCGGCAGGCCGCTGAGAGATCGGAGACAGAACAATGCGTGAGAAAATTCGCCTGAACAGCAGTGCCGGTACCGGCCACTTCTACACCACTGACAAGAACAAGCGCAACATGCCGGAAAAAATGGAGATCAAAAAGTACGATCCCGTTGTCCGCAAGCATGTGATGTACAAGGAAGGCAAAATCAAGTAATTGCCTGCCCTGCACAGTTCGAAAAGCCCGGTTTTTACCGGGCTTTTTTTTGGTTGAATGATCGGGACTCGGGACTCGGGACTCGGGACTCGGGACTCGGGACTCGGGACTCGGGACTCGGGACTCGGGACTCGGCAAACAACTACCGGTAGCAGGGCCGCCACGGATCTAGCTACAGGCCCCAAAGTACTGAACGCCGGGAAAAGACAAATGCCGGAATTACCAGAAGTAGAAACCACCCGCCGCGGCCTGGCCCCACACCTGGAGGGGCATGTCGTGCGCTCGGCCAAAGTGCGCCAGCGCCGGCTGCGCTGGCCGGTGGAGAATGACTTCGAGAAGCGTATCGCCGGCGCCAAGGTCCTGCGCCTGGAGCGTCGCGCCAAGTACCTGCTGGTGCACACGGATCGCGGCTGCGCCATCTGGCATTTGGGCATGTCCGGCAGCCTGCGTCTGGTCGGCCCGGAAGTTGCGGCTGAAAAACACGACCATATCGACTGGGAACTGGATAGCGGCCTGATCCTGCGCTACCGGGATCCCCGTCGCTTCGGCGCCCTGCTGTGGACAGATGCCGACCCGGTCGCCCACGACCTGCTGGCCCATCTGGGCCCCGAACCCCTGTCGGGCGAATTCAGCGGCGACTACCTGTTCGAGACCTCCCGCGGTCGCCGCCAGTCGGTTAAGACCTTGATCATGGATGGTCGTATCGTCGTGGGCGTCGGCAATATCTACGCCAGCGAGTCCCTGTTTCTCGCCGGTATTCGCCCGGACAAGGCTGCCGGCTCCATCTCCCGCGTCCGCTACCAGCGCTTGGTTGATGCCATCAAGCAGGTGCTGGCGCGCTCCATCGAGCAGGGGGGCACCACGCTGCGCGACTTTATCGGCGGCGACGGCCAGCCCGGTTATTTCGCCCAGCAGCTCAATGTCTACGGCCGCAGCGGCGAGCCCTGCCCGACCTGCGGGCGCCCGGTGCGCGATATGGTCCTCGGCCAGCGCAACACCTTTTTTTGCAGCAACTGTCAGCGCTGAGGGCTCTTACTGCAAAAACTGCCAGCGCCAAGTTCGACCCGCCTGGGATTGGCCCCGGCGCCACACTAACATCCGCGTGTCGTCAGCCCCGCAAAGTGAGGAGCCGACCCGTGATCATGATGCTGCCTTTCGTTACCAGCCTGTTGTCGGCCTGGTTCGCCTGGCGCGGTCGCCGCGACGCCAGTATCGGTTGGTGGTTTGTCACCCTGGCCATTTATATCGCCTGGTGCTTCTACCACATGACGAGCTCGCTCAATATTTCCCTCTAGGAGACTCCGGTGAAGATTTCCGTCCTAGGCCGCAACGCCCGCTGGCTGGACGCCCTGGCTCTGCTGGCAGTCAGCGCCACACTCTGGTTTGCCTTCGGCTGGCAGCTGCTAGTGAAGGAGCTTCCCTGCCCCCTGTGCCTGCTGCAGCGCGTCGCCTTCATCATGGTCGGCATCGGCCTGCTGATGAACCTGCGCTTCGGCAACCGCCCCTTGCACCAGGGCATAGTGGTGTTGTCCGCCCTGGCGGGTGTGGTGGCGTCGGCGCGCCAGGTGCTGCTGCATATAGCCCCGGGCGATCCGGGATTCGGTTCCCCGTTTCTGGGTCTGCACTTCTATACCTGGGCGCTGCTGATCTTCCTCGCACTCCTGGTCTACTGCGGGCTGATGCTGATGAGCGATGCTGCAGGCAGCGACACGGCGCCGCGCAAGCTGACGCCCCTGGCCCGCTACGCCGCCCTGGTGTTTCTTGCCATTCTGGTAGTCAACGTTGTCTCCACGACACTGGAGTGTGGCCTGGGCCCCTGCCCTGACAACCCCACGCGCTACCAGTGGCTGCCCTAGCCCTCGTCGACGCCCTTTCTATACTTCCCCAATAGCCTGGACCTGTGCCGCGGAGGAAAAGATGAAAACTGTCTGGCTGGTCTGCCTGGCCGCACTGCTAGTTGCCTGCGGCCGCCCGGAGGCGCCGCGGAGTGGGAGCGGAGATTCCGGGCCCACTGCCAACGGGGCGGCGTTGTCGCCCGCCGAGCCGCGGCCGGCCGCGCCGGAACAGGAGCCACTGAGTGTGCCCGGCGTCGAGCGGCTGGTGGATCTGCGCGGGGGGCGCAGTGCGGCGGACTATGTGCAGGCGGTGGAAAAATTTATGCGCGACAACCCGGAACTGCAGGTGATTGTGGGCAAGGGTTGGGATGCGACCGCCTTCGGCGCGGTGCCACCGCACAAGGCACAGCTGGACCAGGTCAGCGACTTTGTGCCGATAGTGCTTATTTCCCGCGACCATCAAAGTGTCTGGACCAATTCCGAGGGCCTCGCCGCGGCCGGTATCAACAGCGATACGCCCGACCCCGAGGGCGGCGTGATCGAGAAGGACGAGAATGGTCTCGCCATCGGCGTGCTGCGCGGACAGGGGGCCGTGAAGCTGCTGGAAAAAACTATCTCGCCATCAGGCGGAGGTCAGCTTCAGACCGATGATGCCCGCCACGATCAGCCCGATGCACGCTAACCGCGGCAGCGCTGTGGATTCGGAAAACAGCACTATGCCGAGGATTGCCGTCCCCACCGCGCCGATTCCGGTCCAGACCGCGTAGCCGGTGCCCACCGGGATCACTTTCAGCGCCTGGGCGAGGAAATAGAAGCTGGCGATCATCGCCAGCACCGTCAGGCTGCTGGCGAGTGGCCGGGTAAAACCCTGGGTGTACTTGAGACCTATGGCCCAGCCGATTTCCAGCAGGCCGGCGATCAACAGGAAAAACCACGGGCTTGTCATGGTGGATACTCCTCAATTGCCGAGCGCACTGCCCTCGCGCCGCGGGTCGGCGCCGCCGAACAGCCGGCCGTTCCTGAGAGCAATGGCATGTATACCGCTGTTGAGATCGCGCTGTACTATTTTGTGCCCGAGCTTTTCCAGGTTTCTTACCGTGTCCGTGCTGAAAAAGCCCGGTTCCAGCTCCACACGGCCGCCGATAGCACCGATATTGCCGGCGGCAATGGCGTCGGCGATGGGCATGTCCAGCCCCAGATGGTAGAGGATGGTGCGCGCCGTGTAGTCGATGATTCGCGAGCCGCCGGGGGAGCCCACCAGCAGGCGCAGGCTGCCGTCCCTGTTGAATACGACGGTCGGTGACATGGAGGAGCGGGGGCGCTTGCCGGGCTGTATGCGATTGGCCACCAGCGCGCCCTGCCCGTTCTTCGGAGTAAAGGAGAAGTCGGTCAGCTGGTTGTTGAGCAGGAAGCCCTTTACCAGCAGGCGCGAGCCGAACCCGGTTTCGATGCTGGTGGTCATGCTGACGCCGTTGCCGTACTGGTCCACGATCACCAGGTGACTGGTATTGGGCAGTTCCGGCGATTGTGCCGTCAGTCGCTTCTGCTCGAAGGCGACCGGATCGCCCGGCACCGCCTCGGTCGCCGTTTCCGGATCTATCAGCTGCGCGCGTTCGGCCAGATAGCCGGATGCCACCAGTGACTGGCTGGGCACGCTGACAAAGTCCGCATCCCCCAGATAGGTATTGCGGTCGGCAAATGCCAGCTCGGACGCCTCGATGAACAGGTGCGTGAGCTCGCTGCTGCCGACTTCATATTCCTGTAGCGGGAACTGTCCCAGCTTGCCCAGGATAGCGCCGACGGTGGTGCCCCCGGAAGACGGCGCATCGGCGCCGCAGACGCGGTATTCGAGAAAGGACGAGCACAGCGGATCGCGCACTTTGGCCCGGTAAGCGGCCATGTCTTCCATCGTTAGCAGGCCGGGGTTGACCGGGTCCTCGGCCACCGCGCTTACGATTGTCTCGGCGATTTCCCCGCGGTAGAAAGCGTCGGCGCCGCCCTTGGCGATGGCGCGCAGTGTCTGTGCGTAATCCGGGTTGGTCAGGCGGTGACCCACCGGCAGCGGCTCGCCGCGCTCGTCGAAGAAGTAGTTGCGGATCGCCGGGCGCGCCGCCACCTGGGGCAGCTTCGCCAACAGCTGGTGCAGGCGCGGTGAAATGGCGAAACCGGATTCGGCGAGTTCGATGGCCGGCTGGAACAGCGAGGCCCAGGGCAGTTTGCCGTCCCGTTGGTGCGCCAGCTCCAGCATGCGCACCACGCCGGGTACGCCCACCGAGTAGCCGCCGATCACCGCCTGCAGGAAGGGGCGCGGGCGGCCGTCGACCACAAAGTAGTTTTCGTCCACGCCCGCGGGGGCCGTCTCGCGGCCATCGTAGTACTGCAGCTCCTTGCGCGCGGCATCGTAGCTCAGCATAAAGGCGCCGCCACCGATACCGGAGGACTGGGGTTCCACCAGTCCCAGCACCAATTGCGCGGCGATGGCCGCATCCACGGCCGTGCCGCCGCGGGAAAGTATCTGCAGGGCGGCGCGACTGGCATGGGGGTTGGCGGTCACCGCCATATACTCACTGGCAGTGGCAGACTTGACCTCACTGCGACCGGTGGCGATTTCCGGCTGGGCCTCGTGTATGGCCGCGGCGCTCGGCGCGGCCTCGGCCGTAAGAGCAGTGAACAGAAGAAGGGCGAGAGTCAGGTAGCGCACATAACACTCCGCGGACTGTGTAAAATCCGCCCGAGTGTAACAGATATCGCCGATTGTCTATTTAGTAAACTTCTGCAGCAGGGCTTCCTGCACGGCTGGCGGCACGAATTTGGTCACGTCGCCGCCGAGGGAGGCGATCTCGCGCACCAGTGATGAGGATATGTAGGAGAGGTGCTCCGCCGGGGTCAGGAACAGGCTCTCCATATTCGGCGCCAGCTGGCGGTTCATATTGGCGAGCTGGAATTCGTACTCGAAGTCGGATACCGCGCGCAGACCGCGCAGTACGCCGTAGGCGTCCACCTGGCGCACCAGGTCGGCGAGCAGGATATCGAAGCCGATCACCTCCACATTGGGCAGATGCCCCAGTACCCGCTGGGCCAGTTCCACCCGCTCGTCCAGCGTGAACAGCGGATTCTTGCGGCTGCTCGCGGCCACCGCGACGATCACATGGTCAAACAGGCGACAGGCCCGCTCTACCAGGTCCATATGACCATTGGTGATGGGGTCGAAGGTTCCGGGGTAAACGACTTTCTTCATAGCCAGGTTTCATTGCGGGTCAAATGGGAGGCGCATGGTAAACAATTTGCCCCCGAGCCTCAAAACAGGGGCTCAAACGGAGGAACGCAGAATCTGCGATCTAGCCGCCAGCGCGCAACAATCGCAAGCACACCTGCCCCGCCCGCTTCTCCTTTTCGATCTGCCAGTCCGCCGGTAGGGCGATGGCCTTTTCACGGGGCGTCTCCACATAGACCAGGGCGCCTTCCGCCAGGTGCCCTGTCAGCGCAGCCAGGGTCTGTTGCCACAGGTCGCCGGCAAAGGGCGGATCCATGAAGACGATATCGTAGCTGGCCGCAGTGCCGGCGAGAAAGTCTGCCGCGCTGGCGTGGTGCACCCGGCCATTGTCGGCCCCTAGCAGTTTCAGTTGATCCCCCAGGGTCTGCGCCGCACTGCGGTTCAGTTCGACAAAGTCCACTTCCGCCGCGCCGCGGGACAGCGCCTCCAGTCCCAGGGCGCCGGAGCCGGCGAACAGGTCCAGGCAGCGGGCATCGGGCAGGTGGAACTGCAGCCAGTTGAACAGGGTTTCGCGCAGTCGGTCGCCGGTGGGTCTCAGTCCCTCCACCGGGGCGAACTGCAGTTTGCGCCCGCGCCAGCGGCCGCCGATGATGCGCAGCTGGGACAGGGTTTGCGGGGAAGTTTTGCGCTGGGGGCGTCTGGACAAGGTAACTCTCTACTGGGGGCTTGAGCGGTGCTAAGATTAGCGCCTTTCCGCAAGCGGTACACCCGGACCCACGAATGATCTTTGACTTCCTGCGCAAAAAGAAATCCAAGCCCGACGAAACGGAGACGCCGGCGGCCCCCGAATCGGTGACCGAGACCCCAGTAGCTGAGCCAGCGGCCCCGGAATCGATCGAAGAAACCGTCGCCTCCGGGCCCGAAGCTGTCGAGACCGAAGTCGAAGCGGTTGACGAGCGTGCGCCCGAGCCCGCCGCCGCGGAGCCGGCTCCGGCAGAGCCGGAAAAGCCGGCCAGGAAAGAGGGTTTCTTCGCCCGTATCCGCCGCGGCCTCAGCCGCACCAGCAGCCAGTTCGCCGAGGGCATGGGCAACCTCTTCCTCGGCGCCAAGGAGATAGACGAGGAACTGCTGGAGGAGCTGGAGACCCAGCTGCTGATGGCGGACGTGGGCGTCGAGGCCACCAGCGAAATCGTCGACCGTCTCACCGACCGGGTCTCCCGCCGCGAGCTGGCGGACGGCGAGGCGCTGTACCGGGCGCTGCAGCAGGAGCTGGCGCAACTGCTGGACAAGGTCGAGGCGCCGCTGGCCGTCGACAGCGGAAAAACCCCCTTCGTCATTCTGGTCGTCGGCGTCAACGGCGTCGGCAAGACCACCACCATTGGCAAGCTGGCGCACCGCTACCTGGGCGAGGGCAAGTCGGTGATGCTGGCCGCGGGCGATACCTTCCGCGCGGCGGCGGTGGAGCAACTGCAGGTCTGGGGCCAGCGCCACAATGTGCCGGTGGTGGCCCAGCACACGGGCGCTGACAGCGCCTCTGTCATCTTCGATGCGGTACAGTCTGCCCAGGCCAGGGGCGTCGATGTGGTAATCGCCGATACCGCCGGCCGCCTGCACACCAAGTCCAATCTGATGGAGGAACTGACCAAGGTGCGCCGGGTCATGGGCAAGCTGGACCCAAGCGCGCCCCACGAGGTGTTGCTGGTGCTGGATGCCGGCACCGGCCAGAACGCCCTCAGCCAGGCGGAACAGTTCCGCGACGCTGCCGGTGTCACCGGGCTGGTACTGACCAAACTGGACGGTACCGCCAAGGGCGGTGTGATCTTTGCCCTGGCGCGCAGGTTCGGCATTCCGGTACGCTTTATCGGTGTCGGTGAACAGGCGGAAGATCTGCAGCCGTTTGTGGCGAAGGAATTTGTCGCTGCGCTGTTCGGCAGGGAGCCGGCCTGATTTTTTTACCTGTAGAAGCGCTATCGTCATTCCGGCCTTCGCCGGTATGACGAGCCAATGAACGCTTGTTTTGCAGCAGAGCACCTACAACCAGAACAAAAACCATATTGCCCCGATGATCACCTTTGACAGTGTCAACAAACGCTACGAATCCGGCCAGGACGCCCTGGTGCGCGTCAGCCTGGAGATAGAGCGCGGCGATATGGTGTTCCTGACCGGGCACTCGGGCGCCGGCAAGAGCACACTGCTGAGACTGCTCACCGCCATAGAGAGGCCCACCCGCGGCAGCATCCTGGTGGCCGGGCAGAACCTGAACCGGCTGCGCAACGGCCAGATCCCCTACTACCGCCGCAACCTCGGAATCGTCTTCCAGAACCACCAGCTGCTGTTCGACCGCAGCGTCTTCGATAATGTGGCTCTGCCGCTGTCGGTGGCCGGTTGCAGCAAGCGCGAGCTCGGTCGCCGGGTGCGCGCGGCGCTGGACAAGGTGGGCCTGCTGCACAAGGAGAAGCAGAACCCGATAGTGTTGTCCGGTGGCGAGCAGCAGCGCGTCGGTATCGCCCGCGCGGTGGTGAACAAGCCGGCCATTCTGGTGGCGGACGAGCCCACCGGCAACCTGGACCCGCAGCTGTCGGCGGAGATCATGCAGCTTTTCGCCGACTTCAATGCCGTGGGTGTCACCGTCATGGTGGCCAGCCACGATCTGGAACTGGTTGCGCGCATGAAACGCCGGGTGCTCACGCTGCAGGCCGGCCAGTTGATCTACGACGCCTATTTAGGACGAAGGGCCCAGCCGTGAAGCAGCCTACCCCTAACGTCAAGAAGAATACCCGCCGGCAGGCGCCGGAAACCAGACCTCAGCGCTCCGCCGGTGCGGTGACTGCGCGCACCGGTGTCAGCGACCGCTGGCACAGCTGGCTGGGACACCACCGCGAAATGGCTGTCGAGTCCCTGCGCCGTTTCTTCGCCACACCACTCGCCAGCGCCATGACCGCGCTGGTGATCGCCATTGCCCTGGCCCTGCCGGCGGCACTGCAACTGGGGCTGGTCAATTTCCAGCGCGCGGTGGCGGGCTGGGATGGCCAGCCGCAGATCTCGGTATTCCTGCACAAGAGCGCGCGCGAGGCCGCGGTGCGATCCTACACGGAAGGGCTGCGCGCGGATCCGGCCATCGTCGAAGTCACCTATATTTCCCCCGAAGGCGCCTTGGCGGAGTTCCAGGAGGCCTCGGGACTCGGTGATGCCCTCGCCGGCCTCGACGCCAATCCCCTGCCGGCGGTGCTGCTGCTGCGTCCGCGGAATACGGACAGCGGCGAGCTGGAAGCGCTTGCAGAGAAGCTGCGCGACAGCGCCCTGACCGATGCTGTCGTGCTGGATATGGCCTGGGTGCAGCGGCTGGCGCAACTGACCGAGCTGGGGCGGCGACTGTCCGCCGGCCTGGCGCTGCTGCTGGCACTGGGGGTGCTGCTGGTGGTGGTCAACACCATCCGCCTGCATATCGAGAATCGCCGTGAGGAGATACTGGTGGTGAAGCTGGTGGGTGCCACCGATGCCTTCGTGCGTCGCCCCTTCCTGTACAGCGGTCTCTGCTACGGTTTTTTCGGCGGGTTGCTGGCCTGGTTGCTGGTGGCCGGCGGCGTGGCGCTGCTGTCCGGGCCGGTAGCGGGACTTTCCTCCTCTTATGGCAGTGGCTATGTGTTGCACGGCCCCGGCTTTCCCTATCTGCTGGGCTTGACGGCCGGCGCTGCACTGCTCGGCCTGGTCGGCGCCTGGCTGGCAGTGGCGCGGCATATCCGGGCCATAGAACCCCGCTGATCACTTGTAGACCGATTGGTCAGGTCAAGAAGCGTAAAGACGGCTGCGGGTGCGGAACCCGCCCTGTGGATAACCCCTCTAAGAGCCCGGTTTTTCGGGGTTTGGGGATGGATCGAGGCGCCGCCAGCCGGGCTTCCTAAGGCGGTCGCGCTAGTGCTACACTCCTAACCAATTTGCCGCTGGGGTCAGTTTGTGGCCCGATCTACTGCAAGCGGCAGCCGGAAAGACCGGCACACGAGATTTCAGAGGAGAGACCTGAATGGGAACCAGCCTGCAGCCAGTACATACGCTGTCTCCGGGCGCCAACCTGGGCGCCTATATCCAGACGGTCAGCAGCTTCGAGGTGCTGTCCGCCGAGGAGGAGAAGCGGCTGGCCGAAGACCTCTACTACCGCGAAGACCTGGATGCGGCGCGTCAGCTGGTGATGTCGCACCTGCGCTTCGTGGTGCATATCGCCAAATCCTACTCCGGCTACGGCCTGAACCAGGGCGACCTGATCCAGGAGGGCAATGTCGGCCTGATGAAGGCGGTCAAGCGCTTCAACCCGGAGAAGGGCGTGCGCCTGGTATCGTTTGCGGTGCACTGGATCAAGGCCGAGATACACGAATTCATCCTGCGCAACTGGCGCATCGTCAAGATTGCCACCACCAAGGCGCAGCGCAAGCTGTTCTTCAACCTGCGCGGGCAGAAGAAGAAACTGGCCTGGCTGACCAACGACGAGGCCAAGGCGGTGGCCGCCGACCTGAATGTCGATGTGGCCCACGTGCACGAGATGGAGGGCCGCCTGGCCGCCCACGATGCTGCCTTCGATGCCGGTGTTGATGACGATGACGACAGCGCCTGGCAGGCGCCGGCCCACTACCTGGAGGACCGCCGCTTCGACCCGGCCGCCCAGCTGGAGCGGGACAACTGGCAGGAGACCAACCTCAGCAGCCTGGCCGCCGCGCTGGAGCAGCTGGACGAGCGCAGCCGCGATATCATCCAGGCGCGCTGGCTGTCCGAGGAGAAATCCACCCTGCACGAACTGGCGGACAAGTACGGCGTCTCCGCCGAGCGCATCCG
Organism: Microbulbifer taiwanensis; assembly: GCF_014904815.1. Classification (GTDB taxonomy): domain Bacteria; phylum Pseudomonadota; class Gammaproteobacteria; order Pseudomonadales; family Cellvibrionaceae; genus Microbulbifer; species Microbulbifer taiwanensis. Next base: position 99,667 of record NZ_JACZFR010000014.1, read on the forward strand.
CCAGCTGGAAAAGAACGCGATGAAGAAAGTGCGCGTGGCTATGGAAGCCTGATAGAGCGCACTTTTCTCCAGCCGAAAAACCGCGCAACAGCGCGGTTTTTTGTTTGTGTGCCCTTGTAGGAACGGGGGGGGGGGCCCCCCCCCCCCCCGCCCCCCCCCCCCCCCCCCCAAAAGGAGGGAAAGGGAAAAAACTAATCACT
>NZ_JACZFR010000015.1 GCF_014904815.1 Microbulbifer taiwanensis
TTTGGTTTTTTTTTTGTCTGGGCGCGCGGGGGGCGGGGGGGGCGCCCCCCCCCCCCCCCCCGTTCCTACAACTACCGATCAAATAGGAAGCCAATGGCAAAACTCTATCTGCTGCTCGCCGCCCTCCTCGGCGCGACCGGCGTCATACTCGGCGCCTTCGGCGCCCACGGCCTGCGCGACAAGGTTGCGGAAAACCTGCTCGAGGCCTACAAGACCGGAGTGCACTACCAGATGATCCACGCGCTGGCCCTGCTCGGCGTTGCGCTGCTGATACAGCAGTGGGGCGCGCGCGCATCGCTGGCGACAGCCGGCGCGCTGTTTGCGCTGGGCATACTGCTGTTTTCCGGCAGCCTTTACGGCCTGACTTTCGGCGGTCCGCGCTGGCTGGGCCCGGTGACACCGCTGGGCGGCCTGATGATGATCGGCGGTTGGGTGGCGCTGTTTGTCGCCGCGTTGAATTACTCCAGATAATTTCCCCGCCGCTTCTACAATAAAGTTCGCAAATGAGGTCGCGAATAATGCAAGACGAATCCGCGGAAGACTTCCCCTACCGCACCGAGTACAAGAAAAAATCCATCCGCAGCTATGTGATTCGCGCCGGGCGCATGACCGAGGGGCAGCGCCGCGCCTTCGACAATTACTGGGGCGGATTCGGCCTGTCATTGTTCGGCGGCCCACTGGAACCGCAGCAGGCGTTCGGCCGCGAGGCGGAGCTGGTACTGGAAATCGGATTTGGCATGGGCGATTCGCTGCTGGCCATGGCCGAGGCGGAACCGGACAAGAATTTTATCGGCATCGAAGTGCACCCACCGGGCGTCGGCCGGTTGATCAACAACGCCGGCAAAGCGGGGGTAAAGAACCTGCGCGTCTATATGGCCGATGCGGTGGATGTGCTGAACGACTGTATCGCCGACGCATCGCTGGATCGTTTCCAGCTGTATTTCCCCGACCCCTGGCACAAGAAGAAGCATCACAAACGTCGCATAGTGCAGCCGGAATTCGTGCGCCTGATCTGTAGCAAACTAAAAGCCGGCGGCCTGCTGCATATGGCCACCGACTGGGAAAACTACGCCGAGCATATGCTGGAAGTGCTCGAGGCGGAGGAGATGCTGGAAAACACCGCCGGCAAAAATCATTATTCACCGCGCCCGGAATTCCGCCCGGAAACCAAGTTCGAGCGCCGCGGCCAGCGCCTCGGTCACGGTGTCTGGGACCTGCTCTACCGGCGCGTCGATTAATCCCTCCCCCGCCGGGTGACATTGCAGTCGACGCGCTGATTGGCGCGTCGTTGCGCTGCCGACATTGTCTGCTATCTTCAATCAGAACCGGGTATCACGCCCGGTGCCGGTAAAAGGAACTTCCGGAGCCCCCAATGACAAAAAGCCGCCCGCTCTTGCCGCTCCTCTTGTGCGTCGTTTTTCTCGGTGTCCTTACTGGCGGGCCCGCGTCGGCGGATGAAGAGGGCACTGCGACCCTGTACCTGAACGGCGGCCAGTACTGGTTCGACAGTGATCGCCTGAATGGCACGCCGCTGAAAGGCTTTGAACTGGAGGACACCACCGGTGGTGGCGGCGGCTACGGCTACATGATCACCGATCGCTGGGCCATGGAAGGGGTACTCGATTACTTCAGCGTGGGTGTCAAGGGTATCGACGAGAAAGTCGACGTCTACAACTATCACCTGGATCTCTTCTACCAGTTCGCCGGTCGCTTCTGCGGCAACTTCTGCTGGCAGCCGTATGTGGCCTTCGGTGCCGGTGAGATCCGCGTCGACTTCAATGATACTTCCGACGACGCCTTCGATTGGCACGATCGCCAGACCATGGTCAACCTGGGACTGGGGGTCAAATACCGCCTGGGACCGCGCTGGCAGGCGCGGGCCGATGCGCGCGCTTTCCAGGGTGTGGAGGAAGGCGGGCTGGACGGGTTCGTCAGTGTGAGTATCGGCTACCAGTGGGTCGAATACCCGGCCGTTTGGAGCGACCTGGATGGCGACGGTGTCGTGGATGGTGTGGACGCCTGCCCGCAGACGCCGCCCGGCGTTGCCATCCAGAGTGACGGCTGCCCGATCGATTCCGATCGCGACGGCGTGCCCGACTACCTCGATCGCTGCGCCAATACGCCCATGGGCACGGCGGTCAATGAGGACGGCTGCCCTTATTAGCAGCGTTGCGGCCCTGCCGCCGCCGACAGCAGGGCCGCAATGGAATCATCCGAACAGGATGGAGCATCCGGGTAACGATGAATAAACCGTCGTTCCTGGGGATCAGTCGGCGCGCGCCGCCTCCAGCTGTTCGGAAATTTCCAGCCACTGCATCTCCAGCTCTTCCAGCACATCCCGCTGCTGCGACTGCTCGCGGTTGAGGCGCGCTATCTCCTCCTGTTGGCCGCCGCTATAGAGACTCTCGTCGGCGAGCCGGCTTTCCAGTTCGGCCAGTTTCTTCTCCGCGCGTGCCATCTGCTGTTCGATGTTCTTGAGCTTGTTGGTCAGTGGCTTCAGCTGCTCGCGCAGTGCGGCCGCGGCGCGGCGCTGGGATTTTCTGTCTTCCACCGGCTTTTCGGCACCGTCGTCTTTGTTTTCCTCGCGACGCTTCCTGTCCCGATCCTTTCTATCTCGATTAAAGCCCAGCAGCCACTGTTTGTAATCCTCCAGGTCGCCGCTGTAGGGCTCGGCCCTGCCGTCGGCCACCAGGATAAACTCGTCGGCGGTATTGGCCAGCAGGTGGCGATCGTGGGAGACCAGTACCACAGCGCCGGGAAATTCCGCCAGGGCCAGGGTCAGCGCGTGGCGCATCTCCAGGTCCAGGTGGTTGGTGGGTTCGTCCAGCAACAGCAGATTGGGTTTCTGCCAGGCCAGAATCGCCAGCGCCAGCCGCGCCTTCTCGCCGCCGGAAAAGCCTTTTACGGTTTCGAAAACCCGGTCGCCAACAAAACCGTAACCGCCGAGGAAGTCCCGCAGCGACTGCTCACTTGCGTCCGGCGACAGGCGTTGCAGGTGCAGCAGCGGCGAGGCGGCGACGTCCAGTGCCTCCAGTTGGTGCTGGGCGAAATAGCCGATCGCCAGGTGCTCGCCGCAGAGGCGCTCACCGCGCACGGGCGACAGTTCGCCGGCCAGTGTCTTGATCAGTGACGACTTGCCGGCGCCATTGGGGCCCAACAGGCCGACGCGCCGCCCCGGCTGTATGCCCAGCTGAACCTTGCACAGCACAGGCTCGTCGCCATAGCCGATATCGGCGTCGCGCAGGTCGATAAGCGGATCCGAAGTCTTTTCCGCCGCGGGCAGCGAAAAGCGAAATGGCGAATCGATATGCGCGGGGGCGATGGTCGCCATGCGGTCCAGCGCCTTGAGGCGGCTCTGCGCCTGCTTGGCCTTGCTGGCCTTGGCGCGGAAGCGGCGCACGAAGTCCTCCATATGCGCGCGCTCCGCCTGCTGCTTCTCATACTGGGCCTGCTGCTGTGCCAGCCGCTCTGCACGGGCGCGCTCGAAGGCGCTGTAGTTGCCGCTGTACAGCAGTAAATTCTGTTGCTCGAAGCTGACGATAGCGTCCACCACCGCATCGAGAAAATCGCGATCGTGGGAGATGATCAGCAGTGTGCCGGGGAAGCGCTGCAGCCACTGCTCCAGCCACAGGGTCGCGTCCAGGTCCAGGTGGTTGGTGGGTTCGTCCAGCAGCATCAGGTCCGCCGGACACATGAGCGCGCGGCCCAGGTTGAGGCGGATGCGCCAGCCGCCGGAGAAGCTGCTGACCGGACGCTGCTGGTCAGCGTGGGAAAAACCCAGGCCGTCGAGCAGCTGCGCCGCGCGTGCCGGGCCGCTGTAGCCATCTATCGCCGCCATGCGCTCGTGCAACTCCCCCAGCCTGTGGCCGTCGGCAGCGACGCTTTCCGCCTGTTCCAGCTGGCGCTGCAACTGGCGCAGCTCGGCATCGCCGTCCAGTACATAGTCCAGTGCCGACTGCCCGCTCGCCGCCACCTCCTGTGCCATATGCGCAATGCGCCAGCCCGCCGGCACCTCCACCCGGCCGCTGTCGCTATCCAGCTGGCGCAGCAGCAGTTTGAACAGGGTCGACTTGCCACAGCCATTGGCGCCGATAACGCCGACCTTGTGACCGGGGAAAATTCGGCAGTCCGCATTGTGCAGCAGCTCGCGTCCGCCCCGCTGCAGGGAGACGCCTTGCAAATTGATCAAAGAAAAAACCTCATACCTGTGGGCAGATGAATGCTAGGCTATTCGAAAACCTGTGGTGCGGAAGGGTCGTTGCCTTCCCCAGTGCCCGTAATAAGTGTGGCCGGATTCTAACGTGACAAAATCCACACCTCCATCTTCCTCCCTGGATAACCCCCTGTGGCAGTTCAGCCTGGATTTCTATCGCCACGGCGAGGTGGAGCAGTTCCTGCTCGACTGCCAGGACAGGAAAGGTGCGGATGTGTGCCTGCTACTGTGGGCCAGTTACGCCACCGCCCTCGATCGCCAACTGAGTGAGGAGAGCTGGCGCGTGGCCGACCGGGGCCTGGCCCCACGGCGGCGCATGATCGCGAGCGTGCGCCGATTCCGGCGCTGGCTGGGCCGGTTGCGCCCTCGCACCCGGGCTGTCTACGAATACTTCAAGCGTTACGAACAGAAGCTGGAGCAGCGCCAGCTGGCGGCGCTGTGGAAACTGCAGGGTGAAACCTGGCCGGAGGATCGCCCGGCCCTGGAGCTGGCGGGGCAGCAATATGGTCTGCTGCAAAAAGATCAGGCCCGCTGGGCGGGCCTGATCGATAGCTATAAAGCCGAGCGAGACTGACTACTCGTCGCCGGGGTTTTCACTGGAAAACAGGCTGTTGGGCGGCGTCGCGGGGGTGATACTCGGGGCCGGCTTGGTTTCGGCCGGGGCGCCGAAGGGGCGCGGTTCCGGGGTCTTGCCCAGGATGGGCGCGCTGCTCGGGGGAGTCGACTCCGGCTTCTTCGCAACCGGCGCTGAGGGTTTCTTCTCTGTCGGTGCCGGCTTGGGTTCGCTCGGTTTGGCTGCGGGCTTCTCGGCTGCCGCTTTTTTTACCGGGGCTTTCTTGACCGGGGCCTTTTTCACAGCGGGCTTGGTGGCTTTCGCGGACGGGGCCTTGGCCGCACTCGCTTTTTTCACGGCTGCCTTCTTGACGACGGCTTTCTTGGGCGCCGCCTTTTTCGGGGCTGCTTGCTTTGCGGCTGCTTTCTTTGGTGCCGCTTTCCTGGCGGTCGCCTTGGTCGCGGTGGCTTTCTTCCCGGCAGCCTTTTTCGCCGTCACTTTGGCGGTTTTTTTCGCTCCCGCCTTTTTGCCTTTGGCCTTACTGCCCGCAGCTTTCTCCGCCTTGGCGGCCACCTTGTTAACGGCCTCCGCCAGCTTCAGTTCTGTCTTGGCCGCCGCTTCCGCCTGCTTGGCCTCCGCCGCTGCGTCTTTCGCCTGTTGCAGGGCATCGGTCAGCTTTTCCACATTGGCCCTGGCGGTATCCACGCGTTTCTGTACCGCTGCAGTCTTGCCCTTTTTGGCCGCGGTGCGGGCCTGGGCGAGTTTGGCCTTGGCCTTGGACAGCTTGTCCTTGGCGGCGGTCAGCGCTTTTGCGGCTTTCTGAGCGGCTTTGCCGGCGTCGGCGACCTGTTTGGCCCGGGCCTTGTCCAGTTGAGCGGTGAGCTTGGCAATTTGTGCTTCCAGTTCTGCGACCGGATTGACAGCTTTACGTTTGGCAGCCATGAGTAAATATCCTGAGGTTTATTATCGATTCGGCGCATCCGGGCAGCGCGTCTACCCGGCGTTTGTAACCAGATGTATGCACTGATCGGTTGTTTCGGAAACGGCGGACCACTCCTGAAAACTCCGAAACAACAACCGGTGGAGGGCCGATAATAGCGCTGTTTCTTTAAAAAATGTATGCCGAAGCCGGCGAAAAAAGCGCTCGCGCCAAAATTTTTTCCAGGCTGTTTGGAACTAGCGCGCAAATGTGGTGCCTTGCACAGTATGAGCGGCCTCGGTATGCACCGCGAGTCATCGTAGGTTAGACTTGCTGGGCACTGGCGATAGGCACAGGGCCGGTCGGAGCGCCGAAGGAGCCCGAAACTGCTTAAAATGCCACTACAGGCCTTGGCCCCGGGTCAGGCGCGAATCAACAAATGCAATACGGACAAAGAGACAACTCCCATGAATAAATATCCTTTGGCTGCAGCAGTTGCCCTGGGCCTCGCGCTGGCCGGCTGTAACGAACAGGAATCCAAACAGGCCGCCGAAGTCACCCTGGATACCCAGGAGAAGAAGGTCAGCTACATCATTGCCGAAGATATGGCCAAGCGTCTGGAATCCCAGGATGTGAAGCTGGATCCCAAAGTCGTACTGATGGCGCTCGACGACGTGGCCAGCGGTCGCGACTCGCGCCTGTCCGACGAGGACAAGCAGCAGGTCATCGCCGTATTCCAGGAAAAGATGCAGGCCAAGCAGCAGGAGATGCTGGCCAAGCAGGAGGAAGAGTTTAAGGCGAGCGCGGAGAAGAACCTGCAGGAAGGCAAGGCATTCCTGGAGGAAAACGCCAAGAAAGAAGGTGTGATGACCACCGACTCCGGCCTGCAGTACAAGGTCATTACCGAGGGCAACGGCGATTCCCCCAGCGCGGAAAGCACTGTCGAAGTGGATTACAAGGGCACCCTGATCGACGGTACTGAGTTCGACAGCTCCTACGCTCGCGGCGAGCCGGTACAGTTCCCGGTCAATGGCGTGATCAAGGGCTGGACCGAAGCCCTGCAGCTGATGAAGGAAGGTGCCAAGTGGGAGCTGTATATCCCCTCGGACCTGGCCTATGGTCCGGGCGGCGCGGGCGGTATGATCGGTCCCAATGCGACACTGGTTTTCGAAGTGGAGCTGCACAAGGCCAACGTCGGCGCCGGTGAGGGCGACGCAGGGGAAGAGAAGAAGGAAGAAGCCGAGCAGGAATAAGCGATTATTCCCGACGGCAATGGTAAGGGCGGACCTTGTGTTCGCCCTTATTTTTTAGCAGTCAGAATGCAGTCCTGAATTCAGGCCAGCTGGTTCTTGTGCGCCGTGTGTAGCAGCGCGATCATCTGGTCTTCGGAGCTGAAGCGGGACTCGAGTGCCTCGCCCAGCTGCGACAGGTCGCTGACCAGGCTGGAGAGATCGTCGGTCTCCTGGTATTTATCGTTGAAATCCACCGCAATATCGGTGGTCTTGTCGATGTCCTTGTAGAGCTGGCGAGCCTGCTCCAGGCCCTGCTTGTCGTCAAACGCCTGGCCCTCGCGAATCAGCTGCTCGTAGACTTCGAAATGGCCTGCGGATACATAGTCCACCAGCAGCTGGCACAGCTGGCGCACGTTCTCTTCTGCTTCGGCGTCGCCCTCGCTGATTTCCTTTTTTTCCGACAGGCTGCAGAAGCGCACCAGCAGCGCCTGTCGCGAATGCAACCAGCGATCGATAATCTCGCTCACGCCGCCCCAACGCTCGCGCGCCGACTTACAATTTTCCAGCATCTCCAAGCTTCCTTTTGTTGCTCTTACCGCTCTGGACCGAACACCCGCAAGGGCGTTCACAAGGCCTTATGGCAAGATAGGAGATTCCCCCGCCGGCGGCAAGAAGGGCAGCGTATTGAGCGCCAAAATACCGCCGGCTAGTATGCGTCATTTCGCGCCTTATGCAGGGACAGATCTATGTATACCCCCAAGTCATTCCGCAATGAAGACCGGAAATCCATGCTTCGCCTGATACGCGAGTATCCGCTGGCAACCCTGGTGATCGAGGGGGCGGATGGCCCCGAGGTCAGCCATGTGCCGATGGTGCTGGATGTGAACGGCGAAGTGTTGCGCGGTCATATTGCCCGGGCAAACCCGCTGGCGCGGCAGTCGGGTAGCTTGCGGGCGCTGGCGGTGTTCCGCGGCGCGGACGCCTATATATCGCCGAACTGGTACCCGGCCAAGGCGGCGCACGGCAAGGTGGTACCCACCTGGAATTATGTCGCCGTACATGTCACCGGCGAGCTGCGGCTGGTGGATGAAGCGGACTGGCTGATGACGCAATTGCAGGCGCTGACGGATCAGCAGGAAACGCCCTCGTCCTCTCCCTGGACGGTCGAGGATGCGCCTGCGCAGTATATCGAGCGACTGGCGGCGGCGATCGTCGGCCTGGAGCTGCCGATTGAATCCCTCGAGGGCCAGTGGAAAGTGAGCCAGAACCAGAGTGGTGAGACCCGTGCGGCCGTCGCCGGCGGCCTGCGCCGGCGCGGGCGCGGCGCCGACCTGGCGATGGCGGGCCTGGGCGCGGGAGCCCCGTGAACCACGTGCGTTCTGGGGACTGAACGACGTCAGTTCAGGGCGTCGACCAGCAGCGGCAGTACAAGGGCGGTCAGGGCGCCGCACAGGCCCATGGCGAGCGCGGCAAAGGCACCGCACAGGGCGCTGAATTCCAGCGAGCGGGCGGTACCCACCGCGTGGGCATTGATACCCAGGGCAAAGCCGATAATGCGATGGTCGCGGATATTCAGGCGCTCCAGCAGCGGTGGTCCGAACACGGCGCCCACCACGCCGGTGAAAACGACGATGCCGGCGGTCAGGCTCTGGGCCGCGTGAATCTTCTCCGCCAGCGCCAGCGCGATGGGAGTGGTAATCGACTTGCCACTGAGCGCCAGCAGTACCGGTTCGGCGGCCCCGAACAGAAAGGCGATGGCGATGGCCACCACCGGGGCCAGGAGCGCGCCTACCGCCAGGGTCACTGCCAGCGGCCAGCCGGCGCGGCGGATAATCGCCAGGTTCTGTTTCAGCGGCACCGCCAGCGCGACCACCGCCGGGCCCAGCAGTGCGTACAGCAGGCCGCTGGCATTCCGGTAGTCGCTGTAGGAGATATCCAGGCTCCACAGGACCGCCGCCACCAGGAAGCCGGCGCCGACAATCGGGTGCAGCAGTGCGGTGCCGCTGCGCCTATAGATGGCGACGCCGAGCAGGAAAGCGCAGACGTTCAGCGGCAGCACAAACAGCGGACTCTGCAGCAGCTCACTCATCGCCGCGCTCCTCGCCATTGCGTGGAGATTGTTTCAGCAGCTGTTTCAGCAGCAGGGCGCAAAGAAGCAGGCTCAGCAGCGTGCCGAAAACCGTGGCGGCGAGCAGGCCCAGCCAGTCGGCTGCAGACAGGTCGCGCAGGTAGAAGACGCCCACCGCTGCGGGCAGGAACAGCAGTGCCAGCAGGCGCAGCAGCTGCTCGCTGACCCGCGCCAGTCCACGCGGCACACCGCCGTACACCATCAGCCCGAGCAGCAACAGCAGCATGCCCAGAACCGAGCCGGGTACCGGTAGGGAAAAGGCCGCGCTGATTTTGCGCCCGAGAAATTCACAGCCCAGCAGTATTGCCGCGCCGCAGAGCCAGTGTGCTATCTGTCGAAAAGAGTCCATTGATCTGTAGGGTGCGCTGTGCGCACCAACTGTGCCGAGGCCTGCGCCGTGGTGCGCGCGGCGCACCCTACGCAATATTCAGTGCTCAATGCTTGCGGAATGCCTGCCAGCCGCCAAACAGTATCAGGCCGGCGAAGCCGATCGCCGCCCAGCCGGGAATGCTGAGCCCCATCAGGGTCCACTGCACCTCGGCGCAGTTGCCGTCGCCGGTCAGCAGTGTCTTGATCACCTCTGCCATCGGGAAGGCATCCAGCATATAGGAAATACCCGGGCCGCAGGCCGGCACCTGGTCTTCCGGCAGGCTCTGCAACCACAGCTGGCGGCCGGCAAAATACAGGCCACCCATTGCCCACAGGGATACCAGCAGCCCGTAGATGCGCCGGCCGATGGTGGCCGGATTGTGCAGGAAGGCAATCAGCGAAACCAGGCCCACGCCGAGCAGCATCACCCGCTGGGTGATACACAGCGGACAGGGCTCCAGCCCCTTCACATACTCCAGGTAAAAGGCGGCACCCAGTAGAAAAATTACGGCGAGAAAAACCAGCAAAAACGTAACGCGCGGGTTGGGCAAACTCATGATTTATTGGATCCAGCTATCTGTTCGCAACCATTTACTTGTTGCTATTCATTCGTTCAGGTGTGCTGTCGAAACTGCTCGGCTTCGCGATTCAAGTCGGAAAACAGGTTTGTGAAATTGTGTTCCAGCGCATCCCGGGCGGCGATCAGCTCGGGCACTGCTTCGTGCAGTGCCACTGGCCGGCGCAGCCGTTGGCCGACCCTTTCCAGGGTGCGCGCTATCACCTGCTCGTCGCCGTAGCTCTCGAGAAGCTTGAACTGTTCGGCGCGCTGCATAAACGCCAGGGCGCGGGGCGGAATATACCGGCTGCGGGCGTGAAAGTCCCGCCAGCATTGGTCACAGAATTGCTCCAGCGGTTGCGGGTGCCAGAGGGACCACTGGTGGCAGAGCAGGTGATCGAACCAGATATCCAGAATGATACCCGCGTAGCGCCGCCAGCCGGGATCGAGTTGCGCCAGTGCATCGCGGTAATCGGGGTGTTCGTCGGTGCGGGCGTCGATGCGTCTGTGCAGGCGGATGCCCGCCTCTATCGCCGCCGGTCGCTCGCCGGTCAGCGGGCCCTTGACGAAGTCCCCCAGCAGCCCGCCCAGGCGCCAGTCCGGGTCGGGACCGGAGAGCAGCAGGTGGGCCAGGTAGTTCATGGTCGGATAATCGCGCCGCTACCGCTGGCAGAAAATGTACTGCGCATAGTAGTGGCCGAGAAAATCCTCGAAAGTTCCCCTGTCGGTGTCCTCGACCTGCGCCTGTTTCTGCAGCGATGCCTCTGCCTGTAGGGCGAATTCCCGCTGGGCGGTGCTGTCCAGCGGCCGCTCCAGGAAGTACTGGCGGTGCTGCTCGGCCTTGTCCGAGGCCCACTGGAAGAAGCTCTGGCCGCGCTCTTTCATTTCCGCGAGCATGTGCGCCGCCGGCGTCAGGGCCTCTCCGCTGACCTTGGCCCGCTGGGCGGCGAGTGCGCGACGGTAGTCGTCGCCGCCCCAGGCGCTGTCGAGCAGATCGGCGATGGGCTCCATTTCGTCCAGCAGGCGCGTGGCCCAGTCGGTCAGTTTCAACTCGCCGCCCCCGCCGTTCTGGGATAGGTGGATCAGCCGCAGTTCAGGGTCGCGGCCGCGGTAGACGATGCGGTTCTGGTTTTCCTGGGTCGCGCGGTAGTCGGCGTCGTCGGTCTTGGGGCTGTCGTGCAGTAGGCAGTGGAGCAGGAAGCTGTCGAGGAAGCGCATCTGCTGTGCGTCTATACCCAGCGGCGCGAAGGGGTTGAGGTCGAGGCAGCGCACCTCGATATACTCGACCCCGCGGTTGTCGAGTGCCGACAGCGCCGTCTCTCCCATCTTGGCCGGGTTCTTGGGGCGGATGGGCGAATAGAATTCATTCTCGATCTGCAACAGGCCGGTGGTCAGCTGCTGGAAATGGCCGTCCGCATCCTTCACACCCAGCTCGTGATAGGGGGCGTAGGGGCGGCTGATGGCCGCGCACAGGGTGGACAGGTAGCTGGGCAGGTCGTTGTAGCAGACGATCAGGGACTGCTGCGCGTCGCTGTTGTAGCCGAGGTCACCCATGCGCAGCGAGGTGGCGAAGGGGGTATGCAGTGTGTGGTCATCGCCATTAAATACTTCCAGGCTGTGCTCGCGCCCCTCGACAAACGAGGCGCACACCGCCGGCGCCGCGCCGAACAGGTAGATCAGCAGCCAGTAGTGACGGCGGAAATTGCGGATCAGGTCAAAGTAGCGGCGGGTCTTGAAGTCGCCCAGGGATTCGTCACTGCCCTCGCGCTCGTGCAGCCACTTCCACAAATCATCTGGTACGGAAAAATTGTAGTGAATGCCGGCGATGGTCTGCATGGCGCGGCCATAGCGCAGCCCCAGGCCCAGGCGGTAGACGGTTTTCATGGTGCCGCTGTGGGAGCTGCCGTAGCGGGCCACCGGAATCTCGTCATCGTCGCCGATACGACAGGGCATGCTGTTGACCCACAGGCGCTCGTCGCCGATCTGGCTGTAGGTGTAGCGGTGGATGCGATCGAGGATCTGCAGCGCTTCCTCCGGCGTGGCCACCGGCGGTGTGATGAACTCCAGCAGTGACTCGGCGAAGTCGGTGGTGATGCTGTCGTGGGTCAGCGCGGAGCCCAGTGTCGGGCCGTGGGGTGTCTGCGCCAGGGCGCCGTCCGCGGCGACCCTCAGGCTCTCTTTTTCAATCCCGCGGCGAATGCCCTTCAGCAGTTGCAGCGTCTGTGGCTGGGCCAGGGCGGCCAGGTGGTGGTTGGGCACTCGATACTCCTTTTTTAGTCGCCGCGGACACCGGGACGACTGCACCGTGACCGGCAGTTAAGAGGCCGATATGGGGGCGGCGGCCATTATCTCAATCGGCCCGCTCAACCGAAGTCGAGTACCGCGGCTCTCGCCCCGCCCGCTTCCGCGCCGGCCTCGTCCGGCTGTTGCGGCTCTATCTCCGGCGCTTCCTCGGGGGTCACTTCCGGGGCCTGTTCGGGCGGAGTCTCCGGAACCGGCTCCGGGTTCACTTCCGGATTGCTCTCCGGCGGTAGCTCTTCCGGTGCGCCCGGCTCGATTTCCGGGTTCCCCTGCGCGGTTTCCGCTGCGGTCATCGCCGACATCTCCCCCAGGGCGTCCGCGGGTATCTGCGGCTGCCCCCTGTCATTCAGTTCACACTGCAGCAGCTCGATACGCAGGCTCACATTGCGGGTATTGGCTTCGAACATCTGGTTGATGGCGACATCCTTGTGTTCGCTGCGGAACAGGCGGTTGACCTCGCGGCCGTCGATCCACTCGTTGCTTTTGCTCAGGAACTGCTGGTGCTGGTTGGTCAGCACAAAGACGTGACTCATGGGGTAGGACAACTTTTAACGCTGTAACAGAAGGGCAGTTTAGCGACGGGGGGACTGTGGCTCAAGAAGCGTGGCGGCGGGGCGCGGTCAGTACCCGCCCCCGCGGGGTAAGGTGCGGGGGCGGGATGGGGTCACAGTGCCTCGAGCGGATAGTGTTCCGGATAGGGCAGCCGCGCCGCGCCGCTGTCCACGGCCGCGCGCGCCACGGCGGCGGCCACTTCCGGCAGCAGGCGCGGGTCCGTGGGCTTGGGCAGTATATAGTCGGGCCCGAAGTTCAGCTCCACGCCGCCGTAGCCGGCGCGCACCGAATCCGGTACCGGCTGGTGGGCAATCTGGCGAATGGCCTCGATGGCGGCCAGTTTCATCTCCTCGTTGATACGTGCCGCGCGTACATCCAGGGCGCCGCGGAAGATAAACGGGAAGCAGAGCACATTGTTGACCTGGTTCGGGTAGTCCGAGCGGCCGGTGGCCATGATCAGGTCGTCGCGCACGCTGTGGGCCAGCTCCGGGGCTATCTCCGGGTTGGGGTTGGAGCAGGCGAAGACCACCGGCCTGGGCGCCATGCGCTTCAGCTGCTCTGCGGACAGCAGGTCCGGGCCGGATACGCCGAGGAAGACGTCGGCGCCCTCGATGGCGTCGTCCAGGGTGCGCATTTCGGTGTCCCGCGCCCACTCACCCTTGTAGGCGTTGATGTCGGTGCGGCCGGAGTGGATGACGCCGCGACTGTCGAGCATGGTGATCTGCTCTTTTTTCGCGCCGGCGGCCAGCATCAGCTTGCAGCAGGCGGTGGCGGCGGCGCCGGCACCCAGGCAGACCATGCGCACTTCGCCGATCTTCTTGCCCTGTATCTCCAGCGCGTTGAGCATGCCCGCTACGGTCACAATCGCCGTGCCGTGCTGGTCATCGTGGAACACCGGCACCTGGCAGCGCTCGATCAGTGCCTCCTCGATATGGAAGCACTCGGGCGCCTTGATGTCCTCCAGGTTGATGCCGCCGAAGGTGTTGGCGATGTCGGACACCGTCTGGATAAAGCGCTCGGGGCTGGGGCTGTCCACCTCGATATCCACCGAATTGATGCCGGCGAAGCGCTTGAACAGCAGCGACTTGCCCTCCATCACCGGTTTGGAGGCCAGCGGGCCCAGGTTGCCGAGGCCGAGGATGGCGCTGCCATTGGAGATCACCGCGACCAGGTTGCCCTTGCCGGTGTACAGGTAGGCTGCCTCCGGGTCCTTGGCGATCTCGCGCACCGGCTCGGCGACGCCCGGGCTGTAGGCCAGGGACAGGTCTTCCTGAGTCTGGGCGGGAGTGGTCACTTCTACCGAAAGCTTGCCCGGGGTCGGCAGCGCGTGGTAGTCGAGCGCGGCCTGGCGCAATGAATCCGTCATCTTGGAAATTATCTCTCGAATACTGCGGGGATGCCTCTGTGGGCCTCGCCCTGGTTACTGCGGGGGCGCTGAGAATAACCGACTGCGCCCTGTCGTCACAAGCGCAAAAATCGAGCGGGACCGTTAATTCCTACTAATTTCGATCGTGAATTTCGAGTCGATGGCAATGAAGAAGCGCTTATTCTGTGGAAACCGGGATGTGTATTTCGCGCCCCTGTCCACCAGCCAGCCCTTCACCTCTATTTGCGCTCCTTGCCAATCGCGCCGGTTCAGCTGGCCAGAATCCCCGGTCAGGGGTAGTCGCAGGGCCACGGGGCCGTCCAGTTCCAGCCACAGGTAGCGGTTGCGTTCGGCCTCGCGCACCCTGCCGCGCAGCAGCACGAAGCCGCCGTCGCCGGGGCGCACATCCGCGGCGCGCTTTGCCGGCCACACGCCGGGCGCCCAGACGCCGCGGCCGCGCCGGCGCGCGGAGGCTTCGTGTTTCGACAGGCACTCGGCCAGGGTCAGGTTGGGTGCCACGGCGATATGGAAGGCCAGGCCGTCGGACAGCAGCGCCGCCTCCAGGCTTTCGCCACGGTGGTTGTAGACATGGGCCAGCAGTCGCCCGTAGCGATCGCGCCTGTCGCGGTCGTAGGAGATTTTCAGGTCGCCGCCGGCCAGGAAGTGCCTGGTGAACGCCCGCGCCTCCCGCGCCAGCGGCTCCGCCGGGCGTCCGTCCCTGGCCAGTTCCGGCGTATTGACACCGATCAGGCGCAGGCGGCGGCCGTCGCGCAGCAGCAGGGTATCGCCGTCCTGAACCCGCTGAAGCGTCACCTCTTCATCCGCGGCACCGAGAGTGCAGCCGGCGGAGGCCGGCCCTGCCGGCAGCAGAGCGGTAATGCAGGCAATAAAAAAAGCACCGAGGGAAACCCAGGGTGCTTTTCTGGCCGGCGCTGTGGGCGACTTTGAAGTCACACTGCGCTCTGCGGCGTAGGCCCGAATTACTTGGCGATGCGGCTGCCGAAACGCTTCTTGAAGCGATCCACACGGCCGCCGGTGCTCGCTTCGCGCTGCTTGCCGGTGTAGAAGGGGTGGCATTGGGAGCACACGTCCAGCTGGATGTCTTTGCCCAGGGTGGACTTGGTCTTGATGGCGTTGCCGCAGGAGCAGGTAGCGGTAACGTCGACGTAATTCGGATGGATATCTGCTTTCATGATTGCCTCTTTTCGAATCCGCCACCCGATCTGTTGCCGGGCACGGAGCCGTCATTGGTGCAGGAACCGGAATGGTTCCGGGCTGTTTAAAAAGTCGGCGCATACTATCAGATTAGCGCGGTGGTTCAAGCGCAAATATACGGAACCGCCCGGCTCGCCGGAGCCGGGCACAACTGCGCTATCATGCGCCCCACGATCCAGCAGTACGGGAGGGGGCACTTGGCGAGCGACGGCGCAAATCCGGCAATTCTGCGACTGGCGGTACCGGTACCGCTGCGGCGCCTGTTCGACTATCTGCCGCCGGAAGGCATCGATCTGTCCACATTGAGCCCGGGCCAGCGCCTCTGGGTGCCCTTCGGCGGGCGCAAGCTGGTAGCGGTGCTGGTGGATATGGTCCCCGAGTCGCCGCTGGCGCAGCTGAAGCCGGCGCTGGAGCTGATCGACAGCGCGCCGGTCTTCGACGGCTGCTGCCGCGACTTCCTGCACTGGGCTGCCGACTACTACCAGGCGCCGGTGGGCGAACTCTACGCCGCCGCCCTGCCCGCCGCCCTGCGCAAGGGCAAGCCGGCGGACCACTGGGCGGAACAGTGGCTGCAGCTGACCACCGAGGGCAAGGGCCTACCGGAAACGGCGCTGTCGAGGGCGCCCAAGCAGCAGGCACTGCTGCAATTGCTACTGGAGCGCGGCCGCCAGAGCCGCACCCAGTTGAAGGCCCTGGATCACTCCACCGCGACCATTCGCGCCCTGCAAGATCGCGGCCTGGTGGAGTGGATCGCCGGCCCCACGGTCCCGCCTGCGATTCCCGCCGCCGAGGCCACAGCGCCGCCAGAGCTAAATGAAGAACAGCGACAGGTGCTGGATGCCATCCCGGTCGATCGCTTTTCCGCTTCCCTGCTCGAGGGCACCACCGGCAGCGGCAAGACCGAGGTCTACCTGCGCCTGATGGAGCAGGTGCTCACCGGTGGCAAACAGGCCCTGTTGCTGGTGCCGGAAATCGGCCTGACGCCGCAGACGTTGCGCCGTATCGCCGCGCGCTTCCCGGACCGCAGTATCGCCGCCCTGCACTCGGGCCTGGCCGAGGGCGAGCGCGCCCAGGCCTGGCTGTCCGCGGCCGCGGGCCAGGCGGATATCGTCATAGGCACCCGCTCGGCGATACTGACACCGCTGCCGAGATTGGGCGCGGTGATCGTCGACGAGGAGCACGACGGCTCCTTCAAGCAGCAGGACGGCGTGCGCTACTCCGCCCGCGACCTGGCTATGGTGCTGGGGCGCAACGCCGGTGTGCCAGTGCTGCTGGGCTCGGCGACGCCGTCCCTGGAGAGCCTGCACAATGCGCTCAGCGGTCGCTACCAGCATCTGCGCCTGCGCCAGCGCGCCGGCAATGCGCGCCCACCGCAGATTCACCTGGTGCCGACCCTGGGCCAGCAGCTGGAGGAGGGCTTCGCGCCCCAGGTGCTGCGCCATATCGGCGAAACCCTGGCGCGCGGCGAGCAGGCGCTGGTGTTTATCAACCGTCGCGGCTTCGCCCCGGCCCTGACCTGCGACGACTGCGGCTGGCTGGCCGACTGCCCCCACTGCTCCAGCAAGCTGACCATGCACCGCCGCCAGCGGCAGCTGCGCTGTCACCACTGCGACTACCGCAGGTCACTGGTGGATAGCTGCCCACAGTGTCACAGCCGCTCGCTCAGTGCCCTCGGCGGCGGCACCGAGCGCAGCGAGGAACTGCTCGCCAGGCGCTTCGCCGACTACCCGGTGATCCGCGTCGACCGCGACACCACCGCCAGCAAGCAGGCCCTGGACAGGCTGCTGGCGCCGGCGCGGGACGGCAAGCCCTGCCTGCTGCTCGGCACCCAGATGCTGGCCAAGGGCCACCATTTACCGCGGGTTACCCTGGTGGTCATCCAGGACGCCGACGGCGGTCTCTTCAGCGCCGATTTCCGCGCCCCCGAGCGCACCGGGCAGCTGCTTGAACAGGTGGCTGGCCGCGCTGGTCGCGGCGACCTGCCCGGGCGGGTGCTGGTACAGAGCCGCTACCCGGAGCACCCGCTGCTGCAGCTGCTGCTGGAGAAGGGCTACGGCCCCTTCGCCCGCCAGCTGCTGCGCGACAGGGCTGTGGCACAGCTGCCGCCGCTGCGGGCCATGGCGCTGGTGCGCGCCGAGTGCGAGGAGCCCAGGTGGGCGGAGGAATTCCTCGAGACGGCGCGCACGCAGATGCAGGCACTGGCGCCGCCGTCGCCACAGCTGTCCTACCTGGGGCCGGTGCCGGCGCTGCTGGAACGCAAGTCCGGCCGCTTCCGCTTCTATGTACAGATCACCGCGGAGAAGCGCGGCCAGCTGCAGCCACTGCTGGCGCGCCTGTGCCAGTGGGCCGAGGGCAACAGGAACCGCCGCCTGCGCTGGGCGGTGGATATGGATGCGCAGGAACTGTCGTGAATTTGAGTTCCGCCCGCCGCGGGCGGGGCGAATGGCGTTACAATTCCCCTGTCGAAAAAGCGTTAAAAAGTTAGGGAAGAGATTTTCATGAGCCGTCGCAACGCCAGCCGCCGCAGCAACAGTGCCACGGGCAAGCCCGCCTGGGTCTGGTTTGTACTGGGCAACTTCGTCGGCGGCTTCGTGGTCTTCATGATCTTCCTGCACGGCCTCAAGCAGGACGGCAAGCCGGTCACCGTCGCCAAACGCCAGCAGCCGGCCGAGCAGGCGGAGGACAAATCACAGGCGCCGCGTTTCGATTTCTACACACTGCTGCAGGAAAATGAGGTATCGGTGCCGCCGCCGAAAACCGCGCAGCCGACGCGGCGCCACGCCGACGATACCGGTTCTAAGAATACCAGTTCTGACAGGGCCGCCAGCGAACCGGCGCTGGTCTACATACTGCAGGCCGCTTCCTTCCGCGATAAGTCGGAAGCGGAGAAGCTGCGCGCCCAACTCACCCTGGCCAACCTGGACGTGCAGGTGGAAACCGCGAGCGACAGCCGCGGCACCTGGCACCGGGTGCTGGTTGGTCCCTACAGCAGCCGCTCCCGCGTCGCCAAGGCGCGCGAGGTGCTTGCTGACCACAGGCTGATGCCGCTGGTACTGAAACGCCCGGCGCGCTAGCTGAGCCCGACCTAGAGCTGCGACTTCACCAGCTTGCGCGTCAGCCAGTGCGCCAGCGGCGCGATCAGCGACACCAGCGGGAAGGCCACTATCCACGCCACCAAGAAGGCGCGCAGCCAGCGCATCCAGAAGCCCGCATCCAGGCCGGTGTTGATAAAGGTGATCACCCCGGACATCAGCAGTGACATCATGCAGGACATGAACAGGGCGAATACCAGGGTGTAGAAGCGCGAGGACAGGGAGCTCAATGCAATTCTCCAGGGGATACAGCTGCGCGCATTATAGCCATCTCTGTTGAAATTCCGCCCCGCCGACCACACTTACTGAATTCGGCACAGATTTCCCTTGTAGATACTCTGTCGCAAAACAAGCTTTAAATCGTTCGTCATACCGGCGAAAGCCGGTATCCAGTTCAGTGGCACCTGGATTCCGGCCTGCGCCGGAATGACGACAGTACTCTGTAGGGGCGAATCTTGTGTTCGCCCGGCCGCGGCCACCTGCAGGCACCGACCCGAAAACCAAGGGGCTCCAATTGGAACAATATCGCGGAACCACAATCCTCTCCTGCCGCCGCAACGGCAAAGTCGTCATCGGCGGCGACGGCCAGGTCTCCATGGGCAACACCGTCATGAAAGGCAATGCGCGCAAGGTGCGCCGCCTGCACGACAACAAGGTGATCGCCGGTTTCGCCGGCGGCACCGCCGACGCCTTTACCCTGTTCGAGCGCTTCGAGGCCAAGCTCGAGGCCCACGGCGGCCAGCTGACCCGCGCCGCGGTGGAACTGGCCAAGGACTGGCGCACCGACCGCGCCCTGCGCCGCCTCGAGGCCCTGCTGGCCGTGGCCGACGCCACCGCCAGCCTGATCATCACCGGCAACGGCGATGTGATACAGCCGGAGGACGACCTGATCGCCATTGGCTCCGGCGGCCCCTTCGCCCAGTCCGCTGCCCGCGCGCTACTGGACAACACCGACATGGACGCCCGCGCCATCGTCGAGCAGGGCCTGAAGATCGCCGGCGATATCTGTGTCTACACCAACCAGAATCACACCATCGAAGAATTGAGTTACTGACGAAGTACCGCACCCCGAATCGAAGGCGGCGTGCCGGGGCAAAGGTTTCAAAACTGTCGGAAACAGGGACGTTTCCGACAGAGCGTACAGGGACGTATTCACAGCGGTTTTGAAACCTTTGCCCCGGTGCGTCGCCGCCACCGCACCAGCTTAGTGGAGCGGGGGGGGTACCAAGAGAATTTGGACCGGGAATTTCCATGTCCGGATCCCCAATGACCCCCCCCGAAAACGTCCACGAACTCGACCGCCATATCGTTGGCCAGCAGGACGCCAAGCGCGCCGTGGCCATTGCGCTGCGCAACCGCTGGCGGCGCATGCAGGTGAGCGAGGAGCTGCGCGCGGAGATCACCCCGAAAAATATCCTGATGATCGGCCCCACCGGTGTCGGCAAGACCGAGATCGCCCGCCGCCTGGCCAAGCTCGCCGGCGCCCCCTTTATCAAGGTGGAGGCGACCAAGTTCACCGAAGTGGGCTATGTCGGCCGCGACGTCGAATCCATAGTGCGTGACCTGGTGGAAATGGCGGTGAAGCTGGAACGCGAAAAGGCCATGTCCGGCGTAGAGCAGCGCGCAATGGACGCCGCCGAGGAGCGTATCCTCGACGCCCTGCTGCCCCCGGCCCGCTCCACCGAGCCCGGCGACAAGGATTCCGGCACCCGGCAGCTGTTCCGCAAGAAGCTGCGCGAGGGCCAGCTGGACGACAAGGAAATCGAGTTAGACATGGCCGTATCGCCCATGGGGGTGGAAATCATGGCGCCCCCCGGCATGGAGGAAATGACCAACCAGCTGCAGGGCATGTTCTCCAATATGGCCCAGGGCAAGACCAAGAAGCGCAAGCTCACGGTCAAGCAGGCCCTGAAACAGCTCACCGATGAGGAGGCGGCCAAGCTGGTCAACGACGAGGAAATCAAGACTCGCGCCATCCAGTCCGCGGAGCAGAACGGCATTGTCTTCCTCGACGAGATCGACAAGGTGGCCAAGCGCCAGGAGAGCGGCGGTGCCGACGTGTCCCGCGAGGGCGTGCAGCGCGACCTGCTGCCGCTGATCGAGGGCAGCACCATCACCACCAAGTACGGCATGATCAAGACCGACCATATCCTGTTTATCGCTTCGGGCGCCTTCCACCTGTCCAAGCCGTCGGACCTGATCCCGGAACTGCAGGGGCGCCTGCCGATTCGCGTGGAGCTGAGTTCGCTCACCTCCGGTGACTTCCAGCGCATACTCACAGAGCCATCCGCGTCCCTGACCGAACAGCAGAAAGCGCTGCTCGCCACCGAGGGCACACAGCTGGAATTCTCCGAGGACGGCATTCGCCGCATCGCCGAAGTGGCATTCGACGTGAACGAGCGCACCGAAAATATCGGCGCGCGTCGCCTGCACACAGTGCTGGAGAGACTGCTGGAGGAAATCTCCTTCGACGCCGACGGCGGCAAGACGATTACCATCGACGCCGAATATGTGGACAACCACCTGGGCGAACTGAGCCAGGACGAAGACCTGTCTCGCTTTATCCTGTAATCCGGATCCCGTAAGAAAAGCGCCCCTCTCCCGCTTGCGGGGGAGGGGGCGAAAGTGGCCCCGACAACAGATAACTATGAAAGCCCCAAAAAAAATCCGCCTAAACCGTGCCGAGAAAACTCTGCAAGTCGCATTCGCCGATGCCGAATACCAGCTGCCGGCCGAATACCTGCGCGTCTTCTCCCCCAGCGCCGAGGTGCGCGGCCACGGCGCCAGTGAACCGGTGCTGGTCAGCGGCAAACTGCACGTGGGTATCGACAAGGTCGAGGCCGCCGGCCGCTACGCGCTGAAAATCACCTTCGACGACGGCCACGACAGCGGTATTTACACGTGGAGCTATCTGCGCGAACTGGGAGAAAACCGCGCGGACAACTGGGAGGCATACCTGCAGCGCCTGCGTTCTGCGGGAAAGGGCCGCGACCCGGACGAGAGCGCGGTAAAAATCATCGGCTGAGAAATCGATAACCGAAAATAATCGGAGAAATAAAAATCATCCTGCCCTGAATAATTTAACAGGCGCGTAATTCCCCCGTCATAATTCCGGACTCTAATGCGGGCCAAATCCATGAGTACCGGAGGCTCTCCATGGCAAAGCGATTTGCCCGCGCACTCGCTGCGTCCTGTCTTTTCCCCCTGATCCCCGCAGCGCAGGCTGCCGACCTGCCGGACTACCAGAGCAACAGCGACTGGTTTACCGACGGCGCCAGCCGGGTCGAATCCCGGGCCGCGGAATCCCGCAGCGACGTCACCGCGAAGAATGTAATCCTGTTCGTCGGCGACGGCATGGGCATCTCCACCCTGACCGCCGCGCGCATCCTCGAGGGCCAGCTGCGCGGCGAGGACGGTGAGGAAAATGCCCTCTCCTTCGAGGAGTTTCCCCACAGCGCCCTGATCAAGACCTACAACACCAACCAGCAGACCTCGGATTCCGCCGGCACCATGACTGCGATGATGACTGGGGTGAAAACCAGGGCCGGGGTGATCAATGTCGACGAGGAGGCCCTGCGCGCCGACTGCGCGGGCAGCCAGGGCAGGGAGCTGAACACCTTTCTCGAGCTGATGGAGAGCCGCGGCAGATCCACCGGCATCGTCTCCACCGCGCGCATCACCCACGCTACCCCGGCCGCCACCTATGCGCGCAGCCCGGAGCGGGACTGGGAATACAGCGCCGATGGCGACTGCACCGATATCGCCGCGCAACTGGTCGAACTCGAAGTCGGCGATGGCCTGGATGTGATCCTCGGCGGCGGCCGCCGCAACTTCATTACTGCGGACGACGGCGGGAAGCGCGAAGACGGCCGCGGCCTGACCGCCGAAAGGCTGCAGCGCTACGACGGCGGGCAGCAGGGCGTGTACCTGCAGAGCGGCGCCGAGCTGGCGGCTCTGGACCCGGCTTCCACCGACAAGCTGCTGGGACTCTTCACCAGCAGCCATATGAGTTACGATGCCGACCGGGTGGCAAAAGGCGCCGATGAGCCCAGTATCGCCGAGATGACCACTGCGGCCATCGACCTGCTGCAGAAGAACGACGACGGCTATTTCCTGATGGTTGAATCCGGCCGCATCGACCACGGCCACCACGCTGGCAACGCCTACAGCGCGCTGCACGATGCCATCGCCTTCTCCGATGCGGTACGGGCCGCGACGGAGAAAGTGGATCTGAAGGAGACGCTCATCCTGGTGACCGCCGACCACAGCCACGTACTGACCATCGCCGGCTACCCGACCCGGGGCAATCCGATTCTCGGCAAGATGATCACCAACGATGCCAGCGGTGCGCCGCAGGCAGAGGCCGGTGCGGCGGCGGACGGCCTGCCCTACACGACGCTTTCCTACGCCAACGGCCTCGGCTATGCCGACCGGGGAGACGAGACGGATGCGGACCTGCGCTACAACCTGGCCGCCGACACCGGGCGTGTGGACCTGAGCGCCGTGGACACAGCGGCGCCGGGTTTCCACCAGGAGGCGCTGGTGCCGCTGGGCTCCGAGAGCCACGCCGGCGAGGACATCAGCCTGCACGCCACCGGCGCCGGTAGCCGGCTGGTACAGGGCACTCTGGAACAGAGCGCCGTTTTTCACCTGATGGTCGGCGCAACCGGCCTGTCGGTGACCGCGGAATAATTTGGGGGTAATTGACGATGAAACCATTCAATAAACTGGCCCTGGCCTTTTCCATCGCCGCGCTGGCCGCGGGTTGCAGTGACGACAATTCCGGCTCCGATGACCTGGCCCTGCTGCCGGAACCGCAGCAACAGGTGCTGGGCCTGTCGCAGGCCCAGCGCGACAGCAGCTGGTTCGTGAGCGGCGAGCAGGCCGTGGACCGCGCGCGCGACCAGGTGATCGACAACACCCCCGGCGCGGCCAAGAACATCATCCTGTTTGTCGGCGACGGCATGGGTATCTCCACCGTCACCGCCGCACGCATCCTGGCCGGCCAGCAGCAGGGCCTGAGCGGAGAGGAATACCAGCTCAGCTTCGAGAAGATGCCCTTCGCCGGCCTGGTGAAGACTTACAACACCAACCAGCAGACGCCCGACTCCGCCGGTACCGCCACCGCCATGGTGACCGGCGTCAAGACCAAGGCCGGCGTACTCAGCGTGGCCGAGGACGTGGCCCGCGGCGACTGCGCCGCCAGCCTGGAGCGGCCGCTGACCACTGCGCTGGAGCTGGCCGAGGGGCTCGACAAGAGCACCGGTATCATCAGCACCGCGCGCGTCACCCACGCCACCCCGGGCGCCACCTACGCCAAGGTACCGGAGCGCGACTGGGAATACGCCGCCCCGGCGGGCTGTGTGGATATCGCCACACAGCTGGTGCAGCTGGCGGCCGGCGACGGCATCGACCTGGTACTCGGCGGCGCCCGCCGCAACTTCCTGCCCGACACGGTTACCGACCTCGAGGGCGTGGCGGGCAAGCGCGCGGACGGCCGCAACCTGGTGGACGAGTGGCAGGAGCGCTACAACGACGGTATCACCAATGCCGCCTACATCGAGGATCGGGCCGGCTTCGCCGGTGTCGACGTGGCCGCCACCGACAAGCTGCTGGGCCTGTTCAACGCGTCGCACATGCAGTATGAGGCGGACCGCGGCAACGACGTCGCCGGCGAACCGTCCCTGTCCGAGATGACCGCCAAGGGCCTGGAACTGCTGGGCAAGAATGACAAGGGATATTTCCTGATGGTCGAGTCCGGCCGCATCGACCACGGCCACCACGCGGGCAGCGCCTACAACGCGCTCACCGACGCGGTGGAGTTCGCCAGGGCGGTGCAGGTGGCGATGGACAACACCAATCCCGAGGATACCCTGATCATCGTCACCGCGGACCACAGCCACGTGATGACCATCGCTGGCTACCCGACCCGCGGCAACCCGATTCTCGGCAAGGTGGTGACCAACGACGGCAGCGGCCAGCCGGAAACGGCCCCGAGCCTGGCCGGTGACGGCCTGCCCTACACCACCATCAGCTACGGCAACGGCTTCGGCTACGCCGATTTCGGCGAGGAGACGGATGCGGACGAGCGCTATGAGCACGATATCGACGCCGGCCGCCAGGACCTGAGCCACGTCGATACCACCGCGTCCGGCTACCACCAGGAGGCACTGGTACCCCTGGCCTCCGAGTCCCATGCCGGTGAAGACGTCGGCGTCTGGGCCCGCGGTCCGGGTGCGCACCTGGTCAGTGGCACCAACGAGCAGAGTTACCTGTTCCACGTCATGGCCCGCGCCGGTGGCCTTCTGGGCGAATAACCCGGTCGCCTGAACGCAATAAAAAGCCTCACCGAGGGGGGGGCGCCGCCGGGGGGGCGTGTTTTTTTGTGTTTGCTGGCAGTGGTGACCACTGCCGGGGCTTTTTTCTGTTGGGATTCAAGCCGCGATTAGACCGCCGTCGCTAAAACCCTCCCGGTTTTCGCGAGCGGTTCCAGTGTCTCGATCAGTTGGCGGCGTATCGACGCATTGGAGATCTCCGCCCTGTCCATATCGAAGTTGTCGTAAAAGCTCGGCACGGACAGGGACGCGACTACGTCGCCGTCAAAGAAATGGGCCGAGTTCACCGACGCGGACAGCACACTGCTCGCGCCCCCGGGACCCGGGGAAGTCGCCAGCATCACGATCGGCCTGCCCTGATAGACATTGCGATTGTGGCGCGACGCCCAGTCGAACAGGTTTTTGTAGGCGACGGCGTGGCCCCCGTTGTGCTCCGCGTAGGAGATCAGCAGGGCATTGGCCCGGGCGATCCTGGCCAGGAATCGCTGTGCAGGCTCCGGAATGCCCTCTTCCTCCTCCAGGTCCGCGCTGTAGATCGGCAGCGGGAAGTCGTTGATATCCAGCACCTCGACTTCCGCCGTCTCTTCAAGCAGTTTGGCCGCGTAGCCAAGCAGCGCCTTGTTGATGGATTTGCGGCTGTTGGTCGCGGCAATTGCCAGTACTTTCATTGCAATTCTCCTCAATAAAATTTCGATCGATTCAGTGAATCTGTTACAGGCTGCCCAGGCGCCCGGCGGCGTAGTCCGCCTGCACCTGCTGCAACTCCTCGTCGGAACTCATCACGAATGGCCCCTGCTGGACGAAGTACTCGCCGATCGGCGATCCGGAAAACAGGGCAAAATGCCCGGCATCCGCCGCCATATTGGCGAGATCCAGCGGCAGGGCGCTGCCTGCAGAGAGGTTTCTGATCGCCACCGCGCGACCGGCGGGCAAGTGGATTGCGCGGTCGCCGGTGGATATCTGCAGGTCGCCGGCGACGGCGTAGAGCCAGGCACTGTGTTGCGCCGGCAGCGCGTGGGTGTAGCGCGCCCCCGCAGCCAGTTGGCCATCCAGGATGGTGAGCGGCAGCGCGGGCGAGCGGGCGCCGCTGACACCGCCGCTCTCCCCCAGCACCACGCGCACCCGCACCCCCGGCCCCTCGACAACGGGAATGGATTGCGCCTTCACGTGGAGCGCGGAAGGCGGCTCGCGTTTCAGTCGCGCCGGCAGGTTGACGAACACCTGCAGCCCTTCGATACGCGCGCCCTCCTTCGGCGCCTCGTCGTGCAGGGCACCGCGGCCGGCGTTCAGCCAGTAGAGGTCGCCGGGCTGCAGGTCGAGATCATTGCCGAGGGAATCGCGGTTGTTGAAGCGACCGCTGCTGTTCTCGAACAGCAGCGACACCGCGGCAATGCCCGCGTGGGGGTGGGCGCCGAAAGTCGGCTCTGTCATGGTGTAGTGATCCACCATGATCAGCGGATCCATCAGCCCGGCGAAGTGGCGCTCCCTAAAGCTGAGGGCCCGGAAACCACTGCCAATCGCCAGCGACTCCCCCCGCACCGCATCGGTGATATCGAAATGGGTGGCGGCTGTTTCCGTTGTATCCCGCCGTTCCCGCAATTCTGTTCCTGTCATGGCCAGGCTCCCGCTTCTCTGTTGCCTCAAGGTGTTTCAAGAATACAAACGGAACGATCTGCGAGAGAAGTGGCAAAAAATCGACTTAATGTTCTAAATATGGAACGATTGACCTGCAGTGGCCGGGACAGGGAGCGAGGCGATGATCGACTTGAATGACTACTTCTACTTTGTGCACGTAGTGGAGAAGCGCGGCTTCTCGGCCGCGGCCAAGGCGCTCGATATGCCCAAGTCCCGCCTCAGCCGGCATATCCGCCAGCTCGAGGAGCGGCTGCAGACGCGCCTGATCCAGCGTACATCGAGACAATTTACCGTCACCGATATCGGCGATGAGTTTTATCGCTACGCGCGAAATGTCGTGGACGAGATGGAGGCCGCGGAGGCCGCGGTGGACAGGCAGCGAAACCAGATTTCCGGCCAGGTCAGAATCAGCTGCTCCGTGGGCATGGCCCATTTCGCCCTCAGGCAGTTGCTGTCGCGATTCCTGCTCGAAAACCCGAATGTCACTGTGCAGCAGCAGGTCACCAATGCGTCCGTCGACCTGATTGGCGAAGGTGTGGATCTGGCCCTGCGCGGCCATATGGCGCCGCTGCCGGATTCCAGCCTGATCCAGAAACCCCTGGCCAGGGTCCAGTGGCATCTGTTTGCCGGGCCCGCCTATATCGAGGGCTGTGGGGCGCCGGCACAGCCGGAGGACCTGTGCCGCCACCGGGGCCTGAAGGTGGGCTGGCGACCCGCCGCCGGGCTCTGGTCACTGCAGAACAGCGCCGGGCTGACGGCGACAGTGCCGTTTTCACCGCAACTCTGCAGCGACGATATGAATACGCTGAAGCAGGCCGCATCCGACGGCCTGGGTATCGTCGCCCTGCCGTCCTACTGCTGCCGCGAGGAAATAAAAAGCGGCCAGCTGATCCGCGTGCTGCCCGACTGGATCGCCAATAGCGCCGATATCAGCCTGCTGATGCCCTCCCGCAAGGGCCTGGCCCCGGCGGTCAGGGCCCTGGCCGATTTCCTGGGGCGGGAATTTCCCGCGGCTGTCGGGGAGTAAGCGCCGGCCGCCGTTCGATGACGTCCACAGAGAACTTCTGCTATTATCCTGCCCGCAAAACCTAAGGGGTGGCTTCTGCCTGAGATGCTCCGTGAGCAAACCCTTGAACCTGATCCGGTTAATACCGGCGTAGGAATAGGTAGTCCCTAAAAGCTCTCCTCCGTCGCATCCCGGGTCTCTTTCACTTCAGCTTTTCCTGAGAGAGAACCATGAATTTTCCAACCAGAATAAATCCGCTTGCGCAGTCAATTTTCCTCGCCGGCTGCCTGACGACAGCTCAAGTCGCAGCACAAGACAGCAATGGGCTGGAAGAGGTCATAGTCACCAGCCAGCTGCGCGCCATAGAGCAGCTCGACCTGCCCGGCAGCGTCAGCGTGCTGGGTGAGGCCGCGATCGAAGCCCGCGGTGCCGCAAACCTTGAGCAGCTGCTGGGTATGGCCCCCAACGTCAACTTTGCCGCCGGCGCCTCCCGCGGCCGCTTCGTGCAGATCCGCGGTATCGGCGAACGCAGCCAGTTTATCGACCCGGTCAATCCGTCCGTCGGCCTGCTGATCGACGGCATCGACTTCACCGGTCTGGGCCTGGCCGCCAGTACCCTGGATATCGAGCAGGTGGAAATACTGCGCGGTCCCCAGGGCACCCTCTACGGCGCCAATGCCCTGGCCGGCCTGATCAGCATGAGCAGCGCCGCGCCCACTGCCGAACCCATGGCCAGGGTGTCCGCGGAAGCGGCGCAGTACAACGGTCGCACATTATCTGCGGTCGGCAGCGGCGCCCTGACCGACAAGCTGGGCTACCGACTCGCCGCGCGCAAACAGCAGTCCGACGGCACTATCGACAACGAATACCTGGGTCGCAGCGACACCAACAATATCGACGAGTCGATTGCGCGCGGCAAACTGCGCTATAGCGCCAGCGAAGACCTGCAGCTGGATTTCACCGCCCTCTATATCGATGTCGACAACGGCTACGACGCCTTCTCGCTCTACAATACCCGCGAGACATTGTCCGACCAGCCCGGCTGGGACCGGCAGGAAACCCTGGCCGGCGCGGTAAAAGGCCTGTGGAGCGGCAGCGATCTCTTCACCCTGGAAAGCACCCTCAGCGCGGCCAGCTCGGACACCGAGTACGGCTACGACGAGGACTGGACCCATGTCGGCTTCCACCCCTGGGAATACAGCTCCACCGACAACTACCTGCGCGACAGGGACAACCTCAGCGCCGACCTGCGCATCCTGTCCACCGACGCCTCCGCCCTGTTCAATGGCCTCGGCAGCTGGGTGGCCGGTGTCTATTTCCGCGATGAGAGCGAGAGCCTCGAGCGCAACCAGAGCTTTACCAGCGAGTTCGATACGCAGAACACCGCCGTCTACGGCCAGCTGCGCACTCGACTCGGCGACGCCTTTGCCCTGGTCACCAGTCTCAGGTTTGAGCAGCGCGATGCCGACTACGCCGATTCCCTGGCGGTGGCTTCCAGCAAGAACGAAGACCTCTGGGGCGGCAATGTCACCCTGGAATACAGCCACAGCGACAACACCCTGCTCTACGCCACCCTGTCCCGCGGCTACAAGGCCGGTGGCGTCAACGGCAGCATCATCGCCGCTTCCGCCAGCAACCCGAATATCGGCAGCGACCAGTTCGAATTCGATACCGAGCAGCTGCTCAACTACGAAGTGGGCCTCAAGGGCGCCTGGCTGGAAAACCGACTGCAGGCGCAGCTGGCGGCCTTCTACCAGGATCGCAGCGATGTGCAGGCCAAGCAGTCGGTATTCGACCCGAACGATTTTTCCTTCGACGACTTTCTCACCAATGCCGCCGGCGGCGAGACCACCGGTCTCGAAGTCGAGCTGAATTACCTCGCCAGCGATAGCCTGCGCTTCTTCGCCGCCGCCGGCTGGTTGAATGCGGAATTTGTGGATTTCGTCAGCACATCCCACGTCGACGCCCGCGACGATGGCAACGGCCTTGCCCTGGCACCGGTGGACTTCGATGGCCGCGACCTGGCCCACGCGCCCAACTACCAGTTCTTCACCGGTACCGAAATTTCCCTGCTGCCCGAACTGATACTGCGCCTGGAAGTGGAGGGCAAGGACGACTTCTATTTCTCCAACAGCCACGACGAGAAGTCGCAGGCCTACGAACTGCTGAACGCCCGCCTGACCTACCTGGGCGATAACTGGGAAGTCGCCCTCTGGGGCAGGAACCTGACCGACGAGGACATCACCACCCGCGGCTTTTACTTCAGCAACCAGTTCGGCAACAACCCGGAGAATTTCTATGCCCCGGAAGCCTACTACCAGTACGGCGAACCGCGCGTAGCGGGTATCAGCGGAAGCTACACTTTCTAACTGTTTGCGGCGGCCCGGCACCGCGCGAATTTATCGAGGAACTCTAAATAAACCCAATCTGTCATTCCGGCGAAGGCCGGAATCCAGGAGGCTCCGGTCCGGCAATGGATTCCGGCCTTCGCCGGAATGACGATATTCAGAGTCTTTTTGAAAGAATGTGCCCAGGAAGAACACCAATGAAACTCTCCGTAGAAATCAGCATGTACCCGCTCAAAGACGAGTACATCCCCAGTATCCAGGACTTTATCGACCGTCTCAACAGCCACCCTGGTTTGCGGGTAATCACCAACACCATGAGCACACAGATATTCGGCGACTACGACCTGCTGATGGACGTATTGAAACAGGAAATGCGCGAGTCTTACGAACAACACGGCCGCGCCATTTTCGTGTGCAAATTTATCGACGGCGACCTGGCCCCGGAAGCTGGCGATGTTTAACAACGAATTTTCCAGTGCGGTAAGCGCGTCCCTCGCCGCCATGTCGGGCTGGGAAATCATTGCGGTCGTGCTCGCCCTGGCCTACCTGCTGCTGGCGATGCGGGAGAAAATCCTCTGCTGGTACGCGGCCTTTGCCAGCACTGCCATCTACCTGTTCCTCTTCTGGGATGTCAGCCTGGTGATGGAATCCGCGCTGCAGGTGTTCTACCTGCTGATGGCCGTCTATGGCTGGTGGCAGTGGCGGCATCACCGCGACAGACAGCGCGACCTGCATATCCACCGCTGGCCACTGCGCACTCACCTCATTGTTTTTGCCGGCGTCGGCGTATTAACTGCGCTTTTTGGCTACGTGCTGGATACCAACACCGATGCCGCCCTGCCCTACCTGGATTCCTTCACCACCTGGGGGGCCGTGGTCACCACCTATATGGTGACGCGCAAGGTGCTGGAGAACTGGCTCTACTGGATTGTGGTCGACGGTGTCTCCATCTATCTGTACCTCGACCGCGGCCTCTACCTGACCGCGCTGCTGTTTGTGCTCTATGTGATTATCGTGATCGTGGGCTTCTTCCAGTGGTGGGCCATCTACAGGAGGGAGACAGCGGCGAGCGAAGGCGCAGCGGTACCCGCATGAGCGCAGCGCCGCCGGATCCAGCCCCAGCCGATATAGTCCCGCCCGACTGGCAGCGCTGGAGCGCCACCAAACCCTCGGTGCTCAGGCCGCTGACCGGCGGGCTGACCAACAAAAGCTATCTGCTGGTGGCGGATGGCGAGCGGCTGGTAATACGCAGAAACTCCGCCATCAGCGCCTCATTGGATCTCAATCGCACCGCCGAACACGAAGCCCTGCTGCGCGCCGACAGGGGCGGCCTCTGCGCGCCGCTGGTTTACTGCGACCCTGACCACCGATATCTGGTAACCCGCTATATCGAGGGCGGCTCCTGGCACAGCGAGCGGCCCGGGGCCCTGCGACAACTGGCGCAGCTTCTGCGCAATATCCACACGCTGCCGGCCATCGATACCCAGCTGGATATCGAAGCCAAGGCAGCCAGCTACTGGCGCTCAATCGACAGGAGCACGGCGCTCTATCCGGCGCTGCATGCGCTGCGACAGGAAATCCCGCAGCACATTGCTGCGGCCGGAGCCCTGGGCGACGGCCACTGCCTCTGTCACAACGATCTACTGAAGGCAAACCTGATTGTCGCCGACGATGGAAACCTGTACGCCATAGACTGGGAGTACGCCGCCATGGGCGATCCATTCTATGATCTGGCGGTAATTGTCGAAGAGTACGGGCTGAATGAAGGGCAACAGAATTTACTGCTCACGGAATACCTGGGCCTCCCGGTGACCCCGGGCCACTGGAAGCGGCTGGATCATTGCCGGGTGATCTACGGATACCTGGCGGTGCTCTGGTATGCGGTACAGTGGTGCAGCGGGGCCATGACCGAACCCCGTATCGGTGCGGAAATCAGCCAGAGGATCCGCGATTTATCTACACTGAGCTCCGCTACCGTATAGCGTGGCGCCGAGCCGGCCGGCAGCCCAAAACGGGTTCTGAAGAGCCGGCGCGGTGCAGGTGCGAACTTAAATTGACAATACGTCTTTAGGGCATTCGGAAGTCGCCAGAAGCTGGTTCTGGATCAACTGGCGCGCCTTCTCGTTGGCATTCCGATTGGATTTTACTCCCACCGTTGCCAGTGGACATATGCGGTCTGCCGATACGAGGCTGATGACCAGGCGCTCATCCATTTGAAACGGCGCCTCGTCCGTACCCCAGCGGAGGCGGAACACCATAAAGCGCAGATTTTCACCTTCGCTGTACCACTCGATCGCCGGCCCCGTCTCCAGCGGCAGGTCACCGCTCAATTCCTCAAACTCCGACATAGCCTCGGTGCCATCGTCCTTGAGACGCACCGTGAATACGGTGGGCGATTGCACGGTTATATGCACCTGGTGCTCGCCCACCTTGCCGCAGTCCAGGAGGGAAAAGGCCGCGTTGGCGTTGTCCACGGTTTCCCTGCAGGAATCGATGCGCGTATAGGACGTTTGCAGCCCATGTGCAGGGACGCTGTCACTGGCTTCGCTATCGCAGGCAGTAACAGAGAAACTCGCCAGTAGCAGCAGGGTCTTCAGTATGATTTTCATCTCTACTCCAATAACTTCCATCTACCGTCAAGAAGACGCCGGCTTGTCAAAGCCCGCGATAGTAAAATGCATACCGTCTTTCCTGGAGTAGTTGCCGCCCCAGAAGAAACCGGCATCGGTAAAACACTTCACAAACTCTTTCGACATCTTCGGTTTCTGCCCCAGGCCATTGCCGGTCATATTGATGTCGATGGCCAGTGCCCAGGAGTGCGAAGACCAATTTGTACTGCCCCGCGTCGAGCGGATATTGTGAGAGCCGCCAAACTCCTTCAAATCGCCCAGCAATCCCTGCTTTTGCAGATTTTTAAGCGATGTGTCGAGGAAGGGGTGCATCGACTTGTGACACCAGATTTTGCTGACATTGCGCTTCTTGGGATCATACACATTGACCCAGGCATAACTTTTGTCTTTGGTGATCGACTCCGGAATTTTATACATCTTCAGGTAGGTGCTTTTCTTCGCCCAGACCTTGTCGGCAGAAATGGCACCATAGGCCTCGGCAACCGCTGCGCGAGTCATCAGCTTTCTGGGATCATCGGTAACCGCGGCCACAGTATTTGCGGATGCCTTTTTCGGCGAGGTTGCACTCGCCCGGTCGGTAAACGAAAGCGCCGGGAAGATCCCGAGGCTGAACTCGTAGACCCGCTGCTTCTGTGGCGATGCGTAATTCTCCAATGCCTTTATTGTTCTGCCATTGGAATCGATACGTCCATCGGGATGTGCAAGGCCGACTATATGGCTCTGGAACTCCTTGATGCAGCCGATGGTTTGCGGGCCGCAGCGTCCGTCTACCTTGAGAAACCGCAAAACATAGATCGCCCTGGAGTCGATATACCGGTTAAGCAGTTTCTGCACGTAGATCACAACTTCCCTCTGGTTCGCACCGCCCAATCCCACACTGCTGCTGATCATTTCAATTCCTTCCCTTTGATTCAGATAGGTTCCAGATTAATGAGAACAGGTCCAATTCCCGCAAATAAAGTATTACTGTCTACCAGCGCTATGGATTATAAGGGAGACAACCCGTGTAATTGGTTGGTAAAGTCCCGCAAAGATAATATAAAAAATTCGGTTAGCAAGTATTTGGAGGGCATTCAAGCACAACTGTATGGGTACCCTGTGGCGATATGCGCGAAGATACAACCAGCCTCAAATACGCGTACATATCGTGGCGAAAGTCGCATTTCAAAACTATGAAAATCCTGAGCGCTTAAAAGTCATGCCACTGATCCCAGCCAACCAGATTCACAGTTTGTCCGTCTGGAGACTGCGCAATGACCTTCAGCTTCTGCCTGACCTCCGGTGTCATTACGGTAATGCGTCCGCGCTTACCGGGGTTTTTGATTAACTTTCTGCCGGGGGCCTGGGCGCCGTAACCCCTCTTCAGTTGCCAGCCTCCGCCCGGGGCCGGAACACCGATCCGGCCCGGATACTTCGGGTGGGCAACCGTCACGAATCCCGCGTAGCCCGCCACCATCGGCGTCAACGGGTGCAGAGCCTGGCAGAGGCTGCCGATATAGCTCTGGTTGATACCGGTCTGGATGTCATCCTCTGCCGTGGCTTTCAGGCTGTTGCCCACGTTGCAGGCGACCAGGCAGATTTTGCGAACGGCCCTGAACCCGAGCTCCAGGATCAGCGCCGCCAGGTCCGCGGCGCACAGGCCCCCGACATTATTGCCGGAACCGTGGGAAACAATATAGATACCCACATCGTCGCTCTCGATGGATTCAATATCCTGCTTATCGAGTGCGTGTTTCGTGGCAATATAATTTTGCCAGTTACTGCTGGACGGGAATCCGGTCGGATCAATGAATATCGGCCCGCCTTCACCGTGAATTTTCCCTAAAAACAGGCCCACCATTGACTCGATGACTTCGGACTCATCGCCGCCCCCCAGGCCGATCACAATCGTATATGCAGTTTTCAAAGGGTTCCCTTCGCGCTGTTGTCTCCATGACAGAAGTGCTCCGAATAGCAGCGTCGCGATAGGCAACAGTTGGTACGCATTTAAAAGGGCGCGGCTTCGGAAGCGCTGACAATATTATCGGTGATTGTGTGGCTTTGACAGTTTCGACCGGAAATAATAATTCGGGTCAGAGTGGAATTATAGAAACGCGCTTATTGGTATTATTTGGCGACAGGATTGCGGCTGCATCAGATATCGGATAAAGCTAAAAATGCCAACGCATATTGCGTAGTGATACGGACGCGCAGGCGACTCAGACACCCACAATCCGCGCGCGGAACTTGCGTCCCTTGACCTTGCCCGTGGCCAGTTTGCCCAGGGCTTTTTTGGCAAGGGGTCGCTCCACCGCGACAAAGGTGGAGAAGTCGAAAACCTGGATCTTGCCGATCTGGGTAGCGCCGATACCGCCGTCGCCGGTCAGGGCGCCGACAATATCGCCGGCGCGCACCTTCTGTTTCTTGCCGCCGTCGATCTGCAGGGTGGTCATCACAGGTCGGGCCGGCGCAAAGCCTTTCGGCAGGGGCGGTAGCTCCTGCAGCCTCAGCGGCTGCTGCAGCAGTTCCTCAAGACGCTCCAGCTTGTAGATCTCCTTCTTGCTGACCAGCGTCAGCGCCACGCCCTTCTGCCCGGCCCGCCCGGTGCGGCCGATGCGGTGCACATGTACCTCCGGGTCGCGGGACAGGTGGTAGTTCACCACCATCGGCAGCTCCTCGATATCCAGCCCGCGCGCGGCCACGTCCGTCGCCACCAGGATGGAGGCGCTGCCGTTGGCAAAGAGCGCCAGGGTGCGATCGCGATCCTTCTGCTCCATATCGCCGTGCAGCGCCAGCGCGGCAAAGCCGGCGCGCTTCAGCGCCTGGGCCGCTTCATCGGTTTCCCGCTTGGTGTTGCAGAAAACCACTGCCGAGGCCGCGTTGTGGCTCGCCAGCAACTGATGCAGCGCTGCGGGCCGCTGCTCGTTGTTTTCCACGAGGTAGAAACTCTGCTCGATGGTGCTCTCGCTGTGCGCCGCGGCCACTTCCACCTTGACCGGCTCGCGCAGCACCCGGGCCGCCAGCGCATCGATGGTTTTCGGGTAGGTGGCGGAAAACAGCAGTGTCTGCCGCTGCCGCGGCAGCGCCGCGACAATCTGGTCCAGCACTGCCTGGAAGCCCATATCCAGCATGCGATCGGCCTCGTCCAGTACCAGCGTCTGCACCTCGCCCAGGTCGAGGTTGCCCTTGCGCAGGTGATCCTCGATGCGCCCGGGCGTGCCCACCACGATATGGGCACCGTGCTTGAGCGAGCCTATCTGCGGCCCGAACGGCATGCCGCCGCACAGGGTCAGTATCTTGATATTGTGAATGGCCCGCGCCAGCTTGCGCAGCTCCCGCGCCACCTGGTCCGCCAGCTCCCGGGTCGGGCACAGCACCAGCGCCTGTACCCGGAATCGCTCCACCTGCAGCTTGTGCAAAAGTCCCAGCCCAAAGGCCACTGTCTTGCCCGAGCCGGTCTTGGCCTGCCCGATCACATCCCTGCCGGCCACAATCGCCGGCAGTGCGGCGGCCTGGATTTCCGTCAGGCGCTCGTAGCCCAGGTCCTGCAGGTTTGTCAGCAGGGGCTGCTGCAGCGGCAGCGACTGGAAATCGCGGGGGTGGTCGGTATTGGCTTTGGTCACAGCGGGGGGCTCAATTGGCGGGATAGCCGGGCATTGTAGGCAAGCGCGGGCCGATTTCCTAATGGAAAGCGGCCGAGACCCGTTGCCTGTGGGTGGATATGATCGAAACGGAGGCTTTCAACATCGGGAGCGCCCAAGGCGCAGAGCCCACTCTTAAGGGCACCTCTAGAAATTCGCTTTTCGTCACCCCCGCGAAGGCGGGGGTCCAGTGACCTCGGGACTACTGGATTCCCGCCTTCGCGGGAATGACGATTTTTTTAGAAGAACCCTTAAGAGGGGCTTTGGCGGGCAGTAAGCGCTATTGCTACTGGGCCTTACCCAGCTGCAAACCGGCATACTCCTTCTCGATCAGGTAGCGCGCTATGCGCAACCGCTCCGAGAAGGAATTGCCGAGAACAAGGTAGCGGCCGTTGATCAGGATAGAGGGCGTGCTGCGGACCTTGCTGCGCTGCATATGCTCGGTGGCGCGGCGCACCTTGGATTTGACGCTGAAGCTCTGCATAGTGGCGAGAAACTTTTGCGCGTCGGCGCCGTAGTCGGCATAGAATTCGGCGACCCTTTTCTCGTTGGGCATCTGTCCCTCGGCCGGAAGCCGCCGCGTCATGTGGATGGCATCGTAGGCCGCCTGGTGTGTCTCCTCGGCCAGACCGAAAATCTGTGCCGTATAGTAGGCGTGGGCGTAGGGCGTAAAGTCCTTGCGGAAGGCGGCCGGCACATGGTCCACCCTGACATAGGCTGGCAATTGTTTCGACCAGGCCAGGAATTGCGGCTCGAACTTGTTACAGGCCGGGCAGATATAGTTGAAGAACTCTTCGACGACGACCTTGCCTTCGGCGGGGGCCAGGGGGCGGCCATTGGGGATTTCGATGTAATCCTCTCCTGCCACTGGCGACTGAGCCATTGCCTGGGTAAATGCATTGCCCAACAGGAGCAGGAGTGACAGGGCAAATAAACGCTTCATGTAAGTCTCCTTTGATTAACCTGGAAGTCATTGGTGTAACAGCAATATTCCTGTATTTCACCCATTAAGTGAAATAAGTGCCAAGAATCCACACTCCAATGTTTCAATCCTCGATATTCTACTCGAATATCGAGGATTGCCTTTCAAAACAACATTAATCGACAGGGTTAATGCCTTGGTCTCCGGAATCTCCTGCCACCATCCGCGCATGTACTGGGTGTCGCGAGCAGGTTCACCGGCATCATCGGCGACCTGACGGATGTCACCAGGATGGTTGCGCCGGTGAAAATCGCACCGAGCAGCCGCAAGCTGACTGAGGGACAGACCACTGGCCCAAGTTGATCCGCGGGGAGGTTGTCGATTCGGCTCGAGTGGTAGTGCTGTCAATTTATCGTTCACGCCCGTCCAACAGCAGCACTTGTTTACCGATCAGCCCTCCCTCTTCCTGTCGGCGGTGCATGTTCCGAATATTGTCGGCCGATAAACCGGTGACGGTTTCCGTCAGGGTGGATTGTAATTGCCCTTCATCCACCAGGCGGGCGACAGCCTCTAGAATCTGCCCCTGCCGGCCCATGTCAGCGGTATGGTACTGGCTGCGGGTAAACATAAATTCCCACACAAAGCCGGCGCTTTTGCTCATCAAGGGTTGCAATTGGTGGGGTTCTTTTGTACTGGACAAGGCACAGATCAAACCCTGCGGCGCCACCAACCGCGCCATGGTGTCGAAGTAGCGATCGGTGTCGTGACAGCACAGAATGCGCGCAAAAGACGCTTCCGGCCACTGCGCCAATTCGGCGTGGTCGATCACGTCAGTGGCGCCCATTTGCCGGCACCAGTCCCGGCTCTGTGCCCGGCTCGCCGTCGCTGTTACGGGAATCCCCGCCAGGCGGCAAAGCTGCAATGCGATCGATCCCACCCCGCCGGCGCCATTGATGATCAACAGCGGGTTGGCGCGATTCCACTCGCTCGGCTCGGCGCTGTAGCCCAGCCTTTCGAACAGCGCCTCCCAGGCGGTCAGGCTGGTCAGCGGCAAAGCCGCGGCCTGTGCCGGTGTCAGGGACGCCGGCGACCGCGACACCAGTCGCGCGTCCACCAGCTGCTGTTCGGCATTGCTGCCGGCGCGCCCGTAGTCGCCGGCGTACCAGACCCGATCGCCGGGGCGGAATCCATCCACCTCAGGCCCGGTGGAATGGACGATGCCGCAGGCGTCCCAACCCAGCACCCGAAAACCGTCCGCCCCCACCGGAGCACCCAGGCGCACCTTGGTGTCGACGGGATTGACGGAAACAGCCTGCACGTTTACCAGCAGGTCCCAATCACCGGGGTGGGGCGTGAGGAGTTCCCGTTCAAGCAGCGCTTCTGGGTGATCGATGGGCAGGTTGTCGGTGTAACCGATGGCTTTCATGGAGTTGGCCTTCCCTGTGACTCATGGTTGAAGCGCCATCCTATCAGCCCGGGATCTCTGCTGTTAGTATGTACAGTCCTGTTCTATACACACACTTTGTATACCATGAGAGACAAAATCAGCCTCCGCAACACGACCACTGAGTGCGGCGTGGAGTCCGTGCTGGAAGTGATCGGCGGCAAGTGGAAAGGGGTGATCCTCTACCAACTCGCAGATGGCCTGAAGCGCTTCAACCAACTGGGCCGGTTGATGCCCAACATCACCCAGCGCATGCTTACCCGCCAGCTCAGGGAGTTGGACCAGGACGGGCTGGTGCATCGAAAGGTCTACGCCGAGGTGCCGCCGAAAGTGGAATACCGCCTGACCGAAAAAGGCCAATCCCTGGTGCCCATCATCATGCAATTGAAAGTCTGGGGTGAGGACAATGTGTTGCGCCCTGAGAAAAGAAAAAATGAATGACCCCAATTATTCATTATTCTATTTAAGCCGGGAGTAAAGACGTGGCGATTGCCCAGGCTTGGTACAGTTGACAAAAATCAAACCAGTCAATCCTACTGCCTCGTACGCCTGTTTAAACTCTTCGTTTGAAAACAGCATATTTGGTTGAGTTTAAGGCGTTTGGAACAGCGCTTTATCGCCAATCCTGGAAAGATCTATCGACGGCTTAAGCAGACGACCTATATTGCCATTGCGGCGGATACTGTATTGAGAAGTCGCCACCTCCAGTAATCCTCCCAGAGCTTCAAAGTCTTCTTTCTAAACGCGAAAAAGCCCGGCCCCAACCAGCTCACATCGGCAATAGAGCCCCGGAACTTTCCAGTATCGAGTATGCCAGTTCAGGCGGATTCCAGGATTTCACCTTGCTCTTGCCATTCAGTCAAAGCAAATCCGAATCGGTGGAATTCAAAGGCCCGATTCCCAGAAAGCGGTTGGCGTCAAACTCCAATTTGCAGGCATTCACTGTTCTGTCTACTTGAACAAGTCGCCCACGTCGCAGCGCAGGCTTTTCGTGATCTGATCCAGTGTCTGCAGAGTAGTGTTTTGGGAAGCGCTCTCCAGGCGGGTCAGCGTGGCCCTGCTAATACCCAATTTTCGGGCGAATGTCTCCTGCGTTTGTTGACCCCGAAGGGCTCTAAGGTTTCTCGCTAACTTCTCTGATAGATTCATGGTTCACATGTGAACACGCCTGAATGTTCACATGTGAACATTCTCTTGCTACACTTCCGTTCATATGTGAACGAGAAGCTATGGGAGAGATTTGACGCTATGGATAAGCATAATAGATCAACCGTCGATTTTAGGGCATTGGAAGAGCGGAGAGATCATAGTCGATCTGTATTCCAGCTTCAGCCAGAAATACCAGTGGATGTACTGCAAGAAGCC
The DNA here is from genome assembly GCF_014904815.1 of Microbulbifer taiwanensis. Classification (GTDB taxonomy): domain Bacteria; phylum Pseudomonadota; class Gammaproteobacteria; order Pseudomonadales; family Cellvibrionaceae; genus Microbulbifer; species Microbulbifer taiwanensis. The sequence goes on from NZ_JACZFR010000015.1 coordinate 39,802, forward strand.
ATCTGTCATCGGCTGGAAATGCTGTCCGGTGTGGTGCAGGTAATATCCAAGGTAGAGTTTACTTCGGTTGATGCCTGGCAGCTCCAGCGCTACAGCTGGGCAATGAGTGAAATGGTCGATGACCTAAAGGAATTGTTCTATTCCGCGTGGGAAAAGAGCCAATCGAATCGGTATAGCTAACCGTTTTTAGGATCCGATTAATTGTCCGGCCATCCTCTGATACCAATGCTGAGTGACAGGTTGATGAGCACAACTTTTCGTTGAAAACTGCGACAACTTTGAGATCGACGTGGGTAAGGCTTAAAGCTAACGCTTGAGCTCAGCCGCGTTTGAGGCGACGCCCGTTTTTGCGATAGCAAAAATGGGTGGCGGGTCAAACGTCGGCTGGAGCGATTTGTTAGCTTTCACTTCACCAAACCTCCCGGGATGCCCCTCTTGATGCCTCGACCAATGGCCAGCACCAATCTCCGGATCAACAAGCTGATCGGACGGGCGCCGGAGATGTTAAAGACGATCACGGCAGACAACGGCACTGGTTTCATGGCTACGCGAAGACCGAGCAGCGATGGGGCGTGAAATTCTATTTCTGCACCCCGTACCACTCCTGAGAACGCGGCACCAACGAGAACACCAATGGTTTGATCCGGCAATACCTTCCCAAGAGGTAATCGTGGAGCTCAGCCTAGCTGGTTTCCACACAAAACAACGGGGACCCGTATTTTCATTACTGACTGGTTAATCGTTGAAGCAAGGCGATTACTACTTCTTCCTTCGACGTGTTCTCTTTTCCAACTAATTGCCCTTTATTAAAGGCAGCAAAGAAGGGCAAGTTATCTACCCCAACAAGCTTTCGAGCCGCTTCGTTTTCCTCCGCGTTTACTTCTAAAAAAGTAATATTTTTAAAATCGTCGCTATTGCTTATGCGCTTATACTTGGGCGCAAGCAAACGGCACGACCCACTCCAGCTGGCATAAAACTTCACAATTACTTTTTCCTTTTCGGAGATTAAGGATTGAAAGTCAGCATCGGTACTGGTAATTACTGTCATAATTTATCCAAGTTAATAGGTTATAAAATGCTAAATTCTTGGTAGGCTTCATATACACCATACAAGCGGTATAACAGGTGCTGGAAGACCCAAGACACGCCTGCGACCAGACTTTTCTGCGAACTGGTCCAAAAGGGAAGCCCATTCCGGGATCTTCGGTACATCATCGGAAATAAGCCCTTCCCATTCCCTCCAATCGGCTCGATAGCCGTACAGGATGATTTCCTCCGGGGCACCAACCATCGGCAGGAATGCGCGATGAAGAGCGCCGTCAGTGTTCGCCCATCGTCGGTTCGTGTACTTCGAGGGCGTCAAGAACTTGACGTTTTTGAAGCTCGTGAAAACCAAACGGCACATAGAAGCCGACAGGTCGATTCTTTCGCTTCGATCCATCTCGGCGCTAATCAGCGAAAGCTAACGCCGCGCTCAGGGGCGGCTGACTTTATGCACTTCTTTGCGCAATAATAGGAGCGCAACGACTGCACAAAAATGTGCTTAAAGTTAGCCGTCCCCCCGCAGCACTCCGTTATATGTGAACCCCGCTACGAACTTCAATTAAGGCTCTGAAGGGCCTCCTCAATTTCTTTCAACTGTTCTTGAGGAACTTCAGAACTCTGTAGATTTTCTAGTGCTAGTTTATATGCAACACTGAAGGCGGAATCTCTGCCTGCTACAATATCAGGCTGAACGCCAGTACCTTCCCAATTTCCATTGGTGATAGGGTTAACAGCTTTTGCTATTGGAATAGATACCCTATAGTTATCAATTAGATCAAAAAACTTCCAGGGATTTGCACCACCTTTGGTTGTCTCCCCAATGATGGTTGCGCGTTCAAGCGCTTTTAAATTATATGCGAATTCTTCCGCTGCAGAGAATGTATCTTTACTGGTCAAAACATAAACAGGAACTTCAGATTGGGAGCTATTCTCTATGTCTGAGTACGTCCAAAATTCCGTAGTAGAATCACTTTCTTTCCAATAAATAGAATTCAGATGTACGCGACCTTTAAGTAAGTAACTGCTAATAAGACGAACCATATCAGCGCTACCGCCACCGTTATTCCTTAGGTCAAAGATAAGCGCATTTGTTTCTGAAACAAACTGCATAGCTGATTGAGCTCGAGATCTTGACTTATCATTGACGTTATCGAAACCCCAAAAATCAATATAACCAATATTTCCCTCCAAAATTTCAACTCGTTTAAAACCCGAGTTTTTCCTATCAAGTTTTGAGAACCACCCTTCGTATACAACTTTCTCATTTTTATGCGCAGGATCACTCCACCTTACGGCGAAATGTTTGTCATGTAGCTGTAGAGATGAGCTCAATATTTCAGAAATTTTAGCCGGATCATCAGAGCCACTGAACTCAGCTTTCATCTGCACGCTGGATAGAGAGCTAATGATGTCGGGAACCTTCTCCTCCATCACATAATTTTTAGTTATTTTTTCCTGGATAAGATTTACCAGCCGATCACTTTTGTGCTCTTGAGCGCTTACGATGGGTGTGATCAATACAGATAAAATTATATAAACTATTCTCATTTTACCCTCAATAGGTGATGCCTGGCTCAGACATATACCGCCCGCGGCAGGGGCCGCTTACTTTATGCGCGTTTTGCGCGAAAATGGGAGCGAAGCGACCGTGCAAAACGTGCACAAGGTAAGCCGTCCCGCGGAGGCCCGAAGGGCCGGAGCCTCGCTGCCTGTGATTGTTATATTTCGATGGTACTTTCAAGGTGCCGAGCCATGTTAATTACGAGATTTTCAGCGCGCTTACTCTTGGCAACAACGATAAACCCAGACCATACATCCCACTCAATACCTACCCGCTTCAACCCACGTATATAGCATTGAAAAACTTCATCCAATCCGTAGATTGTGATACCGAACGGAAACAACCCAAATTTCTTAACCAGCGAACTTTTGGTCTCATTGTATTTTTCGAGAGGAAAATCATTTATCTCGTAGCAAAGGCGCCCAGAAAAGTCTCTACATAAGACCCCAAATTTCAGCCTTTCTGCAACCTCTGTCTGATCGACTTTACTCATGCTCAAGAAATATAACGCCGCGCTCTGCGGAAATTTAGGAGCGCCAGCGAGTAAATTTTCCGTAGCAGCGCCTTGTATGGTCCAATATCCATATCAAACCACTCTCATCGATGTTAGGTTGAAGCCCGTAGCTAGCGGCAACTAGTTACCGGGGTGGCAGTCCGATGCATGCCAGGTACTCGATACCGTTAACAAGCTGGGACGCCACCCCGACCCGATTTTATCTCGAACAG
>NZ_JACZFR010000071.1 GCF_014904815.1 Microbulbifer taiwanensis
AAAAGAAAAGTTTGAACGTTCCAAGCCCCACGTAAACGTGGGCACCATCGGTCACGTTGACCACGGTAAAACCACCCTGACCGCTGCGCTGACCCGCGTCTGCGCTGAAGTCTGGGGCGGCGCCGCCGTTGCCTTCGACGGTATCGACAATGCGCCGGAAGAGCGTGAGCGCGGTATCACCATTGCCACCTCTCACGTGGAATACGAGTCCCCGGTTCGCCACTACGCCCACGTAGACTGCCCGGGACACGCCGACTACGTTAAGAACATGATCACCGGTGCCGCCCAGATGGATGGCGCTATCCTGGTCTGTTCCGCTGCTGACGGCCCCATGCCGCAGACTCGTGAGCACATCCTGCTGTCCCGTCAGGTAGGTGTACCTTACATCGTGGTATTCCTGAACAAGGCCGACATGGTCGACGACGAGGAGCTGCTGGAGCTGGTGGAGATGGAGGTTCGCGAACTTCTGGACCAGTACGAGTTCCCGGGTGACGACACTCCGATCATCGTCGGCTCTGCCCTGATGGCCCTGAACGGCGAAGATGACAACGAAATGGGTACCACCGCTGTCAAGAAGCTGGTTGAAACCCTGGACGAGTACATCCCGGAGCCGGAGCGCGCGGTAGACCAGCCGTTCCTGATGCCGATTGAAGACGTATTCTCCATCTCCGGTCGCGGTACCGTGGTAACCGGTCGTGTAGAGCGTGGCATCATCAAGACCGGCGACGAGATCGAAATCGTCGGTATCAAGGAAACCACCACCACCACCTGTACCGGTGTGGAAATGTTCCGCAAGCTGCTGGACGAAGGTCGTGCTGGTGAGAACATTGGCGCCCTGCTGCGCGGCACCAAACGTGACGAAGTGGAGCGTGGTCAGGTACTGGCCAAGCCGGGTTCCATCACTCCGCACACCAAATTCGAAGCGGAAGTGTACATTCTGTCCAAGGACGAAGGTGGTCGCCACACCCCGTTCTTCAAAGGCTACCGTCCGCAGTTCTACTTCCGTACCACCGACGTTACCGGTGCGGTTGAGCTGCCGGAAGGTACCGAGATGGTGATGCCGGGTGACAACATTCAGATGACTGTTACCCTGATTGCTCCGATCGCCATGGAAGATGGCCTGCGCTTCGCGATCCGCGAAGGTGGCCGTACCGTTGGCGCCGGCGTTGTTGCCAAGATCGTCGAGTAATTCCCGCTCGGCTGATTGTTGCAGATTGCGCTGCTGGAGTTCTTTGGTGGTGCGCTTTGCCAAATGCGGGGGAGGATGCTAAGATCCGCCCCCTCGTTTTTCGGATGCTTCGGCATTCCAGTTTCAGGCCAGTAGTTCAATTGGTAGAGCACCGGTCTCCAAAACCGGCTGTTGGGGGTTCGAGTCCCTCCTGGCCTGCCAACTTTTCAATCGCCCCATCCCTTTTGCCAATGGTTGAGGGTGCCTGAGGGCGTCACGGGTCTCCGCGAAGGTGTGAGGTTTGTGTGTTTGTAAGCGCTAAGGCTTTCTGGCTTTTGTGCGCTAAGGGCTTCTATATATGAGTGCTAAGGTAGAGGCGAAAACCTTTCGTCTTGACGGTCTGAAGTGGCTGTTGGTGCTGCTGCTGGTCGGCGCTGCCGTCGCGGGCAACTCCTATTACGCCGAATTCCCCCTGCTTTACCGCGTGCTGGCGATGGTCGCACTCTGTGTGGTGGCGCTGGTGGTGGCGGTCAATACTGCCAAGGGCGATGCCTTCTGGAGCCTGTTGCGGGAGGCGCAAACTGAGGTGCGCCGCGTAGTCTGGCCGACGCGCCAGGAGGCGACCCAGACTACCCTGATCGTGGTGGTGTTTGTGTTGATTATGGCGCTGATTCTGTGGGCGCTGGATTCCGCCCTGGGTTGGGCCGCCTCCAAGGTTATCGGCTAAAGGTTGACGCATGTCCAAGCATTGGTACGTAGTCCAGGCTTATTCCGGCTATGAGAAGCGCGTGGCCTCCTCTCTGAAGGAGCGCATCGAGCTGCACGAAATGGATCACCTGTTCGGTGAGGTGCTGGTTCCCACCGAGGAGGTGGTTGAAATGCGCGCCGGACAGAAGCGCAAGAGTGAGCGCAAGTTCTTCCCCGGTTATGTGCTGGTGGAAATGGAGCTGAACGACGATACCTGGCACCTGGTGAAAGAAACCCCCCGTGTGCTGGGCTTTATCGGCGGAAAGGCAGACAAGCCGGCACCGATTACCGATCGCGAGGCGCAGGCTATCCTGAATCGCATCGATGATTCCGTCGACAAGCCGAAGCCCAAGACCCTGTTCGAGCCTGGCGAAATGGTGCGGGTTATCGATGGTCCGTTCAACGATTTCAACGGTGTGGTGGAAGAGGTCAACTACGAAAAGAGCCGCCTGCGCGTGGCGGTGTTGATCTTCGGTCGCTCCACTCCGGTAGAGCTGGAATTTGGTCAGGTAGAAAAGACCTGATCCCGACAGTGAGGTTTACAGCCCTCTTTCGCCGCATGGTGGAAGGGGGTTTTCGCGTCCCCGGAAATTGCAATCTGGCGTTTCGGGGCATCAGGGGAGCCGGGCGTTGCAACCTTGCGGTTGTCCAGCGCGGGCGCTAACACCCAACTAGAGGAGAGCTGTAATGGCTAAGAAAGTCGAAGCTTATATCAAGCTGCAAGTGGCCGCAGGCCAGGCAAACCCGAGTCCGCCCGTCGGCCCCGCGCTGGGTCAGCACGGTGTGAACATCATGGAGTTCTGTAAGGCGTTCAACGCACAGACCCAGGGTATGGAACCGGGCCTGCCGGTGCCGGTAGTGATCTCTGTATACAGCGATCGCTCCTTCACCTTCATCATGAAGACCCCGCCTGCCGCGGTATTGCTGCGTAAGGCTGCCAAGATCAAGAGCGGTTCCGGTCGTCCGAACACTGAGAAAGTGGGCAAGGTTACCCGCGCTCAGCTGGAAGAGATCGCCACCACCAAAATGCCCGACCTGACTGCATCCGACATGGACGCGGCCGTGCGCACTATCGCCGGTTCCGCCCGCAGTGCTGGTATCGAAGTGGAGGGTGTGTAAATGGCCAAGCTGAGCAAGCGTCAGCGCGCAATCGCTGAAAAGGTAGAAGCGGGCAAAGCCTACGGTATCGACGAAGCCGTGGCCCTGCTGAAAGAGCTGTCGAACGTGAAGTTCGCCGAGACTGTCGATGCGTCCATCAACCTGGGTATCGATCCGCGCAAATCCGACCAGGCCGTTCGCGGCGCCACTACCCTGCCGCACGGCACCGGTAAAGACGTGCGCGTAGCCGTGTTCACCCAGGGCGCCAACGCCGACGCGGCGAAAGAAGCCGGTGCCGACCTGGTGGGTATGGACGAACTGGCCGCTGACGTCAAAGCCGGCAAGATGGACTTCGACGTGGTGATCGCCTCTCCGGATGCGATGCGCGTAGTGGGCCAGCTGGGCCAGATCCTCGGTCCGCGCGGCCTGATGCCAAACCCGAAAACCGGCACTGTAACCCCGGACGTGGTTACAGCGGTGAAAAACGCCAAGGCCGGTCAGGTGCGTTTCCGCGCAGACAAGGGCGGCATCATCCACGGCGGTATCGGCAAGGTGGCTTTCGACCTGAATGCGCTGAAAGAGAACCTGGAAGCGCTGGTTGCCGACCTGAAGAAGGTCAAGCCGGCCTCCGCCAAGGGCGTATACCTGAAGAAAATCACCCTGAGCACCACCATGGGCCCGGGGCTGACCATCGACCAGGCTTCCCTGAATATTTAATTGTGCTTGCGGGCGCGGCGTATGCCGCGCCCGCGGCAAACAGAACTTTGGGGTCCGCTCGACTGCTTCGGCATGAATGCGGGCCGTCAAAGACCGTAGGTGTCGGTTGCGTTTGAGGTATTAGCGCTACCGGCTTAATCCGGACCTGGGCCAGGCTGGCCGAAACAGGGTCCGAGCCTACGCAGACGGTGTCGCCCAAACCAGTATTTTTACTGGATTTGAGCTCTATGCACCGGAACGGATCGGGAGAAGTGAATTCCCGGTCTTTTTTCAAATCCAGGAGTGACACTATGGCTATTGGACTCGAAGACAAGAAAGCGATTGTCGCAGATGTCCAGCAGGCTGCTGAGGGTGCTCTGTCGGCGGTGGTTGCGGATTCCCGCGGCGTTACCGTGAACGATATGACAGCCCTGCGCAAAGAGGCTCGCGAGAACGGCGTTTGGTTGAAAGTCGTCCGCAACACTCTGGCGCGTCGCGCTCTGGCAGGTACCGAGTACGAATGTCTCACCGAGAAATTCGTCGGTCCCAGCATTATTGCATTTTCCAAGGAACACCCGGGTGCCGGTGCGCGCATCCTGAGTGCTTTCGCCAAGGACAATGACAAGCTGGAACTGAAAGGTGCCGCCTTCGAAGGTGCGCTTGCTGATGTCGCAATGTTGGCTACCCTGCCGACTTACGATGAAGCGATCGCCAAACTGATGAGCGTGTTGAAAGAAGCATCTGCTGGCAAGCTGGTTCGCACTATTGCGGCCATTCGCGACCAAAAAGAGCAGGAAGCTGCCTAAATCCTTCGCTGGGCGAAGTGGCGGTTTTCAATCAAATTTAGAGCAGTTTACTGCTCATACAAATCAGGTACTGACTCATGTCTCTGACTAAAGACGATATCATCAATGCTGTTGCCGAAATGTCCGTTAAGGACGTTGTCGAGCTGATCGAAGCAATGGAAGAAAAGTTCGGCGTAACTGCCGCTGCTGCCGTTATGGCCGGCCCGGCTGGCGGCGAAGCTGCTGCTGAAGAGAAGGACGAATTCGACGTAATCCTGACTTCTGCTGGCGACAAGAAAGTAAACGTGATCAAGGTTGTTCGCGGTATCACCGGCCTGGGCCTGAAAGAAGCCAAGGCACTGGTAGACGGCGCTCCGAGCCCGCTGAAAGAAGGCGCGAGCAAAGACGAAGCCGAAGATGCCAAGAAGCAGCTGGAAGAAGCTGGCGCAACTGTAGAACTGAAGTAATTCGGTTGTTGCGACTCTCCGCTGTCGGTCGGGAAACCCGCCCGGCAGCGGCAAGGCTGGTGGACTTTTGTCCGCCGGCCTTTTTGCCGTTTGCGGCAATGAGGTTTTTGCGTCAGTTGCGACGGCGGAATGACCGCCCGGACCGTGTTTACACCTTACCGCAGTCCGCACGCAGCTGAAAAGCGCAACTGATGGAGAGGTTTCCGATCAGTGTAGTGAATAACTGCACTGATCAGAGGCTTCTCGCCCGGAGGGGCTTCGTATCGCCGCTATTGCGGCCGAGGCTCCACGAAGTCTTGTCACCGATCAAGCTGGGGAATATGAATGGCTTACTCATACACTGAGAAAAAACGTATCCGCAAGGATTTCGGCAAACTGCCTAAGGTCATGGATGTACCTTTCCTTCTTGCGATACAGCTGGATTCTTATCGCAATTTCACACAGGCCGACAAGCGCCCCGACGAGCGTCTGGACGTCGGCCTGCAAGCGGCATTCAAGTCCGTATTTCCGATTGTCAGCTATTCCGGCAATGCCGCCCTGGAGTATGTGAGCTACACCCTGGGCAAGCCGGCCTTCGACGTCAAGGAATGTACCCTGCGTGGCGTAACCTACGCCTGCCCGCTGCGGGTGCGTGTGCGCCTGATCATTTACGATAAAGAATCTGCCAGCAAGTCCATCAAGGACATCAAGGAGCAGGAAGTCTACATGGGCGAAATTCCGCTCATGACCGAAAACGGTACCTTTGTGATCAACGGTACCGAGCGTGTGATCGTTTCCCAGCTGCACCGCTCCCCGGGTGTTTTCTTCGATCACGACAAGGGCAAGACCCACTCCTCCGGCAAGCTGCTGTACGCCGCGCGTGTCATCCCCTACCGTGGCTCATGGCTGGACTTCGAGTTCGACCCGAAAGACCTGGTCTACGTGCGTATCGACCGCCGCCGCAAGCTGCCGGCGACCATCCTGCTGCGCGCCCTGGGTTACAGTTCCCAGGAAATGCTGGAGATGTTCTTCGACACCAGCGTGTTCGACCTGCACGAAGACAATGTCAGCCTCGAGCTGATCCCGTCGCGTCTGCGCGGCGATGTTGCCTCCTTCGATATCAAGGATGGCAAGGGCAAGGTCATCGTCGAGGAAGGCCGCCGCATTACCCCGCGCCATATCCGCCAACTGGAGAAGGCTGGCGTCGAGCACCTGGAAGCGCCGCTGGAGTATCTGTACGGCCGCGTGCTGGCCCACGACGTCATCGACGAATCCACCGGTGAGGTGGCCGTCGAATGTAACAGCGAAATCACCGAAGAAGTGATCGCCAAGCTGCGCGCGCTGAACGTCAAGAAGCTCGAGACGCTCTACACCAACGACCTGGACCGCGGTCCTTTTGTTTCCGATACCCTGCGCGCGGACCCGTCCCGGACCCAGCTGGAAGCGCTGGTGGAAATCTACCGCATGATGCGTCCGGGCGAGCCGCCGACCAAGGAGTCCGCGGAATCCCTGTTCGAAAACCTGTTCTTCACCGACGAGCGCTACGACCTGTCCGCGGTCGGCCGTATGAAGTTCAACCGCCGCCTGGGTCGCGAAGATGAGACCGGTGAGGGCACCCTGAGCAAGGACGATATCGTCGACGTACTGAAGACGCTGATCGACATCCGCAACGGCCAGGGCATGGTGGACGACATCGACCACCTGGGTAACCGTCGCGTGCGTTCCGTGGGCGAGATGGCCGAAAACCAGTTCCGTGTGGGCCTGGTGCGCGTTGAGCGCGCGGTGAAAGAGCGCCTGTCCATGGCCGAGTCCGAGGGCCTGATGCCACAGGACCTGATCAACGCCAAGCCGGTGGCGGCCGCGGTGAAGGAATTCTTCGGTTCCTCGCAGCTGTCCCAGTTTATGGACCAGAACAACCCGCTGTCGGAAGTCACCCACAAGCGCCGCGTCTCCGCACTCGGCCCGGGCGGCCTGACCCGCGAGCGCGCCGGCTTCGAGGTGCGCGACGTGCACCCGACGCACTACGGCCGCGTCTGCCCGATCGAGACACCGGAAGGCCCGAACATCGGCCTGATCAACTCCCTGGCCACCTACTCGCGCGCCAACCACTACGGCTTCCTCGAGAGCCCGTACCGCAAGGTGGTCGACGGCCAGGCGACCGACGAGATCGAATACCTGTCCGCGATCAACGAGGCCAACTATGTGATCGCCCAGGCGTCCGCTGCTGTGGACGAAAAGGGTCGTTTTACCGACGACCTGGTCAGCGTGCGTCACCACAACGAATTTACCCTGAAGACCCCGGACGAGATCCAGTACATGGACGTGTCCGCGCGCCAGGTAGTTTCCGTGGCCGCGGCAATGATTCCGTTCCTGGAACACGATGACGCCAACCGCGCCCTGATGGGCTCGAACATGCAGCGCCAGGCGGTACCGACCCTGCGCGCCGAGAAGCCTCTGGTGGGCACCGGTATGGAGCGCACCGTAGCGCGTGATTCCGGCGTCTGTGTGGTGGCACGTCGCGGCGGTGTGATCGAGCGTGTCGACGCCAGCCGTGTGGTTGTGCGTGTACACGACGACGAGGTGGAAGCCGGTGAAGCCGGTGTGGACCTGTATGGCCTCACCAAATACACCCGTTCCAACCAGAACACCTGCATCAACCAGCGTCCGATCGTGAAGACCGGCGACGTGGTTGCGCGCGGCGATATCCTCGCCGACGGTCCTTCCGTGGACCTGGGTGAGCTGGCCCTGGGCCAGAACATGCGTATCGCCTTCATGCCCTGGAACGGTTACAACTTCGAGGACTCTATCCTGATCAGTGAGCGCGTGGTGCAGGAAGATCGCTTCACCACCATCCATATCCAGGAGCTGACCTGTATTGCCCGCGACACCAAGCTGGGCAGCGAGGAAATCACTGCGGATATCCCCAATGTGGGCGAGTCCGCGCTGAACAAGCTGGACGAGTCCGGCATCGTCTACATTGGTGCCGAAGTGGGCGCCGGCGATATCCTGGTGGGCAAGGTGACGCCGAAAGGCGAAGCCCAGCTGACGCCGGAAGAGAAGCTGCTGCGCGCCATCTTCGGTGAGAAGGCGTCCGACGTGAAGGACACTTCCCTGCGCGCACCGTCCGGCACCCGCGGTACCGTGATTGATGTACAGGTATTCACCCGCGACGGCCTGCAGAAAGACCAGCGCTCCATCGATATCGAGAAGGCGCAGCTGGACGAGGTACGCAAGGACCTGAACGAGGAATACCGCATCGTCGAAGGCGCCACCTTCGAGCGCCTGCAGGCGGCGCTGGAAGGCCAGAAGGCCGCAGGCGGCAAGGGCGTCAAGAAAGGCGACGTGCTCAGTGCAGACGTGCTGGCCAACCTGCCGCGCGAGGACTGGTTCAAGCTGCGCATGGCGGAAGAGAGCCTCAACGAGCAGCTTGAAAAAGCCGAGGCGCAGCTCAAAGAGCGTCGCAAGCTGCTCGACGAAGCCTTCGAGGACAAGAAGAAGAAGCTGGAATCCGGTGACGACCTGGCGCCGGGCGTGCTGAAAATCGTCAAGGTCTACCTGGCGATCAAGCGCCGCATCCAGCCGGGCGACAAGATGGCCGGTCGCCACGGTAACAAGGGTGTTATCTCCGTGATCAAGCCGGTCGAGGACATGCCCTACGACCAGAACGGCGAGCCGGTGGATATCGTGCTGAACCCGCTGGGCGTGCCCTCGCGGATGAACGTGGGCCAGGTACTGGAAATGCACCTGGGTATGGCCGCCAAGGGTCTCGGCGTGAAGATCGACCGCATGGTCAAGGAGCAGCAGGAAGTTGCCAAGGTGCGCGGATTCCTGGAGGAGGTCTACAACTCCACCGGCGGTCGCGTCGAGGAACTGGATCAGCTGACCGATGATGAAGTGTTGGCGATGGCGGAAAACCTGCGCCGCGGTGTGCCCATGGCAACGCCGGTCTTCGATGGTGCCGACGAGAGCGAGATCAAGCAGCTGCTGCGCCTGGCGGATATCCCGGACTCCGGCCAGATCACCCTGCACGACGGCCGCACCGGCGATGCCTTCGAGCGCCCGGTCACTGTGGGCTACATGTACATGCTGAAGCTGAACCACCTGGTGGACGACAAGATGCACGCGCGTTCCACCGGTTCCTACAGCCTGGTTACCCAGCAGCCGCTGGGTGGTAAGGCTCAGTTCGGTGGCCAGCGCTTCGGTGAGATGGAGGTCTGGGCGCTGGAAGCCTACGGCGCCGCCTACACGCTGCAGGAAATGCTCACGGTCAAGTCCGATGACGTGGAAGGCCGGACCAAGATGTACAAGAACATCGTGGATTCCGACCACCGCATGGAACCGGGTATGCCGGAATCCTTCAACGTACTGGTCAAGGAAATCCGCTCCCTCGGCATGAATTTCGAGCTGGAGCACGAGTAAGAAAAGCCCGTTGTTGGATTAAGTAGATTGAGACCGGCGGCCCGCCAGTAATCGGGCCGCCGGCCCGCCCGGCTCCAAGTGGTGTAAGCCGGGATGACTACCCCCTAGTGGAGGAAAGGCCTTGAAAGATTTGTTAAACCTGGTGAAAGACCGGGAACAGCTGGAAGAATTTGACGCTATTCGTATCGGTCTGGCTTCGCCGGACATGATCCGCTCCTGGTCCTACGGCGAAGTGAAAAAGCCGGAGACCATCAACTACCGTACCTTCAAGCCGGAGCGCGAAGGCCTGTTCTGCGCCAAGATCTTCGGTCCGGTGAAGGACTACGAGTGCCTGTGCGGCAAGTACAAGCGCATGAAGCACCGCGGCATCATCTGCGAAAAGTGCGGCGTTGAAGTGACCAAGGCCAAGGTGCGTCGCGAGCGCATGGGCCATATCGAGCTGGCCAGCCCGGTCGCGCACATCTGGTTCCTGAAGTCCCTGCCGTCCCGTATCGGCCTGCTGCTGGACATGACCCTGCGCGATATCGAGCGCGTGCTGTATTTTGAATCCTACGTGGTAACCGATCCGGGTATGACGACCCTGGAGCGCGGCCAGCTGCTGAACGACGAGCAGTACTTCGAGGCGATGGAAGAGTTCGCCGACGAGTTCGAAGCCAAGATGGGTGCCGAGGCCATCCAGGAGCTGATGCACGACATCGACCTGCCGTCTGAAATCCAGCGCCTGCGCGAGGAGATCCCGGCGACCAACTCCGAGACCAAGATCAAGAAGCTGTCCAAGCGCCTGAAGCTGCTGGAAGCTTTCTACAAGTCCGGCAATGATCCTGAGTGGATGATCATGCAGGCGCTGCCGGTGCTGCCGCCGGATCTGCGCCCGCTGGTGCCGCTGGACGGTGGTCGCTTCGCGACTTCCGACCTGAACGACCTGTACCGCCGGGTGATCAACCGCAACAACCGCCTGAAGCGCCTGCTGGAACTGAACGCGCCGGACATCATCGTGCGCAACGAAAAGCGCATGCTGCAGGAATCCGTGGACGCGCTGCTGGATAACGGCCGTCGCGGCCGCGCCATCACCGGCTCCAACAAGCGCCCGCTGAAGTCCCTGGCGGACATGATCAAGGGTAAGCAGGGTCGCTTCCGCCAGAACCTGCTGGGTAAGCGCGTCGACTACTCCGGTCGTTCCGTGATCGTGGTCGGCCCGACCCTGCGCCTGCACCAGTGTGGCCTGCCCAAGAAGATGGCCCTGGAGCTGTTCAAGCCGTTTATTTTCGGCAAGCTGGAAACCCGCGGCCTGGCCACCACCATCAAGGCGGCCAAGAAGATGGTTGAGCGCGAAGAGGCCGTGGTCTGGGATATCCTCGACGAGGTGATCCGCGAGCACCCGGTGCTGCTGAACCGCGCCCCGACCCTGCACCGCCTGGGTATCCAGGCGTTCGAGCCGGTGCTGATTGAAGGTAAGGCCATCCAGCTGCACCCGCTGGTGTGTGCGGCCTACAATGCCGACTTCGACGGTGACCAGATGGCGGTGCACGTGCCGCTGACCATCGAGGCGCAGATGGAAGCCCGCGCGCTGATGATGTCCACCAACAACATCCTGTCGCCCGCCAACGGCGAGCCGATTATCGTGCCATCCCAGGACGTGGTACTGGGGCTCTACTGGATGACCCGCGAGCGCGTCAACGACAAGGGCGAAGGCATGTTCTTCGCCGATATCAAGGAAGTGAGCCGCGCCTTCTACGCCAAGCAGGTGGGCCTGCAGGCGCGCGTGAAGGTTCGTATTGACGAGGCGGTAGTCGGGGAAGACGGCGAGAAGCATCCGTCCCGCAAGGTCTACGACACCACCGTCGGCCGCGCACTGCTGTGGAATATCGTACCGGAAGGCCTGCCTTTCGATATGGTCAACCAGCCGATGAAGAAGAAGGCCATCTCGCGCATTCTCAACGAGTGCTACCGCAAGGTGGGCCTGAAGGCGACCGTTATCTTTGCCGACCAGCTGATGTACACCGGTTTCGACTTCTCCACCAAGTCCGGTTCTTCCATCGGTGTGAACGACTTCGAGATCCCGGCGGCCAAGGCCGAGCTGATCGAGAGTGCCGAAGCGGAAGTGAAGGAGATCGAGAGCCAGTTCGCCTCCGGCCTGGTTACTGCCGGCGAGAAGTACAACAAGGTAATCGACGTCTGGTCCCGCACCAACGACAAGGTGACCCAGGCGATGATGGCCGGTATCAAGAAAGAGCCGGTGATCGATCGCGAGGGCAAGGAGACCGAGCAGGATTCCTTCAACTCCGTGTACATGTACGCCGACTCCGGCGCTCGTGGTAGTGAGGCGCAGATTCGCCAGTTGGCCGGTATGCGCGGCCTGATGGCGCGTCCGGACGGTTCCATTATCGAGAACGCCATTACCGCGAACTTCCGTGAAGGCCTGAACGTACTGCAGTACTTCATCTCCACCCACGGTGCCCGTAAAGGTCTGGCGGATACGGCACTGAAGACCGCCAACTCCGGTTACCTGACCCGCCGTCTGGTGGATGTGGCCCAGGATGTGGTGATCACGGAGCCAGATTGTGGTACCGACGACGGCCTGACCATGGCGCCGGTCATTGAAGGCGGCGATGTGATCGAGTCACTGGGTGACCGCATTCTCGGCCGTGTAGTGGCGCGCGACGTGATCAAGCCCGGCAGCGATGAGATCGCGGTACCGGCCGGCACCATGATCGATGAGAAGTGGGTCGAGCGTATCGAGACCATGGGGATCGACGAGGTGATCGTGCGTTCGCCGATTACCTGCGAGACAGCCCACGGTATCTGTTCCCAGTGTTACGGCCGCGACCTGGCCCGTGGTCACCGCGCCAACTCCGGTGAGTCCGTCGGTGTGGTTGCCGCCCAGTCCATCGGTGAGCCGGGCACCCAGTTGACCATGCGGACCTTCCACATCGGTGGTGCGGCGAGCCGCGCCTCCGCCGCGGACAGTATCCAGGTGAAGCAGGAGGGTACCGTGCGCCTGCACAATGTGAAGACCGTGAAGACTGAGGCGGGCCACCTGGTAGCGGTTTCCCGCTCCGGTGAGCTGGCTATCGCCGACAGCTCCGGTCGCGAGCGTGAACGCTACAAGCTGCCCTACGGTGCCTCCATCACCGTGGCCGAAGGTGCCGAGGTCGACGGCGGCCAGATAGTGGCCAAGTGGGACCCGCACACCCACCCGATCATTACCGAGGTGGCCGGTTGGGTGAAGCTGTCCGGTATGGAAGAGGGCCTGTCGATCCGCAAACAGACCGACGAGATCACCGGCCTGTCCTCTATCGAGGTGATCGATCCCGCCGAGCGCCCGGCTGCGGGTAAGGACCTGCGCCCGGCGGTGACCCTGGTGGATGAGAACGGCGAAGAGCTGACCCTGGCCAACAGCAACGCGCCGGCGCACTACGCGCTGCCGCCGCGCGCCATCCTGAGCCTGAAGGACCAGGACAAGGTGAACGTGGGTGATATCGTCGCGCGTATTCCGCAGGAGTCCGGTGGTACCAAGGACATCACCGGTGGTCTGCCACGAGTTGCCGACCTGTTCGAGGCGCGCAAGCCGAAGGAGCCGTCCATCCTGGCGGAGATCTCCGGGACCGTGTCCTTCGGCAAGGAGACCAAGGGCAAGGTACGCCTGCAGATCACCCCGGCCGATGGCAAGCCGCTGCCGAACGGCAAGGATCACTACGAGGTGCTGATCCCGAAACACCGCCAGTTGACCGTGTTCGAGGGTGAAACCGTGGAGAAGGGCGAGGTTATCTCCGATGGCCCGTCCAATCCGCACGACATCCTGCGCCTGAAGGGCGTCGAGGAGCTGGCGCGCTACATCACCAACGAGATCCAGGAGGTTTACCGCCTCCAGGGTGTGGG
Organism: Microbulbifer taiwanensis; assembly: GCF_014904815.1. Classification (GTDB taxonomy): domain Bacteria; phylum Pseudomonadota; class Gammaproteobacteria; order Pseudomonadales; family Cellvibrionaceae; genus Microbulbifer; species Microbulbifer taiwanensis. The sequence goes on from NZ_JACZFR010000071.1 coordinate 13,239, forward strand.
CATCAATGACAAGCACATCGAAACGATCGTGCGCCAGATGCTGCGCAAGGTGGAAATCCTGGAGATGGGCGATTCCGAGTTCATCAAGGGCGACCAGGTGGAGTACCAGCGGGTCATCGAAGAAAACGAGCGCCTGCGCGCCGAGAACAAGCAGCCGGCCCAGTTCGAGCGCCTGCTGCTGGGTATCACCAAGGCATCCCTGGCCACCGAGTCCTTCCTGTCCGCGGCCTCCTTCCAGGAGACCACCCGCGTACTGACGGAGGCGGCAGTGACCGGCAAGGAAGACAGCCTGCGCGGCCTGAAGGAAAACGTGGTGGTTGGTCGCCTGATCCCGGCCGGTACCGGCCTGGCGCACCACACCGAGCGCAAACGCAAGCGCAGCCTGCAGCTGGAAGAAGGCTTCGGCGAAGGCCCGTCCGCCGCCGAGGTGGAAGCGGCCCTGACCGAGGCGCTGAAGTCTTCGGGCGAATGATGAAAGCGGAATGCGGAATGCGGAATACGCGATCTGAGCCTGTGCTGTAGGAGCGGCCCACGGCCGCGAACTGACTCCCCGCTCACGAGGGGTCAGAATCGCGGACAAAAGCCTCTCTGCGGCACCTGACCAGACCGCGATTCCGCATTCAGCATTCATCATTCCGCATTGACTGGGCGCGGTCGCGCCTATAGAATGCGGCCCCCGCTTATGTGGGGTGTTCTGCCCGGCCTTTATGGTAGGCCGGCAGGACACACAGACGATGGCCCCCGCTCTCGAGGTGGGGGCGTTTTATTTTTGGAGTGATTTTTAATGGCAACGATCAACCAGTTGGTTCGTAAGCCGAGAAAACGCAAAGTCGAAAAAAGCGACGTTCCCGCTCTGCAGGCCAGCCCGCAGCGTCGCGGAGTTTGCACTCGCGTGTACACCACTACACCGAAGAAGCCGAACTCTGCACTGCGCAAGGTTTGCCGTGTGCGCCTGACCAACGGTTACGAAGTGACTTCGTACATCGGCGGTGAAGGCCACAACCTGCAGGAGCACAGCGTGGTGCTGATTCGCGGCGGTCGTGTTAAAGACCTGCCGGGTGTGCGCTACCACACTGTGCGCGGTGCACTGGACTGTGCCGGCGTCAACGATCGCAAGCAGGGCCGTTCCAAGTACGGCGCCAAGCGTCCTAAAGGTTAATCCCCTTTAACGATTTGCGTTTCGGTTTCCAACCGGAGTAAGGCTGAGCTCGCCGATTTGTATCGATGTACGGCGGCGTCTCAGAGTAACCCTGAAGAGAGGCAATCCCATGCCAAGAAGACGAGTAGTCGCCAAGCGCGAAGTGCTGCCCGATCCCAAGTTCGGGAACGTCACCCTCGCCAAGTTCATGAACCACGTCATGATCAGCGGCAAGAAATCAGTTGCAGAGAGCATCGTTTACGGTGCCCTGGACATGGTTTCAGAAAAACTTAACAAAGACCCTATCGAAGTTTTCGAAGAGTCCCTGGAAAATATCGCGCCGATGGTGGAAGTGAAGTCCCGCCGTGTTGGTGGTGCGACTTACCAGGTGCCGGTTGAAGTGCGTCCCTCGCGTCGCATGGCGCTGGCAATGCGTTGGTTGGTGGAGTTTTCCCGCAAGCGCGGCGAGAAGTCCATGGCCCAGCGCCTGGCTAACGAAATGATCGATGCTTCCCAAAACAAGGGCGGCGCGGTCAAGAAGCGTGAAGACGTGCACCGTATGGCGGAAGCCAACAAGGCGTTCTCTCACTACCGCTTCTAAGTCTGATGAATACCACCATCGGAAATTAATACCGAAAGGCAGCCTAGGTTTTACCGAGCTGCCTTTTGCCGTTATATCGAGGATACAACTGTGGCACGTAAAACGCCTATCGAACGCTACCGTAATATCGGTATCTGCGCCCACGTAGACGCCGGTAAAACCACGACTACCGAGCGCGTACTTTTCTACACCGGCCTGTCCCACAAGATTGGTGAGGTGCACGAAGGCGCCGCCACCATGGACTGGATGGAGCAGGAGCAGGAGCGCGGTATCACCATTACTTCTGCTGCGACCACCTGTTTCTGGGCCGGCATGCAGCAGCAGTTCCCCCAGCACCGCGTCAATATCATTGACACGCCCGGACACGTTGACTTCACCATCGAAGTAGAGCGCTCCCTGCGCGTGCTCGACGGCGCCGTTGTCGTACTGTGTGGTTCCTCCGGCGTACAGCCGCAGACCGAGACCGTATGGCGCCAGGCCAATAAGTACGAAGTGCCGCGCATGGTCTTCGTGAACAAGATGGACCGCGCCGGTGCAGACTTCCGCAAGGTTGTCGGCCAGCTGAAAACCCGTCTGAACGCCAACGCCGTGCCGCTGCAGATGACCATTGGCTCTGAAGACGAGTTCAAAGGTGTTGTCGACCTGGTCAAGATGAAGGCCATCCTGTGGAACGAAGACGACATGGGTATGACTTTCGATTACGCCGACATCCCGGCCGACATGCAGGACGAGTGCGACGAGATGCGCGAGTTCCTGGTGGAGGCGGCTGCGGAAGCCAACGAAGAGTTGATGGAGAAATACCTGGAAGAAGGCGAGCTGACCGAAGAGGAAGTCAAGGCCGGCATCCGTCAGCGTACTCTGGCCAACGAAATCGTACCGGTTCTGGGCGGCTCTGCGTTCAAGAACAAGGGTGTGCAGGCCATGCTGGACGCGGTTATTGAATACCTGCCGGCACCGACCGAAGTTCGTGCCATCGAGGGTACACTGGAAGACGGTGAAACCGTCGAGACTCGCGAAGCCGACGACAATGCGCCCTTCGCTGCGCTGGCATTCAAGATTGCTACCGACCCCTTTGTCGGTACTCTGACTTTCTTCCGTGTTTATTCCGGTAAGCTGGAAAGCGGTACTGCGGTCTACAACTCCGTGAAGATGAAGAAAGAGCGTGTTGGTCGTATGGTGCAAATGCACTCCAACGACCGCAAAGAGATCAAAGAGGTATTGGCCGGTGACATCGCTGCGGCGATTGGCCTGAAGGATGTGACTACCGGTGACACCCTGTGTGCCGAAGGCGCCAAGATCGTACTGGAGCGCATGGAATTCCCGGAGCCGGTAATCTCCGTCGCGGTAGAGCCGAAGTCCAAGCCGGACCAGGAAAAGATGGGTATCGCACTGGGCAAGCTGGCCCAGGAAGACCCGTCCTTCCGTGTGAAGACCGATGAAGAAACCGGTCAGACCATCATTTCCGGTATGGGCGAGCTGCACCTGGATATCATCGTCGACCGCATGCGTCGCGAGTTCAACGTGGAAGCGAATATCGGTAAGCCGCAGGTGGCCTATCGCGAGACCATCCGCAACACCTCCGAGATCGAAGGCAAGTTCGTGCGTCAGTCCGGTGGTCGCGGCCAGTACGGTCACGTATGGGTGAAGTTCGAGCCGGCCGAGGACGAGTCCCAGGAAGGTCTGGAATTCGTCAACGAAATCGTGGGCGGTGTGGTACCGAAGGAATACATCCCGGCGGTACAGAAAGGTATCGAAGAGCAGATGCAGAATGGTGTACTGGCTGGCTACCCGCTGCTGGGCCTGAAAGCGACCCTGTACGACGGTTCCTACCACGATGTGGACTCCAACGAGATGGCGTTTAAAATCGCCGGTTCCATGGCGACCAAGCAGCTGGCCCAGAAGGGCGGTGCGGTACTGCTGGAACCGATGATGAAAGTGGAAGTGGTTACTCCGGAAGAGAACATGGGTGACGTGGTTGGCGACCTCAACCGTCGTCGCGGTCTGATCCAGGGTATGGAAGACAGCTCTTCTGGCAAAGTTGTCAATGCGGAAGTTCCGCTGGCAGAGATGTTCGGTTACGCGACCGACCTGCGTTCTGCCACTCAGGGCCGCGCCACTTACACCATGGAGTTCCTGAAGTACGCGGAAGCGCCGAAGAACGTTGCCGATGAAATCATCGCAAAAACCAAAGCCTAAGCTTTAACTCAACTTACAAACTTTTAGTTAGAGGATCCTGAAAATGGGAAAAGAAAAGTTTGAACGTTCCAAGCCCCACGTAAACGTGGGCACCATCGGTCACGTTGACCACGGTAAAACCACCCTGACCGCTGCGCTG
>NZ_JACZFR010000072.1 GCF_014904815.1 Microbulbifer taiwanensis
GCTTGCGCAGCCGGCTACCGTGCAGCGCCTGCTTGCGCTCGATCGCGTCGACCACCTTGATGGCCCGCTCTTCGATCAGCTGGAAATGCAGTTGTAGGGATTCGTCGAGCACCTGATCAGGTGCCTTGATATCGGCTATCGGCATGGCCCGCCCCCGGGTGTAATGGTCTGTAATCAGAAAATCGTTTTTATTTGGGTGCGGTTCAGGTGCCGCGCCCATAATTGTTCGGGCCCAAAACAGACCCGGGCGAACCCGGGCCAAAGCCCATTACTTAGGAGCGGCTAGACTACTTCGGGTGACCCGAACTACTCAATATGGCCCGAAGTACGTAAAACGGCAGGATTGGCGATATTTTGGGATAATTGCCCAAAAGCTGATCAGAATTAGAACAAAATCGAATAAACGGATTTTGCGCCCATGTACAAAACAATGCTGCTGTACGAGCAGATCAAAAAAGTAACAGATTGGTCGGATTACAAGCTGGCGCAGGAGCTGGAGGTCAGCCAGACCACCGTCATAGACTGGAAGAAAAAGCGGTATGTAATGAACGACCGCGCCGGACAAATTGCCGCTGAATTACTGGGAATTCCGGAGAAATTGGTCCTGCTCTCCCTGGCGGCGGAGCGGGCAATGAACGAGCTGTCAGGCCCGTATTTAGCGGAGGCAGCGGAATCGGCGATCAAAGCCGAAGAGAAGGCAAAAAAGCCAGCGGCGGGCAGAAGCGCAAAACAACCGGCAGCGGTCGCAAAAAGTGACAGAATGCCGTTTCAGGTTCTGCCGTAAGTCCTTGTATTCGTTAGAGTTATAGGCAAAAAAATAACTTACTTAACTCTATATTATGCGAACTGGCCCAGGGGGGGGTATCAAGAAACCTCATCGATTGGATGCCCTCACTATACAGATGCTAGTATTCGTACTCGTGAATTCCTTCTTGTGGTTTCTCCCTTTCATCAGCAGCGGTCATCTTCGCACTCGTTGCTCCACGCCTAACAAAGCCCTGTTTCGTATCAAGATAATAATTAACGCTTTTAGATCGTGAAACATCTACTTCGACGATGTACTTATCACCTATTTCTACCGCGCCGATATCAACGCATTGACCATCCCTAAGCTTTTCATTCAATCTCTTTTTGATCGCTTTAATATACAAATCTAAAGCTACGTTAACTGGCGTCTGGTAACACTGCCGCACACTTTGACCAACACCCTCAATGACACCATCGTCACTTACACCGATCAGTAATTTTCCTCCCGCCGCATTAGAAAATGCACACACGGTGCGTTCAACTTGCTCCGCTTTCGTATTTTTCTCATCCGACAAATTTATATAGGACTTAAATTCACAGGTGTGATTTTCGCCATTTTCAATTAAGTTAATATACTTAGCCCACTTCGGACCACCAATTTCTTTTTCACTGTGTGCAAAGTAGCAATGAGAAGCTGAGATAAAGTCAATCACTTCATTTTTCTTGTTGATCAACCATAAATCTGAGGTTTCTACATCCATTTTTCCAGATGGGTGTGCTTGACCCTTTTTTATTGTTACAAGCTCAGAATTTGAAAGTTGTCCAACAAGCATTAAGTCTGGGTTATCCGTATCAATTCTAATCTGCTCACTCTGAAGGATAATGCGGGCTCGCTTATCTTCAACATCTATCGAGAGTGATCCATTATCCGCGTCGCGTTCACCGTGGTAACGGCCCAAATTAAGAAACTCTTTAATATATAGGCGCGCAGATGGTCGGTATGGCAAACCATAACCGATTAGAGGAGCATTCAGAAAAAATGTGTCCCTGGCCAAACTAACGGAGAAACGCCGAATTGGAAACGTCCCACTTGACCAATAACTAGGAACAATATACTCAGTGCAGGCTAGATTTCTGGTTTTACTTGAATCCATAGGCGAGTATTCGCTTCCAAGATCCTCCCCTATATTGTCTATGGCATCAATGACTTGGTTAACATCGAGATTTTGAATAGGTTCCTTAATAAAAGAAAAATCAGAATAGATTTCTTTAGAGCCTGTACCGCCTCTACCCAACAAACAATTCCCAATCAAAAATTTCCATTTCCCCTCATGATTCCTTGCATATACCACTTCCAATAAAGCAAACACCTCATCACCATCTGAGAATTCTGATACCTTTCTGGACAATTCTTCTATAGTAATATTGTGGTTAATCTGGGTTTTCATAGAAAGCTTTTCAATTGCCTGGATTTGTTGTTTCGTGCCTGATAGGCGCGAGATTCTAGGGAATACGCTAATTTACCGACCGAGCCCAAAAATCAAGTTGATAGTAGGCTAGTTAAGTCTTTCACCTCTTTCCTCCCTCAAAAGTAAGGAAATCGCTTATCTTCTGAACCAGTTCACGCACTTTTTTCGGTTCAGAATCAACGATCAGGCCATATAACCTCGCTTTGTTGATATTTTGGTCAACAGTTAAATACTTCCAATACGCCTTTGATGCCTTTTTAACATTAGTCGACTCAGTATAAGTCGGAAGATCAACATCCGGCAGCACACTGTCCCTATTATCAAAAATATAAACTTCAATATCATTTACCGGCGAGCAAAGAATGAGTGTCGGGCCGTCGTAATCTGCCCTTAACTGAGGGAACACATCGCCATCAACAATGCATATTACATTTTCTGAACTTAGAAAAATCTGATCTCTATCGTTTTTCTCCACTAATTTCTGAAGTTGATTTGCTCCATTTACCCCGATTGTCGTATGCTGATAATAATGTGATACCGGAAAAACTTTAAGCAAGTACTCGACAAAGCCCTCCAGTACTTCATCTTCAGTCAGGAAATATCGGTCATAGCCTTTAAAGCCAAATAAATCTGATTTCACGTATCCAAAAGAATACTGCTCCAGCTTTATTGTTCCGCTACATTCTTCAAGATAATACAACCCTCCATCATCCACGGTACTCATAAATTCCAGGGAGTGTGATACAAGTATAATCCGTGCATCGTACACTTGAAGTAACGGCCTAAGCGCTGAATAAAGGTTAGCTTGAGCAACCGCATCGAGAGCCACATCAACCTCGTCTATTAGAATCAATTTAGCACCGGAAGTCACCAGACGATATAACTGTATCAGGAAGTATTCACCAGAACTAAAATGGTCTTCACGAATGTAATAATCATTTCCCTTGAGTATGAAATAATATGTATTGCCCTTGATTCTGGCTTGCTTAAGATCGTCAAATTTGCGCGAAGAATAAACTTCGGACAAAAACCGGATTAAACCATCTGCGTTTTTATAGTCAGAGGATGCAATACTTATCTTCAGCTCAGAATCAAGCCCAGCTATGGTAGAAAAACGACTGAAGCGATCCCCGAATGGGATAGGCAGCTCAGAAAACAAATCTCTCTCATCAGGCAGGCCATCCTTAGTGTCTAATGCCTTAAGTCTCCCATTATAAGTAAATGTAAACTTAGAGTAGCCGTCCAATTCTATCTCAACCAGGCTTCCCTCTCTTAAGGCAAAATCTCCCGAAAAACGCCCAAAAATATTGGGATCTCGCGGCAATTTAAATGCTTTTATAATTGTCGTCTTACCAACACCATTTCTACCAGTTAAAACGATGATACTTGATCCGGGGTATTCAAACCTCACATCAAGATGAGTGACATTTTTCACATTGCGAATCGAGATTTTATCGGTTGTCACTCCACTTGTCCTCCATGAGCGTGCGTACAACCAAAACCCCATATTTTTTCTGGAGTTTTTCTATATATACGGGATCGCATGAGCGTGCGTAATGTAGCAGGCCAAATAGAGAACGCTCTTTATCAGAGAGAGAGCGACCTTTATCGGAGTATGACCTATCTAAAAGATCATTAAACTTATCCTTATCCGTAGTATAAAAATGCAATAAACTTTCTATAGAGCGTTTGTATTTTGTATCGATAGTCACTCGCCCATCAGGCGTGATGACAAGCCCCAAGATTTTGACTTTATTGCCAATATGAGTGACTCTTGTTTTCTCATTATTGAGACATAGAGCAGGAGATGCGTGTAAATGCAAATACTTTTGTACCTGTTCACGCAAGTCGGTCAGAGCATCTTTTGCCATGCCTGAAATAATGATGTCATCAGAGTAGCGAGTATATGTAAGGTTGTGTTTCGCACAGTAATCTTGCAAAGCATTGTCAAATTCAAACAAAAACCCGTTACTGAGCTTCGGCGAAGTAGGAAAACCTACAGGCAGCGATCCTCCCCAGGTAGTCAGTTGAGAAAATCGATCAATATACCGATCAAAGTCTGCTATGGGAATCTGACTCTTATCTCGCTCAAGCACCCGCCTAACGTCAAGTTCCTTAATATTAGGAAAAAAGGATTTAATATCAGATAGGAAGAACGCTCGCTTACCCGCATGAGCCTGTACAGCGGTCAATGCACTTTTCTCTCTGATATAGGAGTGCACCACATCACTATTGTGGGTTAGGTGGCGCAATATAACCTTGTCAATAAAACGCAAATAACCTTTAAATTTATCGGAGGTTCGATAAACCTTCCTCTCTTTGATCAGGAACTCGTCTATCTCATCGGATATTTGAAACGAGCAGAACTCAGCGAAGCTGTCTTTGTTGTGAAATACAGCATTAAATGCCTGCTCTAAGCTTCGGCGACTCACGCTAACCCCTTGATTTGAATGAAGATTGACGAACTAGATCATTTGCCCTCCAGCATGCAACGACCACCCTACAAAGGCAAGCGTTGTCTTCTGTCTTACATTAAGCAAAGAGGGAAGGTAGATAAGGTAAGAAGATAATCAGTAACAAGACAAACGAAGAGGATTGGAGTTGGGAGCTGGAGGAGTAAGTAAGTATCTATGGCTTGTGACTTCTACCATTTATACCTATATCCTTTTTCAACCACCCACCCCACCAGAGGTGGGGCAGTTGGAAGAAATCACCTTGATGGCTTCTAGGGACCAGCTTATCGACTGGAGATACTCCTAGTCACTGGTTTTACAATTGTAGCTCTTCTAGTCATCAAACGTCAAAACACCACCTCAGGTAAAAAAACCGTTAAATATCAAAGAGTTGGGTTTGACACCAAGCCGTCACCCTCACCTGCTTAACTTTGACGCTCCCTGTGACCCGCCAAATATCCAGACGGCTACGCAGTCGTTCTCTGGGATTTGTTCGCCCCTCCAATATGCTGTATAACCATACAGTTTTTTGACAGCGGCGTGAGAGATTCCCATTACACCGCTCAAGACATCATCACAACGGAAGCGCATTCGAGCCAAGCCCTAGATCTCTATACCTATCAACAAGCGGTAGCACATGGCCGCCCCGATTGAAGTGCACCGGATTATTACCTGACCAACTTTCGCGCCCTGGTCGATTTTGTTGTGACCCGCTACGAGGTGTCACGCTCCAGTCCCAGGGATCTTTCGATACGGAACGAACACCCGCGATGGGTTTAACCTTGGACGAGGCTTCCCGGTCATTGGCGCATTATTCGCGCCCGGTATCACCGGTGTTGTGAGCGATGGGGAGAACCTCGTTCACCAGAGACACAAGCGTTTTACCCGGCTCCTCTACCATCAACTCATGCGCGGAATGCTCAAACCAGATAAGCTTCTTTGCCGGCGCCTTCACCTTCTCGAACCACTCAGCCGTAACGGCCGATGATACATTTCTGTCATGCCGCCCGAGAAACAGGAACAGGGGTGTTTTAAGTTCAATGATATGACTGAGGTCCGTTGTCAGCACCGCTGAAAGCAGGTGGCGAACGGAATACTCCTGCGCTTCCCACACCAGGCGCAGGTCCTTGTCTGAGTAGACAGGTGACAGCGCCACGGCCGCACCTTCAAATCCCGCATGGGGGCGATTGTGGGCGGCGCCACCGAAATGGTTGAGCCATTTGCGCTGGGTCATGACATGCTCGATCGGAATGTGTCCATCATCTACTCCGTAAGGGGCAATGGCCTGAAGCTCGGCGACCGCCTCCTTGCTATTCGCGGCGACGGCGCGATCCATGGTCCAGCGCCATCCGCGCCGTTCGCTTTCGGGCGCATCGACGCCCTGGGCAACGCCGATATAGGCATGCAGCCATTCGGGATGCCTATCCGCAAGAGAGAGCCCCAACAGGCTGCCCCAGCTGTGTCCCAGCACAAGAACCTTCTCCCTGTCGAATCTCTGCCGCGCCCACTGGACTATCTCGTCCACGTCGCGGTGCATACGTTCCACGGTCATGGTCGGAGCGATGGCTTCCGAATCATTCACCGCATAGGTTTTGCCGGCACTGCGCTGATCCCACTGGATAACTGTGAAGTATTCTTCCCAGCCCTGGGCGAACCACCAGCTCGTCGGCATGGCAACCCAGCCAGGTCCGCCATGAAGCACAAGGAGCACGGGGTTGCGCGGGTTGTGCGAACGGATAGATACATATTGGTCTATGCCGCCGATGCGCACTTTTTCGGTTCTCTGGACGCCCTCCTCCGTGACTATCTCCCGCAGGCCGGCGATGATCTTCACTGCGTCGGCCCGACTCGCGGGGCCGGGCGACGCTTCGGCAGCGGCTGCTGAAGCAAGGCTCAGCAATAACAGAGTGAACAGAAATCTCATCGGGCTAATTCCATGTTGATGCGTTGGGTTTTTTTCGTCCGTTCAGAGTGGGATTATACGATGCAAGGAGCCGTGAGGAACGGCGGTGGCTATAGACCTGGGCTATTCACTCCCCTGCTCCACCACAATGGGAGGATCGCTTGTCTCATCGTCAGGTCGGCCGGTTGGCATACCATCCAACCAGAGAGTGTCCGACTCGTCGCGATGGACGCCGTCGCTGCCAACGTGCTTAGCGTCGATCTTGGGCCCCTTCTTGATCACATGGACCAGGGCCATGGCGTGGCCTCGCCCAAGATCATAATCAGCCTTAAGCCACGCGATGATGGTTCCGGCCTTGGTGTCTGGGCTGTCGTAGCCCTTCTCCTTCACCAGATTGATGAACTGCCTCGGGGTGAGACCGGTCTTGGTTTCGATGTTGTCCAGATATGCCTGAAACGACATGCTGTGCTCCCTTCAGTTAGAGATTTATCCAATGGTTATCGTGTCTGATTGCGAGCGCAACCAGACGCAGCCCAATTCCACCGCTTCTTCGCGGCGGCCTTCGAAAAACAGCTAGGGTTGGACCGGAATGGGGCCACCTCAAGTGATTGAACGGCTATAGAATCGCGCCGGTACCCCCCTTAGTCGGTTAGGGGCGGCCAAATTCGACATGGGAGAAATTATTATTTACCACTAGGAAAACGCCAAAAATCACCCGATTCCGGAAAACCGGACAATCGGCTACTAGTATCCTGTGGGGCCATCCCTGTCAGGGAGATACAGAAAACAATGGCGCCGATGCTATAGCTTCAGACCGGCAGGGAAGTGTCTCGCACTGATGGTCGATTCCGACAACTCCGCCAACATTTTTAGTCGAATTGAAGGCAATTCCTTATGAGCAAGAAACCGAATATCGTACTGGTGCATGGAGCCTGGGGAGACGGTTCCCACTGGCGCCATGTTATCCCCAGGCTTCACGCCGACGGTTACGCCGTGCGTGCCGTGCAGAATCCACTGACATCACTGGCCGACGATATAGACCGCACCAGCAAGCTGGTGGCCGCGCTGGACGGCCCGACCCTGCTGGTTGGCCACTCCTACGGGGGAATGGTCATAACTGAGGCGGGTCATCTACCCAATGTCGTCGGGCTCGTCTATGTGGCGGCATTTGCGCCCGACGAGGGCGAGAACCCCGGCGGCATCTTCGGGATGCGGGAAGCTCCTCCCGGCGCGGCGATCATTCGTCCCGATGACAACGGATTCCTGTGGCTGGATCCGGAGCAGTTCCATGAAAATTTTTGCCAGGATGTAGACGAAACCGAAGCACTGGTGATGTCCTTGAGTCAGAACCCAATCGCCGCCCGCTGTTTCGAAGACAAATCCGGAGTGCCGGCCTGGAAGGAAAAGCCGAGCTGGTACCAGATATCGGCGAATGACCGCATGATTCCACCGGAGACTGAGCGTTGGTTTGCGGAGAGGATGAAACCGCAGAAAACAGTCACACTGGAAGCGGGGCATGCCTCCATGGCTTCACATGCCGACGATATCATCGCGCTGGTTGAGGAGGCGGCGGCTGCTGTCCAGTGAGGCTGCGTCATTTCACATCAATGAGTTTGAATAGGACCTACGCGATTCATCACAGGGAGACGGTCGATGGAACTGAGTAAAAAACAGCTGGAACAATGCGCGTCCAGCCGGTGGGATTCTTCGGACCTGAAAGCCCTCTTCCTGAACTGCACCCTAAAACCCACACCGGAGCTGTCACATACCGAGGGGCTGATAGATATCTCCCGCTCAATCATGGAGAAAAACGGCGTTTCGGTCAAAATCCTGCGCCCGGTGGACCACGATATTGCGTTTGGTGTTTATCCGAATATGACCGAGCACGGCTGGGACAGCGACGAATGGCCGGATATTTACCAGTCGGTCAAGGAAGCAGATATCCTGGTGGTCACCACGCCGATCTGGCTGGGAGACAAGTCATCGGTCTGCACACAGACGATCGAGCGGTTGTACGCCAATTCTTCGGATCTCAACGATCAAGGGCAATACGCCTATTATGGTCGCGTCGGCGGCTGCCTGGTGACCGGCAATGAGGACGGGGCCAAGCACTGCGCGATGAATATCCTCTATTCGTTGCAGCACCTGGGTTACGTAATTCCGCCACAGGCCGATGCGGCATGGCTGGGAGAGGCGGGTCCCGGCCCATCCTACCGTGATCCCGGCTCCGGTGGACCGGAGAACGACTTTACCAACCGCAACACCACCTTCATGACCTGGAACCTGATGCACCTGGCGCGCTTGATCAAGGGCGCCGGAGGGATACCGGCGCATGGAAATCAGCGCTCCGAGTGGGATGCCGGATGTCGGCCTGACTTTCCGAACCCGGATTACCGTTAACAGCTGCGGCAAACGAGAATGAGGCTGCCATCCCAGCCATCCTTAACAACATCAACGGAGTCGGTGACCCTGGCGTCTGTGCATATCGAACTGCTAGGGAAACGCCAAATCAGGCGGGCGCAGGTTTCGTAATCATTTCAGTTAGCGTGCAACTCACTCCTCGAGTTTGTTCACTTCTCCAATATGCTGTATAAAAATACAGACCCCTGGCGGCGGTAAGGATTCCTATCACCGCCGTTAAAAAAATCATCACGGCAGAAGCCCTTTCGAGCTGAGCCCAGTACGACAACCGCGATCAGCAAGCTGTAGAACATGACCGCCCCCGTTGAACTCGAACCGGATTACTACCTGACCAACTTTCAAAAACTGGTCCAGTTTGTGGTATCCCGCTATGAAGCTCTGCTTTCGACGGAAGAACTGCGGTTTTACCGAACTTTTCAGCAGCTGGACATCAACAGCCGGCGACTCTATGTGCGGCTCCTGTCCCGCAAGGGCGTGCCCTCCTCTGCCGGCCCCCTGTTCAGGCTGGACAAGCTGACCTACACGGAGATAGAGAACCTGCCCGGAGCCACGCGAAGACTGGCCGATGCCGGTTTACTGCAGCGCAATCCCCCGTTGCCTCTACAGGAGTGGCTGCCACTGTTCAGCAAGGCTGAACTCCTCGACCGCAGCCCCAGGCCCCTGCCCCGCACCCCGAAACGTGCAGAGCTGGTATCCGCGCTCCTTTCCGGGGACACAAACCCCGCGGCGCTGCGGGAAGCGATAGTGGCCGATGTACCGCTGCTGTCACTGCAGGCGGCAGAGCATTTCAACACCTTCAGATTGTGTTTCTTCGGCAACCTGAACCAGGATCTCACCGACTATGTACTACGCGACCTGGGGCTCTACCGCTACGAGAATTACCCGCTGGATCGACAGCAACTGCCATTCCAGAGCCGGGAGCAGATTGAGCAGCACTTGCGCTATTACAAATGCCTGGAGCAGCTGGATGGCACATTGGAGGCCGGTCCCGATGCCATCGAGTCGCTGTGTGCGCAGTTGCCTCCGGGTATCGAAGGCGATGCCACACTGCACCGCCGCCTGGAACGCCTGCGCCTGACCCTGGCCCGACAGCTGGAGCGACTCGAAGATTTCGAAGGTGCCGAGCGGCTGTACCGGCGCTGTACACGGCCGCCCGCTCGGGAGCGCCGCGCGCGTATTGCGGTCAGGCTCGGCGATATCGACACCGGGCTGGCCCTGTGTCGGGAGATACTCGCTGCACCCTACGATGAAGCCGAACGGGTGTTCGCGGAGAATTTCGGCTACCGCACAGCGAAGAAAGTGGGATGTCTCGCTGAATGGCAGGTACCGGCGCGCTATCGGCCGCCAACTCATACCGTGGTACTGCCAAGGGCTACCGAGCGCGTTGAGCTGCTGGCAGCAGCCTGGCTGGAGAAATCCGGGAACGCGGGGGGCGATCGCTGCTTCTACGTTGAAAACAGCCTGATCAACGGCGTGCTGGGGCTCTATATCTGGGACATACTGTTCGCCCCGGTAGCCGGGGCATTCTGCAATCCCTTCCAGATCGCCCCCAGCGACTTCCGTACCTCCGATTTCTATCCGCAGCGCCGCACGGCTTTCGAGCAGCGCCTGGCCGAGCTCGATGACGGGCAGTGGGCGCAGCGTGTGTGGCGAACCTATCGCGGGAAATGGGGTATCGCCAATCCACTGGTGGCCTGGGAGGCGTTGCCGGAAAGCCTATTGGAACTGGCGCTCGCCCGTATTCCGGCCATCCACTGGCGGCCACTGTTCAGTCGCCTGTTAGCTGATATCGCCCACCACCGCAGCGGCCTGCCGGACCTGGTCCTTTTTCCGGCCGGGGGCGGCTATGAGCTGGTGGAAGTGAAGGGACCCGGCGACCGATTGCAGCAGAACCAGCTGCGCTGGATGGCATTTTTCGATCGCCACGACATCCCCCACCGGGTACTGCACGTGACCTGGCAGCCGTCGTGAACGAGCGCGAACGAAACAGTACACCGGTCGCGAGTGACAGTTCGACCCTGTCGCTATCGATCGGGGCCCTGGTTGCCTTTGCCTGCCGCAGCGGTGACCTGCTGGGTAATGCTCCTTCCGGGCCCTCGGCCCAGGAAGGGATTCGCGCGCACCAAAAGCTGCAGAAAAAACGCCCGCCCGGCAGCGAAGCCGAGTATCGCCTCGAAGTGCACTGCCTTTGTGAAGAGCAATCCGTAACACTCAGCGGCCGAGTGGACATACTGCACCCGCAGGCGGACCTCCACCGGCCGGCACAACTGGATGAAATAAAGACCACCTACTGTCCGCCGGAGAGATTGCCGGAATCGCTGCGCCAGCTGCACTGGGCGCAGCTGAAAATGTACGGTTACTGTTACCTACTGCAGCAGCGCGGCGGTGACTCCTGGTCAACTGCCAACGACGAGCGCGTCGCACTGCAAATGCTCTGGCACAACCTCAAGGAGAAAAAAACCTACCCGGAGCTGCGCGAATTCAGCAGACCGGAACTGGAATCCTTTGCCAAGGCAGCACTGTCGCAGTATCTGCAATGGCATCGCAACTGG
The DNA here is from genome assembly GCF_014904815.1 of Microbulbifer taiwanensis. Taxonomy (GTDB): domain Bacteria; phylum Pseudomonadota; class Gammaproteobacteria; order Pseudomonadales; family Cellvibrionaceae; genus Microbulbifer; species Microbulbifer taiwanensis. Next base: position 11,546 of record NZ_JACZFR010000072.1, read on the forward strand.
CAGCAACACCGCGCACAGGTGCGTGACTCAGCCCGCGCCCTGTCATTCCCCTTCCCCGAGTATCGCCCCGGGCAGCGCCAGCTGGCGGTGGCGGCCTACCGCTGCCTGCGCGACGGCGGCGAACTGCTGGTCGAAGCCCCCACCGGTATCGGCAAAACCGTCAGTACCCTCTTCCCCGCCATCAAGGCGCTGGCTGAAGAAAAGGTCGAACAGCTGGTATACCTGACTGCGAAAAACTCCGGCCGCCAGGTGGTGCGGGAAACCCTGTCGAGGCTGCACGACTCAGGACTGAAACTCTCACTGCTGGAAATCCAGGCTCGCGACAAGACCTGCGCCTGCAGCCTGGGACTGTGTAGCCGCGATGCGGACGGCATCTGCCCGCGCACACAGGGCTTTTTTGATCGCCTGCCGGAAGCGCGGCGGCAACTGCTGGGCGAACCGCTGCTGACACCGGACGTGATAGCCGTGGTGGCAGACCGGCTGCAGTTGTGCCCCTTCGAGCTGTCGCTGCAGATGTTGCCCTGGGTTGATCTGGTGGTGTGCGATTTCAATTATGTATTCGATCCCCTGGTCCGCTTGACTGCCCTGCAGGATCAGGGGGTGTGCCGGGCGCTGCTGGTGGACGAGGCCCACAATCTCAGTGACCGCGCGCGGTCCATGTATACGGCGCTCCTGAATCGCGCAGACAGCCGTCGCGCCGCTGCCGCCTGCAAAGGCTCGCACCCGGCGCTGCAGCGCAGCATCCAGTCTCTGGTGCGGGCGCTGGGGAACTGGGTGGTTCAGCTTCGGGAGCGCAAGACTCCTCAGAAGAGTAGCAGTGAGAATACCGATCTCTGGGTCGCTACCCTGTCTGACACCGAGCGCCCGCCCGAAGCCATCACCCGCGCCGCCCTCAAAGTTGTGGCAGCGGTCACCCAGTTGTGGGAACAATCGCAGGCGCCACCGGAATCGATCGGCGACTGGTTGAAAGCGCTCTACCGCTATCTGTGTATCGAACAGCTGGCGTCACAGGATCATCGCTGCCTGACCCGCGCGGAAACCCGCGATACCCACTGGCGGGAACAGCAGTTGAAGCTACTCTGCCTGAACGCGGCCCATTTTCTGCAGCAGTGTTTCCGGCAATTTCACGCCGTGATCGCCTTTTCGGCCACGCTGCGCCCCGCGGCCTACATCTATGGCCAGCTGGGCCTGCAGGCACAGACACCCTACCTGCAGTTGCCGTCGCCATTTCGCCTGGAGCAATTGGGCGTTTATCTCTGTCCCTATGTGGATACCCGCTACCGGGCCAGGCACAGAGCAAGCGATGCCCTGGTGGATATGGTGGCCCGTGTGTATCACAGCCGCCCGGGAAATTACCTGGTGTTCTTTCCCTCCTACCAGTTCCTGCGACAGGTAGCGAAGCGCTTTGCAGAGCGCTTTGCGGAAATTCCGCTGCTTCAGCAGCAACCCGGTGCCGACGACAGCGAGCGCGCCGCATTTCTTGAACACTTCAGCGAGGGGCGCCGGAGCCTCGGCTTTGCGATAATGGGCGGCGTCTTCGGCGAGGGTGTGGATTATGTTGGCGAACAGCTGGTGGGCGCCATCCTGGTGGGTGTGGGGTTGCCGCAGATGAACGAGGAACAGGAGCTGTTGCGGCAGGCCTTTGACAATGCAGGTAATAGTTCGGCCGGCGACGGCTTCGATATCGCCTATCGCTACCCCGGAATGACCCGGGTTCTGCAGACCGCCGGCCGGGTAATTCGCACTGAGTCGGATCGTGGCGTGGTGATCCTGGCCGACTACCGTTTTGCCGATCCCTTTTACCGCGCCCTCCACCCGCAGCACTGGCAGCTGCACACCTGCCGCAGTGGCGAGGCGCTGTCGCGTGAACTCAATCACTTCTGGGGAACTGAGTAAGTAGACCCACGTTTTGCCCCAACGGCCTTCCGTCGCGGACCCGATCACAGTTGCTGCCACATTAAGTATGCAACTTGTATTCACTATGCCACTACACACTACCGTATCCTCATCGCTGATCAAATGGCACAGATGTGGATAAAAACATCTTGGTCGACGGCTCAAGGTGGCACAAATTAGGCCCTCAGTAACCTGGACATTCTGAACCAGGTTGACCATCCTGACCGATACACTATCCAGGACACCGACACGGCTCAATAACGCCCGAAATGGAGATCACTATGCGTAAATTGCCAAAAGCTGCGCTCGAGCACTGGATGCGAGAATTCTACTTCGACACTCCGATCGATCTCGGCAGTAGCGGAGTCTATACATATAGTTTCCGCGACCTCCGCAAGTTAGCTGGTGTCAGCGACACAGACCTTGACAATATTGTTTTTGATGACAGCCCAACCAGAGGATGCTTGGCGCTGCGACAAGCCATTGCCGATCAGTTCGGAGACGGGGACCCGGATCGAGTGATGACGGCGAACGGGTCAAATGAGGTTCTCTATCACATCATGAGCTCCTGCCTGTCGCCAGGGGACGAGGTTATAGTCCTTGACCCCTGCTATCACGCCCTCTGCACCGTCGCAGAATCGCTCGGCTGTAATATTCGCCGCTGGCACCTCGATCCATCGGCCGGATTCAAACCCAGATTTGAGGATCTGAATGCGCTGATTGGCCGCGACACCAAGATGGTGGTAGTAAATTTTCCGCATAATCCGACTGGCGCCTCGATCACTGCAGAACAACAGCAGAGTCTGCTGGACATCGTCTCAGCAGTTGGTGCCTATCTTGTGTGGGATGCCGCCTTTAATGACCTTATAGAAGACGGGCCTCTGCCAAACCCCGCGCTTAACTATGAAAAAGCAATTAGTGTTGGCACTCTTTCGAAATGCTATGGGCTTCCGGGCCTGAGGTTAGGCTGGTGTTTTGCCCCGCCAGAAGTTATCAGGCGGGCAGTGGAACTGAGAGACTACACAACGCTGTATGTGTCCCCCCTGGTTGAGGCCATCGGAGCCAAGGTAATCGTCACCGCACCTACCCTCGCTGCCGAGCGGCGCAGGGTTGCCCTGAGCAACCGGTCCATCTTGGACTCCTGGCTGAAGGAAAACGCGGACAACTTCAAGTGGCCTGAAACATTCGGCGGAGTGACCTGCTTTGCCAGCCTGAAAGGTATTGAAGACACCGAGAGATTTTGCCGGAGTCTGGCCAAAGAACATGGCGTCATGCTGGTTCCTGGACTTTGTTTTGGTCATCCAGATCTCATTAGACTGGGTTTTGGCTGCACCGAGGCAGAGCTTGTAGCCGGGCTACATCGAATATCCGCACATATGGCAGAAGCATATCTTTAGTCTCTTCTCGGCCAGGAGCTCCTCGAATCGGGTGTGCGAATGAATTGATATCACAGCAACCACTCCCGCAGTGAAATATTCCGCTTCCTGTGCTACGGCGACCACTACAGTCAAAAATTTTCTATTATTCTTGATACCTCTATAAGCGCTAAAGTGTCTAAAACCCAGTTCCAGAAACTTTTTTAACAATCTCTAATGTGCGACCACCTCCTGACACATTGAGATTCCGTTAATTTTTATGTTATTAACTCGGCAATGGAATATTACGCTACAATGCGGGAATGAATAAAGAAGATTCTCGCAAATTACCCTCAGCGGCTCAGGCAGAAAAAC
>NZ_JACZFR010000073.1 GCF_014904815.1 Microbulbifer taiwanensis
TATACACAAGTCTATCCATGTATTCTGTTAGTAACAGCGGTGTCATCTCGGAAGCGGATGTAGAAAAGTTCAGTGGTGTTTTTTTACGCGTTTGTTGCTGCCTGCTATGAATCCTCGCCTGGGCCCAGGTATCCCATAGTTATACACAACTCTGTCCATGTATTCTGTTAGTAACCGGGATGTCATTGAGAGATTGGGCGCAGCGCATCGCCCTGGCACCCAAAAACCGTCGATGAGTAAATCTACATGCAAAGAATCCAATCCCCATTAAACGAAGCGTTTTCCATATCTCGAATTGCGATGGGGCTCTGGCGTCTCGCGAATTGGAAGTATTCACCGCAGCAGACAGTGCAACTGCTGGATCAGTTGCTCGAGTTGGGGGTCACGACATTTGATCTGGCGGACATTTATGGCGATTACCGCTGTGAGGAGCTGTTCGGTGAAGCGCTGAAGTTGAAGCCCGAGCTGCGCGACAAAATGGAAATTGTTTCCAAGTGCGGTATCAAGCTGGTGAGTGACCAAAATACTTATGCACTGAATCACTACGACAGTGGCGCCGCCCATGTCACTGCGGCGGCGGAATCCAGCCTGGCGAAAATGAACATAGAGCAATTGGATCTGCTGTTGCTGCATCGCCCCGATCCGTTGATGGACGCCGACGAATTGGCTGCTGCATTGGACAGGCTGGTAAACGAGGGCAAGGTCCGTGCTGTCGGCGTTTCGAATTTCCTGCCGCACCAGTTTGAGTTGTTGCAGTCGCGTCTCTCCCGCCCCCTGGTGGTCAACCAGATAGAAGTGTCGCTGTTACACAGTGCGCCCCTGTTCGATGGCCAGTTGGATTACTGCCAGCGGGAGAGGGTGATTTCGATGGCCTGGTCGCCTTTTGCCGGTGGCGACTTGTTCGTTGGCTCTGGGGAGGCGTCACTGCGGGTGCAGGCATGTATGGAGGAACTGGCGCAGGAGCTGGATATGGAACCGCAGCAGCTGGCCCTGGCCTGGCTGCTGAAACACCCGGCGAAGATGGTGCCGGTGTTGGGGAGTGGCAGGCTTGCCCGCTTGCGCAGTGGGATTGCGGCGCTGGAGAGAGAGCTGCCGCGTGAAGCCTGGTTCCGGCTGTTGCGCGCCGCTCGGGGGCGGGATGTGGACTGAAGCGCCAGGCTTGGGCCTGACGCGTCAGTAGGCGTTATCCGGCATCAGGTCGTAGTTCTGGTCTCGAAGATCAAACTCTTCCAGGGGGGCCAGCTGAGTGGGTACGGCGTAGTGACGTAGCGGCTGGTCGTCGCGCCAGTCCATCACCTGTAGCTCCTCTCCCTGCACTCCGTGCAGGAGGGTTTCAAATTCGGTGGCCGCGGCGGCAATCAGCGCCTGGTATTCCAGTTTGTCATTGAGTTTGATAAATCGATATTCGCTGTCCGCGCGCTCGATGCGCAACCAACCCGCCCCGCGCTTCTTACCGGCCTCGCCGATAACCAGTGGCCCCTGTTGATCCCGGAACAGGGGAGTCAGTTCGACGCGAGTATCCTCTTCGACCGCAGTGCCAACCCAGACCCAGCCGGAGAGACCGATACGGCTCAACTGCCACTCGCTGAGCCAGACGGTCTGCTCATCGTCAATGCGAAACTCGCTGTACTCGCGCTGGCCCGGTCGATTGTCAAAACTGACCTCGGCGTTGGGGTTTTCCTTGCGGAAGTTGTGCAACTGCTGGGTCATCTCGTAATTGACTTCCCAGTGTTTTTTCAGTCGCCATTGGATGGGGTATTGTCCCCACTCGACGATATATTCCTCGCGCTCCCGTACCGTTTCCGCCACACGCCAGAAGGCGCCGTCTATCAGGATGCAGGTGTCGCCCGGCCTGCTGCCAGGGGCGATGATACTGCACTCGGGTGAGGCTTCAGAGGCGTTGACCACGTGTTCACCCCGGCCCTCGATGACCTCGTACCAGGGGAAGCCGTGGCGCAGGGGTGGCGGAAAGGCCAGCGGCGGGCGCCCGGCCAGCAGGCGGCGAAACAGCACTGACTTGTCAATTTCCAGATCGGATAGGGTGTAGCCTTCCTTTTGCGTGATTTGTCCCCAGCCGAAGGCGGCGCGGATTAATTGTTTTTCTCTATCTGAAAAGCTCATTGGTGCCGGCAATAAGAGGAAATGCGAAGTGAAACCTTAACACTGTGGGCCCGGCCGCGCTAATGCTATTGGGGCAGGGGGCTCTGTGTTGAGGACACAACTGACAAAAGTTCGATAGACTGGCGTTCTTTGCATGTTATATGAGAGGGGACCTGGTCGTGGTATGGATGCGACGGCTGCTCCTGGGGGCAGTTTTATCAGTTGGACCCGGGTTGCCGGGATTGGTGGCCGCACAGGATGAACTGGCGTCACGGGCCTGCCATCTGGATGGCTGGAGTGATGCCCTGCGCTGTTTCCGCGTGGCCGTCGGTGCCGATGATAGCGAGCTGGCGGTGATGGTGGCGCCGGCGGTCAACGACAGCGAACGCGAGCCCCTTTACCTTCTTGCCGGCGGACCCGGGCAAGCCGCCAGCGATCTGGCGCCGCTGCTGAACGCCTTCCGCAAGATCAACCGCGAGCGCGATATAGTCATGGTGGATCGCCGCGGCGCCGGTCTTTCCGGCGCTTTTCGCTGCGGTTTCGAGCGCGAGATGCCCGCAGACCTGCAGCAGTTTTCCAGGCGCTTGGCGGACTGCTACCTGCAGCGGCCAGACTTCGCCGAATCCCTCAGCAGTCGCCAGACGGTAGAGGACCTGGAGCGGGTGCGGATGTTCCTCGGGCACGGGCGCATCGCGCTCTGGGGTGGCTCCTGGGGCACGCGTACTGCGCTGCTCTACCAGCAGTGGTACCCGGAGTCCCTGAGCGCACTGGTACTGGATGCGGTGGCGCCGATCGACACCAAGGTGTTCCTCACCGCGACCGCCGCCGAACGCGCACTACAGCAACTGGAACGGGATTGCGCGCGCGATCCTGTCTGCGCCCGCTTCGGCGACTGGAAGGGTCAGCTGGCGAAGATGCTGAACGGCTGGAGTGCGGAACAGGCAGCGTCTTTTCCCGACCCCCTGACCGGCGGTCCAGTGACGGAGCCGCTGGCCCGCTGGGTACTGGCTAATGCCATCCGCGGTGCCCTCTACGATCCCGTCGCCGCGGCGCAGATACCCTACGCGGTGCACCAGGCCGGCCGCGGTAACTACCTGCCGCTGTCCGGCATTACCGGCCTGTTTCAGAATCACGCCGACAGCATGGCCATGGGGCTCACCTTTTCTGTGGCCTGCGCCGAGGAGTTGAACCGTATTGGCGCTGATGAAGTAGCCGCAGACAGTGAGGGCTCTTTCCTCGGCTCGGCCTTCTTCGACCTGTTCAGGAGCGGTTGTGAAGCCTGGCCCGTCTCGTCCAAGCCCTACGCCGCGCCGGCTCCGCGGGAGCACCCGGTGCTGCTGATCTCCGGTAGTGCCGACCCGATAACGCCGCCCTATTACGCGGAACAGCAGCTCGGCTACCTGTCCCACAGGCAGCACCTGGTGGTGGCTGGCGGCGGGCATATCAATTCCCGACGCGGCTGTATTCCCGAGCTGATCTCGCGCTTTCTCGAAATGCCGGGTGAGCCGCTGGAGCAGGCTTGCGTAGCGGATATCCACAGGCCGCCATTTATGGCGGATGCCTTTGGTCCCGCGCTGGGTGTCAGTGCCGTATCCGTCGAGCGGGGAGATCAGTTGTGATCGCAGTGGAATCCATCAACAAGCAGTTTGCCGGTCGACGGGTGTTGGACCACCTCAGCTTTACCGTGCCCGATGGCCAGATTACCGCACTGCTCGGCGCCAACGGTGCCGGCAAGACTACCTGTCTGCGCATTATCACCGGCCTGCTGCGTGCGGATGCGGGACGGGTCCGGCTTGGGGGGGTAGATGTGGCCCGCGATCCCATGGCCGCGCGCCGGCAGCTGGGCGTAGTCGGCGACCGCGAGGGGCTCTACGAACGGCTGACAGTCGCCGAGTACCTGACGATGTTTGCCCGAGTGCAGGGGCTGTGCGGGAAAGAACTCGACAGGGCACTGCAGTCGGTGCGCGAGGAGCTGGAGTTGGATGAGTTGTGGCAGCGTCGTACCCGCGGCTTCTCCCAGGGCGAGCGCATGAAGGTGTCCCTGGCGCGGGCACTGGTGCACCGTCCCCGGCACCTGATACTGGACGAGCCGACGAGGGGCCTGGATGTGCTGGCGGCGCGGCTGCTGCGCAGGACACTGCTGCGCCTGCGCCAGCAGGGAACCACCATACTGTTTTCGAGTCATGTGATGTCGGAAGTGTCCGAGTTGTCGGATCGGGTGCTGGTAATGGCCGGCGGGCGTATCGTCGGCGGTGGTTCGCCGGCGGAACTGCTGGCGCATACCGGCTGCGACAACCTGGAAGACGCCTTCGTCACTCTCGCATACGGCGCCGCCGTCGGTAAGCGGACAGAGGAGGAGCCGGCCTGATGGCAATGGACAGGATTATCTCGCTGCAGATGTCGGCGCTGCTGCGCAAGGAAATGTTGGAGACCTGGCGCGACAGGCGCGCCCTGTGGATGGCGATCTGTTTCTCCCTGCTGATCCCGGTGATGCTGGCGGGCACTATGGTTATCGTGGTGAAGAAGCAGACGGAGGAGTCCACTCGCCTGGTGCTGTTGGGCGGTGACGTGGCGCCGCTTCTGGAGCAGCGATTGCGCAGCGACAGCCTCGAGGTGGAGGCCTTGGCGGAGGGAGAGCCGCGCGCGTTGCTCGCCGGCGGCTACGACCTGGTGCTGCAGCTCGAAGAGGGTTTCGTCGACCGTTACGAGTCCTTCCGCGCGCCGAAGATGTACCTTTATGTCGACAGCTCCTCCACTTCCGCGGGGCGCGCCGAGCGCCACCTGCAGGAAAGACTCGGCAAGCTGCAGCAACTGGTGGTCAGCCAGCGCCTCACTGCCCGAGGCGTGGCGCCGCAACTGCTGGCGCCCTGGCAGCTGCAGGTGCGCGATGTGAGCACGCCGTCCAGTCGCGGCGCCCTGCTGCTGGCGATGGTGCCGGGGTTGCTGATTCTGACCCTGTTTGTCGCCAGTCTCGCCACCTCGGTGGACACCTCGGCCGGGGAGCGCGAGCGCCTCAGCCTGGAAGCGCTGCTGATGCAACCTGTGCCCGGCTGGCAGTTGGTGGCGGCCAAGATGCTGGCGGTGGCCAGTATGGGCTGGCTTGGCTCCCTGCTGGCGATAGCCGCGCTGGTGGCGTTGATGCCGGTAATGCCCCTGGCCGAGCTGGGTATTCAGCAGGCCACCACCGCCTCTGGTGTGATCACCATGGGACTGCTGTTATTGCCGCTGGCGCTGCTGGTGGCCGTGGTACAGATACTGCTGGCCCTGCGCTCCAGCTCCTTTAAGGATGCGCAGACCCAGCTGAGCATACTGCAGATAGCGCCGGTGATGCTGCTGATGGTGCTGGACGCAGCCAGGGTCGATCTGGCGGACAGCTACTGGCAGCTGGTGCCCCTGGTGGCGCAGCAGCAGTGGCTGAAGTCGCTGCTGGTGGGGGATTCAGTTTCCCTGCCGCTGTTGCTGGCGGGCTCTATGGTGTGCCTGCTGCTGGTGGCGCTGTCCGTCGCCTTCGGCGCCCGCGCCCTGCGTCGCGAGAGCCTGCTCGGGGCGACCTAATTGAGTAAGAGCTGCATGAGTGATTCCCGCGAAGGGCTACTGACTATCGATCTGCAGGCGGTGGGTGAGAACTATCTGAGTCTCAGCGACCACCTGGCCCCCGGCAGTCGCTGCGGTGCCGTGGTCAAGGCGGATGCCTATGGTCTCGGCATGGCGCAGGTGGCGCCGGCGCTGTACCGGCATGGCTGTCGGGATTTCTTTGTCGCCACCCAGGCGGAGGGGGAGAGCCTGCGCAAGCAGCTGGGCGGCGAAGTCTGCATAGTGGTGCTCACCGGTGTGCGCGCGGGCGCAGAACTCGAGTGTGCCCGCGCCGGCCTGATACCGACGCTGTTTACCCTGCAGCAGTTGCGCGACTGGGTGGCCATATGTGAGAGGGCAGGTGTGGCGGCGCCCTGTGCGGTCAAGGTGGACTCGGGCATGACACGCTTGGGTATGACACCGGAGGACTTCGATCTGTTGCTCGCCGACCGCGCGCTGCTGCGCGCGGCGGATATCCGCCTGCTACTGAGTCACCTGGCCTGCGCCGACGAGCCGGGCCACCCGCAGAATGAAATTCAGCTGCGCAACTTCAACAGGGCCGCCGCGCGGCTGCGAACTGAGTGCCCGCAGGTACAGCTGAGTCTCGCCAATTCGTCGGGCATCTTCCTCGGCGAGGAGTACCACTTCGACGTGGCCAGGCCGGGATCTGCCCTCTACGGTGTCAATCCGCTGCCCGGCTCTTCGAACCCGGTGCGCCCGGTGGTGGAACTGAGTCTGCCGATAGTGCAGAAGCGCCACGTCAGCAGTGCGCAGATGGTGGGCTACGGCGCCACCCAAAGTGTCGCGGCCGGAAGTTGGCTGGCGGTGGCGCGCGGCGGTTACGCCGACGGTATACTGCGCGCCCAGGGCGGCCAAGGCTGCGGCTGGGCCTGCGGCCGGCGCCTGCCGATGGTCGGGCGGGTGTCTATGGACTCCACCACCTTCGATATCAGCGCCCTCAGCGACAGGGAGCGGGATGCGCTGGAGAACATAGAGATACTCAACCGCGAAGTGACCGTCGACGAGGTGGCCGGTTACGCCGGCACCATCGGCTACGAGATACTGACCAGTCTCGGCCACCGCTACTATCGCCGATATAAATCTGGCGCCGCTATTTGAGAAGTTGAAATTGCATATCTCTAAGCCCAAGAGCCCGCTGGAGCAGCTGCGCCCGGTCTTGAACCTGCTTGCCGACGGTGAGGTCCACTCCGGCGAATCCCTCGGCGCCGCCCTGGGGGTGAGTCGCGCCGCAGTCTGGAAGCAGCTGCAGAAGCTCACGCACTACGGCCTGGTACTGGAGTCGGTCAAGGGGCGCGGTTATCGCCTGCCCGGCGGCCTGAACCTGCTGTCGTCGGATGCGGTAGAGGCGGGGCTGGATGCCGCAGCGCGCGATCTGCTGCGGCAGTTGATTGTCTGCGATGAGGTCGATTCCACCAATGCCCAGCTGCTGACGCGGCTGGAGAGGGATGACGGCCACGGTGTGGCGATGCTGGCCGAGCGCCAGACCGCGGGTCGCGGCCGGCGGGGGCGCAGCTGGATCAGCCCTTTCAGCGCCGGCATCAACCTGTCCATCGGCTGGCAGTTCAGTGGCGGTGTGCAGCTGTTGGAGGGGTTAAGCCTGGCGGTCGGTGTCGCCCTGGCCCGGGCGCTGGAGGAGTTTGGCGTACCGGATGTGCGGCTCAAGTGGCCCAACGACGTCTGGTGTCGCGGGCGCAAGCTGGCCGGGGTGCTGCTCGAGCTCAGCGGGGACCTCACCGACCGCTGCGGGGTGGTCGTGGGTATTGGCCTGAATGTGGGCTTGCGTGGCGACAGTGCCGCCGCCATCGACCAGCCCTGGATAGATCTTCACAGTGTTCGCCCGGGGATCGACCGCAACCGCCTGGCGGCAGCGATGCTGAATCGGTTGCTGCCACTGCTGCGGAGCTATACAGAGCCCGGGCCGGAGCGCGGTTTTTCCGCCTATCGCGATGCCTGGCTGGCGCTGGATCAGTTTGCCGGCCGGCCGGTGCGCCTGCAGTCTGCGAGTCGGGAGTGGTGCGGCACCGCTGCCGGCGTGGACAGCTCCGGTGCGCTGATTCTTGATATGGATGGCGAGCGGAAACTGTTTCACGGCGGTGAAGTGTCTCTGCGGGAGGATGGAGAGTGATTCTGGAGATCGATCTCGGCAATACCCGCGGCAAGTGGCGCCTGCTCGGCGAGGACGGCGTGCGCGGCAGTCTCTCCACCGCGGATCTGCGCGACGGTAAGCTGCCCCCGGAATGGGCAGCGTTGAACCCGCAGCGGGTGCGTGCCGCCAATGTGGCCGGCGCAGCGGTTGGCGCGGCCCTGGCTGACGGGGTGCGCGAAATGTTTGCGCTACCGGTGGAGTTTGCGCGGGTGGAAATGCAGTGCGCCGGAGTGACCTGCGGCTACCGCAATACCGCGCGCCTGGGGGTGGATCGCTGGCTGGCGGTGCTCGCGGCCCATGGGCGCGATCCGCGCGCCTCCCTGATTGTGGACTGTGGCAGCGCAGTGACCCTCGATTTGCTGGATAATGACGGTCGTCATCTGGGGGGATATGTGGCGCCGGGTATCGGCCTGATGCGCCGGGCGCTGTATAGGGACACGGATGCGGTCAAGGTGCCCGAGGCCCTGGCGCCGGGCATGTCCCTGGCGCCGGGGCAGGAAACCGAGGATGCGGTTAATCGCGGCATGGTGCTGATGGTGCTGGGGGCGATAGAGTGCGCCCTGGATGAATTTCGGCGCGAGGTCGGGGCTGAACCTCTGCTGTGGCTGACCGGTGGCGATGGGGCTCTGCTGTCTTCGCTGTGTCGCAGGCCGCATCAGCTGGTGCCGGAACTGGTGCTGGACGGACTGGCGTCCAGTAACCCATAACAATCCCCGGCAGCCTGTTAACTTTAATGCAAACTACTTTATGCGCTGGATACTTCTCGCTTTACTGCTCGCCAATATTGCTCTCTTTGCCTGGTTCCAGACCGGCGGGCGCCCGTCTGCGCCCGGCGTCGAGAGTATACCTGCGGCGTCGGTGGAAGGCGGGGAGCGCATACAGCTGGTACGGGAAGTGCCGCCGGATCGGTTGCAGGAAGTTGTCGAGCCGCAAAAGCCACAGCCGCGTGAGCGAGAACCGGCGTCCGCCGAGCAGCTGTGCAGCCTGATCGGTCCCTTCGAGGAGGAATACCAGGGGCAGGACATAGTGGAACGGCTGTTGGCCCTGCAGGTGGATGGCAGTCTGCGCGAGATAGAAATGGAAGGGCAGATGCGCTACTGGGTATTCCTGGCGCCGCTCGGTTCCCGGCGCGAGGCCTTCAACAAACTGCGCGAACTGCAGGCGGCAGGGGTCGACAGCTATGTGATCCCGAAAGGCTCGCTGACCAACGGTATCTCCTTCGGCATCTTTTCCGAACTGGATCGCGCCGAGCTCCTGGCCGCGGAACTGCAGGCGCGCGGTGTCGCCGCCAGAACCCGCGAGGAGCCGCAGACTTATCTCGAGCGCTGGATAGTGCTGCCTCCCGGCGCAGCTGAGCGACTGGCGGAGGATTTCTGGGTGCAGCTACAGCTGGAGTACCCGGAGTTGGATCGCCGCCAGAATCTGTGCAGCGAGGTGGAGGGGGAGTGATTCGCGGTGTGCCTGGCCCCGCGGCGGCCCGACCACAAATTGCCTGTTGCTTGTCGGCAAAACATCCCCTAGAATCCCGCCTCCACTTACGGGGGCAACTAAAGTTTCCGTAGTGAGAGACAGGGCTGGCGTAGCTCAGTTGGTAGAGCAGCTGACTTGTAATCAGCCGGTCGGGGGTTCGACTCCTCTCGCCAGCTCCATTTTGTCTCTCGTGCTGCAGCGGTTAGATTCCGGAGAAGATTTCACAGATAAGTCTGTGAATTTGAAGGAAAAAATGTTGACAGCGCACTGGCTTGTGTAGAGAATGCACACCGCTTTCGAGCAGGGGTTCCCGAGTGGCCAAAGGGATCAGACTGTAAATCTGACGCGCAAGCTTCGGTGGTTCGAATCCACCCCCCTGCACCATTTTGAGATGCCGAAAGGTCGCGAGGCTGGAAGGTGTCGCCAGCGGAAGGTTGGAGCCTTTTGCTTGGAGGTTTCCGCGTGCGGGCATAGTTCAATGGTAGAACCTCAGCCTTCCAAGCTGATGATGCGGGTTCGATTCCCGCTGCCCGCTCCATACTGACGTGTGGAGATAGGTGGGAAAAGGCCGTCCGGAGCGAGTGGTCGGGGCGGCGAAACAGGTGGCCGGGATTGGTTGCCTGGATGTCGGGGCTTTGTCTCGGTGTCGGTAGTAGTATGCTCATGTAGCTCAGGGGTAGAGCACACCCTTGGTAAGGGTGAGGTCGGCGGTTCAAATCCGCCCATGAGCTCCATTTTTTGTGACCGCGGGGACGGGTGTCTCTGCGGTTATTTGTATCCGGGTTCGGCCAGTTTTTTGGGGTGGTCGGGGTCGGATGCGCCTGTTCTGGACGTAGGTGGCGGTCTGCGCGCCTATATTAGGAGGCTGCAATGGCAAAAGAAAAGTTTGAACGTTCCAAGCCCCACGTAAACGTGGGCACCATCGGTCACGTTGACCACGGTAAAACCACCCTGACCGCTGCGCTG
>NZ_JACZFR010000074.1 GCF_014904815.1 Microbulbifer taiwanensis
GCCTGATAAGACAATACCTCCCGAAGGGACAAACGATGATGGGGCTGACGCAGCAACAATGCGATGACATTGCACGAAAGCTCAACACCCGCCCTAGGAAAAGATTTGCGTACAAGACACCAGAGCAAATGTACTATGGCAAGTAACTACTTTTGTCGCGGTTCAAAGTTGATACTAGGCATTTAGCAACTCAGCCTCATACCAGACATCTTCGTAGTTGTTTCCATCAATGAGAAAACGGTAACCAGGAGGCAAATCCAGATACTCCATTACCTCTGGCAAGTACTCTTGAATATGCTCGACGTGGAGTGGTGAAAAGAAGTCGTGATCTTGTGACATGACTTCACCGCACCAGATATACCAACCGTTCGTACCATTTTCCGGCTTATGCCGGAGTCCATTGATCGGCCCAGAGCCCAGCGTACCGAGCGCGACACCCAATTTTGTACCTGCTTCAGGCTTTTGCGGCTCAACACCTGCCCATTCACAGATTGTTTGTTCACGCAGGATTTTCATGATGCTCCAGATGCATAACGCCGCCAGCAGGGGCAGCTTACCTTGCGCACCTTTTGCGCGAAAATTGGAGCGCAGCGACCCGCGCAAAAGGTGCGCAAGGCAAGCTGTCCCGCGGAGGGCCGCAGGCCCGGAGTATCCTGCCTGGCCTGGTTAGGCGCGTCGCTCATAATATACCCAGAGATAGAAAAAGCCGACCACTGTTCCGATGGGAAAATTGAGTAAACAAAAAATTGAATAGGGAACCGCTAATGTATGTGCACCACTATCTTCTTGAATTAGCCCTATACCCGCAGCCAGGCCAACGGAATTTATTAATATCAATACCGCCAAGAAGGCAATGAAGATCCAAACTAAGAGTTCAGGAAGTTCAGTGAAAAAGAACAAGTAGAACACGATGCACGCAATAGATGCTGCCGCAAGTGATAAAACGGCATATATTACCAGTGCCCAACCCGCCAACTTCTCCTTGCTATCCATTTTAAGCTCTCCTTAGCGCCTAACGCCCACGGCAGGGGCGGCTTACCTTATGCATGATTTGCGCGAAAATGGGAGCGAAGCGACCGCGCAAAACGTGCATAAGGTAAGCCGTCCCGCGGAGGCCCGAAGGGCCGGAGCTTCACTGCCCGTAATTGTTAAGTGCTGAACTACTTGCAAGCCAAACATTCCACACTATTAATTGTTGAATACTCCGCATACCAATAATGCGGGTCGTTTATTTTACGGTACTCTAAAGACTCGAAGGTATAGGGCTTGTGGAAACGACGCTTTAGGATTACCAAGTTCTTGCACTTTGGTGGCCAAGCACCAGCCTCAGTTACTTCGTTACCGCGAGCCAACTCTATATTTAGAATTTCATTCAGTTCACTTGACTCGAACAATGTTTGACTCTCCTTGTGCACTTAACGTTGCCAGCTGGGGCGGCCTGCGCTGTTTATGCGCGCAGCGCATAGCGTAGGCCGTCCCGCGGAGGCGCGCAGCGCCGGAGCGTACAGCCTGGCCTTGTATGGTCAGATTCCCCATATCTTCGATAAAGTGAGGCCCGTAACTTGCCTCCACAAGTTACCGGTGTGGCAGCTCGATGCCTGGCAGGAGCAGGTTCAACCTAGCCCGTTAACAAGCGTGTAGCGCCACACCGACCCTATGTATAACCCGAACAGTCGAATGGGCCTCATGAGCCCGAATGTAGCAAGGATGGGAGATTCTCACAATGCGCAAAGAAGCTACAGAAGGGGTAAATATTGGTGCAGATATAGGAAAGAGTTTCCTCGACATCCAACTTCACGAGCGAGATCGGTATTGGCAAATAGAAAACACCAAAACCGAGATCAATAGATGGATCAAGACCATACGTCGATTCAAGATCGCGAGGGTAGTACTCGAGGCGACTGGTCGTTATGAACGCTTGTTTTATGAACAGTTGGTCGAGGCAGGCATACCTGTCGTTATAGTGAATCCATTGAAAGTCCGACGCTATGCAGGAGCTGCAGGCATTCTCGCCAAAACGGATAAAGTCGATGCCAAACTCATAGCCGAATTCGGCGCGGTGATGCAGCCTGAGGTAATGCCTCCTGAATCGAAAATACAACGTCAAATCAAGGACTTACTGGTTAGACGGCGGCAGATTATGACGATGCGGACGATGGAGAAGAACAGAGGCAAGATAATGCCGAAGTACCTCCAGGCTGACTATCGGCGGCATATCAAATTCCTGGAAAAAGAAATTGAGAGGGTCGACGAAAAGCTGGATAAGACCATCAAAGCGGAAGAGCTTTGGCGCGCCAAACGTGAACAGCTAGAATCTGTCCCTGGGGTAGGTAAATTGCTGGCCACCACACTAATTGCAGAGCTCCCAGAGCTGGGTAATTTGAACCCCAAGGAAATCGCAGCCCTTGTTGGCGTAGCCCCCTTCAATAGAGACAGCGGCTCGCAGAGAGGCAAGCGCCGCATCAAGGGCGGAAGAGCGCCCGTGCGAACCATTCTCTATATGGCCACACTTTCGTCGACAATTCACAACCCGATGATTCGAGAGTTCTATAAACGTCTAGTGGCTCAGGGTAAACATAAGAAAGTCGCCCTGACCGCCTGCATGAGGAAGATGATAGTAGTGCTGAATGCCATGGTGAGAGACGGTACTTACTGGGGACAGAGCGACGTCAAGCTAGCTGCTTGACATCACAGTCGCTTGTTATAACTGCCGATCACCACTCCGCCCCAAGCATTGCAACTGTATTTCTTGCCCGATTATAGTTTTCTGAAGCCTTGGTATCTTCAGTATTTAGGCTCCCCAAGAAGGATAGTGACATCAAATTTCTTGAAGCCTGCTTAAAATTTTCTTGGTTCGGTATGATACGAAGAAAAACGGCTAAAAATCTTGGGTTAATAGAGTAGTAAGCAGACTTTAAGTTGGCAGCGCATAATCGAATTTCATCTTGTGCCTTATAGTACCGCTCCTTCTCATCAAAACTATCATCATATTTTAGACGAGCGTTCAATTTGTTTGAGTAAAATCCCAGTAGCGAGATAGCTTCAAACTTGTACTTTTTAAAATCTTGCAACGGTTCAATAAATAATTTTAAGAACAGCTGCGAGGCCGAGTGGATTAAAAATCCACCAAGAACTGTCATTGCTGCCGTAAGTAATATCTTTTCAAAATCGCCCATTTCTCTTCCGCGTTATAACGCCCGCAACAGGGGCGACCAATGCTGTGCACATCTTGTGCGAAACTGGGAGCGCAGCGACCCGCACAAAATGTGCATAGCGTTGGGCGTCCCGCGGAGGCCCGAAGGGCCGTAGCATACTGCTTGCGTTTGTTACATTTTGTTGGCACCACTTACTCCAGACTATCTACGTAGCCCCTAACTTTCTTTGCCGGTATTGGAAATAATTTGCTACCAAACAAAGGAATTGCTATTGCTACAACAAAACCAACCCACATGCCAGGAGAGAACCAAAATATCCTATCACTACCCCAAAAAAACTCGAGATGATAGGTGAAAAGCCAAAGAAACACTGAAAATAGCGGAATGCCCGATGCGATACAAATAGCTAGTGATGATTTTGATTGGATTGGTTTTCTAACTTTTAACCCTTGAAATTTCACAACATCAAGATGGGCTTCTCGAATGTAAATTGTGATTTTCTGCCAGACGTACAAATTAAAAATTGGAGCAAGAACAATAGCAATAGCAACCAAACCCGCCCCCTTACTTTTTGCATTCCGCAATACATCAACTGCCGTATTAATTAGGCTGCCATCAGCTCCAGTAGCCGAAATCACCGCAATGGAGCCTACGATGGCAGCTACCAAAAGCAATACCCAGCTGTATTCGAACCAACGATTTACCAATTTAATAAAATACATGATATAGAAATGTAACGTCGCCATAACCGGCAGCCGGAGCGTAGCGTAGGCTGTCCGGCGCCGGAAGGCGCGAAGTTAATGGCTTGGTTAAGTTTTTATAGCTCAAATGTGGCATTACCAATTAATTCGTGAAGTCTTTCCTCTGTTACCATTAACTTTGATAGCTTATTCGAAAGAACGTCAAGAGTAACCACACTTTCCTGGTTTCTAAGAGAACGTATTTCATCCCATGCTGTATCTAAAAAAATAGATTCCAACGAAATTCGTATTGGGTTGTGGGCTATTGTATTTCTAATGTCAGCAAGCTCTATAAGGTCATCCATAATTTTGTGGAGCTCACTTCTTTCTGAGATGGAAAGTTCCATGTTGGAAATGAAATTACGTAATTTATTTACCCTCTTACTAAACTCTAGATTCTTAAATTCGCCATAATTTTGAGTGCTAAAATCAATAAGGGCTCTAGCTATTTCAAACTCCACTTCCGCAAAGCGAATCATGAATGCCCCAATCAGATTTCTCCATTCGATATATTTATCGTCTTCCATTCTCAAACTCTTGCGAACACTTAACGCCCGCGGAGGCCCGAAGGGCCGTAGCATCCTGCCTGCGATTGTTATGTGATTGAGTACCGAGCAGCTACTTGCAGCTGTTTATCTTGACAGTTAGTTTTTCCTCTCCGCCTTCATTATATTGAAACCTTGCAGATACTCCATTTTCGACTAATTTATTAAAAATTTCAGACTCTTGTTTGCTTCCTTTATGACACATTTGTTGTTTTATAAATTCTTTGAATCTACCATGTAAACTGCTTGGTGGAGTTGTTCCAACTTTATTCTCATAAATCCACACGACTTCATTTCCAGTGAAATATACCGCTTCTAGTTTTGAGAGTGAATCAACTTGCTTACCGATATTCTTTACCTCGCTAGCAACAACTCTTTTTGCAAGTTTTTTTATTTCAGAGGTAACTTGATAATCTTGAGATTCATTCTTTTTAGTGAAAATCCCCCACCCAGACTCCCTATTATCATTTCTAATGTCATAAAACTTTGCATTTATATATGTTTGTTCATTTTCTACTATTTCAATTTTCCACAGCTTCAAATTTTCGCTAAATTGCGCATTCTTCATCAATTCAAGTGCACACGTTTTATCGAACAATTCAAGCGAAAATATTTTAGCTTTTTGATTTTGACCTAATCTATACCTTGCTTTGCAAGGGAAATTACTTCCAGAATCTAAATTTTTAAAAACTCCCCACTCAACGAACTTTTCGCCAATTAGAATCGTTCCGTATATAGCTTGACTGCTAGAACTGTATGCTTCCCAACGCCCTTCCAATGAAGGTTCTTCTGCCATACTTAAAACTGGGATAACCTGGAAAATAAGATAAACTAAAATACTGTGTTTCATTGATTTATCCATAGTATCACCGACCTCATATAACGCCCGCATTTGCGGCTGGTTTGAAGCGTAGCGGAAAACCTGTCCGACAACATGCACTCGTTATGTTCTTACTATATAGCTTCCGGAAAAGTCTCAACCACATCACTTGCTGTTTTTTCTTTGTCCCGTTGTGCAATAATGCTCTTGGACTCACGGTAATCTCTAGCCTCTGCTGTTTCAATGAATTCAGCATCTGGTGAAATTTTTCGAACCTCATTCTCAATATCTGAAAGAGTGACACGAAAAAACTCCTTTCGTGTATTTACTAAATTGAGTCTCATCTGGTCAAATTTCTTGTGCAAAGAGCTTTCCAAAGCTGGAGCATCTTCAGAGTGAATCATTGCGTGAACATCAAAAGTAAAGGGTACGCTTGCGTCACCAAGTTCCTTAACTCGATCTAAAGGCTCAAGCCGTCTAGTCATCCCGATTTTGTACACATTATCGCCGAAAGAGCCGATATTCGAGATGATATACACATGCCCGCGCTTCGTTTGTTCAGCCATAGATTTGGCCCGCTCAGACTTTTCATGAGCCTCTTTAAGCTCCTCACTCAACTGAGATATTTTTTGATTGAGTGAATCCAACTTAGTACCCGTTGCTTTCTCTGCTTCTTTTCTGGCTTTTTCCAGCAGTTTGTTATATTTTTCCTCTTCTTTTAGAGTCTTTTCAATTTCTTGCTCTAGCTTCGCTTCCTCGCGCATTTGGAGCCTAATTTCTTGTTGCTCTTCTTTTTCTTGCTGTTTCTTTTCCGCGTATTCGTAGGCAAGCCTAAGCTCTTTCAATTTGAGATAGTAATATTCATGTGAAATAACAACTGCATTAGATTGATTTAGCTTATTAATAGCATCGTATGCTTTCTCAATTCGCTGCTCCATCCTATCAACATTATTCCATCTTGTATTAGATACGGCCGCGTCACACTCATTGTTAAATGCTCTCGCAGTTAATTTTATGGCGCGATTAGTCATTGTCCGGCCTTTTGCTTTGCTGCCTTCTACAGACCACTCAGTAGTACAAAAGACTGCTTGTTTAGATGAAACTAAGTCTTTCTGTTCCTGTTTTACCCTAGCTATTTCCTCTTTGTACCTTTCGGATGTATCAAAATCAAAATGAGGCTTGTAAAAACCTAGTTCAGCCAGCTGAATTTCTTCGTCATATATTGCGGCCTCTTTTACCAATTTGTCGAATAATGCTCGCTTTTCCTTATAACTGTCGCGAAGAGTTTTTATTTCTTGATCTATAGCGTCTTTTTCTTTCTTCGATTTCTCAACTTCTAGATCGACATCAATAATTTTTGAGTATTTTGATTCAAGCTCTTTGACACGCGTTTTCATTCTGAAGGTTATGAATAGAACTGCTACAAAGGCTATAGCTAAAACAACTATTCCGACTATTACTTGATCTTCCATAAAGGTATATCCTCGAATCTAATTTGGAACATAACGTTGCCAGCAGAGGCGGCCTACGCTTTTTATGCGCGCAGCGCATAGCGTAGGCCGTCCTGCGGAGGCGCGCAGCGCCGAAGCGTACTGGCTGGCCTGGTTAGCCTACGCCTTTACAACCTGTGTACCTGCTACTAGATCATGCAGACATTTTCGATCTTTTCTGAATATGAACAAAGGATCAATTACTAACAGAACATTTAAAATAGGAATCAATGTGCACACATAAAGAGGAACAAAGCGAAGCCCGATAGATTGTTTAACGTGAGGCACCGCCCCATCTTTTGATGCAATACGAATGGATAGGAGTTTTTTCCCTATAGTTTGTCCATACGTTTTTAAGAAATAGCCATTGAGCAGCAAATATACAACAAAACCAAAAAGACCATTAATTAATGCGGTATCAAAATCAGGCTTAACCCCCTTTGAAATAGCTTCTAGTTGTCCTGAATATATAAAAAATGGGAGCGCGAGAAACATCTGAATAATAGCATCTATGCTAGACGCAAAGAATCTTCGTGCTCGGCTCGCCAGCTCTGTTTCAGCGAAATTTTCTTCATTACTCTCGTTCATGATGACCTCTTTTACTACATTTTATGGCGGTGAACTTGGTAGGCTAACGTTGCGCTCTGGGGCAGTTTACTTTATGCATCTTTGTGCAAGAATGCGAGCGTAGCGAGCTGCACAAAGATGCATAAAGTAAACTGTCCCTCAGCAGCGCCTGGTTAGGCTTTTGCTCACTCCTGAACCTCTAAGCTGATACTATTTATAGGGGTTCCAGATGGTAGATCTTTGATCTGCTCATGTAGCTGCCCAGATAAATCTACATGAACAGCCCAAGAAACGGGGTTATAATTTTCTTTCTTATAACACCCACCAAGAATGGGAGGCTTCTTAGGAGAGAAACAACAACCTTCAGTTAGCGACTGATCTGACAGTTCAACCAGCAAACGGTATTTAAACCAATGTCCTGGAACACTATCCATAGTTGTTATCATTGCCCGAAAAGACTTCCATGACTTCGAAGCAAGTTCAACTTGACCGGCTCCGGTGTCAAGGAAATAAACCCGCTCTCTGTTAAAAATTCCCTGCCTTCTCACAAAGAATATATCTCCCATCGCTGTCAACAACCGAATTGATGCATTTTTACCAACCAGCCATCGCCAGGCTTCAAGTGCGTCTCCTTTACCTAAGTCGGTTACAGGGGCAAATATATCTACTTCTTGATTCATAATTGATTTCTGCAGGACGCCTAACGACAAGGGTAAAGGGCACGCGCTGTTTGCGCGTCCCAGCGACCGAAGGAAGCGATTTTGACCCGCTTGTTAGCTGCTTTGATCAACCTTGAATTCCTCGTAGTTGATAATGGGACAATCAAGTCTCTCGAGCATCCTTTCTTGCTGAAAGCCAGAACCAATGCCGTCAAGTAATTGCCCAGCTGTATATTCAGTTAAGGCTTCAATTTCTTCTTTGTTTAGAAGCCGATTAATCTTGTAGTCGATTTTACCTATTAAAGATTGTGACTCCTCTAAATATTCAAAGGACATAAGGCCACCGGATATTTCTACTTCATTTAGCAATGGATCATCGTGATCGGGTATCCATGTTGAAAAGAGGTTGTCTTCTCCATCGTAGCTAAACCCGTCATATTCTCTTAAAGTTCTTGTGTCGGTTATTTCGTTAAGAATTCCATCGTCATCAGACTTTCCATCTGCTAAAAAAACAGGTCCATAAAATGTAATACTTGGCATCTATCCTCCGCTTTGTGATCTTTGGGGCAGCTAACGCCCACAGCAGGGGCAGACAATGCTAAGCACATATTGTGCTAAAAAGGGAGCGCAGCGACCAGCACAATATGTGCTTAGCGTTGGCT
>NZ_JACZFR010000075.1:2500-6269 GCF_014904815.1 Microbulbifer taiwanensis
GTGTCTCTCAAGCACACAATCCGGCGTCCGGTTCCAATGAAGTTTATTGGAGTGGATGTTAAAAGTCGTTAGTAGTCGTTTGTGTTGTATGGTCAAGCGACTAAGCGTATACGGTGGATGCCTTGGCAGCTGGAGGCGATGAAGGACGTAGGAGCCTGCGAAAAGTCTAGGGGAGCTGGCACACAAGCTTTGATCCTGGAATGTCCGAATGGGGAAACCCACTCCTTTTGGAGTATCCATAACTGAATACATAGGTTATGGAGGCGAACCCGGGGAACTGAAACATCTAAGTACCCGGAGGAAAAGAAATCAACCGAGATTCCCTGAGTAGCGGCGAGCGAAAGGGGATTAGCCCTTAAGCTCTTTATGTTTTAGTGGAAGGTTCTGGAAAGTACCGCGATACAGGGTGATAGCCCCGTACACGAAAAGGCATTTAGAGTGAAATCGAGTAGGTCGGGACACGTGTTATCTTGACTGAACATGGGGGGACCATCCTCCAAGGCTAAATACTCCCAGCTGACCGATAGTGAACCAGTACCGTGAGGGAAAGGCGAAAAGAACCCCGGAGAGGGGAGTGAAATAGAACCTGAAACCGTATACGTACAAGCAGTAGGAGCCCTTCGGGGTGACTGCGTACCTTTTGTATAATGGGTCAGCGACTTATTGTCTGTAGCAAGGTTAACCGCATAGGGGAGCCGTAGAGAAATCGAGTCTTAATAGGGCGTTCAGTTGCAGGCAATAGACCCGAAACCCGGCGATCTATCCATGGGCAGGTTGAAGATTGAGTAACATCAATTGGAGGACCGAACTCACTAATGTTGAAAAATTAGGAGATGACCTGTGGATCGGAGTGAAAGGCTAATCAAGCCGGGAGATAGCTGGTTCTCCTCGAAAGCTATTTAGGTAGCGCCTCGCGTCTCACCCTCGGGGGTAGAGCACTGTTTGGGCTAGGGGGTCATCCCGACTTACCAACCCCATGCAAACTCCGAATACCGAGGAGTGCAATCGCGGGAGACACACGGCGGGTGCTAACGTCCGTCGTGGAAAGGGAAACAACCCAGACCGCCAGCTAAGGTCCCAAATACCAGTTAAGTGGGAAACGATGTGGGAAGGCCCAGACAGCTAGGAGGTTGGCTTAGAAGCAGCCATCCTTTAAAGAAAGCGTAATAGCTCACTAGTCGAGTCGGCCTGCGCGGAAGATATACCGGGGCTAAACTGGTAACCGAAGCTGCGGATGCTCTTAGGAGCATGGTAGAGGAGCGTTCTGTAAGCCGTTGAAGGTGAACCGGGAGGTTTGCTGGAGGTATCAGAAGTGCGAATGCTGACATGAGTAACGATAAGGGAGGTGAAAAACCTCCCCGCCGGAAGACCAAGGGTTCCTGTCCAACGCTAATCGGGACAGGGTTAGTCGGCCCCTAAGGCGAGGGCGAAAGCCGTAGTCGATGGGAAACAGGTTAACATTCCTGTACTTGCAATTGCTGCGATGGAGTGACGGAGAAGGCTAGGCCAGCATGGCGATTGGTTGTCCATGTTTAAGGTTGTAGGCTGGGGACTTAGGCAAATCCGGGTCCCTAAGGCTGAGAGCTGATGACGAAGCTTACTTCGGTAAGTGAAGTGGTTGATGCCCTGCTTCCAGGAAAAACTTCTAAGCTTCAGGCAATTGCGAACCGTACTCTAAACCGACACAGGTGGTCAGGTAGAGAATACCAAGGCGCTTGAGAGAACTCTGGTGAAGGAACTAGGCAAAATGGTACCGTAACTTCGGGAGAAGGTACGCCGGTTTTGGTGATGGGACTTGCTCCCTAAGCTGAGGCCGGTCGAAGTGACCAGGTGGCTGCGACTGTTTATTAAAAACATAGCACTCTGCAAACACGTAAGTGGACGTATAGGGTGTGACGCCTGCCCGGTGCCGGAAGGTTAATTGATGGGGTTAGCTTCGGCGAAGCTCTTGATCGAAGCCCCGGTAAACGGCGGCCGTAACTATAACGGTCCTAAGGTAGCGAAATTCCTTGTCGGGTAAGTTCCGACCTGCACGAATGGCGTAACGATGGCCACGCTGTCTCCACCAGAGACTCAGTGAAATTGAAATCGCTGTTAAGATGCAGTGTACCCGCGGCTAGACGGAAAGACCCCGTGAACCTTTACTACAGCTTTGCACTGAACTTTGAGCCTACTTGTGTAGGATAGGTGGGAGGCTTTGAAACTGTGACGCCAGTTGCAGTGGAGCCATCCTTGAAATACCACCCTGGTATGTTTGAGGTTCTAACCCAGGTCCATTATCTGGATCGGGGACAGTGTATGGTGGGTAGTTTGACTGGGGCGGTCTCCTCCCAAAGAGTAACGGAGGAGTACGAAGGTGCACTCAGCATGGTCGGAAATCATGCAATGAGCATAATGGTATAAGTGCGCTTGACTGCGAGACAGACATGTCGAGCAGGTACGAAAGTAGGTCATAGTGATCCGGTGGTTCTGTATGGAAGGGCCATCGCTCAACGGATAAAAGGTACTCCGGGGATAACAGGCTGATACCGCCCAAGAGTTCACATCGACGGCGGTGTTTGGCACCTCGATGTCGGCTCATCACATCCTGGGGCTGAAGCCGGTCCCAAGGGTATGGCTGTTCGCCATTTAAAGTGGTACGCGAGCTGGGTTTAGAACGTCGTGAGACAGTTCGGTCCCTATCTGCCGTGGGCGTTGGAGATTTGAGAAGAGTTGCTCCTAGTACGAGAGGACCGGAGTGAACGAACCTCTGGTGTTCGGGTTGTCACGCCAGTGGCATTGCCCGGTAGCTATGTTCGGACGGGATAACCGCTGAAAGCATCTAAGCGGGAAGCCTCCTTCAAGATGAGATCTCCCTGAGGCTTCGAGCCTCCTGAAGGGCCGTGGAAGACTACCACGTTGATAGGCTGGGTGTGGAAGCGTTGTGAGGCGTTGAGCTAACCAGTACTAATTGCCCGTGCGGCTTGACCATACAACAGAGATGGTTACTAACGACTAGCTAAGCTAGCGGATTGTGAGAAAGAGACACACAGAGCAAGATCGACTTGCGGTGTATTACTACAGATTGTTTCGCCGACTTATTTGGGGTTATCGCCGGTCAACAGAATGACCGAGGCAAACAGCGATAACAGGCAGAGCAGGGCAAGAGCCCATAAGACCAACGCCAACCCAAGCCAGTTTGCCTGACGACAATAGAGTTGTGGAACCACCTGATCCCTTGCCGAACTCAGAAGTGAAACGCAACATCGCCGATGGTAGTGTGGGGTTTCCCCATGTGAGAGTAGGTCATCGTCAGGCTTCTAAATAAAAGAAAGGGCCACCCATCGGGTGGCCCTTTTTTTGTTTGAAAAAAGCCTGACGATGACTTGGTGCCGAACATTCCGGAGTCGCGGTATGGATGGCAGCGCAATAGCCAGTTGTCTCTGACCAGCCCACCGCAGACTGCCCTTCAAACCTGCACTGACTTCAAACGAAACTGCTCCAGGCGAAGTGCCAGCATCCAGACCTATCGCGGCTATGGCCGCGATCGATCTGGCAACTTGAAACGAAATCCAAATCACCGGCACAAGAATGCAGCGAGAAAAACCCACCAGAAAAGTGCAAAAGCTGAGCGGTGTTTTTTTACGCGCCTCTCGCCCACCGGCATAAATACTTGATTCAATAGGGATATCCCACACTTATACACAAGTCTATCCATGTATTCTGTTAGTAACAGCGGTGTCATCTCGGAAGCGGATGTAGAAAAGTTCAGTGGTGTTTTTTTACGCGT
>NZ_JACZFR010000076.1 GCF_014904815.1 Microbulbifer taiwanensis
GTTTTTCTGCCTGAGCCGCTGAGGGTAATTTGCGAGAATCTTCTTTATTCATTCCCGCATTGTAGCGTAATATTCCATTGCCGAGTTAATAATAAGAGGGACTCGGAGGTTGCAAACAGGGCAAGAAACCGTGGAATTCTTTAGCTTGAACAATGCACTCTGATTCTTTACACGGATTCGAGCCTTGGATTCCTTTTTTCCCTTCTTTTTCTTCTTCCTAGCCATGAATCACCAGACGATTTCTAACGTTGCCAGCTGGGGCGGCCTACGCTGTTTATGCGCGCAGCGCATAGCGTAGGCCGTCCCGCGGAGGCGCGCAGCGCCGGAGCGTACAGCCTGGCCTGGTTAGGCTTGTTGCTTGCCATAGCACTGTGGGCACATGTGAATTTTTGCATAAATTTTGCCGCCCTTTACTTCGTAGTATTCCTTTTTCTGTGCTGCGCTAAAGGTAAAGATCGTTCCGCATTTTGAGCACACAATCTCTTCACCTCGATAGGCCGCGGGAATGCTCCAACTGCCCTTGTACTTCGCATTAAGAATCTCTTTATTTGCTAGGGCAACATCCCCTTTAATAGCTCTACGGCCAAAGAGCTGGAGTTTTATCCTCTTGAACATTTCTGAAGCCTAACGCCGCCGGCAGGGGCAGCTTGCCTTGTGCGTGTTTTGCGCAAAAATGGGAGCGCAGCGACCTGCGCAAAACATGCACAAGGTAAGCTGTCCCGCGGAGGGCCGAAGGCCTGGAGCAGGCTGCCCGGCTTTGTTATGCATGGCTACTACGCCACCAGCTTCCGTGCCGCCAAAACTATGGCAACAAAGAGCCCAAGGTAGTATGCGCTCCACAAATTGAACTGCCTATCACGTAGTTTCTGGATCCCGCCAAACAGTAGAAATATGGAAGGTATAAGAACGAAGTTCATTAAAAAGCCAAATATTATGGGTAAAACTGCTGCCGTATCTTGAAGAATTGCAATTGGAGCCAGTGAAACTAGTACGCCGACGACGGCCAATGCAATTGCGATTTCCTTAGGAAATTTCTTCTTTTCTTCCATTTCTACGCTATTCACTTCAACTCTCTAAGATGCATAACGCCGCCAGCAGGGGCAGCTTACCTTGTGCGCCTATTGCGCGAAAATGGGAGCGCAGCGACCCGCGCAAAAGGTGCACAGGGTAAGCTGTCCCGCGGAGGCGCGCAGCGCCGGAGCGTACTGCCTGGCCTGGTTAATTTTTGTCTCTCTCGCGCATTTGCCTTACTCGTTCTTTAGGTGAAATAGCTCCCTTATGCGCAACCTCACTTTCAATTCTTTGATGCTTCAGCTGAACTGACTTGCCGGCCATGACACAACTAATAATCAGAAAAATCACACATGTAATAGAGGTTTTTTTCCAATCTGCAGGTGAAGCGTAAAAGTACTCCTCACCCACTATCACCAAACTTATAACCAACCAAACAATAATCCATGATTTAAGTGCTTTGAAGTATGTGGCCATGTCAGATTCTTCAGTATCTACTTTTCTGGCGAGAACCAAGCCCGATGCAAAGAAGATGATGAGTAGAACGGCACTTTTCATGGGTAACTCGGAAAATTAACGCCCAGCGCAGGCGCAGCCAGCGCGGAGCACTTTTTGTGTTAATGTTTGAGCGCCAGCGAGTAACACAAAAGGTGCGTAGCGTTGGCTGTCGCTCTGCCGCTGCTTGTTATGCATCTACCTGTACTTAGCAAGAACTTCACCAACACCAGACATCTCTTTCTTTGTTTCTAAGAACTCGTATAGTGAAAATGAATCTTTTCCATTAATAAACTTTTTCGAGCTGCTAATTTTTAGATTTGGATTTGCACCGTTACTCAAAAGAAGCTGAACCAAAACTGGATGGTTCAATAGAATTGCCGAATTTAAAGGTGATAGCCCAGACGAGTTTGGCTCGTTAATATTGCAACTAGCATCGATGGCAGTTTGTATTACTGCCTCTATCGTTTTATTTGGCAGCTTTGGATGGTTCTCATATGCATCCACCATCATCCCGATAGTAGGCCCCAGAACGCTCTTACCATTAGAAAGATAGCAACCATTTTGTCCACTGGCCTCAATACCAACAGATCGAAGGCTCTCCACTGATGCCCAGGTATGCGAAACATTTAACGCAAGGATCGCGACAATTAAAAACTTACTCACGGAATCTCCATTGATGCATAACGCCGCAATCAGACGCGGCTAAGTTTGTGCGCTTTTTACGCGATAATGGGAGCGCAGCGACCGCGTAAAAAGTGCACAAACTTAGCCGTCGGCTGCATTGCCTCGTTAGTGTGACTGGCTGGCACCACCCCACTTACATCTCAATGATTTTAAGGAGCGTTGCCCTTGCCACAGTTCTGTTACCCTCCTTTATTCTCCACGTAAGTCCTGGCTTCAATTTTTCATCAAGCTCTGGATAGGAGATGAAGGTTATTATCACCTCCGCAGAGTATCCTGGCTCTAACTTCTGTAGGCATTTTGGAAAAGTTACTTGCCCTATAAACATCCAATCTTCCTGCATCCATGAAAATTGATGATCTGGTCTATAGTAACCGGCGCAGCAATCAACTGGAGTTCTTCTTCCATCATTTTTACTCCATGGAAGCAATTCCATAAACGCTGTAACCGTTGTGCTCTTTGCTTGATCTCTATCCATGACTGGGCTCAAACACTAACGCCGCAATCAGACGCGGCTTACTTTGTGTGCTTTTTGCACGAAAATGGGAGCGCAGCGACCGTGCAAAAAGTGCACAAAGTAAGACGTCGGCTGCATTGCATTGTTATGTGGGAACACACTCGCCGTCCAGTTTGTAGCTGATTTTCCGCTTCACACCATGTGTTGGTTCAGTTGCGCCAATTAATTCTTTTGGTACGAGATTATGCTTTCTAAGGGCTTCCTTTGCAGCCTCATCAAATATGCCTTCTGGGTGTGACTCTATAATTTTTACATTTTCAAAAGATCCATCAGGCATAACTGTTACTTCGAACTCTACCCACCCTTCTATACACTTTTTGAGCGCTTCTATGGGGTAGTTTGGCTTAACATAAATTGTCGTGCCCGCTGAGAGGCCTGGTATAAGACAAATAATAAAAATCGAGATTAGCGAAATACTCTTCATTCTCGAGCTCACATAACGCCGCCAGCAGGGGCGGCCTACTTTGTGCGCTTTTTGCGCGATAATGGGAGCGAAGCGACCCGCGCAAAAAGTGCGCAAAGTAGGACGTCCCGCGGAGGCGCGCAGCGCCGGAGCGTACTGCCTGGCCTGGTTAGGCATTTTAACCTGCGGGGACCAGCTGTACTTTTTCAGCGCACGCCGAATCCACAACCTTAGAATTAATTGCTTCACAGAACATTTCTTGCTCTATTTTGCAGTAGATACCAAAAGGCTCCAACTGGAAAAAATGGCCGATTGATTCACCTTGCTCCGTAATTCTTATAGATAAATAGGGCGGAAGGTCAGAGTTAATGTGGTACCAAGAAGCAGTTATGAAAACTTCAGCTTCATCTGTTTCAGGAAAAAACTTGCCATAACAATCAGGGAGAATCAGCTTCTGCCCAGCTATAGAAAACACTCTATTCTCTAGGTCAAGAATTGCCGGTTGATACTTTTCCGGAAGCCCCACTAACTTGCCTTCCGATAATCGAATTATTCTATCTTGGTGTGCATGTGCCAAGAGAGGTAACACCACAAAAATAATAGATAGAGCCAAAGTTCTCATTGATTGCCTAACGCCGCCAGCAGGGGCAGCTTACCTTGTGCGTGTTTTGCGCAAAAATGGGAGCGCAGCGACCTGCGCAAAACACGCACAAGGTAAGCTGTCCCGCGGAGGGCCGTAGGCCCGTAGCATCCTGCCTGGCATTGTTATGCCTTGGGCACCAATGCATTAATAATTGCCATTGAGAGTACGCTGCAGTACAAACCCAGAGAGCCATAGACTCCAGCTAATACCGCAACACCAAAAACCTTTGCCTGATAAAGGTTTTCCGCTAGCGTGTTCATGTCATTTACACTCATTATGCCGAGCGCTTTGAAAATGAAATACGCCGTAAAGCTTGTGGCCAACAACATCAAGAATAAAGTAAATTTCGTGTAATTTTGACTCCACCCTTCCCTCAGGGCTAGAAGTTCAAAAAACTGAAGAAAATTACTTTTTATAAGTTCCATCGTACTTTCTCAATGAGGCATAACGCCGCCAGCAGGGGCAGCTTACTTTGTGCGCTTTTTGCGCGAAAATGGGAGCGCAGCGACCCGCGCGAAAAGTGCACAAAGTAAGCTGTCCCGCGGAGGCGCGCAGCGCCGGAGCGTACTGCCTGGCCTGGTTATGGCTGGCGCCGCTCTTAGCCCACTACCGGCACTCTGCCCGTAGCGCAGCGGAGGGCCGCAGCCGATTTAAGATGAGGAAGAATACCAGACTTCCCGCATCACTGAACTTTCTTACTGCCTACCCAAAATACTGGCTTGGACTTGCCGCAGCGCGTGCCCTAAAACGAAGGCACCGGGAACGAAACTGTTTAAATTCGGCCATGCAATGCGCTATCAGAATAATGGCTTCACAAACACCACGGAGCTTTCCGCAGGCACAACTTTTTTAAATTTTGCCAAGCCACCATAACGTTGCCAGCAGCGGCGGCCGTAGCGTTTTTTGCGCGAAGCGCATTGCGTAGGCCGTCCGGCGGAGGCGCGTAGCGCCGGAGCGTACTGACTGGCCTTGTTAAGCACTTGCTACGATCACCAATAGAACTACAACGACCAAGGCTACACCAAAGTATATGGGGTTTATAGACACGGGGCCCGTAGTGTTTAGCACGAGCAATAACTCGTTGACTTTCAGCGAGTCACCAACCCCTTGAGAGACTAAAATTTGAAGATATGATTCTAGCTCTAATTGCCACTCAGTAATGCTTGAGTCCTCTAGTGAATCGAGTATGGACATCAATTTTTCAGACTCTTTAGAAGGCAAACTCTCTGCAAACTTCGAAGCCTCCTTGTAAAATTGCTCAATATTCATAGGCGCTTAACGCCGCGCTCAGCCGCGGCTAACTTTGTGCGCTTTATGCGCGATAATGGGAGCGTAGCGACCGCGCATAAAGTGCACAAAGTTAGACGTCGGCCTGCAGCGCATTGTTAGGCGCGCCGAATTCAAAAACTAAGTGCGACACTATCCTCAAACAAGAAGGTGACCTGTGATACAAGGGCTTTCTCTCTCCCGCCAAGAAGTGAGAAACCCCTATGAAGTACCAACAGATCACCTCTG
>NZ_JACZFR010000077.1 GCF_014904815.1 Microbulbifer taiwanensis
CACTTGTTCCGGGTGGGTGATTTCCCACAGCCAGGCGCCGAGGCTGAAATTATCGTTGTCGCCGCCATCGTTGAGGATATCGCCCACAGCGTTAACGCCCTGGTAGACGATATTGTTGGTGCTGGTGGGGTTTACCTTGTCGCCGATCGCGGCGGCGTTTCGGTAGAGTAGATAGCCGCCGACGATCGCGGCACCGGTCAGCACCATCAGGCCATCTACGCGCACGGTTTTTTTCATCTCAGGCAAACCCCGATTGCAGACCCAGGTACTGGTGATTGACCCGCGACCAGGTGGCGATCCCGCCGTCCGGTTTTCGCGGGCGCACGTCCAGGTGCACCATGTGTCCGGGGCTGGTATCGGTATAGACGCCGATGCCGGTAAAGCCGACCTGTTCCGCCACCTGGTAGGCGTGCTCCAGCTGGGCGCCGTTGTCCAGGTAGCGCCAGTTTCCGGCAGGGTCTTGCACCTGCGGGAATACGTCGATCGCCCGCACTTCGCCCCAGCGGTCGACGTTGTGTTGACTGGTGCCCCCTTCCCCGCCGTGGCGACCGATACCGCCCTCCGCCGGGGAGATGATCACGCGGCCGCCCCAGGCTGCGCGGAAGGCGTCGAGCTTCTGCAGCAGTTCGGCATTCATCAGCGGATACCAGATGCCGAATTCGGACGGTTTGAAGTGTGTCAGCGTTGGTCGCGTCACGGTGCGGCCCCCTATTCCCAAAATTAACAGGCCACCCAGCGCGGCGGCTGCGTAGCCTATGGCTTTCACTGGTCGAAGAACTCCGGCAGCATGGTTAGCGTTATTTCTGACTCCAGAAATATTGGTAGTTTCTCCGCGTTGATACCGCGCAAGGAATAGGATTGGGTACCACTACCCACCGTGCGCGTTACGCTTCCGTCATTGAATCTAACTGCCGTCAGGTAGTCTTGATAATTGTCAGTGTTGTAATCGCCCAGGGTGCGCAAGACAGCCTCTATAACGGGGCCCGTCACTATATGGCCTCCATTTTCCGGGAAGTGATCAACCGGAGACATCAGAAATGCAGTTTTGCGCGTGCCGATATCGGCGCCATCTTGCGAGTAAATTTCGCCGTAGGTGGTCAGGTCGTCGATATAGTTCAAGGTGTAGCCAGGACCCGACACCCAGCCCTTACAGTAGATAGTGCCGTCCGCATTGAAGGCCATGCCTGACCCTGAGACGCCGCCCACCTGTAGCCCTGGCACCGACCCCAGATACTCTTCAAACTGCACCGCCGTTGGGTCGTATGTCGCGTAGAAACTTCCATTCCCGATATAGAGCAGATTACCGCGCAGAAATATCATATTGTTGTTTTCGGACGGCGGAGAATAAGGAATTGCAATGCGGTCTACCGTTCCACCGTCCAGGTCAAACACCACAATAGCGCCGTTCGGTTCGGGCGCATCGACTTCGCTGTCGAGGAAATAGTACTTACCGTCCAGGTAGTATCCGCCGTGGCCGCTCAGATAGGTGAACGCATTCGACGCGACTCGATTTACCGCATACTCGCCGACCCGGAACATATATAGGTCTCTGTAGTGACGAAAAACCACTACCCCGGATGGTGACGCCGCAGCGCCCTTGACGCCACCAAAGCCAAAAGTGACTCCGGTTTTATCGAGCGCGTGAGTAGCATCAATGCCCGTGGAGCGCTCGTTGAACTGGTAAAGGGAATAGGCCCCGTTGCCGTCACCGTCGAATGCATACCAGTTCCCACGGAAGTAAAAGCTGGCTCGCTGGCCGGGTTGAACACCACTACTAATCAGCTGTATCTGGCTCCCGGCCGCATAGAACTGCTCTCCAAGAGACAGCTGCCCTACCGTCTTTGTCAGATCGAAAGGCATAGACAGCGCCTGCCCGTTGCCGCGTGTTTGGATATATTGGGAAACGTTCAGCTCACCCGATACGATCAGCCGGGAGAATTCCCCGAACCCCAGGACCAGCTTTACCACCTGGTCATAGGGCGACATGATCTCCACCACATCGACCGGCTTGTCAAAGCGGGCAAAGTCGCCAGCGCGACGTCCGGAGAGGCGGGAATTACCGACGCGGATATCCAGGTCCTGGCCCTGGTCGATGAAAACGAATTCGCAGCTCTGCTCAATATGATGCGGCGTGCCCGCTTTCAGCTCTCGGGTATGGGTCTGCTGTTGGCGGTTGCCGATCACTGTAGCCAGCCCTCGCCGATCACCAGGTGCACGGCACCGGGCGCGGTTACGGTGAGGCCATCAAAGCTACTGCGCTTGATGCGCTCGCTGGGCAGTAGCTCCAGGGTGTCTTCATTGATGATCAGCGATACCGGGTCCGCACTGCGGTTGAGCACGAAATTCCCCGGGCCGCACTCAACGGCGGTGGGTAGTCCATTGCTCATGACTTTGTAATCGCGCATTACCCTTTCCCTTTCCTCGCCTTTACCAGGCTGGCAATGATGAAGCCGGAGGCGGCCAGGCCGCCGACGATGGTCAGCGCCTTGATTCCCTCGGTGGTCACCGCTTCGCCCTCGCTGCGACTGTTGAGCATGGACAGATTGAAGGCGCGCTCGATGGTGTCGGCGGTTTGCTTCTGGCTAAATTCCGCCTGCTTTGTGATACCGCCAATGGCCTGCGCCAGAGAGTCAGTGGCTACCGATTTGGCAAAATCGTTGTTTTCCTTCAGCGCGCCGAAACTGAGCGCGCCGAAATTGTTGGCCGTGGCAAAGGCTTCCTCTGTCGCCGTCATGCCCAGGTCGAGCGCGCCTTTATTCAGCTCCTGAGCTGCGGCGATCGCGCCGTAGTCGGTCTGCTGCACGGAGACATTTCCGACGCTTGCGCCCTCACTGAGCGCAAAGTTCATGCGGTCACCGTCGCCGCCGCCCTCGACAAAATTAAAATTCTGTTCGACCTGGCTCGATTCCTGGTGGCTGCTGCTTTTACTCTTCCCGCCCATTGAGATTCAACCTGTAAACTGTTTCTGAAAATTCCAGGCCGGCGCGCTGATACAGCGCCTCGATACGCCAGTCGCTGCAATGGCAGCGCAGGGAATCGAACTTGCCCAGGGCGCCCCGCCCGATCGCCTCAAGGGCACCCACCAGGCCGGCGCCGGTACCGGCGCAGATCACCAGCTCGCGGCCACCGATTTCGAGGTTTTCAATACGGGTGACGAAGTACCCGGACGCCTCACCGCTGATCATGTACAACTGCGCGTGACCGGTGCACAGGTCGCACTCGACCTCATCGGAAAGCGTGGACCCCAGCGCGGCCAGGGCCTGGCGGTGCGGCCACGGCAGGCGGGTTATTTTCGCCATAGCCAGATAGCCCCCAGCACTACCACACCGCCGATCACCAGGTGGCCGGTGGTCGGCTGGTAACCGGTGGTCGATCCCTTGCCGCCTCCGGTGGTGAAGTTGAAAACATCGGTACCGGTGCTGTTACCGCTGCTGCCACCGCCGGCACTGGAGGGGCCGGCGTTGCCGCCGGTGATCGCCTCCAGTCCAGG
The DNA here is from genome assembly GCF_014904815.1 of Microbulbifer taiwanensis. Lineage (GTDB taxonomy): Bacteria > Pseudomonadota > Gammaproteobacteria > Pseudomonadales > Cellvibrionaceae > Microbulbifer > Microbulbifer taiwanensis. The sequence continues at coordinate 3,491 of NZ_JACZFR010000077.1, forward strand.
CAAATTGAGTCCCGGAAGCATGCGTTACCCCCTGGCCAGCTTCGCCACCGCCAGCGCGGCTACAGCCACGCCGGTGACGGTGAGGACACGCTTGTCGATCACCATGCCGCCGACGCTGGTCAGGTTCGGGTTAGCGGTGCCGGTATTGACCATGCCCGCATCCGAACCCGAGTAGGCGGCCGGCGAGTTGCCGGCGTCTACATAGGCGTTGGCGTTGTCGGACTGCGGCGCGGCCTGAGTGACCTGTGGAACCGGGTTCTTGGCCTGCTGCGAGCCGACATACACCTGGCCGGCCCAGTTGAGGAAGTCCCCGAAACTATTGGTTGGCGATTCCATAGACCACCCCCTTTAAACTTCCAGCTCGCCCAGGTACTCCGCGACGATCTCCACGGTTTCGGCGCCGCTGCTGGTGATCTTCAGGCGCAGATCCTGCGCGGTGCGCACGTCGAGTTTGTTCTCGCCGTAGCCATCCTCGCTGAAGTCCACCACCACCCAGCCGGCCTGCGGTACGCGCTCGCTGTCGGCCAGCACGAAGTCATTGAGCGCGGTGGAGCGCTCCCACACGGTGCGGCCGTCACGCTCGATTTCCAGGTCGGTAATGTTCGCCGCCTTGATGAAAACGCGGCTGATCCACTGGTGCGAGCGGGTGCCCTTGGGCAGCTTGTCGAAGTCCCAGCGACCGGTCAGGCCCTGCGCATACAGGCGGCGGATGGAGCGGATGGCACCAGGGCCACCAGCGCGAACCGGAGACTGGATCGCATAGGCATTGGTAATTGCCGGCGTGGTCGCGGTGCCCTTGATATCGATCTCCAGGGACAGCGAGTCGATGACCTGGCCGGTATTCTGGTTGGTGCTGCCCACGTTGATCGCGGTCAGCTCCTCATGCATGCGCTGTTTCAGACCGGTCTGGTCGGCGCAGATGCGGATAAAGGAGCCGTCGCCAGCCTGGAGGCCGTCGAACTCGTTCATCACGTCCAGGGCCTCACCGGAGAAAGACTGCATCGCCTTAGCGTTGGCCATGATGCGAATCTCGTTGATCTCGCTGGTGGGAATGTTGGTGGCCAGCAGAAACGCGTGATACAGGCGCGGCTTCGGCAGTTTGATGGTTGCGGTCTGGCCGGGTGCGACGCCTTCGGCGGGTGCAAGTCGTACTGTCTGACGCATTACTTGGCACTCCCCTTCTTGGCGACGTTGGCTGCGGTTTGCAGCGGCTTCACGCCGGTTTTGTTCAGCAGATAGGCGACAGCGCCGAGCGCGGCCACTCCGGCGAAGGCCGAGAAGGCAATCTTCATATCGAAGTTGTCCTTCGCGGCGCTGGTTGCCGTGTTGATCGGATTCATGGATTAAGCCCCCTTGTGGCTTCCGTTCACTGTTCAGGAGCCTTGAAATTGCGCGGGGGGCCGAAATGAAAAAACCCGCTGAAACGCGGGTTAATCTAAAGGTCGGAGTTCGGTTAGGGTTCGGTTAATTTTTTTGGTATTTCAGCTGGAATTGCTCCGGCTCGCGGTGGTTGGCAGGGTCAAAACGCCAGAATTGCAGCGGCTGACAATCCGCGATCGCGGGCGCCGGAATGCCGTAGCGCTTGCCGATTTTGATACTGGTATCACCCAG
>NZ_JACZFR010000078.1 GCF_014904815.1 Microbulbifer taiwanensis
ACAGTTCACTTTATGCACCTTTGTGCGGCTCTCTGCGTTCGCATTCTCGCACAAAGGTGCATAAAGTAAACTGCCCCAGAGCGCAACGTTATACGCAATTATGAATAGCGAGTCTCTAGCAAATAAACTTTCCGAAATTTATCAAATTGATGAATGGGGCAGTTATTGTTCAAACATCCCAAAAGAAGTAAAAAATCTCGCTTTTCAACTCGCTGAGCCAATGTGGGTAGAAAATATGCTGGCAAAAGGTAGGTTGCTTGTTCATCCCGAGGTGGCAGAGGATCTTAAAGGCCAAAACTACAAGCCGAATATGCACCAAAAGAAAATGATTTGGGCTAGTATCTTAGGCTCTGATGAAACACCGGATAGCGAAAAGCGATTTTACAAAATTAAAAAATTGCTCATTGGTAGATATGGCGAAGATTGGTGGGAAGACGTTTATCAAAGGAAGAATAATGTCTGGGCTGCAAGACAGCGAATCCAGAAGAGTGTTTCTGGATCTATGATTAGTGCGTTTGTAGAAAATACAATTTTGGGTGCGCACTGTGCACGCGAAGAGAGGCAAAGAGCACTGTGCATGATCAAAAAATAGTGCCAGGGTCGCGTATAACAATTTGCTGCAGCCGACGTCTTACTTTGTGCACCTTTTGCACGGTCGCTGCGCTCCCATTTTCGTGCAAAAGGTGCACAAAGTAAGACGCCGCTGGGCAAGGCGTTATATTTCTTCTGAGTTAGTGCATGAACAACGAAGTCCAAATCATTGCTGCGGAGTATGATGGATTCCTTAACGCACTTAGGTGCTTTCTAGGCTATAGAAGAGTTTTTGGCTGTTTTCTGCTCGATAGAAAAACTGGCTACCTTGAGAGTCATATTAAGAAACACGGCGAGAATCTAGAGCGTCAATACAAAGCAGATTACAACGAAGTTCGCTCACTATTTGGAGAGTACCTATTCAAACCACTAGCTTCACGAGGCTACAAAAATCTCGAAAATGCCGACTGGAACGTGTTTGAGTACTACGGTCTCATATCAACAGCTTTAGATGAGAATGGGCCATGGAACCCGATTGTGAGCGGGAAAACTATTGTTTTGGAGTTTTTCCCTACAGAAAGTGTTAAAACTGTAGAACTCATAGTAGAGGTTGGTGACATAGCTATAGTCACCTTTCTCGCAAATGAAATATAACCAGACCATGAACTTCGCGCCTATCGGCGCCGGACAGCCTACGCTACGCTCCGGCTGCCGGTTATGGCAGCGTTAGGGTACACCAATAATTGGCACCACTATGAACCAAAAATGCAATAAATGTGGCAACGTTCATCCTCTGAGTAGGGAACATTTTGGGCAGACAAAACAAAAATCTGGAAAGGTTACTTGGCGACAAGTTTGCAGAGCATGCATGCGAAAAAATACAGCAAAGCATTATGAAAGTAACCCTGAAAAGGTCATGCAAAGAGTCGCAAAAAGAAAAGCGCAGGACATGAAAGCTGAGGGTCACTTTACAGTTCGAGATTTAGAAATAATAAGACAGGAGTTGGGCGATCGCTGTAGATATTGCCAAGTGGTGCTAAATGGAGGCGGAGAGGTTGAGCATTTAACACCAATCTCTCAGGGAGGAAGCAATTGGCCATCAAATATCACTTGGGCATGCTTTCAGTGCAATAAGGAAAAGCACGGGAAGAACTTGGAGCAGTATTTGCAATGGCGCCGAGATAGGAACCTCCCTGTCTATGAGTAATACCCTAACAATCGCAAGCAGGATGCTACGGCCCTTCGGGCCTTCGCGGGACGCCCAACGCTATGCACATTTTGTGCGGGTCGCTGCGCTCCCAGTTTCGCACAAAATGTGCATAGCATTGGTCGCCCCTGTTGCGGGCGTTATGTTTCAGGAGTAATCGTGAGCAGTAGAATGAAAAGAGAAGAATTTGATGAATTATCTTCAAGAGTTCTACTGTTCCTTATTGGTGTATCTCTCTTGGCTATCTCTATTGCCGTCTTCTATAGAGAGGAAGCAGACAGCCAGGCAGCGCTGGCAGTTGGCTTAATTTTGGGCGTAATCTGGTTGCCTCTCGTACTTGTTAGCATTTTGGGAAGTAAGAAGAAGGCTCAAAGGTGGGCAGATAACACTGGAAATCACGAGGTTATGGTGGTGTTTGTCCTTGCTGCTTTGGGTGTTACATTTGTACTAAAGAAGCTAGGCCGAGAAACATAACAATCACGGGCAGTGAAGCTACAGCCCTTCGGGCCTCCGCGGGACGGCTTACCTTATGCACGTTTTGCGCGGTCGCTTCGCTCCCATTTTTGCGCAAAACGCGCATAAGGTAATCCGCCCCTGCCGTGGGCGTTAGCACATAGAGCCAAGAATGAACTACATACAAGAAAACACGTCGGAGGTTGATTTTTACACGAGTATGCTTGATGTGGCGCGGTGGCTCGAAATTGACCTAAAAGATTACGATTGGCACATTTCGGATATTGATGGCGCTTGGCCAGAGCTGGATGATCCATCTTGGGTGCCCGGAGAAGAGATGGAAGACAAACTCAATGAATTTAACTATCAGTTTGTATGGGCAGTTATTTCAGCTTTTCCAAAAGGTACAAAACCGTTTACTACTGAAAAGCCATATGCGGATGGTAATCTTGAGTTCTGGGATGGTGAGCCTGATAAACAATTAAAGGATTCTTTGTTTGAAATTGTGTGTTGGGATAGCAGCGCCACTTTATTTATTGGCTTGCCGGAGGTATTAGGAAGTAAACTTCTAGTCAATGCACCAGGAATTAAAGACCTAAACAAAGAGAATAGGCAGCGTCAGTGCTAACCAGCAATGCAGCCGACGGCCAACTTTGTGCGCCTTCTGCGCGGTCGCTGCGCTCCCATTATTGCGCAAAATGCGCACAAAATTGGCCGCGTCTGATTGCGGCGTTATGTTGCTCCATCACATCAAGTAGTAGCCCATGAAAATTGTTGAATATGAACGATCGTTACAATGGGTTGGCGATCTTAAATGTCCAAGTTGTAATGGGCTAACACCAGCGTGGCGGTCGAGTGGTATGAGTGAATGTTTTCCTCATTTCTTTTGTGATAGCTGTTCAAATGTAATACATCGAGAAGAGGATAAGCGGCTCGTATGGTATGAAAAGTCTCAGGAACTACTTGATCAAATTGCCAAGACATTACCGAGTTGCAATTGTGGTGGAAATTTTCGGCCAGGCTGCGGTCCCAAGTGCAAACATTGCCGTAAAGAAATTCCTATTGTTTCTAATCCGGTAGAATATTTGCATAATCCAAATATGATTGTCGCCGATGGCGCATGCGCGTACAGTGACAAGCGCGATCCTTATATGGTCCGCATAGTCGAAGCAAAGGGGAATGCAACCTAGTATCAACTTTGAACCGCGACAAAAATAGTTACTTACCATAGTACATTTGCTCTGGTGTCTTGTACGCAAATCTTTTCCTAGGACGGGTGTTGAGCTTTCGTGCAATGTCATCGCATTGTTGCTGCGTCAGCCCCATCATCGTTTGTCCCTTCGGGAGGTATTGTCTTATCAGGC
>NZ_JACZFR010000079.1 GCF_014904815.1 Microbulbifer taiwanensis
GCAAAAGAGCCCAGAGCGGGTCAGAAAATATTTCAAACACGAGAAAATCCGCTATGCAGCGTGAGCGAAATATACTATTGCCGGGTTAATAGTAGTGTTTAAAAATATTAGAAGGCCATCACTCTTCGTTCCCGGGACATTGCTGGTGCTATCATCTGGTATAATTGTGTCACTGGTAGTTAATGGTGGCGGTCATGCCTAACCAAGCCAGGCAGTACGCTCCGGCGCTGCGCGCCTCCGCGGGACAGCTTACCTTGTGCACGTTTTGCGCAGGTCGCTGCGCTCCCATTATTGCGCAAAACGCGCCCAAGGTAAGCTGCCCCTGCTGGCGGCGTTATGAGCTAATCGAGCATGCTTAAAAGGAAGTGCCCAAGCTGTTCTCGGAAGACACTGAGTGTGCCAGTGTTGAGCAACAACTACGTATGCTCAGAGTGCGTGTCAATATTTCACCAACCATAGTGGGCCAATTTACTAGAGGCAATGGTTGCATCAGCGCTTGGTACGGCGGCCTTCTTTTACTTATTGTTTTACTTTAGTTGGTTCGGGCTTTTTGTCGTGCTTGTAATTCTGCCACTATTCGTAGACCAACTATTCAGAAAATTTGGCCCGGTTAATTTGGGAGGGGTAAAAGGTGCACTTCGTAAGCGCTCATAACCAGGCGCTGCAGCCGACGGCTCACTTTGTGCACTTTACGCGCGGTCGCTGCGCTCCCATTTTCGCGCGTAAAGCGCCCAAAGCAAGCCGCGGCTGAGCGCGGCGTTATGGTGGCTTGGCAAAAATTTAAAAGAGTTGTGCCTTTGGCAATTTCCATGGTGTTTGTGAAGATCCATTCTACTGGCGCAGTGTATGGTTGAATTTCAACAGTTTCGTTCCTAGTGCCTTCGTTGTAGGTAGCGCGCTAAGGAAAGTTCAAACCAGCATTGTGGGTAAGCAGTAAGAAAATTCAGTGGTGCGGGACGTCTGGTATTCTTCCCTCATCTTAAACCGGCGGTGGCCCTCCGCTGCGCTACGGGCAAAGTGCCAGTAGCAAGTTCAGAGCGGCGCCAGCCATAACCAGGCTAGGCAGGATCGCCCAGCCCCTTCGGGGCTCGGCTGGACAGCCTACGCGGCGCGCTTCGCCCGCCAAGCGCTCCGGCTGCCCCTGCTAGCGGCGTTAGGCAAGGAAAGCAATCTGATGGGCGTCGTACTAATAATTTCAATATTGGTCGGAGTTGTCTCTCTTGCAGTACTCGTTGTCCAGGCGTTTTTACATAGCAAATATACCGGTCTTATCGCTCTGTCTTGGGTGCTGCTTTCTTCACTTTTGGGCACAACCTATCAATTTAAAGAATCTGCAGTATGGCTAGTATTGGCTTCCATATTTGTTATTCTCGTCGCTGCCAATGTGATACAAGTTCTATTAGTAGTGTTTAAAAATATTAGAAGGCCATCACTCTTCGTTCCCGGGACATTGCTGGTGCTATCATCTGGTATAATTGTGTCACTGGTAGTTAATGGTGGCGGTCATGCCTAACCAAGCCAGGCAGTACGCTCCGGCGCTGCGCGCCTCCGCGGGACAGCTTACCTTGTGCACGTTTTGCGCAGGTCGCTGCGCTCCCATTATTGCGCAAAACGCGCCCAAGGTAAGCTGCCCCTGCTGGCGGCGTTAAGAGTCAGAAGCATGAAGATTCCATACTTTCTCTTGCTGATAGTTTTTTGTAGCGCGGCGCAAGCTGATACATTCCATTCTGTCGTGGAGAGAATAAAAGGCGATGCGTGCGACATTATCGCATTGGATGGAAGATACAATTGCAAAAATCTTGTGTATATAGATTTACAGCTCCAAGATAAAAATGCTGAAAGTAACTATATTCCACATGCAAAGGTAAAGTTTGCTCTGCTTTCATCAGAGAGGCTGGAGGAAATTGACTTAAGCAAAATAAAAAATGAAACAGCAAAAAGATTGCTTGAATTGCGCTCCCTATCTCAAGGCTTTGAAAAACCTATGAACTATACGTATGAAGCCATTGATGTTTACCTTTACTTTGATGCCGCAAAAGATAGTCCAATTAAAATTACAACTTATGAAACGTCATTTTCATTGAGAGATTCTGAGGGAAGCAAAAGTGGTAACCCAAGGTAAGTGCCACCGATCTCTTAACAAACGCAAGCAGTATGCTCCGGCCCTTCGGGCCTCCGCGGGACGCCCAACGCTATGCACGTTTTGTGCGGGTCGCTGCGCTCCCAGTTTCGCACAAAACGTGCATAGCATTGGTCGCCCCTGTTGCGGGCGTTATGCTCTAAGGAACTAAAGCATGGGAATGTGTTTAGCGCTTCATAGCGTGTCAGATGAAAACATTAAGAAAATATTGGAGCAGCCGGAGCTAATTTGGAGGTTGATCGCTTCAGATGATCCTGAGGCATATGAAGAAGCTGTTAGAGAAAAAACGAAAGTTGGTTTTATATCAAAGTTATTCGGAAAGTCAGCCCCAAAAAAAATTGAAATACCTGACTTAAACTTTATCGAGGGTGAAAATATTGATGATGACTTGGATAAGTCATGGCAAGGAATTCACTTTTGCTTAAATGGAACTGCTTACGACGCTGAGTCTCCCATGGACTTCATTACTGTTGGAGGGGTAGTCGCTGGTGATATTGAGGTTGGGTATGGACCAGCTCGGCTATTCAAAAGTGAAATAGTAAACGCTATCCATGCCCACTTGTCGGAAATCTCTGAAGCTGGAATATCGGCTAATTACAACCCACAAAAAATGGATAAGTTAGATATATACCCAAATATTTGGGAGCGAGACGGAGATGAGGGTTTGGAGTATATTACTGCGTATTTTTCAAATCTAAAAAATTTTGTAGCTAATTGCGCTAAAAATAATTTGGGCATGGCCATTTACCTGTGCTGAGCATAACAATGCAATGCAGCCGACGGCTTACTTTGTGCACTTTTTGCACGGTCGCTGCGCTCCCATTTTCGTGCAAAAAATTCACAAAGTAAGCCGCGTCTGATTGCGGCGTTAGAGCTCATGAAGAAATACATTGTTTTGTTGATCGTACTACTAATTTCAGGTGCAGCAGAAGCTACAGCCTTGCGAGGCGTATCTATT
>NZ_JACZFR010000080.1 GCF_014904815.1 Microbulbifer taiwanensis
AAAGCAGAACAGGAGTTATTCCAGTGAAGCAATTTTTTATCACCGTCGCCGCTGGCGTAGTCACGGCGCTGATCGTCCAGCAGATGAACAATCCAGGGCAGGGAGGTTAAGGCATGGCTCTAGCACTGGTAAAACTGTTGCCGACGCTGGTCGGCTGGATCGGTCAAAAGGTCAGTGTGGGCACCGAGAAAGCGCGTGCCGCGATTGAGAAGCAGGCGGCGATTGCGGACGGCTGGGCGCCGCAGATAATCGTGCTGTTCTGGTTCTATCCGTTTATCGCCGCATATATCCCGGTAGAGGCGCTGCAAGTGAGCGCAGCTGCGGGATTGAAAATGCTCAAGGATGCGCCCGACTGGCATTTTGAGATACTGGCCGGAATTACCGTCGCCGTGCTCGGCGTCAAGCGGGTGAGGCGCAAGTGATGGCGATAGAGTTTGACCTGAATATGTTCCTAAATACGCTGGTCGCAGGGGGCGCAGTGTGGGCGGCGATCCGGGCCGACGTCCGGCACTTGCGCGCCGACGTCGACCGCCTTATGAATAAGGTGTTTCGCTAGCAGCCTTGGCTGCGGTGCCGCACTGGCGCCGGCTGGCTGATGCCTGGTAATCCCTCCCGTAATTCCTCCTGCACCTGTTCCAGCTTCTGTAGTTTTTCAAGGTCGCGGCGCGGCAGTGCGCCGCGAGACTGTTCCAGTTCCCGCACTCGCGCCGACAGCTGCCGCAAATCCTTAAGCAGCAGTTCGAGGCAGTTGATGTGCCACGCGAATTGCTGCACCTGTCCGTAGTGAAGAACGTAGTCCGTATCAGTTACCAGTCGGTCGCCGTGGAAACGGATCCCGGGCCAGCCGTCCGGCACTATGCGGCCATTGCAGTGGTAATCCCATAGCTTGCGCTCCGGTGCCGGCATGCAGGCGGGATTACTCAGATAGCGCCGCGCCGTGCGCTCGCTCACTTCCAGGAAGGTCATCAGCGCTTGTACATCTTTTATCGTTGGCTTCTTGTACATGGGTAAGTCCTTGTTCTGATCCTGTGGAATCAGTACGGCGCCGGACTGAAGTCAGAAAATACGCCAACAATGTGCGCTGCGTCCCATTTTATAAGGGCGTGTAATGGCGAATGGTGATTTTTTTTAGATTGATTGTGCATATGGGGGTTGGCTCCAATGGGTGACCGCTTGACACGCGACGCTGAGCCCTTGTAATTCGCATAATATAGATTATGTTAAATAGAACATTGGTTTCAAAAATGTCAATGCAATCTGTATTCGCGAATCCTGAAATGCTGCCGATATCGCATCGCAGCAGACATTTACACTACCGGGCACCACTATTCGCCCGCAAATATCATTATTTGAAATCACGCCCCTTCCGTGACCTGTGTCACATTCTGAGGCGCCGCAAGGCTCTTTTCAGAATCACAGGAGTTGAAAAAGAATGATGACACGGACCACCCGGCACCCTGTATTCGGTGCCTTTCAATTTCCCTTCACCGTTGAAGACGTTGCCGCTATCTGCGAAGTGAGTTTGCGCACGGCGGAACGCTGGTGGAACCTCGACGCTCAACCGCCCCGGGCGGCGATCAAGCTGGTACAAATCACCCTGCGCGGGCGCGTGATGCCGGACAGCTGGCCGCACTGCTGGCGCTTCGGCGACGACAGACTGATCACCAACCTCGGCGCGGATTCGGTTCGCTGGCAGGATATCGAGACCTACGATTGGGTTAAAAAGAGTTGGTACGAAGCGATGCGGCTGATTGTGCAGACTGAGGCGCGGGTCGAGTCGCTATTGCGGAAGCTGCCCGAGGACGCGCGGGCGGAACTGACCGGCCACCGGGCGCGACTGGAGGAACTGCGCACCCAGGATAGGATTGCGGAGCGCTGGCGACTGGCGCATCGGGAGACGCACCGGCAGCACGGCTGCTAACGAAATACCTTATTCATAAGGCGGTCGACGTCGGCGCGCAAGTGCCGGACGTCGGCCCGGATCGCCGCCCACACTGCGCCCCCGGCGACCAGCGTATTGAGGAACATATTCAGATCAAACTCTATCGCCATTACCGTTTACGCCTCCGCGATATTGTTTTTTTACCCAGGCCCAGCACCGTCAAGGTTATTCCTATCAGCAGTTGCCAGTACCATTCCGGCGAGGCCGTCAGCAGCTGGAAGCCCTCACTGGCGGACTCGCGCAGTACGGGCACGTAGTTGGCCACCGCCGGGTAGAACCAGAACGCGACCAGCAGCCCCCCGACCCAACTATTCGCCAGCGCCGCCTGGCGCTCGAGCTGCGCAGTGGCTTTTTCCTTGCCCACTTTGACTGCCGACCCAATCCAGCCGGCCAGTGCCGGCAGTAATTTTACCAGTGCTGGCGCCATGCCTTAGCCTCCCTGCCCTGACTTGTTCATCTGCTGGACGATCAGCGCCGTGACTACGCCAGCGGCGACGGTGATAAAAAATTGCTTCACTGGAATAACTCCTGTTCTGCTCG
>NZ_JACZFR010000016.1 GCF_014904815.1 Microbulbifer taiwanensis
TCAATTAGTCCGCCCGCTAGCGAAATGAAACCTAGTACAAATCCGAGCATTTGTAACTGGCGTTTCATTCTCAGACTCCTCTCACATAACGCCGCGCTCAGGGGCGGCTAACCTTGTGCGCATTTTGCGCAAAAATATGAGCGTAGCGAATGCGCAAAAGGTGCACAAGGTTAGCCGTCCCACTGCAGCGCAGTGTTAGATTTATAGTGGGAAGACTACACCGCAATTGTTTCGGAGATCATCAAAACTTATTTTTGCCAGTGCGATCTCCTCTTCCGTCCAGGCTGCGCCTTCTCTCCAAAATTTAGACTTAAGCCTCAGCTTCATAGAAAGAGCTGGATCAATTTCATTAAGCTTTATTGCAGCCTTATCCCACCTTTCTGCAATATCATGCTCTTCATTCACGCATTTACTCTGCCCATTTGATAATTTCGCGTAATATCTACATGTTTTATGAAACGCTTCCGATACAGCTTCTTCTGCAGCCACTTTGAATGTCTTTGAAGACTTCTTATCGCCCCGGATTGCAAAAATTGCCGTTGTGAAAAATTCACGAGCATTGGAACCGTATTTTCTGGATCTTTTGCAAATTCAATTATTTTATCAAAGTTCATAATTTCACCGAAAATCTAACAGTTTATTCAAAGGCCTGGGGCTTTATATATCCTTGGCTACTATTTACAACCCCTCCAAGAATAGAAACCTAGATTCCTTTAAAATTCAAGGGCTTACCCATGACCGTTCAAATTTTAACCGGAATTATAGAGCCCCCGGCTCAAGTCGCCTGATTATACACTTGGCAAATGAATACAAGTCACCTCATGGAAAATCAATAAGTTACGTAATATCTTCCGTAAATAGAAGCCTATGGCTCTTGAATTCATTGGTTGGCAGGGTCTATATTTCCTGGAACTGTATAAAAAACCAGTGATCGAGGACAGGTCATGGATGACATTCGCCCCCCAATCCCAGAGGAATCCGGTAAGTTTATCCCCTCTCTACGTCGACATATTCGCAAGTCAGGACTGGCTTACCGTACAGAGCAGACTTACGTCCATTGGGTCAAACGCTACATTCACTTCAATGAATTGCGCCACCCGAAAAAGCTCGGAGCCTCTGATATAGAGCGGTTCCTTAATCATTTGGCTATGAATCGCAGCTGTTCAATTAACACTCAGAAGATTGCCCTGAACGCGCTGATTTACCTTTATAAACGCTTCCTTGAGGTCGATGTATCCAATCTTGAATTCACACCTGCCCGGCAGTACCGCCGCCTGCCTACGGTTTATAGCCGCGAGGAAGTTCAGTCCATCCTTTCACACCTGCGAGGCGCCCATCGTCTGCAGGTGGAGCTGATGTACGGATCGGGGTTGCGTTGTGCGGAATTGCTGTCACTGAGGGTCAAAGATATTGATTTCGGCAGCAATAATATTTTCGTTCGTGGCGGCAAGGGAAACAAGGATCGCACGACCATGCTACCTCAGTCTCTGGTCCCCGCACTGGAAAGGCAAATTGAGTACGTGAAGCTGCTACATGCTCAGGATCTTGAGGATGGCTTTGGCGACGTGTATTTGCCCGATGCTTTAGAGCGCAAATATCCCAGCGCGGCCCACTCCCTGGCCTGGCAGTACCTTTTCCCCGCCTCGAAAGTCGGTCCCGATCCACGCTCCGGTGTTTTGCGCCGCCACCATTTGCACCCAACGGCACTCGCGAAGCAGATCCGCCGGGCCGTGCAGGCCGCCGGTGTGAGAAAGCCTGCCCGCGCCCACGCCTTCCGTCACAGCTTTGCCACCCACCTGCTGGAGGCAGGTTATGACCTGCGTACGATTCAGGAGTTACTGGGTCATTCGGATATCAGCACTACTGAGATCTACACCCATGTGGTAAACCGGGGTGGGAAGGGCGTGCTGAGCCCGATGGATCGAATGCAGCCGCTGGGCGGGATCTCGGAACCAATGGCGGCCTATGGGGTGGCTGCTTGATGAGGGGGCTGTTGGAGTTGTGACCTAAAAACCTTCCCGGGCCCTCTCCCGCAAGCGGGACAAATTTGCCGGGAGCAAATTTGGACGTCGAAGGGGCCCGCAAAAAAAAGCCCCGCGAGTGCGGGGCTTCTTCTAGGTAGGCTGGATAGGCCGGCTTACATCATGCCGCCCATGCCACCCATACCGCCCATGCCACCCATGTCAGGTGCGGCCGGCTTGTCTTCCGGAACTTCCGCAACCATGGCTTCGGTGGTGATCATCAGGCCGGCGATGGAGGCGGCCGCCTGCAGTGCAGAGCGGGTTACCTTGGCCGGGTCGAGGATACCCATTTCCAGCATGTCGCCGTACTCGCCGGTAGCAGCGTTGTAGCCGTAGTTACCGGAGCCCTGCTTGACCTTGTCGACCACGACAGAGGACTCGTCACCGGCGTTGGCGACGATCTGGCGCAGCGGCATTTCCATGGCGCGCAGCGCCGCGGCGATACCGTGGTTCTGGTCTTCGTTGTCACCAGTTACGGAGATGGCCTGGGTGGCGCGAACCAGAGCGGTGCCACCGCCGGGTACCACACCCTCTTCCACTGCGGCGCGGGTAGCGTGCAGGGCGTCTTCAACGCGGGCCTTCTTCTCTTTCATCTCAACTTCGGTGGCGGCGCCAACCTTGATCACAGCAACACCGCCAGCCAGTTTGGCTACGCGCTCTTGCAGTTTCTCTTTGTCGTAGTCGGAAGAGGATTCTTCGATCTGGGCACGGATCTGGCCAACGCGGGCTTCGATGTCTTTCACATCGCCGGCGCCGTCTACGATCACGGTGTTTTCCTTGGACAGGGTAACGCGCTTAGCGGTGCCCAGGTGCTCCAGGGTGGTGCCTTCCAGCTCCAGGCCGACTTCTTCAGAGATGACGGTACCGCCGGTCAGGATGGCGATATCCTGCAGCATGGCCTTGCGGCGGTCGCCGAAGCCCGGTGCCTTGACGGCAGCAACCTTCACGATGCCGCGCATGCTGTTCACAACCAGGGTGGCCAGCGCTTCGCCTTCTACGTCTTCGGCGATGATCAGCAGCGGCTTGGAGGCCTTGGCTACCTGCTCCAGCAGCGGCAGCAGATCGCGGATGTTGGAGATCTTCTTGTCCACCAGCAGGATGAAAGGGCTCTCCAGCTCGGCGGTCATGTTGTCCTGGTTGGTGATGAAGTAGGGAGACAGGTAGCCGCGGTCGAACTGCATGCCTTCAACCACGTCCAGCTCGTTTTCCAGGCCCGAACCTTCCTCAACGGTGATCACGCCTTCTTTGCCCACTTTCTCCATCGCTTCGGCGATGATGGTGCCAACGCTCTCGTCGCTGTTGGCGGAGATGGTGCCTACCTGGGCGATGGACTTGCTGTCGGCACAGGGAGTGGACAGGCCGGCGATGTGATCAACGGCGGCGGTCACAGCCTTGTCGATACCGCGCTTCAGATCCATCGGGTTGAAGCCAGCGGCCACGGACTTGAGGCCTTCGGTAACGATGGCCTGGGCCAGTACGGTAGCGGTGGTGGTGCCGTCGCCGGCAACGTCGGAAGCCTTGGAAGCGACTTCCTTCACCATCTGCGCGCCCATGTTCTCGAACTTGTCTTTCAGTTCGATTTCCTTGGCGACGGATACACCGTCTTTGGTAACGGTCGGAGCGCCGAAGGCCTTGTCCAGGACCACGTTACGGCCTTTGGGGCCCAGGGTGGTTTTAACCGCGTCTGCCAGGATGTTGACACCGGCCAGCATTTTCTGGCGGGCGTCATCTCCGAATTTTACGTCTTTAGCTGCCATGATTCTTGTTCCTCAAATTCTGTGTGCGAATGAAGTGAGCGCTGGGCTTAGCCTTCCAGCACGCCGTAGATGTCGCTCTCGTTCATGATGATCAGCTCTTCGCCGTCCACCTTGAGGGTGTTGCTGTCGGCGTAGCGGCCGAAGACCACTGTATCGCCCACTTTTACGGACAGGGCACGAACGTCGCCGTTGTCCAGCAGTTTGCCTTCACCCACGGCTACCACTTCGCCCTGGTTCGGCTTTTCTTTGGCAGCGCCCGGCAGCACGATACCGCCGGCTGACATGGCTTCTTCTTCCTTACGGCGCACTACGACGCGGTCGTGTAAAGGACGAATTTTCATGGATAAGCTCTCCATTGAGTCGTTTTTAAGGTTTTCCAAAGTGGAAGGCCCCGACCTTAGCGGCCGGTGGCCAAACGCCCCGCTCTGACCGGCAGAACCGGGGCAAATTCTAGGGGTGCTCCCTATCTATGGGCTCGATAGAGGATTTCAACAGCGGCAGGAAAAAAAACTGTAGAGATACGGACGGGACCGCACTCGCGTACAAATTTTGCACAAGTCAGTCTTTATCTCGCTTAACGCCCTGATCGTGACCGTCATCGCGAGAATAGTCTCCCTCGATCACATCGCGGTCGCCGCGACGCTGGTGAGGTGAGGACTCATGGGGCGTGAAGCCCGGACCGCGCACCACGGTCACGTGGCGCAGTATCCGCCCCAGCAGCAGCTGGCGCAGGCCCGGGATCAGGCAGGCGAAACCGAGAGCGTCGGTGAAGAAGCCGGGGGTCAGCAACAGTGCGCCGCCCACGGCGAGGAAAATGCCCTCCGCCATTTCCCGCGCCGGCAGTTCGCCGGCCTGCATCTTCTGCTGGGCGCGCATGACCGTGGAAAGTCCCTGGCGGCGCAGCAGCGCCAGTCCGATAACCGCGGTGAGCATCACCAGGCCGATGGTCGGCAGGACGCCGATTTCACTGCCCACGGTGATCAACAGCCACATCTCCAGGATGGGCACAAGGATAAATATCAACAGCAATGGACGCATGGAAACGGTTTCCTCCAGGGCCCGGCGCTTGGCGAACCGGGCGAATCTCAGTATTTTCGATATGCTGTAGTAAATGGAGTGAGGTGGCAAATTCTTCAAGGGCGCCGTTTTCAACTCTTTGCGCCCTTGGCACTTTCGAGGCCAAGGAGGCTAACTATGGCAAGCGAGCAGCAGGACACCATGGACGTACCGTCAATCGGCCGCAGTCGCCATCTGCTGGACGAGATACTGGGCGAGGCGGATATCCGTATCAACGGCGACCGCCCCTGGGACATGCGCCTGCACCGCGCCGAGGCGCTGGACGAGATAGTCGCGCGCAACAGCCTGGGGCTCGGCGAGACCTATATGCGCGGAGACTGGGATGTACCGGCGCTGGATCAGTTCTTCCACCGCATCCTCACGGCCGACCTGCCCCGCCATGTCAAACCCTGGCGCAATGGCTGGCGCATACTGCGCAGCTATCTTGTCAACCTGCAGAGCCGCCGCCGCGCCTTCGAGGTGGGCGAACGCCACTACGATCTGGGCAATGAGTTCTACCAGGCGATGCTCGACAGCCGACTGACCTACAGCTGCGGCTACTGGCGCGAGGCAGAGACCCTGGAAGAGGCCCAGACCGCCAAGCTGGACCTCATCTGCCGCAAACTGGGCCTCAAACCCGGCATGCGGCTGCTGGACATCGGCTGCGGCTGGGGCAGCCTGGTGAGCTATGCGGCGGAGAACTACGGGGTGGAGTGCGTGGGCGTAACCGTGTCCAGGGAGCAGAGCGCCTATATCGCCGAGCACTACGCAGAGCTGCCGATCACTGTGCACCTGCGGGACTACCGCTACCTGGACGAGCCCTTCGATCGTATCGCCAGCGTGGGCATGTTCGAGCATGTGGGGCGCAAGAACCACCGCACTTTCATGCAGGTGGCCAAGCGCTGCCTGAAGAAGGACGGCCTGCTGCTCCTGCACACCATCGGCAAGAACCAGCGCCGCTCCACCACCGATCCCTGGATCGACAAATACATCTTCCCCAATGGCGACCTGCCCTCTGCCGGCCAGATCGGCGACGCCGCCGACAATCTGCTCACCTGCGAGGACCTGCACAACTTTGGCAGCGACTACGACAATACGCTGATGGCCTGGCACCACAACTTCGAGCAAAACTGGCAGCGCTTTGCCGACCGCTACGGCCAGCGCTTCTACCGCATGTGGCGCTACTACCTATTGTCCTGCGCCGGCGCCTTCCGCGCGCGGCATATACAGCTGTGGCAGTGGATGTTTTCCGATCGGCTGCCGGGCGGAATCCAGCGCGTCTCTTAAATGCGGAATGATGAATGCGGAATGCGGAATATGGCCAATCACTGGGATATCGCCGAAAGGACCAAGCGCTTTGCGCTGCGAATCATTCGGCTCTACACCAGTTTACCGAAGCCCACAGAGGCGCAAGTCATCGGTAAGCAGGTATTGCGCTCAGGAACATCGGTTGGCGCACATATCAGAGAGGATAAACGCAGCCGATCAGATGCAGAGTTGATCAGCAAGATCGAAGTGGCACAGCAAGAGCTGGAGGAAACCATTGACTGGTTTGAGTTGCTTGTTGGCTCTAATTTGGTAAGGGAAGACCGGCTAGCCGGTCTTGTTCAGGAGGCCAATGAGCTGCTCGCCATCTTGGTGAGCAGCTCAAAAACCATTAAGCAGAGAAAACGGAAATCAGTAAGCGCCGAGTGCTGAACGCCTTATTCCGCATTCCGCATTCCGCATTCCGCATTCCGCATTAAATCCTCGCGCCGCCGTCGATATCGATCACGCGGCCGCTGACAAAATCGTTCTCGAGAATAAACGCCACGGTGGAGGCGATCTCGTCCTGCTCGCCGAGACGGCGCAGCGGCACCTGCTTGACCAGGCTCTCGAGGATTTCCGGGCGCATCTGCGCGACCATATCGGTGTTGATAAAGCCGGGCGCTATGGCCGCCGCGCGGATGCCGTAACGCGCCAGTTCTCGCGCCCAGGTGACGGTCATGGCGGCGACGCCGGCCTTGCTGGCGGAATAGTTGGTCTGGCCCATATTGCCGGCGCGGGACAGGCTGGAGATATTCACGATCACCCCACCCTTGCCACCCTCGGCCATGATGCCGGCGGCGGCGCGGCCGCACAGGAAGACACCGGTCAGGTTGACGTCGATGACCGACTGCCACTGGGACAGGGACATGCGGTCGGCCACCTTGCCATCCTTGAACTTCAGCAGCATGCCGTCGCGCATGATACCGGCGTTGTTCACCAGCACCTGCAGGCCGCCGAAGTCGGTGGCGATCCGTGCAAAACCGCTGTCCACCTCGTCTTCTTTGGCCACGTTGATCACATAACTGCGCGTCTCGGCACCGTGTTTCTCGCAGGCCGCGACACTCGCCTGCAGGTCTTCCTCGTTCAGGTCGATCAGCGCCAGGCGCGCGCCGCGCTCGGCCAGGTACTCGGCCATGGCGCGGCCCAGGCCGCGGCCGGCGCCGGTGATGGCGACAATGCTGTCGGCGATTTGCATGTTGAATTCCTCGTCTGGATTTTCTTTATATTGCTCCCTCTCCCCCACCGGGGAGAGGGCTAGGGAGGGGGGATTTCGTATGCCCTTGTCCAGAGATAAAGATCACTGACCCCAATGGCACTGAATCTTGCCGCTTGCCCTTTGTAGGGTGGGCAAAAGGTAAAAGGTAAGATGGTCAAAGGAGCGTAGCGACGTGCCCATCTTCCACGGTGCTGGTGGGCACGCTTCGCTTTGCCCATCCTACGCAAAACCCTTAAGTACCACTCGTCACCGAACCATTACCACTGGTAGCCGACGCCCACCGTGACCTTGGTATCTTCCTTTTCCAGTTCCAGCGACGGCGTGTTGTCGTACAGCCAGTGGTAGGCGATCTCCATCAGCACCCCTTCCACCAGCGGTGTGCGCACGCCGAACTTGGCGTTGGCCTGGTAGTCTTCGCTGCGGTCGAGGGACTGCAGCGTCTCCTGGTCGAAATAGATCTCCGGACCCAGGGAGAATTTGTAGCGGTAGTTCAGCGCCAGTCGGCCGGCCGCGTAGCGCTCGTCCTGGCCCTCACTCAATTCATCGTCGATAAAGTGCTCCTGCAGGCTGCTGATACCGCCCTGCAGTGAGAAGGCCGTTTTCTCGGTATCGAAGAAGAGGTAACCGAGGCCGAGACCCAGGGTGCTGCCCAGATCCAGGTTGCGCGCCTCTTCCCGTTCCAGGGCACTGTTGGCAGCGGCGAACCACTTCTCGGCGAAGATCCAGCGCAGGTTGTAACCCAGCTGGTATTTCTCCAGGCCCTCCACCTCCGAGTTGGTCTGGCTCTGGTAGAGGGCGTTGATCAGGTGGTGGAAATCGCCGTTGCGAACGTCCAGGTTGACGTTCACGTCCAGGTCTTCGCGCTCGCGGTTGCCGCTTTCGAAAACGCCGCCGGCGCTGACATTGCCGTGGAACACCACCGGGTTGCCGACGAAGTTGATATAGGGTTCGGCGCGGTCGATGGCGGGAAAGTCCATTACCCAGCCGGAGCCCTCGTCGCAGTAGAGCTCCCACTGCTCGCGGCGGTGGCCGGCCAGGGCGCAGGGGCCCTCGCGCCCGGCGATCTTCAGGTCCACATCCACATCCATGGACACCACCTTGGATTTCTCCACCTTGATCTCACCGAAGCTCTCGGATTTCCACACCACATGGTCTCTTTCCACCAACACCAGCGCACCATGCACACGGTCGCCGTTCTCCAGGGTCAGCACGCCGGCGGCGGCACCGAGGGAGACAAATGGGAGGAAAAGCAGCAAGATGAACGTCAGAGGTCGAACGGCTGTAAGCACGGGGGAAGCCTTGGAGTTGTCTGGATTACTTGAAAGCGGAATTATCTGTGGGGAAAAACGCACAAACTGACGGCAATGATGCCATATCCAGGATTTGTCGTGTACTGGCTTCGGTGCCCCGCGGGCGGGTCATCACCTACGGCGACCTGGCGGAGATGGCCGGCTACCCTCGCGCGGCGCGGCTCGCCGGGCAGACACTGCGCAAGCTGCCGCGGGATACCAGGCTGCCCTGGCACAGGGTCATCAACGCCCAGGGGCGTATTTCACTGCCGGAGCCGGGGGCACAGCGGCAGAGAGAGCGGCTGGAAAGAGAGGGAATCACGCTGTTGAAGGGGCGCGTGGAGCTGGCCAAATACCGCTGGCAGCCTTGAATCCGGGTGGGAGCCTGCCTAGCTCGTCGGTTCCGGCTCCGCCGTGCGGCTTTCCCGCCACCAGAGGAATATCGCCAGCAGCACCGCCGGCGTGCCGAGTATGGCCACGTAGATAAAGAACTGCGAATAGCCCTCCGCATCCACGACTATCCCTGAGAAGCCGCTGATAAACTTGCCCGGCAGAGTCATCAGCGAGCTGAACAGCGCATACTGGGTGGCCGTGTAGGCCTGGTTGGTCAGGCTCGACAGGTAGGCGATAAACACCGCATTGGAAATACCGCCACTGATATTGTCGGCGCTGATCACCAGCGCCAGCCAGGCCTTGTCCGGGCCTATCTGCGCCAGCTGCGCAAACAGCAGGTTGGTGGCAGCCACCATGGCGGCGCCGAGAATCAGCGGGCGCATGATGCCGTAGCGCACTACCAGCAGGCCACCGAGGAAGGAGCCTATAATGGTGCAGAAGAAGCCGAACACCTTGCCGATCTCGGCGATATCGCTCTTGCTGAAGCCAAGGTCCAGGTAGAAGGGGTTGGCCATCACCCCCATGGCGATATCGCTCAGGCGGTAGATACCGATAAACAACAGCAAGACCAGCGCGAAACGGCCGTTGCGCTGGAAGAATTCGATAAACGGGCAAGCCACCGCGCGCACGAACCATTCCTTCAATGGTCCGTGCTCACCGCTGCCGAGGACCCTGTCGACCCAGTCGTGCTGGAAGGGCTCCGACTGGCTCTTCACCTTCTGGTGATCCGGCTCCGCCACCAGCAGGGTAGTGATAATGCCGACGCCCATCAGAACTGCCATGCTGGTGTAGGACACGGACCAGGTCGCCAGCTCGGCGATATACAGGGCACCGGCACCGGCCACCAGCAATGCCACCCGATAGCCGAACACATAGTTGGCAGCCATGGCGCCCTGCAGGTCCCTGTCCACCGATTCGATACGGTAGGCATCGATCACCACGTCCTGGGAGGCGGAACAGAAAGCCACCCAAACTGCCAGTATCGCCACCTGGGTCAGGGCGAGCTGCGGATTCAGGTTCGCCATCGCCAGCAGGCCCAGGGAAACCCCCAGCTGCGACACCAGCATCCAGCTGCGGCGCTTGCCGAGCCAGCGGGTTACCAGCGGCAGGCGCAGGTAGTCGATCACTGGCGCCCAGAGCACCTTGATGGAAAAGGTAATGCCCACCCAGGCGAAGAAGCCGATAGCGGTACGGCTGACGCCGTAATCGCGCAGCCAGGCGGTGAGCGTGGAAAAAACCAGCAACAGCGGCAAGCCGGCGGAAAAACCGAGGAAAAACATCGCGAGTACGCGGGGTTTGAGGTAAACCCGCAGCGCCTGTCCCCAGGTGAGTTTTTGCTGCTCCATGCCGCTTGATCGCTTCCTTTGATGTGTTATCGCGCCTGGGCTCTTCCCGCCCGCGGCCCCTCGGGGCCCAGTCTCAGTGGCCCCAGAGCACTTCCAGCTCCGCCTCGGCAAGCTTGTTGGCATTCACATTGAAGCCCACCATCGCCGGGGTGGCGTTGTCGTCCAGCGGCAACTCTTCGACCTTGAGGGCGTAGATGCGGAACTGGTAGCGGTGATCGCCGTGGCCCTTGGGCGGGCAGGCGCCGCCGTAACCGGGATTGCCGTAATCGTTGCGCCCCTGGATGGCCTCGGGAATAAGGCCGTTTTTCGGGTCGCCGGCGCCCTCCGGCAACTCGCTTACATTTGCAGGGATATTGAAAATCACCCAGTGCCACCAGCCGCTGCCGGTGGGCGCATCGGGATCGTGCACCATCAGCGCGAAACTCTTGGTGCCTTCCGGCGCGCCGCTCCAGCTGAGCTGGGGGGAAATATTCTCGCCGCCGCAGCCGTTGAAGACGTGGGCCATCGGCTTTCGCGCGCCGGGCTTCAGGGAATTCGACGTAAGGGTAAACTCGGCGGCATTGGACATGGAGGCAAAGACCGATAGCAAAGTGGCAGCCACCAGTTTAGCAGCCTGTGCGGTGCCGAAACCGGGCAGAATCCGGCTTAATACTGAAACGCTCAAGGTGACTCCTCCCTATCATTAAACAGGTCCGCGACCCTGTGCAGGTCCATATTGCCGCCGGTCAAAACGATGGCGACGTTTTTATTGCGAAAGCGCGCGCCGTGTTCCAGCACCGCCGCCAGCCCTACCGCCGCGGACGGCTCTACCAGCTGCTTGGTGCGGGTCCACAACAGGCGCATGGCCTCGACGATACCATGTTCGGTCACCGTAACGACATCCCGCACCGTGCGCCGGATCACCGCGTAGTTGCGGCGTCCCAGGGTTGTGCGCAGGCCATCGGCGATGGTATCGGGTTTCTGGGTGGTGACATGCGTGCCGCCGCGCAGGGAGCGCTGCGCGTCGTCGGCGCCGGCGGGCTCCGCACCCATCACGATAATATCCGGTGCCAGCGCCGCCACCGCCAAGCCTATCCCGGCGAGCAACCCACCACCGCCCACCGGCGCCACCAGGATATCCGGGGTAAACCCCTGCTCGCGGCACTGCTGTACTATCTCCAGTGCCACAGTGCCCTGCCCCGCGATGATGCGACGATCGTCGAAAGGCGGCACTATATGGGCGCCAGTCTGCTCCACCAGTTTCTGCAACGCCGACTCCCGGTCGGCCTGGGAAGGGCCACAGATCACTATCTCTGCGCCATAACCGGCGACGGCAGCGCGCTTTGCCAGCGGCGCAGTTTCCGGCATTACCACAGTACAGGCGAGCCCCCTTTCTGCCGCCGCCCAGGCGAGCGCGGCACCGTGATTGCCGGAGGAGTGCGTGGCGACCATCTGTGTCGCCGGCGGCAGCAGTGCCAGGGCGTTGCTGGCGCCGCGCGCCTTGAAGGCGCCCACCTTCTGCAGCTGCTCGCATTTGAACCAGAGATCGGCACCGCTCAGCCGGTTGATCTGCCCGCTGCTGATCAGGGGCGTGCGGTGGATGCGGCCGGATATATTTTGTGCCGCGGTGAAGACATCGGCACTGGTGGGGAGGTCATTGTGGTCGGTTGGCATAGGTTATTGAAACGCGTTGATGATTGTTCCCAATAGGGGAGCGTCCGTTGGCCGCAATAAAACCCGGAATTGTCTGTAGTATCGATCGCGGCCAACGGCGGATGGCCGCCCTGCCGCTACTACAGCAAAGCCCGGGATCCGCGCTAGCGCAACAGCCGCAGCAGCTTGAATTTCCGCGCATTGAAAGGCGCGTAGCGCAGATCCAGGTCAAAAATATTCCTGCGCTTCATCACCGCCTTGAAGTGGCTGAAGGTGCGGAAGCCGTGCTCTCCGTGATAGTTGCCCATGCCGCTGGAACCGACGCCGCCAAACGGCAGCTCGTGGGCGGTCATAAACATCATGCAGTCGTTGACACAGGCGTTGCCGGAGCTGCAGCGCGCGAGTATGCGATCGGCTGTCGCCTCTTTCCGGGTAAAGACATAGAGCGCCAGCGGCTTTTCGCGGCCGTTGACAAACTCTTCGACCTTGCAGAAATCGTCCAGCTCCACGACGGGTAGTACCGGGCCGAAAATCTCCTCCTGCATCACCGCCGCGTCAACCCTCACGCCGCGCAGCAGGGTCGGCGCTATATAGCACCCGTCGATATCTGCCTGGCCACCGAATACCACCTCGCCGTCGGCGAGGAAACCGGCCAGGCGGCGGGTGTGTCGGCTGTTGACGATGCGACCGTAATCCGTCGACTGGCGCGGGTCCTGGCCAAACATCTCACGCACAGCCCGTTCGATCGCCGGCACCAGCCTGTCCGCGGTGGCCCTGGTGCACAGCAGGTAGTCCGGCGCTATGCAGGTCTGGCCCGCGTTGGTGAACTTACCCCAGGCGATCCGCCGCGCGGCAACTTCGATATTCGCGTCGTCGGCGACGATACAGGGGCTCTTGCCCCCCAGTTCCAGGGTTACCGGCGTCAGGTGCCTGGCGGCTGCAGCCATGACGATCTTGCCCACCCGGCCACCGCCGGTATAGAGAATGTGGTCCCAGCGCTGATCCAGCAGTGCCGTAGTTTCCGGTACCGCGCCCTCGATACAGGCGAAGGCATCGTTGTCCAGGTAGCGGGGCAGCAGTTCCGCCACCAGCGCGGAAGTGGCCGCCGCCAGTTCCGAGGGTTTCAACACCGCACAATTGCCAGCCGCGATGGCCGGCACCAGCGGTGAGAGCAACAGTTGCAGGGGATAATTCCAGGCGCCGATGATCAGCACTACGCCCAACGGCTCCGGCAGCAGGTAGCTTTTCGCCGGCTGGGCGACAATGGGGGTCGAGGCGCGCCGCGGCCTGCTCCATTTCTTCAAGTGTTTGAGGGCGTGGTCTATGTCCCCGTACAGGGCAGAGACTTCCGTCATAAAGCCCTCCTGCGGCGCCTTGTGCAGGTCTTGCTGCAACGCCTGCAGGAAACGGCTTTCATTGTCGGAGAGCATTTTTCGCAGCTGCCGCAATTGCTCGCGTCGCCAGCTCAGGTCGGCGCTGGTACCGCTGCGAAAATAAGTGCGCAGGCCGGTGACCAGCGCGGCGGCGTTAAGATCGTTGCCAGAGGCTCTGGTCGACGCCATTTGAGGTTCCAACGAAGACACTTCCAACCCTGCTACCTCCATGAGTGTACCCGCCAAAAGTCTGTTTATTATTGTTATCGGGCCCGGGGCGGGAATATTCCCTCCCCGGGCCTGCTCGACGCAATATCTTGGGAAGGTGCAGGTAAGTCAAGAATGCAATTGGAACAATGTTCTAAATTTGGCGCCAGTTCACGGATGGGTTGCACCTGGTCACTGATCACTAATCACTGGCTGCATTCACAGATCGAAGAGTACTGCCAGCGCCAGCAGGGTGATCCACAATAGCAGCGCCCGGGACAGCAGCGCCTGCAGCCCCTCCAGCTGGGCCCCGCAGATTCGCTGACCTTCGGCGACTTCGACGCCCGCACTGCACTCGCCGGCATCTATGCCGCCCAGTGCGCCCTCGAGATAGGCTTCAAGCACTTCCGCGGTATCCCGCTCCCGGCAGGTCAGGCACTGGCGCCAGGCCCGGTAGCAGCCGGCAAAGTTGCCGACGATCGCAAAACTGAACCCCATGACCCGCACCGGCAGCCATTCGAGCAGCCACAGCCAGCGCTCCGCGGTGGCGCTGCTATCCGCACCGCGGGATTCTTCGGCATAGATAGCACTGAGGCGAAACAGCAGGGCACCGGGAATCCCCAGCAGTACAAACCAGAAGAGCACCGCAAACAGGCGCTCGAAGGCGCGGTAGGCGGCGCCGCGGAAAACCTGTTCGTGCAACTGCTGGCCGTCCGCCGCCTCCTCGTGCAGATCGCGCAGCAGCGGCGCCGCGGCCTGCTGCGCCGCCGCCAGGTCGCCCCGGTACCAGTTACGCAGGTAACTGGACACCATCTCATTGAAGTTGCCCCGCCCGAGGCAGTAGAGCAGCAGGGGCACACCCAACAGCAGCGTCCCCAGACCACCGAGGGATGTCTCCGCCAGCACCATCAGTACCGCCGCCAGCAGCGCCGGCGGCAGTATGGTAGCGCCCAGCATCAACCCCGGGTCCTTCTGCAACCGCTGGACGCCCGCCAGGCGCCGGCGCCACCAGTGAAACCAGTCGTCCCGGTGCAAGGGGGCACCGGAACCCCACAGCTGCACCAGCGCCAGCGACAGCAACACGATTAACAGTGCCATAGTGATTCTCGAAACAGGGTTTGGTAGAGAAGAATAACGCCAGCGGCGCCGGCGTGGAAGTTGATTGCGGGAGCCGAGGTTCCGCCCCGGAGGGTGCACCGCTGGCGGTCGACTAGGACGCTAGTTGGTGCGCACGGCGCACCCTACCCACTCACCACACCCTCGAGCTCACGGAAATAGCGCTGCCAGTCGAACCCCGGGCCCGGATCCAGCTTGCGCCCCGGCGCTATGTCCGAGTGGCCGGTGATCCGGTCCCTGTCGATTGCCGGGTAGGCGGCCATGATCGCGGCACTCACTTCCGCCAGGGAGCGATACTGGGCGTCGGTATAGATATCCGTGTCCAGCCCTTCCAGCTCGATGCCGATGGAAAAATCGTTGCAGTTGCAGCGCCCGCCAAACTCCGACTGGCCGGCGTGCCAGGCGCGCCTGTCCAGGGGGACATACTGGGTAACGCGGCCATCGCGGTCGATCAGGATATGTGCGGAAACCTGCAGTGCGGCTATTTCCGAGAAATAGGGATGGGCGTCTATATCCAGCTGCCCGAGAAAGAAGGCATCGATATAGGGGCCTCCGTACTGGCCCGGGGGCAGGCTGATACTGTGGATCACCAGCAGGTCAACCGGGCAGCCTTCGGGCCGGCTGTTGCAGTGGGGGCTGGGAACCTGCCGCGCTCCGGACAGCCATCCGGATTCCAGTTGGTATTTCACTCGGTGATCTCCGCTCCGATCCGGCCCGGTTCAAGCCCCGGGCCCGGCGAATTACCATTTTATGGAAGCGTTGATCGATATGCCAATTTGAATGGAGAGGCCCGGAGACTACCCAGCAGGCGGGGTTCCAGAGCAATTACCAGGATGCCAGGGTGCGATAGTGCACTCGTGGTTCCAGCGGCAATTCAGCCGGCCTTGTCCCGTCCAGCCACACAGGCCTCCAGCCCGGTCTCGCCAATGGTCCCCGCCACATAGTTCAGCGCACGCTCGAACAGCGGCCCCTTGTCCAGTGGCTTGATCACCTCGTCGCGCAGGGCGTGGGCCAGTTCCAGCCGCGAGTAAACCGCCGCTCTGGCGCCGGCGCGGTTGACGAACATGAATTGGTCCAGCTCCTTGATGATCGCCGCCAGGCGACAGCGCACCGGCGCCTTATCCGCATCCTGCAACATGAACCAGCTGTACTTCAGGTGATAGGTCTGACGCCAGAACTCGTCACTGTCGGCCAAGGGGGCCAGGCCGGCTCTGGGGGCCACAGACGCCTTCTCCGCAACCCGTTGCAGTTCTTCCATTGCCGGCAGGTCGGTCTCGCGGTCGAGTATCTGCAGCGTTTTCGCCTCATCCACAGATTCGACGAGGGCGGGAGTCTCTGCGGCCTCCGCCGCCAATCCCGCTTCGGCCACTTCCGGCGCTTCGGGGATTTCCATCACGCTGTCGGCTTCGCGGCGCAGCTCCTGCACCAGACGCTCGCGGGCGCGGCGTTCGCGCTCCGATTCGACCCGCTCGCCGAGCGCCTGGCGCTCCCGGTACAGGGTTTCCAGTCCCTCCATCAGGCGCTGCCGGTCACCGGCAGCGAGCGACAGCGACTGCGCACCCTCGTCCAGGCGTCGGCGCAGGTCGGGCAGCACCAGCTGCATTTTGAAGCGGCTCTCAGGCATAGGTGCCACCACGCTCCACACCAGGTCGCGGGCGGTCAGCACATTGCGACGCCAGCCGGCGCCGTCGGTGCCCTCTCTGAGACAGGTGCGGAACAGGACGCCATTCCAGACCCGATTCAGCCACTCGTGCACCAGCCGGGGCAACTTGCGCTCGGCAGTCAGGGCATCGAACACCGCCGCCACCCGGGCCCGGGCCGCCTCGACCCGGGCACTGCCCCGGGCCTCATCCACTGTGCGCCGCTCCATCACTTCGGCGCGGCGGCGCTCGCGGGCGACAAATTCTTCGAAGGATTGCAGCAGGCGGGCAAAGACACATTCGTCACTGTCGAACTCCTGCAAAACCTGTTCGACGACGGCGCGCACCTCGCAGTAAAAAGCCTCCTGCTGGTAGTTCTCTGCCGGCTGCCAGCCGATGGCCGCATCCGCCAGCGCATTGAACAGTTTGCGCGCCGGGTGGCCACCCTTGCTGAAGAAAGACTTGTCGGCAATGGCCAGTTTCAGCAGCGGCAATTGCAGCCTGATCAATTGCGCCTTGATGGATTCGGCCAGGTTGCGGTCCTCCAGCATGAAGGAGAACAGCAGTTCCACCATGCGAATGACTTCGGTGTCCCGCTCATGCAGGGAAGCGCCCAGTTTCGCCGCCACCAGGCGCTGCTGCAGGAGATGACCGACATCCAGCACCCGCCCCTGCCCCCCCTCCTGCAGTGGCACCGCCTGCAGGGCGCCCAGGTGCTGCAGCAGGTCGGGCGTGGCCATGGACGCAACGCCGGGAAGGGACGGCAACAGGCCGTAATCGCCGCCAGCGGCAGCGGCTCCTCCGCCAGAATCCGGAATCCGGACCTGTGCACCGGGGAGGGCCGCGGCCGAAGGTGCGGCGGGAATCCCCGACCGGAGAAAGGCGCCATCGGCGCCGCCGTCAGTGGGCGGCGGCGGGGATCTTGCCGGCCTGCCTCCCTGCCTGGGGTGGAACAGCGGGGGTTTCAGCCCGGGCAGCACGCCCTTTTCAATCAGCAGCTGATTGCAGCTCTGGTAGAGGGCCGCCAGTTTCGCCGCCAGCAGCTGTTCGAACTTTTTCAGTATTGTGAGGCGTGCGCGCAGTTGTATGTCGAGAGGTGCCAGGGCCCGCTCCAGGGCGCGACACAGCAACGCAGGCGACAGCGGCATATTCTCATCGTAGATCTTGAGCGGCAGCAGCGTATCCAGGCGCAGTGCCATTTCGGCGATGGGGCAGGCGCAATCGCGTTTCACGTCGGCAATGATGGATTGCAGTGCTACCTGCTGTTCCAGAACGTCATTGCGGAGCAGGGACAGGCCCTCTGCCGCCGCAGTCGGCTCCTGGGCCTGGTCCCGGGCGGGATCGTCGACTTCGACAAACCCCCGCTGCACACCGCTGACAAAGCGCTCGGTCAGGCGACTGCGCTCCAGTCGCAACACGCGCAGGGCCTGGAAGAGACCGTCCTGCTCCTCCTGGGTGTGCACCTTTTCCGCGGCGGCGAACAGGGTATCGTCCACGCCGGCAAACACTTCTTTCATACGCGCAAACAGCCAGCTGCTGGCGGAGTCGCGCACGCTGATGACGGCGGCGGGTAAAGCGGGGGGTCGGATTCGGTTGGCCGCCTCGACTTTACTGTTGAAGGCAACAACGCGGGAAAATTCGTCGGTGTCCATTTCAGCCTCAATGCGCCGCGCCGGCGCGAAGAGATTCTGTTTATCCGGCGATCGGCCCTGATCGCAGCGGATCCAATTTACCTCTGTAAAGACTCAATGAATTGTGAGAATTCAGGCGCCCGCCCCGAACGGTGAAATGACATGCGCCAGAAGTAAAACGGGAATGGGTCACACTTTTTCTGGAATTTCTGCGCCAGTGGGGACTATCGGGCAATTGGCACAAGCGCGCAAGTGGCGCGCGGACAGTTGGACGCCGATTTATTCGAAATAATTTCAGGACTTGCAGGGCAGTCAGGAAAGAGAGGTGGTCGGTGGTCGGTGGTCGGTGGTCGGTGGTCGGTGGTCGGTGGTCGGTGGTCGGTGGTCGGTGGTCGGTGGTCGGTGGTCGGTGGTCGGTGGTCGGTGCAGTCTCCGTCATCCCACCACTGACCACCAACCACTCATCACTTAATTTCCTTCGCTGCGTTTCTTGCGCACATTGCCGATCACGGATTGCAGTGCGCGCTCAAACAGCATGCCGTCATCCAGCGGCATCAGTTGTGCCGAGCGGAGGGCGTAAGCCAGTTCCAGTCGGGCAAATTCCGCCACCTTGGCGCCGTTGCGGTTGACGAAAATAAACTGGTCGATATCGCGGATCACCGCCGCCAGGCGACAGCGGAACTGCTCTTCGTCCGAGCGCTTCAGTTCGAACCAGCTGCCCTGGGCGAGGCGGAAGGTCATCTGCCAGTGGGGATCGTTTTCCGGCAGCGCAGCCAGTCCCTCCCGCTCCGGCTCCGCCGGCGCCATCCCGGCCTCGGCGACCACCTGCTCCAGCTCTTCCATCTGCGGCAGCGCCGCCTCTTCCGGCACTTCTGCTTCCGGCATTGCTATTGCTTCGGCCACCGGCGCCACCTGTTCCGCGGTGGCCTCCTCGCGCAATTCCCGCTCCGCCTGCTCCCTGGCCTGGCGCTCGCGCTGTGCGCTGATCTCCTGTGCCAGGGCAAAGCGCTCGCGATACACTTCTTTCAGGCCGGCAAAGAGCGCACGGGCCTCGAAGGGATTCAGGGACACTGCCTCGACGCCCTCGCGCAGCCGCTCCTGCAGTGCCGGCAGCAGGCCCAGCAACTGCTGGCGACTGTCGGGCATGGGCGCCTGGACACTCCAGACCAGGTCGCGCGCGGTACGCACGTCGCGACTCCAGGCCTCGCACTCGGTGCCCTCCTTGACGCAGGTGAGGAACAGCACGTTGTGCCAGACCTTATTCAGCCAGCCCTCCACCACCTGCGGCAGTTCGCGCTCGGCCACCAGCGCATCCATCACCGCGGCCACGCGGGCGCGCGCCGCCTGGGTCTTGGCGCGGCCGTCGGCCTCGTCCACCACACGGCGCTCAAGCATTTCCGCGCGCTTGCGCTCGCGCTGGATAAACTGGCGGAAGGACTCCAGCAGCAGCGAGAAGATATTGACGTCCCGGTCGAATTCGTTGAGCACCCGCTCCACGACCTGGCAGACCTCGCGGAACAGCGGATCCGACTCGTAGCTGTCCCCGGCCTGCCAGCCGGTTGTGGCGTCGGCCAGCTCGTTCAGCAATTTGCGCGCCGGGTGGCCGCCCTTGCTGAAGAAGGACTTGTCGGCAATGGCCACTTTCAGCAGCGGCAGCTGCAGGCGGCCCAGCTGGGATTTGATCGGCTCGGCCAGATTGCGGTCCTCGAGAATAAACGAGAAGAGCATCTCGACCAGCTTGATGATGTCACTGTCCACCTTGGCGAGGGAAGCCGCCTGGTTGGCCTGTATCAGGCGCTGCTGCAGCAGGTCCCCCACGTTTAGCAGCTGGATATCACCGGAACCCTCGTACTGGGCACTGCTCTGCAGCTCGCCCAGGTGCGTCAGCAGGTCACCGGAGGGCATGGGCGCCAGGCCCGCGGTTGCCGGCAGCAGTCCGGGGTTGAAGTTGCCACCGGCCGCTGCGCCTGCGCCCATACCGGACGCAGCGACACCGGCCTGAAGCTGCCCAGACCCGGCGCTCGTTCCGGGCGCACCGGCGGGGCCTCCGGCCGCGGGGCGCTGCGCGGTCCTCTGCCGGGCGACGCGACGCTGCTCCCGCAGCGAAGGCAGTACACCGCGCTCAACCAGCAGCTGATTGCAGAGTTCGTAGAAATCCTTCAGTTGCAGCATGACCACCTGCTCGAACTTCTTCAGCAGGGTCAGGCGGGCGCGGATATGGATGTCCAGCGGGCGCACCGCTTCGACAAAGGCATCGCAGATAGCATCCGGGCCCAGGGGGTTGTTCTTTTCGTAGATTTTGACGGAGTAGAGGGTATCGAGGCGCAGGCACAGCTCGGCGATCGGCTCGGCATAGCTGCGCTTGGCATTGGCGACCATGGTGTCGGCGGCGACCAGCTGCTCCAGGTCGTCATTGTGGACCAGGGACAGGTTGTCCGAGGCGAAGACCTGCTCCCCCTCGCCTTCCGGGGAGCGGACCTGGAAGGCTTCATTGATATTGTTGGCAAAGCGCTCGGCAATATTGCGGCGCTCGACGCGCAGCAGGCGCAGGGCCTGGAAGAGGCCGTCCTGTTCCTCCTGCCCATGGGCTCTCTCGGCCATGGAAAACAGGGAGTCATCCACCTTGGCAAACAGCTGCTTGGCCTGTTCCAGAAGCAGGTTGCGCGCCTTGTCCCGCAGTGCCACCACCGCGGAAGCCAGCGGAGCGAGTCTGCGCGCGGGCAATTCCTGGCCAACGCCGCCTTTCTCCGCCAGGGAAACCACCTTGTTGGGCTCTTTCATTTCCAGGTCGACCTCTGGATACCGCAATGGCATCCTGCACTGTTGATAGTGTTAGAAGTTCGCCCGCCGGAGCACTCCGACCGGGCCTACATGCAACCGTATAATTTTTGTACTCGCCTGCTCCATTGAATGAGCGCAGGTCTTCTTTCGGAAAACCCCCATTCTACAGGCGATTCAGGGTGGCTTAACAACCGCAGACTACGTATTTGAGACGCTTGTCACAGCTGGTTGCGGATTCTGCTGCTATCCGCTTTTGCCTGTCATCCGAGTTTAATGACAGCGCTGGTACATCCAACCGGAATCGGGGAATCCAAACCCCGGCGCATTTGCTAAACTCCGCCCCCCAGACTCGAGAGTCCACTATGCAGCCACAAGACACCGCCATTCCCAACCTGGTTTCCGATATCCGGCGCGCCGTGAGCGCAGCGCTGCAGGAGGATGTGGGCGACGGGGATATCACCGCGCAGCTGATTCCCGCCGATCGCGCTGCCCGCGCCCGGGTGATTACCCGCGAGGACTGCACCGTCTGCGGCCGCGCCTGGGTGGAGGAAGTGTTCCGCCAGCTGGATCCGCAATTGCAGCTGGTCTGGCACTGCGAGGACGGCGACCGTGTCGCGGCCGACTCGGTGCTATTCGAGCTGCAGGGCAATGCCCGCACCATATTGACCGGCGAGCGCACGGCGCTGAACTTCCTGCAGACGCTGTCCGGCACCGCCACCACCGCCGCCCACTACGCCACGCGCGTAGCGGATGTAAGTGCCGCCCGCGCGGCGGGCACCTCGATCAGGATACTGGACACCCGCAAGACGATTCCCGGCCTGCGCAGCGCGCAGAAATATGCGGTGCTCTGCGGCGGCTGTCACAATCACCGCATCGGCCTCTACGATGCCTTCCTGATCAAGGAAAACCATATCGCCGCCGCCGGCGGTATCGACAGGGCCATTGCCCAGGCGCGCTCCATCAAACCGGGCGCTCTGGTCGAAGTGGAAGTGGAGAGCCTCGACGAACTGCAGCAGGCGCTGGACAGCGGTGCCGATGTGATCATGCTCGACGAGTTCAGCGACGCCGATACCCAGGCCGCGCTCTCACTGGCGAAAGGCAGGGCCAAGATAGAGATATCCGGCAGTGTCGACAGCGAGCGACTGCAGCAGCTGGCCGGCCTGGATGTGGACTACATCTCTTCCGGCAGCCTGACCAAGCACCTGCGCGCTATAGATCTCTCCCTGCGCATCGACCTCTGATCCCTATTCCCCTTCCCGACAGGAAAAAGAGCTTTCCGCGCACCCGGAAAGCTCTCTGCGCTCTCTTCGCCTAAGGTTAAACAGGAAATAGCCCCCCCTAACGGAGACAGACGCAATGAATCGCTGTGAAACCTGCGGCAACGACTACGACAAGACCATGGAAATCAAGATGGGCGGTGCCACCCACACTTTCGACAGTTTCGAATGCGCCATTCAGGCCCTGGCACCCAAGTGCGAGCAGTGCAACTGCCGCATTCTCGGCCACGGCACCGAGGCCGAGGGCAAATACTACTGCTGTGCCCACTGTGCAGCCCGCGCCGGCCATACCGATATGGTCGACCGGGCCTAGGGGCCTGTCGAACTTAGGACTACTCTGCTGCGGAAAAGCCGGATTTGCGCAAGAAATAGCTCGAACCGGACTTTCCCTCGCGACGAGCGCCTAAGTCCGGCAGGCTCCTGGCACAACAAGAACGGGGCCAAAAGGCCCCGTTCAGGTTTACCGCTCAGCGGGTTATGGCAGATTGTGCACGTGGCTGCCCACAGGGCCGGAGAAAATACCGCCGTCGTGCATATCCCAGTTAATTGACCAGGTCATGACGCCATTGAAATCCGGCCACGCCTGGCTCGGGGTCAGGCCTGCGCAACTAGTACGCGCGGTCAGGCAGTCCAGGGCCCGGTTGATATCCGCGGTGCTGGCCTGGCCGCTGCCGGCAGAGCTGGGGCCGGACGGCAATCCCAGTGCCACCTGCTCCGGAGCCAGGCCGTCAAAGAAACCGGCCGAGCCGCCGCCGAGCGGAAAACCCTCGATCAGCATCATCGCCGATGCCACCATCATATCCACCGACCCCGCCGGATAGGCCTGGGCACTGTAGGGCGTGGACAGGCCGCCGTTGTTGTACAGCTGCACGTGCAGCAGGTCCAGCTCACTGCGCAGCTGGTCGATCATCGGCAGGTAGGCACCCCAGATCCCCGAATAAGCGACATACCCCCCCTGAACATAGGGGTGCTCCGGCGCCATGGACAGGTACAGATTCGGGTAGCGCTGCTTCAGTTGCCGGACTGCATCCACCAGGTTGTCGATCACCGGCGCCCCGTGTATGACCCCTGCGCCGGATTCCAGGTCGATATCGATACCGTCAAAACCGTACTCATCGATAATCGCCGCGGTGCTGTCGACGAAGTTGGTGACATTCTCCGCATTGTTCAGCGTCACAGTGCCATTCTGGCCCCCGAAGGACAGCACCACTATCTTGCCGGCGGCGCGCTTGGCGGCGATATCGGCGATAAACTGCTGCCTGTCCAGGCCCGGATCCAGGTTGAAGGCGACGCTGCCGTTGCCGGCGTCGTCGGCAAAGGCCACCACTATCACATCCCAGACATCGGACACTTCGCTGATGCGGTAGAGGCCGGAGCCGTTATCGAAGTTGTGCCAGTAGCCCACCAGCGCGTGTCTCGGCAGCAGGCCGCTGTTGCCACCGCCGGAGCCCCCCGAACTGCCGGAGCCGCCAGAGGAACTGGAAGAGCTGGATCCGGAACCGCCATCGCAGTCCCCCAACTGGGACCAGGCATCGTCCCAGGCCCAGCCGACACCCGGTTCATAGGCACCGCCCTGGCTGCACCAGCCGGCAATATCGCAGCGGAATTCGAGTCCGACGTTCTGCACCACATCGCCGACACCGTAACCGGTGCCCTCCACATACTGCGGCGCGCTGCAGCTGCCGCTGCCGCTGCTAGAGCCCCCTGAAGAAGAGCCCCCGGAGGAACTGGAGGAAGAAGAACTTGAGGAAGAGCCGGACGAGGAACTTGAAGAAGAACTGCTGGACGAGGAACTGGATGAAGAGGAACTGCCGTCACAGGCGCCCTCGTAGCGCCACACATCCCAGGTGCCCGAGTTGGTCACCGGATCCTGCGCCTGGGTCCACCACTTGGCTGCATAGGCATTGTTCAGGTGCTGCACCCGATCATCACCCACATAGACAGCGGCGTTTTCCCAGTTCGGCAGATTGCTGCAGTCCACTGCCGCGGCATTGGCCGCGCTGAGACCCAGGGCAAATATGCCAAGCCATAGCGTTTTCATTTATTGAGTCCTATTTATTAGGTCAAGAGTTGGGTCAAGAGTCTGTCGCCAGCCCCGAAACCGCCGGGCGCACCTGGCTCCGCCTGTCGGGCTGACCGCCTGTATTGAATAAACTTCCCGGTTT
This sequence comes from Microbulbifer taiwanensis, assembly GCF_014904815.1. GTDB lineage: Bacteria > Pseudomonadota > Gammaproteobacteria > Pseudomonadales > Cellvibrionaceae > Microbulbifer > Microbulbifer taiwanensis. Next base: position 24,209 of record NZ_JACZFR010000016.1, read on the forward strand.
GAAACGCAGCAGCGGAAAATAGCGGCCGATGAATGCGAAGAGGCCGCGCTGCTCGATATAGCGCGCATAGGCGACATAGTCCGGATCCCAGGACAGATGCCTTTCCTCGGTGCGCGCGCGCATGAAGTAAATAAAGTTCACCAACAACAGCAACAGCGAGTGCCGCAGTGCCTCATCGGCGCTGCCGCTGACCATAAAGGGCATGGATATCATCCACCAGGACAGGTTCTTGCTGACGTAAGCCGGGTGCTTGGTGTAGCGATAGGGGCCGTTGGTGAGGATGCCGCGGTGGGTCAGGTTGGAGAAACGGATGCCGAAAGGCACACTGGCCCACACATATATGGCGATCAACAGCAGAATCGCACTGCCCCACAGACTGTAGGCCCAGGGCGTATCCCAGAACCAGTAGCCCCAGGCCGGGCCCTCATCGTACTTGAGGTAATTGCCGGAAAATGCGCTCCAGAATGGCTGGTAACTGATCAGCGCCACCCCCCAACCGAGAAAACTCGGCTCCGCGGTGCGGATATGGGAATCGAAAAGGCGCAGGGTGCACACGTAACCGACGGTCACGAACAGCAAGTCGATGTAGTAGAGAAAGTTGAAGGTGAAATCGAACACTGCCTTGAAGCTTCCGTCCATGCGTGACAGGTCGAAATTCAGCAGTGTGGTCAGGTTGTTACCCAGGTAGACAAACATCAGCGGCAGGAAGAACAGCTTCACCAGCCAGCCCAGCAGCAACTGGCCTATGGCGCGGCCGTCGACGTCGCCACGGCGCCCGAGCAACCAGCTGCCCAGGTGCCAGTAGCCATCCTTCGGCTTCAGCATATGGCCATCCAGCCAGTAAAAATAGGGCACAGCCAGCAACAGCCACCAGGGCAGTGCCGCCTTCACCACCGCGTAATAATTGTCGTAGAAGGAGCCGTGATATTCGGGAAAAACCCAGTAGACAAGGGCCACCAGGCCCACACTGGCGTAAAAGCCCAGCAGCTTCACCGCTGTGCGCCGTTCACTACCGTTCTTGCGCGGCCGGGAAAAATCCAGGCCAGCGGATCTATTGCGGTAGGGCTTCAGGAACAGCCACTCCAGTAGGATGATCGGCAACGCCAGCGCCGCGCAGACCACCACCAGACCCACAGTGCGCGAGGGCAGCTGTTGCCCGTACTCGCGCAGCCACACCACCGCCAGCAGGGAAATCACCAGGGCGGTCAGATTGATGACAATGCTTGTGGGGGCCTTGGGACAGGCGACGGCCTCCACCGTCGCGGGCTTTTTATTCTTTTTCATATCACGGCCAGTTAATCAGCAGTTTTTCCGGGACCCGGTCCTGAAGAAGCTCCGGGGCGGTCCTGCTACCGGTGGCCTTTTGCGGGACACGCTGTAAATACATCCCTGTACGCTCTCCACGGCCATCCATGGCCGCAGAAGATCCCGCAAAAGCCCCCCGGCATCAGGGCCTTCACATCAAGCCTTCGGATTTCTATCCGAATCCCGATCAAAGTTACTGATTACTGTGCATGGCTTCAATCAATTCGCCATTTGTCGTGTCTCCGGAGAGTTCCCAGAAGAAGGAACCACCCAGGTTCTCGTCGGCGATGTACTGCATCTTGCCGGCGATGGTCGACGGGGTGTCATAACTCCACCAATTGTTGCCGCAGTGGGCATAGGCGGTGCCGGCGACGGTGCCGCTGGCCGAACAGGTGTTTTTCAGCACCTTGTAATCCTCGATACCGGCCTCGTAGGTGCCCGGTGCCGCACCGGTGGCGGAACCGCCGGGGGCCGACTGGCTGACACCGGTCCAGCCGCGGCCATAGAAGCCGATACCCAGGCCGAGTTTGCTCGACGGAACCCCCTTGTTCTTCAGCGCCTGGATGGCGTTGTCGGAATAGAAACCGGCAATCGGGATACCCTGGTAGTCGTGCAGCGCGGAGTGCGGCGCAGTCGGACCGTCGGCATCAAAAGCACCGAAGAAGTCGTAAGTCATGACGTTGTAGAAGTCGACATACTGGGCAGCGCCGGCGTAATCGGCCTGATCCATCTTGCCGCCGGTGTTGCCGTCCGCGGTGATGGCCGCGGTAACCAGCTTGTCGCCGAAGCGGTCGCGCATGGCCGACATCATATTGGAGAAGGCGGAGAAGCCGCTGCTGTCACAGCTGAGGCCGCAGGCGTTGGGGTACTCCCAGTCCAGGTCGATACCGTCAAAGACGTCCGCCCAGCGGGAATCGTAGACCAGGTTGTAGCAGGAGTCGGCAAAGGCCTGGGGATTCTGCACCGCCTGGCCGAAGCCGCCGGACCAGGTCCAGCCGCCGAAGGACCAGAGCACCTTGATGTGCGGATACATCTGCTTCAGCTTGCGCAGCTGGTTGAAGGAACCGCGCAGAGCGCCGGCGTCCCAGGTATCGGCCACACCATCGACACTCTCGGCAGCGCTGTAGAAGCGGTCGTAGTCTGCATAAGAATCGCCGATGGTGCACTGACCGCCCTGAACATTACCGAAGGCGTAGAAAATATGGGTCAGTTTTTCGGCCGATCCACTGGTGACGATGTTTTTCACATGGTAGTTGCGCTGGTAGACGCCCCACTGGACGAAGTAGCCACCCAGGCGCTCGCCACCGCTGCTGGAACCACCGCCGGAAGACGAAGAACTGGAGCTGGAAGAACTCGAGGAAGAGGAACCGCCGGAAGAGCTGGAAGAACTGGAGGAGCTGCCGCCGCAGGCACCCTCGTTTTTCCAGACCCCGTACTCACCGGACTGGCTCGGGTCTTCGCCCTGGGTCCACCACTTGGCAGAGTACTCGACACTCTGGTGCTGCACATGGTCACCGCCCACATAGACCTCGGCAGCGGACCACACAGGGAGGTTTCCGCAACTGCCACTGCCGGATGAACCGCCGGAAGATGAGGAGCTGCTGGAGGAGGAAGAACTACTGGAGGATGAGCCGCCGGAAGAGGATCCGCTGCCACCGTCACAGGCGCCGAGATCGCTCCAGGCCTCATTCCAGGCCCAGCCTGCACCGGGTTCATAGGCGCCACCCTGGCTGCACCAGCCACCCACATCGCAGCGGTAGGCCACATTGCTGTTCTGGACTATATCGCCCGTGCTGTAGGCGGAACCGTCGACATAGACCTGGACGCCGCCGCAATCGTAAGCGTACGCCTGTCCTGCCAGCAGGCCGAGCAGCATCGCGGCTGTCAGTCGCAGATACGTGATTATTTTCATGATTTTTTCACCGTTATTTTTGGATGGGGTCGAACGGGTCAACGGCGAAACAAGACGCAGATACTCCGCGATGGAAAACGCCGCGACCCCACAACTGCTGTACTCCTTCGATACCGCCTCAGCGAGCCGTGTCGATACGAAAGTACAAATTGTTGCGCTGCCGGCCCTACAGCCGCTGTCACGACTGACTTCCGCAAACAGACGAAATTACCCGGCACCTTACTGAGTCCCACACGCGCGGACAGCGCTGTCATCAAAAAATGATAACGCTGTCATTTGTACGTAACGGAAGATAACCCCGATCTCCTTTTCACGCCAGATGGCATTCGCAACAAAGTGCTGAAAGTCACACAGAAAAAGAGAAAAAATTGCGCCCTTTTTTGTGGGCAGGGAAATTTGGCGCTGATTTATTCGGTTAGTGAAAACCTGCGCCAGCGAGAGACTCAGTGGTGGTGATGGTGATGCTCCTCTACCGCCTCCGCTGCCGGAGCACTGCCGTGGTCCCCGTGGCTGCCGTGCCCCAGCGCACCCCAGATGGTCCAGCAGCCGAACAGTAAAATTGCACCGGCAAACAGCAGCCGCACCGCGGGCCGCTGTACAAAGCCGCGCACCCGTGCTGCCGCTGCGCCTGTGGCGAACATGGCCGGCACAGTGCCGAGACCGAAGGCCAGCATGGCCAGGGCCGCCCCGGAGCTACTGCCCTGGGCAAGGGCGAAGGCGAGTGCGCTGTATACCAGTCCGCAGGGCAGCCAGCCCCAGAGCCCGCCCAGTGCCAGCGCCTGGGGCGCCGACTGCACAGGCAACAGCCGCGCCGACAGAGGCTGCAGGTAGCGCCACAGATAGGCACCGCCCTTCTCCAGCCACACCAGGCCGCGCCAGATACCGGCGATATAGAGCGCCATTGCAATCAGCATTATTCCGGCCGCCAGGCGCAACGGCGTCAGCGCGGGAAGTGCCGCGGCGCCCAACGCGCCGGCCAGGGCCCCCATCAGGGTGTAGCTGCCGAGGCGGCCCGCAGAATAGGAGACCAGCTGGCCCCAGGCGGTCTTCTGCCCGGGAATCGCCATACCCAGGGCGCCGGCGATACCGCCGCACATGCCGATGCAGTGACTGCTGCCGAGAAAGCCGATGGCCAGTGCCGCGGCCAGATACCCCCAGTCGCCCATTCAGCGATCCTCCCCGTCTGTTGGCCGCGCCTCTGTCCGCTCCCGGGGCGCCTCATCGTCGTCGAACAGGATACGCCGTCCCTCTGTCTCCAGGTCGTCGTACTGGCCGCTGTTTACGGCCCAGAAATACAGTTTGACTGCAGCACCGATAAACAGGATGGCGATGGGGATCAGGAAATACAGGCTGTCCAAACTTAACTCCAGCTCTCCCGACCTGTAGAAACCTGCCCGGCAGGCGATTTTTCACCGGTGGGGCTCGCTGCCACACGGAATCGGGAAAGACGCAACGCATTCAAAACCACTACCAGCGAGCTGAGCGACATGCCAATCGCCGCCGCCCAGGGCGGCACCAGCCCACACACCGCCAGGGGCAGTGCCAGCGCATTGTACCCCAGGGCCCAGGCCAGATTCTGGCTCACTATCCGCCGGCTCCTGCGCGCCAGCTCGATGGCCTGGGGCAATACCCTGAGATCGCCGTTCAGCAGAATCGCATCGGCGCGGGACTGGGCCAGGTCGGCGGCGGACATCATCGCCACCGATGCATCGGCACCGGACAACACCGGTACGTCGTTGAGACCGTCGCCGACCATCAGTACCCGTTCGCCGCTTTGCTGCAGCTGCTGCAGGTGTGCGAGCTTCTGCTCTGGGGAAGCACCGGCGCGAAAGCGGGCTATACCGGCGGCGTCGGCGAGGCGCGCCACTTCGGCGGACTGATCACCGCTCAACAGTTCCACCTCGAGGCCGCCCGCCTCCAGCTGTGCCACCGCAGCCTGCGCCGATTCACGCAACCGGTCTCCCAGCGCTATCCAGGCGACCGGGCCGAGCGAATCCGCCAACAGCAGCCACTGCCCCTCGCTGGAAGGGATTTCCGGCGCCGATTGTGCGGCAAGCTGCGCGGCAAAGTCCGCGCGACCGAGGCGCAGGCGCTCGCCGTCGACCGAACCCTCGATACCACAGCCGGTGTACACCTTTATTTCGCTGGCGCTGAGATTGCCACGCCAGGCACTGAAGGCGCGCGCGAGCGGATGGTTGGTCTGGGACTCCAGCGCGGCGGCCACATCCTGAACCCGCTGCGCGCTCCAGCCGTCGCGCAGCACAACGATCTGCAGGATTCGCGGCTCGCCGCGGGTCAGGGTCCCGGTCTTGTCGAAGACGACCCGCCCGATACGCGGCAGCGTCTCCAACAGATTGCCGCCGGCCACCAGCAGCCCCATCTGCTGCAGCCGTAGGGTTGCCGACGCCAGTGCCGCCGGAGTCGCCAGCGACAGTGCACAGGGGCAGGTCACCACCAGCACCGACAGGGCCACCCAGAAGGCGCGCCCCGAATCTATCTGCCACCAGGCGAGAAAAGCCGCAATGGCCGCCAGCAGCACCAGGCCGACAAAGTAACCGGCCACGCGATCCGCCAGCGCCACCTGCCGCGGCTTCTGCAGCTGCGCCCGCTCCACCAGGCGCTCTATCGCCGATAGCCGCGTGGCCTGCCCGGCGGCAGTGACGCGAACCTTCAGGGTGGAATCGCCGTTGACGCTGCCGGCGTAGACGCTACTCCCCACCGCTTTCTGCTGCAGCGCCGACTCGCCGCTGAGCAGGGATTCATCCACACCGCTTTCCCCGTCGATCACTTCGCCGTCGGCGGCAATGGTATCGCCAGGTTTCAGCAAAATACGATCGCCGACCACCAGCGCCGCCACGGGTACATTCTGTATTTCGGTGCCTTCAATCTTCGCCGCAGTCAGCGGTAACAGTTGTGCCAGTCCACCGCTGGCGAGGCCGGCGCGGTGGCGCGCGCGCATCTCGATGGTGCGTCCGAGCAACAGAAAGAAGGTGAACATGGAAATGGATTCAAAATACACCTCACCGGTTTCGAATACCGTGGCGTAAAAGCTGGCGGCATAGGCGAGCCCTATGGCCAGGGATACCGGTACATCCATACTCAGGTGGCGGGCGCGCAGGCTGCGCAGGGCCGCAGCAAAAAACGGGCGCGCTGAGTACAGGACCACCGGTGTCGCAACCAGCAGTGAAACCCAGCGCAGGTAACGTTCCAGATCCGCTTCAATACCACTGCTGGCGCCGAAATAGAGCGCAACGGCGAACATCATCACCTGCATGGTACCCAGCCCGGCCACACCGAGGCGCCGCAGGGCACTGCGCTGTTCACGCTGGATCATACTCTCGCTATTGGCTGCAGTGGCCGGCGCCGGCCGGTAGCCGATGCACTCCAGCTCAGCGAACAGCTGGCTTGGGTTCACCCGGGCCGGATCGAAACAGATCTGTGCGCGCTGGGTGCTGGCGTTGACCGCCACCTTGTCCACCCCTTCGCACCGGCCCAGGTGCTTTTCGATCAGCCACACACAGGCGGCGCAGCTGATACCGCCGATCAGCAGGGCCGCTACCCTTTGTCCTTCGCCAAGGTCGCACACAAATTGTCGCTGCACTTCGGGCAAATCGTAGACAGCCCAGCGGTCGGGTTCTTGCGCGGTTTGTGCAATGGAATCTTCGGGCCGCTCGCTGTTGCCGTCGCGATAGCGGTAAAAATTGTCCAGGCCGCCGGAAACAATGGCCCCGGCCACCGCCTCGCAGCCGGGGCAGCACATTGGGCGTTCGCTACCACCGATATTCACCGAGTGGTTGCTGCCGGCGGGCACCGGCAGGCCGCAGTGGTAGCAGGCGGTAGCGTTCATCGAAAGGCGGCGCTCATTGGCTGGCGGGATTCAGGGGTGCCGCGCGACCGAGATCGAAATTGATCTCACCCTTGAGGCGCCACTCGGCCTTCTGATGCTGTTGCGGGTTCAGCTCCGGCATCAGCCGCAGATACCAACGGTACTGCAAATCTCCCGGTACGCTACCCGTGTAGCGTCCGACGGATACCTGTTCCAGCAGGATATGGCGATCCATATCCGCCTCCACCGGGTGACTCAGGGTCAGCAGCAGCCGCTGTGGATATTCCAGCTCCCCGTTCAGTTCCAGGGTCACGGTACTTTTTTTGCGCTCAGGGGTTTTCTTTGGGCGCTCAGGGCTGTCATTTGAGTGCTCAGGGCTGCTGTCTTCACCGAACTGCACCATGGCCGCCAGGCCCAGCGCCGCTGCACGCTTATCCTGATCCGCAGTGAAGTGATACATACGGCTGTCTTTGTAATAGGTATCGCTGACGGTATCATCCGCATGGCGCACAGCGATGGAAACCATCACGGAACTGACCACAACCGTCAGGATCAGCGGCGACAGTACCATCCAGACCCAGAATTCGCGGTACCAGGGTTTAGCCATTTCTTCACTCATATTTTGCATAATCACCCTACGGGAAACTGCGGCCCGACCTTGCTGCAGCAAGAATGTCGTTCCGAGTCTCTGAATCTACTGTTTCGGCCCGATAAACACCGTCTGGTGTTTGTCCATCAGTTCCGGTTTGTCCACCGCCTGCACAACAATATAGATATCGTGCTTGGTTCTCTTCAGTTGCTCCTTGGGCACACTTACGCGAATAGGCACAGCGAAAATCTCACCCGCCTGCAGGTAGATCTCCCTGGGTTTGCGCAACGAATAATCGTAGCCGGCAACACCCTCGACGCCAATGGAGAACTCGTGCGCTTCCCGATCCATATTGTTGATTTTTACCGTGTACACATTCTGGATCAGTCCCTGCGACTCGCGATACATACGCGCACCCCGGTCGCGCAGCACTTCCGCTTCAATGGGGCTGCGGGTCAGCACCTGCTGTGCAAACAGGCCGACCATCGCCAGCAGCACCAGGGCATAGCCGAACAGGCGCGGGCGCAGGAAGCTGGTCCTGCCCGTCTCCAGCTCGTCTTCGGAAGTGAAGCGGATCAGCCCGCGTGGATAGTCCATCTTGTCCATCACGCTGTTGCAGGCATCCACGCACAGGCCACAGTTGATGCACTCGAATTGCAACCCGTCGCGAATATCGATATCCACCGGACACACCTGCACGCACCAGTAACAGTCGATGCAGTCACCCATGCCTTCGGCGCGATAGTCGATGCCCTTCTTGCGCGGCCCGCGGCTTTCGCCGCGCCGGGCGTCGTAGTAGACCGCCAGCGTATCCTGGTCGTACATCACCGACTGGAAGCGCGCATAGGGACACATGTATTTGCACACCTGCTCGCGCAGGAAGCCGGCGTTCATATAGGTGGCGAAAGTGAAGAAAGCCACCCAGAAGACGCCCTGCGGGTGGGCATTGAAAGTCGCCAGGTCCACCACCAGGTCGCGGATGCCGTAGAAGTAACCGACGAACGCCAGTGCCGTGGCGACGGAAATAAACAGCCAGATACCGTAGGTACCGCCCTTCCGCAGTACCTTCTCCATACTCCAGGGGGCGGCGTCGAGTTTCATGCGCTTATTGCGGTCGCCCTCGCAGATCCGCTCGGCCCAGATAAACATCATGGTCCAGACAGTCTGGGGGCAGGTGAAACCGCACCAGACACGTCCCAGCCAGGTGGTGACGGCGAAGAGGGCAAAGGCGGCGATGATCAGCAGCCAGGCGAGGAGGAAACCGTCCTGCGGGCCGAAGGAGCTCCAGAAAATATGGAACTTGCGCGTCGGCAGGTCGAAATACACCGCCTGGCGCCCCTCGATATTGAACCAGGGAATAAAGAAGAAGAGTGCCAGCAGGGGCAGGCCGGTGTATTTGCGAATACGGGTGAAGACGCCGCGAATGTGGCGAATGTAGACCTTGTCTTCCGACTCGTAGAGCATGCGATAGCGCACTTCGCCATCGCCATCCTGCTCCTCGCGGGTAGGTATCAAATCACTCACAAAAACCTCACATTACCCGGGCGAAAACTGCGCACGGGTAGGTTCGTCTGGCCAAGCTATGAGGCTTTTTTTCTTCGTCCCTGCAGCGCCCGTATCCCGTGCGGCCCGAAACGGGCCGCGACTCCAGGTATTATCGTTTACTGTTCTACGTCTTCCTGACGCGACAAGCTGTAGACGTAGGCCGCCACCAGGCGGATCTTGTCTTCACGCAGCTTGCCCTTTTGCGCCGGCATCTCGTTTTTGCGGCCGCCGCGAATGGTGTGCTGAATCTGCTCACGGCTGCCGCCATAGAGCCAGACGTTGTCGGTCAGGTTGGGGGCTCCCAGTGCCTGGTTGCCCTTGCCGTCCGCGCCGTGACAGGCCATGCACACGGTGCCGAAGACTTTCTGTCCCTCGGCCGCCATTTCCGCATTGTGCTCCAGGCCGTTCAACGCCAGTACATACTCGGCGGTGTTCTTCACGCCCTCTTCACCGATGACCGGTCCCTGCGGTGGCATCAGGCCCTGACGACCATTGTGCAGGGTCTCGAGGATTTTCTCCGGTGTGCCACCGTAGAGCCAATCGCCGTCGGTCAGGTTGGGGAAACCGTAGTTGCCGCCGCCGTCGGCGCCGTGGCACACGGCGCAGTTGTTGGCAAAGATGCGCGCACCCATCTTGAGTGCTTCGCGGTTATCCGCGATCTGTTCGATCGGCATTTCCACATATTTGCCAAAAGTCTCGTCGAACTTCTCCTGCGCCTTGGCCTGCTGGCTCTCGAGCTGCCCGACAGAGGTCCAACCGGACAGGCCCTTGAAGTTGCCCAGGCCCGGGTAAACCGCCAGGTAGGCCGCAGTAAAGAACAGCGTCGCTACGAACAGCAAGAACCACCACTTGGGCAGGGGGTTGTCATACTCTTCGATACCGTCGTAGACGTGACCTGTGGTTTTGTTTTCCGGGTCCGCCTGGTCGTCCACCGCCACCTTGCGGTTGGCAAACAGCACCCAGGTAACCAGTCCCAGATTGGTGAGGGTGAGCACAATTACCCAAACACTCCAGAATGTACTCATTTTTTGTCCTGCCCCTTCTCTTGTTTTTTGCTGGCGTTTTCTGCCGATTTTTCGGAAAGCTCTTCATCCTCGAACGGCAACCTGGCGTCCTCCTCGAAGCGCTTTTTGCGCTTGGGGGAAAAGGCCCACCAACAGACTCCCAGGAACGCCAGGGCTCCCAGGACGACGGCAATTTGTCGCAATATGTCGATCATGTGCGAATCCCTATTCCACTGCCTCTAGCGCTTCTGCTGCACCAGGGTGCCCAGTTGCTGCAGGTAGGCCACGAGGGCGTCAATCTCCATCACCTTACCGCCGACAAAGGGCTTGGAGGCGTTGGCGATATCCTCGTCGGTATAGGGCACGCCCACCGTGCGCAGGGCTTCCATTTTCCTGGCCGTATATTCGCCGGTGACCACATTGTCGAACAGCCACGGATAGGCCGGCATGATGGATTCCGGCACCACACTGCGCGGGTTGTACAGGTGCGCGCGCTGCCACTCGTCGGAGTAGCGGCCACCCACCCGGGCCAGGTCCGGACCGGTGCGCTTGGAGCCCCACAGGAAGGGGTGGTCGTACACGGATTCCTGGGCCATGGAGTAGTGGCCGTAGCGCTCTACCTCGGCGCGCAGCGGACGGATCATCTGCGTGTGACAGACGTGGCAGCCCTCGCGGATATAGATATCGCGCCCCTCCAGCTCGATCGGGCCCAGCGGCTTGAGCCCGGCGATGGGCTCGTTGTTGGCCTTGGTAAAGAACTGCGGGACGATTTCCACCAGGGCGCCAAAACTGATGGCAACGATGGTCAGTACGATCAGGATGCCGACGTTTTTTTCTACTATGTCATGGTTTTTCATTTTCTGACCTCCTACGCCGGCTGTACCGATCTGACGGTATTGTCATTGTGGGCTTCGTTTTCCTTTTCGGTAACGGTGCGGAAGACGTTGTAAGCCATCAGCAGCATGCCCAACAGGAAGAAGCCTCCGCCGATCAGGCGCACCACGTAGCCGGGGTGGCTGGCGATAACGCTCTCGACAAAGCTGTAGGTCAGGGTGCCGTCGGCGTTGAAGGCGCGCCACATCAGGCCCTGGGTGATGCCGTTGACCCACATGGCGGCGATGTACAGTACCGTGCCGACAGTGGCCAGCCAGAAATGCGCATTGATCAACTTCACGCTGTACATTTCCTTGCGCTTCCACAGCACCGGCACCAGGTGATAGAGGGCGCCGATGGAGATCATCGCCACCCAGCCCAGTGCACCGGAGTGCACGTGGCCAATGGTCCAGTCGGTGTTGTGGGACAGGGCGTTGACCGTCTTGATGGACATCATCGGCCCTTCGAAAGTGGACATGCCATAGAAGGACAGGGATACCACCAGGAAGCGCAGGGTCGGGTCGGTGCGCAGTTTGTGCCAGGCGCCGGACAGGGTCATGATGCCGTTGATCATGCCGCCCCAGGAGGGCGCCAGCAGAATGATCGACATCACCATCGCCAGGCTCTGGGTCCAGTCAGGCAGTGCCGAGTAGTGCAGGTGGTGACCGCCCGCCCAGACGTAGATGGAGATCAGCGCCCAGAAGTGCACGATGGACAGCTGGTAGGAGTAGATTGGACGGTTGGCCTGCTTGGGCACGAAGTAGTACATGATGCCGAGGAAGGCAGCAGTCAGGAAGAAGCCCACCGCGTTGTGGCCGTACCACCACTGGATCATCGCGTCCTTGGTGCCGGAGAAAATGGAATAGGACTTGAACGGATAGATCGGGATTTCCAGGTTATTGACGATATGCAGCGCCGCAATGGTGATGATGTAGGCACCGAAGAACCAGTTGGCCACGTAGATGTGGGAGGTCCTGCGTTGGGCAATAGTGCCGAAGAACACCAGCGCATAGGCGATCCAGATCAACGCAATCAATATATCGATCGGCCACTCCAGCTCGGCGTATTCCTTGGTGGAGGTATAGCCCATCGGCAGGGTAATGGCGGCGGCGATAATGACCACCTGCCAGCCCCAGAAGGTAAAGGGAATCAGCCAGCCGCCCCAGAGACGCGTCTGGCAGGTGCGCTGCACTACATAGTAAGAGGTGGCGAAGAGCACGCTGCCGCCGAAGGCGAAGATCACCGCATTGGTGTGCAGCGGGCGCAGGCGTCCGAAGTGGGAGAACGGCTGCCAGATGTCGTTGAGCTGCGGCCAGGCCAGCTGCGCCGCAATCAGTACACCCATGCCCATACCAAAGATGCCCCAGACCACGGACATAATGGTGAACTGGCGCACGATCTTGTAGTCATAGTCCGGCACAGGGCCGGTCTTTGCCACCGCTGTCGTCATTGTGTTACTTCCGTTGCTTTTTAAAATTCACTGCGATTGTGCGTGAGGGCTGAACGTGCAGAAGCCGCAATGAAACCTGCGGCTCTATGCCTTCACGATAGCCGCCGCCAGCTGCCGGGCGACGATTTAAACGCATCATTCGCCCGCGGCAGCTGATCTAGCGCCCGCGGCCGTCTCTCTGTCAGAGTAATTTTCTGCCCTTGCCCGCCGCGATGCGCAAACGCAAGGCGTTCAGTTTGATAAAGCCCTCGGCATCCTTCTGGTCGTAGGCACCGGCATCCTCTTCGAAGGTGGCGATACGCTCGTCGAACAGACTGTCGGCAGAGCGACGGCCCACGGCGCTGACACTGCCTTTGTACAGTTTCAGGCGCACCTCACCGTTGACCACCTGCTGGGATTCATCGATGGCCGCCTGCAGCATCTCCCGCTCCGGGGACCACCAGTAACCGTTGTAAATCAGCTTGGCGTAGCGCGGCATCAGCTCATCTTTCATATGCGCCACTTCGCGATCCAGGGTGATGGACTCGATGGCGCGGTGGGCCTTCAGCAGGATGGTACCGCCGGGGGTCTCGTAGCAGCCGCGGGACTTCATGCCCACGTAGCGGTTTTCGACGATATCCAGGCGGCCAATACCATTGGCGCCGCCGAGCTTGTTCAGCTTCTCCAACAGGGTCGCCGGGCTCATGCGCTCGCCGTCGATCGCCACAGGGTCGCCCTTCTCGAAGGTCAGGGTGATATAAGTGGGCTGGTCCGGGGCCACCTCCGGGCTCACACTCCAGCGCCACATCTCCTCCTCGGCCTCCGCCCAGGGATCCTCGAGACTGCCGCCCTCGTAGGAGATATGCAGCAGGTTGGCGTCCATCGAATAGGGGGATTTCTTCTTGCCGGAAGAGAAGTCCACCGGAATCTTGTGCTGGGCGCAGTAATTCATCAGCGATTCGCGCGAACCCAGATCCCACTCTCGCCAGGGCGCGATCACCTGGATGCCCGGTTTCAGCGCGTAGGCACCCAGCTCGAAGCGCACCTGGTCATTGCCCTTGCCGGTGGCGCCATGGGAGATGGCGTCGGCACCCGTCTCATTGGCGATTTCTATCAGGCGCTTGGCGATCAGCGGACGGGCGATGGAGGTACCCAGCAGGTACTCGCCTTCGTAGATGGTGTTGGCGCGGAACATAGGGAAGACGAAGTCGCGCACATACTCCTCGCGCAGGTCGTCGATATAGATCTCCTTGACGCCCAGGGCCTCCGCCTTGGCGCGCGCCGGCTCTACTTCCTCGCCCTGACCGATATCGGCGGTGAAAGTCACCACCTCGCAGCCGTAGGTTTCCTGCAGCCATCGCACAATCACCGAAGTGTCCAGACCGCCGGAATATGCCAGTACCACCTTGTCGATTTTGCTCATTGCTGTCCTCTGCTGGGAGTGTGCTGCCACCACAAAAACGCCACAGCGCCGGGCGCTGCAGGCTACGGAATTTGCGTCGGTCTGGGGGGATTATTCTTGGAGGTGTGCCCAGGATTGGCAGTCGGGCTGCCTTTTTCGGGGCGCGATTGTAGCGCCTCGGGAGCCGGACGACTAGCGGCAAGGGATTATCCTCGCGCACTGTCTACTTTATAAACAGCAGGCACATCGCAATTTACCCGCGCTTCCGGTAGCATGCGCGCCACCACTCACCACCGGCCACCGACCACAAGCTATGACGGAGCAACTCACCCTTCGCGCCCCCGACGACTGGCATATCCACCTGCGCGACGGCGCCGCACTGGAGCGCACCGTCGGCGATGCGGCACGTCAATTCCGCCGCGCCATCATCATGCCCAACCTGGTACCACCGGTGGTGGATGCCGAAGATGCCCTCTTCTACCAGCTGCGCATCCGCGAGCAGATCCCCGAGGGCAACCCCTTCGAGCCGCTGATGGTAATCTATCTCACCGACAGGACCGATGCCGAGACGGTCAGGCTGGCACACGAGGCCGGCGTCATCGCCGCCAAACTCTATCCCGCCGGCGCCACCACCAACTCGGACTCCGGCGTCACTGATATAGCCAATATCTACCCGGCACTGGAGGCCATGCAGGCCTGCGGTATGAAGCTGCTGCTGCACGGGGAAGTGACCAGCTCCGACATCGACATCTTCGACCGCGAGCAGGTGTTTATCGAGAAGACCCTGTCGCGACTGGTGGACGACTTCCCGAGCCTGAAGATAGTGCTGGAGCATATCACCACCGCCCACGCGGCCGAGTTTGTGCAGAATGCCCGCGACGGCGTCGGCGCCACCATCACCGCGCACCACCTGCTGTACAACCGCAACCATATGCTGGTGGGCGGCATACGCCCCCATTACTACTGCCTGCCGATCCTGAAGCGCGGCTACCACCAATCCGCCCTGATCGAAGCGGCCACCAGCGGCAACCCGAAATTCTTCCTCGGCACCGACTCCGCACCCCACAGCCAGGGCAAGAAGGAGACCGCCTGCGGCTGCGCCGGTTGCTACACCGCCTTCGCCGCCATAGAGCTCTACGCCGAGGCCTTCGATCGCGCCGGTGCGCTGGACAAGCTGGAGGGCTTTGCCAGCGAGTTCGGCCCGGACTTCTACGGCCTGCCGCGCAACGAGGGCAGCATCACCCTGGTGAAACAGCCCTGGGCACTGCCCGAAAGCCTGGATATGGGTGGCGAGCCACTGATTCCGCTGGCTGCCGGTGAGACATTGAACTGGAAGCTGGTCTGACCGGGACTCGCAGGGTGCTCCGTGCGCACCGACCGGCCAATGGTGCGCACGGCGCACCCTACGGCCAGAGTTTGAAAGAATACCGAAGCTTGAATGGAAGGCCCTGATGCCGGTGGCGTCTCGCGGGACCTTATGAGGCAGGGATGCCGATTAGAGCCTGCAGGGATGTATTTACAGCGTGTCCCGCAAGACGCCACCGGCAGCAGGGCCGCCCCTAAACTCGAACAAAACCACTCAATACCAAATTAAGGACCCCAAGTGACCCCCGCCGAAGAGCCCACAGGACCAAAAAGCCCCCTCGCCCAGCGATTCCGCGGCTTCCTGCCGGTGGTGGTCGACCTGGAGAGCGGCGGCTTCAACGCCCGCACCGATGCCCTGCTGGAGATTTCCGCAGTCATCCTCGATATGGATGAAAACGGCGTGCTCTTCCCGCAGGAGACCCACAGCTTCCACCTGGACCCCTTTGAGGGCGCCAATATTGAGCAGTCGGCGCTGGACTTTATCGGCATAGACCTGGAATCCCCGGAGCGAGACGCCTGGCCGGAAGAGATAGCCCTGCCGGAGATGTTCCGCAAGATCCGTACCGCGGTGAAAAAGCACAGCTGCACCCGCGCGGTTGTCGTCGCCCACAACGCCCACTTCGACCTCGGCTTTATCAACGCCGCCGTGGAGCGCTGTGGCATCAAGCGAAATCCCTTCCACCCTTTCTCCTGCTTCGACACCGCCAGCCTCGCCGGCCTCGCCTATGGGCAGACGGTACTGGCCAAGGCCTGCCAGGTGGCCGGAATCGAATTCGATAACAGCAGCGCCCACTCCGCCGAGTACGACGCGGAGAAAACCGCCGAGCTCTTCTGCGGCATAGTGAACAAGTGGCGGGAAATGGGCGGATGGCCGCTGCCGTCGCCGGCGGAGTCCGAGCGGGAAGACTGACCCCCTGCTGGAGCGGATGGGCACCCCGCCACTCCTACAACCCCGACTACAACCAAGGTCGCATTCCCAGCGCCGCGGCACCCTTCTAGGCTGCCCGGTGCCTATTCGATAAAAATAAAGGTGAATGCGATGATGACTCCCAACCCCGGGCGCGGGCTGCTCCGCCGCCTGCTGTTCGCCCTTGCGCTCTGCTCAGCCGCCGCCGGACACGCCGGCAGCTGGCAACAGAATGTCGCCATCGGCGGCTTCAGCAAGGTACACATCTACACCCCCGACAGCCATTCCGCGATCGGCGAAGGCAAGTCGCTGCTGATAGTACTGCACGGCTGCGTGCAACCGATCGACAACTACCTGACCGCCAACCTGGAAGACGCCGCCGAGGAGTTCGGCATGGTGGTGGCGGTACCGGACGCGATGAACAAGGCAGGCTACAGCTGCTGGTCCTACTGGCAGGGCACCAGATCGCGCTCCGCCGGTGACTATAAAAACCTGATCAATCTGGCCAATGCCATGTCCGGGGACGGCGCCCGCGATATAGACCCGGACCAGGTCTATATCGCCGGCCTCTCCTCCGGTGCCAGCTTTGCCAACACCACCGCCTGCCTGGCGCCGGACGTATTCGCCGGCGTCGGCGTCAGCGCCGGGCCGAGCATCGGCACCAGTTCCAATGGCGCCCTGGGCCCCTGTGAGAGCGCCGACGTCACCAGCCGCTGCAACAGTTACGCCGCTGGCTACGCCACTCACTTCGAAACCCAGATAGCCTCCATCGCCCACGGCACCAACGATACGACCGTCAATGGCTGCTACAACGAACAGAACGCCGGCGGCATGGCCGGCGTCTACGGCGTCGACCAATTGCCGGGCACCAATACGCTTTCCGAAGGCAGCCGCAGCGCAGAGGAAACACTCTGGGAAGATGGACGCGTCTCCATGCTGTGGCTGAACGGTGTCGATCACTCCTGGTCCGGCGGCGAAGGCGCAAGCGGAGGCTATATCAGCAGCGCCGGCATCAACTACGCCCGTTACCTGGGGCAGTTTTTCCTCGACAACAACAAGCGCGTGGACAGGAACCAGGGGCCGCTACTCAGCAATGTGGAAACCAGCACCAGCGGCGACCGCATACTCGTCAGCGGTACCGCCAGTGATGCGGAGGGCAGCGTCGTCCAGGTGGAAGCCTCTTTTACCGCGATTGCAGCGGAAGAAAGCACCAGCACAAACGGAGGTGTGGACGGCAGTGGTTTTTTTTCCCTGACCAGCGAGCCCCTGGCAGACGATCTCTATGAAATCACAGTGGTCGCCACCGACAACGACGGTGTCGGCAGCCTGCCCTTTGCCGACACGGTGCGCTTGGGACCCGAGCCGCCGGAAACAGCGCCGGAGTTGAGCGAAATCTCCGCGCAGGCCAGCGGCCAGTGCGTCACCGTCAGCGGCACAGTAGTGGATGTGAACCAGGACCTGGACTCGGTGTTAGTGGCATTTGCCAACGGCGATGTGATTGCCGCGGTGACCGGCACCGCCTTCAGTGCAGAGCAGTGCGACCTGCCTGGCGGCGACGGCAGTGCACAGGTTACCGCCACCGACCTGACCGGCCTCAACGATAGCGCCAGCGTTACCTTCGCTATCGACGCCGGCGCGACCGCGACACTGGATTCCCATATCACTGCCGGCCGCCTCGACTACACCGCCTATGCCAACTGCTACCTGGAGTACGGTTCCTCCACCCCCTTCCGACTGGACGAGCACAGTATCGGCGGCGGCCAGTGCGAATGGCGCGACAACGATGCCTCCTGCGTGGGACCGCAAGTGGCCTGTTCCGGAGGTGGAGGCAGCAGCGGGGGAGGTGGTGGCGGCGGCAGCTGCAGCGAACAGACGACCTACAACTACTACCACAAGACCGCCGGCCGCGCCTACAGCACCGGCAATCCCATGGCCCCGGACTACTTCGCCAGTGGCAGCGACGATCCAATGACCGGCTCCACCTGGGGCTGGAACACCCTGCACAGTGATGACAGCAGCAGCTGGCAAATGGGGGCCTGCCCCTGAGAAATCGCAGGGAAACGGAGCCGCGCGACTCTATCATCTGCGAGATTAGAGCGTTGCCATTCAGAGGAGATGAGGTATGAACTCCCCCAAGTGCGGCCTGCGCCTTTCCAGCGTATTGTTCGGTCTGATGTCCCTGGGACAGTTGTGGCGACTGATAGCGCAACCGCAGCTGCAACTGGACGGCGCACCCGTGCCCACCTGGCCAAGCGCCATCGCGTTTATCCTACTGCTGGTTCTCTGCCTCTGGCTGTGGAGGCTGTCAAACAGGACCAATTGAGTTACAGCGACATAAACAATGGCAAGCCCGGTGGACCAGTCGGGCTTTTTAATGTTTTTCGCCATCGAGAACCGTTGCTGAGTGACCTTTAGGCAGACGGGTGATTTTTTGTGCAGACTCGTGTAGAATGGCCGGTTCACGCATAGAACCGGAAATTTATTGTGGCCAAGAAAGCTTCCGCTGCTTCCAAACGCAAGCAGCCCACCTCCGTAGAAACCCGCGAGAGCATCGAGGAACAGGTGCAGGCCTTTCTCGCCAAGGGTGGTGAAATCCAGCAGGTGCCCAAGGGCGTGAGCGGGCAGACCAACACCTCCGGCCCCAAACATATCACCCTGGGCAAGAAGCCAAGGGCTTCCTGAGTGGTCGATGGTCAGTGGCCGGTACCGTTAACCACTGACCACTAGCCAATCGCCGCTTCGATCAGGGCATTTCCTCCAGCTCCGCCCCTTCCTTCACCGGCGGCATCAGGTCTTCCTTGGTGATATTCATCGCCATCAGCACGTTTGCAGCCACATACACGGAAGAATAGGTACCCACTACCACGCCGACGATCAGGGCCAGCGAGAAGTTGTGGATCAGCTCACCGCCGAAGAACTGCAGCGCCCAGAGCACCAGCAAGGTGGTGAACGAGGTCATGAAGGTACGGCCCAGGGTCTGGCTGATGGAAATATTGATAATTTCCTCGGAACTCGCCTTGCGCACCTTGCGGAAATTCTCGCGGATACGGTCCGCCACCACGATGGTGTCGTTCAGTGAGTAACCGATCACAGCCAGCACCGCCGCCAGCACTGTCAGGTCGAAATCCAATCTGAGCAGGGCGAAAAAGCCCAGCACAATGATCACATCGTGGGCCAGGGCCACCACGGCACCGACCGAAAACTTGTACTGGAAGCGCAGCGCCACATAGGCCATGACCACCACCAGTGCGAACAGCATGCCGAGGCCGCCGTCGTCGCGCAGCTCCTCACCGATCTGGGGACCCACCATCTCCACACGGCGCAGTTCCACATCGCCAGCGGAGTTCTGCTCCAGCACGGCCACCACCTTGTCGCCGATGGATTGGGAGGCTTTTTCGTCCCGGGCGCTGACCTGTGTCTGCTCTTCGGCCACCTCGGGCGGCAGCTTGATCAGGATTTCGTGATCGGAACCGAAACGCACCACCGAGGCGCCTTCGTAACCGGCTGCATCCAGCTGGCTACGCACGTCGTCGATGCGCGGTGCCTGTTCGTAGCCCACTTCAATCTGGGTACCACCGGTAAAATCGAGGCCGAACTGCAGGCCGTTCATCGCCAGCGCAGTGATGGCCGCAATCACCATGGCGATGGATACCGCCGCGGCCAGCTTGCGCCAGCGCATGAAATCGATCACGCGCTTGCCCATGTACTCGGTAATCTTGCCGTTTTCCACTTTGCTCTCGCTCATTGCCAACCCCTTAAATCCAAAGCTTCTGCACACGGCGACCGCCGTAGAACAGGTTAACCAGCGCGCGGGTACCCATGATGGCGCTGAACATGGAGGTCAGGATGCCGATAGACAGGGTCACCGCAAAGCCCTGCACCGGACCCGAGCCGATCGCGTAGAGAATCACCGCGACAATCAGGGTGGTGATGTTGGCATCGACGATGGTGCTGTAAGCGTTATCGAAGCCGGCGGTGATCGCCGACTGGGGCGGCATGCCATTCCTGAGTTCCTCCCGTATTCGCGAGAAGATCAGCACATTGGCATCCACCGCCATACCCACGGTCAGCACGATACCGGCGATACCGGGCAGCGTGAGGGTGGCGCCGAGTATCGACATCACCGCCACCAACAGCACCATGTTCATCGCCAGGGCGATATTGGCGGCGAGCCCGAAGACCCGGTAGGAGATCAGCATAAAGAAGACCACCGCCAGCAGGCCTATCTGCACCGAGGTCACGCCCACCTCGATATTGTCTGCGCCGAGCGACGGCCCGATTACCCGCTCCTCGACAAAGTACATGGGCGCGGCCAGGGCGCCGGCGCGCAGCAGCAGTGCCAGCTCCTGGGCTTCCGCCGGGCTGTCCAGGCCGGTGATGCGGAACTGGCGGCCAAGGGCGCTCTGCACCGTGGCCAGGCTGATGATTTTCTTGTCGTCGGTGCGCACCTGCACCGTGGTTTCGTTGCCCTCTGCGTCCACCTTGGTTTCCGGTACGAAGCGGCTCTCGATAAACAATGTGCCCATGCGGCGGCCGACATTCTTCCAGGTGGCACGGTGCATCAGTTCGCCGCCGCGGGAATCCAGGGTGATATTCACCTGCGGGAAGCCGCTCTCGTCGTAGCCGACGCGGGCGTCGGTGACGCGGTCACCCTTGATGATGACCTTGCGCTCCAGCCAGGCGCCGCCGTACGCCTGGCGCTGCTGCTCATTGCGATACTCGAAGTACTCCTTGTTGGTCACCAGCGTGTCCGGGCGGGCTTCCATGCGGTACTCGAGGTTGGCCGTCTTGCCGATGATGCGTTTGGCCTCGGCGGTGTCCTGTACGCCCGGCAACTCCACCACGATGCGGTTGCGGCCCTGGCGTTGCACTATCGGCTCGGCCACACCCAATTCGTTGACGCGGTTGCGCAGTGTGGTGAGGTTCTGGGTTACCGCGTAATCCTCCAGCTGCTTGATCTCCTGTTCGGACAGGGTCGCGCGCACCTCGAGGTTGTCGCCGCTACCGGATTCGGTCAGCTGCAGCTGCGGGAATTCCTTGCGCAGCGTGGAAACGGCCAGGTCGCGCAGCTCATCGCTGCGGAAGCGCGCGACGATTTCGCGCTCATCCACCAGGTCGACACTGCGGTAGCGCGCCTTGGCCGCGCGCAATTTGGCCTTCACATCCTGCGCATAGCCCTCCATATTGGTCCTGACGATGGTGTTGGTGTCGACCTCCATCAGGAAGTGCACGCCGCCGGCAAGATCCAGGCCCAGCTTCATCGGGCTGGCGCCCATGTTGGCCAGCCAATCCGGCGTGGTGGAGGCCAGGTTCAGGGCCACCACATAGTCGCTGTGGCCCAGTGCCTCCTGGATGGCGCGCTTGGCTGGCAGCTGCTCCTCGATGGAGTTGAGGCGCAGCAGCACCGCCTTGTCCCCCACTTCACCGCCGAAGTACTCGATACCCGCCTCGTCCAGCGCCTGCTGCGCCCTGTCGAGCACGCCCTGTTCCACTTGCATGGCGCTGGACTGGCCGGAAATCTGCACGGCGGGATCCGGGGCGTAGAGGTTGGGCGCGGCGTACAGGAAGCCGAGGGCCGCAACCGCGAGAATCAGTAGGTACTTCCAGAAGGGGTAGCGATTCATGCTGCTCTCATTGTTGTAGTGCGGCCATCACGGCCGGTAAATCTTGGCAATGTCGGGGGATATGCGGGCGCCAACGGTGGATTGCAAGGCGCGGAGCCCCCAGGTGGGGGCCGATTATACGGGGATAGGGTTGGGGTACAAATCGAGACTCGGGACTCGGGACTCGGGGCTCGGGACTCGGGACTCGGGACTCGGGACTCGGGACTCGGGACTCGGGACTCGGGACTCGGGACTCGGGACTCGGGCGATCGTGACCTGTAGGAGCTTGCCCTGCAAGCGAACAGCTGCGGAGCTCCGCCCCCATCGCCTGCAGGCAGGCTCCTACATCCACCGCACTCTATGCCAGCGGCGGCACCTCGCGCCCCAGGCGCCGGTAGAACTCCGCCACGAAGATCTCCAGCTCGCCGGCGGCGATGGCATCGCGCAGGCCCTGCATCAGCCGCTGGTAGTGGCGCAGGTTGTGGATGGTGTTGAGCTGCGATCCCAGGATCTCGCCACAGCGATCCAGGTGGTGCAGGTAGGCGCGGGAGAAGTGCTCGCAGGTATAGCAGTCACACCCCTCTTCCAGCGGTCCCGTATCGTGGCGGTGTTTGGCGTTGCGAATCTTGACCACGCCCCCGGCAGTGAACAGGTGCCCGTTGCGCGCATTGCGGGTGGGCATCACGCAGTCGAACATATCCACGCCGCGACGCACCGCCTCGACGATATCCTCCGGCTTGCCCACCCCCATCAGGTAGCGCGGCCTGTCCGCCGGCATCCTGTGGGCCAGGTGATCCAATACCGCAATCATCTCCTCCTTCGGCTCACCCACGGAAAGGCCGCCGATGGCATAGCCGTCGAAGCCTATCTCGGTCAGGCCGCGCAGGGAGATATCGCGCAGTTCCGGGTACATGCCCCCCTGCACTATGCCGAACAGCGCCGAGGGGCTGTCGCCGTGGGCCTGTTTGGAGCGTCCAGCCCAGCGCAGGGACAGCTCCATCGACTTGCGCGCCTCATCCGGCGTGGCCGGATAGGGGGTGCACTCGTCGAAGATCATCACGATATCCGAGCCCAGATCCCGCTGTACACGCATGGATTCCTCGGGATCCATAAACACCGGGCTGCCGTCAACCGGCGACTGGAAAGAGACCCCCTCCTCGGTGATCTTGCGCATCTTCCCCAGGCTGAACACCTGGAAACCGCCGGAGTCCGTCAGAATCGGGCCCGACCACTGCATCAAATCGTGCAGGTCGCCATGGGCCTTTACCACTTCGGTACCCGGTCGCAGCATCAGGTGAAAGGTATTGCCGAGAATGATCTGTGCACCGATAGCCTCTACATCCCGCGGCAACATGCCCTTGATAGTGCCGTAGGTACCCACCGGCATAAACGCCGGCGTTTCCACCACCCCGCGGGGAAAACGCAGGCGGCCGCGGCGGGCCTTGCCATCGGTGGTGTCTAACTCAAACTGCATAAAGCACTCGCGGCTCAATGGAAACTCCTGGTTTTTGTTCGGGGTTCGGGATCTAGTTGTAGGATGGGCAAAGCCTAGTGTGCCCATCCTAGACGGCTACCAATCGCTGACGTCGGGATTGCGGCCGATCAGCATCGCATCCCCGTAACTGAAGAAACGGTACTTTTCTGTCACCGCCTCGCGGTAGGCGTTCATTGCCTGCTCGTAGCCGGCGAAGGCGCTGACCAGCATCAGCAGCGTCGATTCGGGCAGGTGGAAGTTGGTGATCAGTCGGTCCACCACGCGGAACTTGTAGCCCGGATAGATAAAGATATCCGTCTCCCCCACCGTTGGCCGCAGCTCGCCGCTCGCAGCAGCGGTCTCCAGTGCGCGCACACTGGTGGTACCCACGGCGATCACCCTGCCACCGCGGGCGCGGCAGTCCGCCACCGCCCGGCACACGGATTCCGGCACATTCAACACCTCGCTGTGCATCTTGTGCGCGAAAATGTCGTCCACCCGCACCGGCTGGAAAGTGCCGGCGCCCACGTGGAGGGTTACAAAGGCAGTCTCGACGCCCTTGCTGCGCAGCGCATCCAGCATCTCATCATCGAAATGCAGCCCCGCCGTCGGTGCGGCCACCGCGCCCGCCTCGCGGCTGTAGACCGTCTGGTAGCGCTCGCGATCGGAGACCTCGTCGGGCCTGTCGATATAGGGCGGCAGCGGCATATGGCCCAGGCGCTCCAGCACCGGCAGCGCCCCCTCCAGTGGGAAGCGCAGTTCGAACAGCGCCTCGTGGCGCGCCACCATCTCCAGGGCCGTATTGTCCTCGAGCAATATCTCGCTGCCGGGCTTGGGGGACTTGCTGGAACGGATATGGGCCAGCGCCCGGTGCTCGTCCAGCACCCGCTCGATCAGTATCTCCAGCCTGCCGCCACTGGCCTTGCGCCCGAACAGGCGCGCTGGTATCACCCGGGTATCGTTGAATACCAGCAGGTCGCCGGCATCCACCAGATCGGCCAGCTCGGCAAACTGCCGGTGTTCTATGTCACCACTGGGCCCATCCAAGCACAGCAGGCGGCTGCCGCGGCGCTCCTTCGCCGGCGCGCGGGCAATCAGTTCATCGGGCAGATCGAAGTGGAAATCCTGGCGGCGCATGGCATCAGTTTAGGCGGTCAACAGTCGGGCGCGAAGAGTAACGGAAAGCCGCCCCGCCGCCAAATCCGGTTGACCGCTAACCGCCCATGGCTATAATCGTCCCCCTTGTCGAGGCAGCCAAACCACAGCCTCGAGCCGCTGCCAGAGTGGTGAAATTGGTAGACACGACGGATTCAAAATCCGTTGCCTTCACGGGCGTGCCGGTTCGAGTCCGGCCTCTGGTACCAAATCGAGAAAGCCCGCAAATTGCGGGCTTTTTTCATTTCAGGCAGCCTTCGGCTGTGCAGAACGGCTGGTCCGGCCGCTCCGGGTATTCACGGCACCTTCGGCCCTGCCGTTTTGTATTGGATGCCGGCCCGGGCGAATTAAGACTGCACCGCCACCTGCGCGGCACCCCGCAACGTCAGCACCGACAATCCCAACGCCAACAACGCGCAAACCGCGATAGCCGCCACCAGCGGCAGCGGCGTACCGTCGAACACCTGGCTGACAATCACTATCGCCACGGCCCCGAGCAGCATCTGCAATGCACCACCCAGCGCCGCCGCGGTGCCGGCAATGGGGCCGTGTTCCTCCAGGGAAAGCACCATCGAGGTCGGGATCACCAGGCCGAGGAAGGCATTGGTCACTATCAGCATTCCCACCAACAGCGCAAAATTGTCGTATCCCGCCGCGATCACGCTGCACATCAGTGATGCACTGGCGGCAAAGCCGGCCACCGCCCAGCGCACCACCACCACCGATCCGAAACGTTCGCCGAGATTGGCGGCGAACTGGCTGGCAGTGAAAAAGCCCAGTGCATTCAGTGCGAAGGCGAGGCTGAACTGGGTCGGCGTCAGGCCATAGTGGCCCGTATAGAGGAAAGAGGCCGTGGACAGGAAGGCAAAGAAGCTCGACATACCCAGGCCGCCGATCAGGGTCAGGCCCATGTAGCCGGGATCGCGCAGCAGCGTGGCGAAGGCCCCGGTCATGGCACTGAATTTAAACGGTACCCGCTCCGCCGGCGGCAGTGTCTCCGGCAGGCCGACGCCGGTGAGCACCATACTGGCGACGGTCGCCAGGGCCACGGCAATGAATACCGACGGCCAGCCGAAGGGGCCTATCAGCGCGCTGCCGGCCAGCGGCGCCAACATCGGCGAGATGGAAATCACCAGCATCACCGTGGTCATCAGTCGCGTGGCCTCGGTGCCGGTGTAGCGGTCGCGGATCACCGCCCGCGGAATGGACATCACCGAGGCGGCGCCGACACCCTGCACAAAGCGCAGTGCGATCAGCCACTCGATACTGGGGGCAAAGGCGCAACCGATGGATGCCAGCGCGAAGAGCACCAGGCCGAAATAGAGCGGCGGTTTGCGCCCGAACATATCCGAGGCGGGCCCGTAGAACAGCTGGCAGACGCCGAAGGCCACGAAGTAGGACATCAGCGTGTACTGGGTGGCCTCCACCGGCGCGCCGAGACTCTCGGCAATCGACGGCAGCGCCGGCAGATACATATCGATCGCAAAGGGGCCCACGCAACTCAGGAGCCCGAGAATCAACGCCATCCTGACCAGATCCGACTTCATAACAAACTTCCTATTGCTGAATACCACCCGGCCCTGACTTAGTCATGGAGGAACGCTCAGGCGTGAAGCGGGATTCTATCAGGATAGAGAGCGTTACCAAGACCCACATATAGGTCAGACTTTGGCGACACTGACGATCTTTGCCATTTCACCTCCTAAAGATTGAACCAATTCCGGTATGGCCATCCACGTTAGAGTTAGACTTCAGGGCCCGACCAAAGACGTAAAAACAAAACAAGACGGTAGGTATCGGAATGAAGTCCCTTCGAGAATCCCCAGACCGCATCCCCACAGCGCCGCGCGCCAGCCGGCCACCTGCCGAAACCCAGTAGACCAATCAGTCAGTCATTAATATCCAGTATCAGATACAGGGAAATTCGACCTAGTCGTTGAACGTTGCTCGATCACGGACCGCAGTAGCAACCACTGGATCCGTCGCCCCAGGCTGGCGACGGTATTGCAGAACAGGTGATCAAGATGCACGACGGACAACTTCCCCAACCGGCAGCGATTTGCACAGTTGCCACCGCCCCCCGCCACACCGCAGGTGGCCGGGAAAAATGAACCAGTCCAGACACCGCAGGGTAGCCGCAACCCTGAGACGCTCATTCAACCGTATCTCCAGCCCACCCCACTACCGGGACCTGGGTAACCTGCTGATCAATATTCTGCTCGGCCGATCGCCGGCTCCGGCAGGGGTGACAGCCGCCGAATCCCGCGGCCACCGGCACCGGGCCGCGGCGGCAAAACCCGAACGGGCCCGCCGGCCGCATCCCCAGGTGCGCCCGCGTAAAAAAGCACTGCGGGATCGGGAGCGCCCCAGCCTCAAACGCCCTACCAGGCAGCTGTCCCCCTATGCGGCCAACACCCCCTGTTGGGTGATCACCCTGGCCGCGGAAGGTGAGTCGGCGCGCTCGCTGATGACAACCCTGAAAAAACAGCGACTGCCGGCGTGTACCATCGCAGGAGTCGACGGCCGCAATGGCGTGCCCACCCTGGAACCGGGCGAGCGCATCGCCAACGCCACCACCCGCTGGCGCCACCTTTGCGAGCTGAAGAATTCCGAGGTGGGTTGCTACCTGGCGCACCTGCGCGCGATACGCCGGGCCTATGAATCGGGACTGGAACGCGTCTGCATACTCGAGGACGACGTGCACCTCGAACCCGAGTTCGGCCGGGTGCTGGCCGAGCTGGAACAGCTGCCGGAAGAGGTGGAGATGGTGCGCCTGATGGGACTCAAGGTGCGCAAACGCAGGGAAGTCCAGCCGCTCGCGGGCGGCAGCCACCAGCTGGTGCGACCCGAGCGCGGCTGGTGCGGTGCCCAGGGCTACCTGATCAACCGCGCCGGCATGGAAAAGGTACTGGGCTACGGCAGTCGCATTTTCGAGCCCATAGACAAACTGTTCGACCACTTCTGGCAGTATGACCTGCGCCTCTACGGCGTGGAGCCACATCTGCTGTGGGAGACGGAACACGAATCGAGTATCCAGAAATCCAATGTGCACAGGGACAGGGTCGCCCCCTGGATCTACTGGCTGCACCCACTGGGCAAACTCTGGCGCAGCCTGGAGCGGCACTACTATTTGCGCCGGCATGCTGGAGACTTCTACCCGGCGCAGAAACCGCAGGGCAGGACCGGACGAACCGCCAGGATGAAACGGTAACGCGGCTCAGTCTCTCCAGTATTCCTGCATCTTCAGGTACATGAAAGAGGCCGTCCAACGCTCGAGGTGAATCACCACCGTCACCGCACCCGGAGGCTGTTAAGCAGAAAGGCAATCGGCATATCAGCGTCGACCCCGAAAAAACGTCCGGACCAGATTACTGGCTTCCTCGGCCATTACACCGGACGCCACTTCAATCCTGTGATTGAAGAAATCGGCTTCACTCAAATTCAGACGGCTCTCCACAGCACCGGCGCGGGGCTCGGTAGCGCCGTAAACCAGCCGGCCAACACGCGCGTGCACCATGGCGCCGAAACACATGGTGCAGGGCTCAATGGTCACATAGAGGGTGGTCTGCGGCAGGCGGTAATTCTGCATCTCCTCTGCCGCACGGCGCAGGGCGATGATCTCCGCGTGGGCACTGGGATCGCAGTTGCCGATCGGGCGGTTGCTGCCCTCGCCGATAATCTTTCCCTCACGCACCAGCACCGCGCCCACCGGCACCTCGCCGCGCTCGCCGGCAATTTCCGCCAGCTCCAGTGCGCGGCGCATAAATCCGTAATCTCTCGGGGTTGCCATAAATTCCTTCGATTATTCGCGACTCCGAAGTGGGACGGGCGGAGTCCCTCCCCGAATATGTGCGCAGTCATCTTTTGCTGATCAAACGCCGCACCACGAAGTCCGCCTCCAGCTTCAGGCTGTCCCGCAACTCCAACTCGCGGCGCACGTCGCTGTTACCCTTCCAGGCGAATGGCGTCATTTTCAGGAAATCCGCGATGGCCTCGCGGCCGTGCAGCTTGAACGGAAAACAGCAGCGCACCTCCACTTCCGGCGCGAAACCCGCCACCGGCTTGGGCGGTGGATGGCGACGCGGCTCATCGTAGAGAGCCTCCTTCAGCGGCCACAGGTGCTCGGGCCCCGGCGACACATCCAGCAGCGAGCCGCCCGGGTTCAGCACCCGGCCCATTTCGTCATCCGGGGCCGGCGCGAAGATCCGCAGCAGGTGGTCGACGCTGTCCCGCGCCAGCGGCAGTTCGATATTGCTGGCCACTACAAACTGCACGCCGGGCTGGCTTTTCGCCGCCATGCGCACACCGGCCTTGGCGATGTCCACGCCGGCCAGCGCCTGTGCCGGCCAGCCTCCGCCCTGCAGCCCGCGGAGATAAAAGCCCTCGCCGCAGCCGATATCCAGCAGCTGGTGCCCCGGTGCATAGGGCAGCAGGGCCACTATCGCCTCAACAAGTGGCCGGTAGTGGCCCGCCTCGAGAAAGCGCCGCCGCGCCTGCAGCATTTCCGCCGAATCGCCGGGCTCCTTGCTGCGCTTGCGGTTGACCGGCAGCAGGTTGACGTACCCCTCGCGGGCACAGTCATAGCTGTGCCTGTCGGCGCAGCGCCAACTACTGTCGCCGAGTTGCAGTGGTAACTGACAGACGGGGCATTGCCAGATCATTCTGTTTCCAAAACTTCGGTATGTACGAATTGCGGGGCCGACTGTTTGCCCAGTATCAGGTCCGCGGCTTTTTCCGCGATGGCGATCACCGGTGCATTGGTGTTGCCGCTGATCAGGGTGGGCATTATGGAGGCGTCCACCACGCGCAGTCCATCGACACCGTGTACTTTCAACTGCGAATCCACCACGGCGAGTTCATCGGAACCCATTTTGCAGGTGCCCACCGGGTGATAGATGGTCTCCGCACGGCTGCGGATAAAGCGCTTGATGGATACTTTGCTGCGCAGCGACTTTTCCGGGCTCCACCAGTGCTTGTGGTACTGCTGCAAGCCCGATGTCAGCAGTATGTCGCGGGCCATCTCAAAGGCCTCCATCATCACTGCCATATCCTCGGGATCACTCAGGTAGTTGGGCTGAATCAATGGTTGCGAGCGCGGATCGCGGTTGGCCAGGGTAATTTCACCGCGGCTCCTGGGCCTCAGTGCGCAGGCGTGCAGGGAGTAGCCATAACCGCCGAATTTTTTCAGGCCGTGCTCGAACAATGGCGCGGAGGAAAAGTGAAACTGGATATCCGGCTGCCCACCGGCGCGGCTGGAGCAGGCAAAACCGCCGGCCTCGGCCACATTGTTGGTGAGCGGACCGCGGTTGGCGAACAGAAACTCCGGCAGGCGCAGGGCGGTCAGGATTTTCGGCCAGAGGGAGTCGGAAAAGGTGACCGGTTGCGAGGCCTCCACCACCTGGGTGATATCCAGGTGGTCCTGCAGATTCCCACCGACACCCGGCAGGTGCGCCTGGGGCACTATTCCGTGCTTTTTCAGCTCTGCCTCCGGCCCTATACCGGAGAGCAGCAGCAGTTGTGGTGACTGTATCGCGCCGGCGCACAGCAATACTTCCTTGTTCGCCAGTATGCGCTTGCCGTTCAATAGCTCCACGCCAGTCACGCGGTCACCCTTGAACAGCAGGCGCGCGGCCTGGCTGCGGGTGAAAACGCTGAGATTGGGTCTGCTTTTAACCGGGTGCAGGTAGGCCGCTGCCGAGGAACAGCGACGGCCGTGTTTCTGAGTCACCTGGTAAAAGCCGACGCCGTTCTGCTGGCTGCCGTTGAAGTCGTTGTTGAGGCGGTGGCCGGCAGACTGGGCCGCGCGCACGAAGGCAATCCCCGCTTTTGTTTTCCATTTCAGGT
Organism: Microbulbifer taiwanensis; assembly: GCF_014904815.1. Lineage (GTDB taxonomy): Bacteria > Pseudomonadota > Gammaproteobacteria > Pseudomonadales > Cellvibrionaceae > Microbulbifer > Microbulbifer taiwanensis. Next base: position 54,442 of record NZ_JACZFR010000016.1, read on the forward strand.
CCGATACCGCCAGCGGGCCGTAGCCGCTGTGGTGGGCATCGCTGCCGTGCTCATTGCCCTCGGACATCAGGAAGTACGGCAACAGGTCGCGCCAGCCCCAACCGGGATTGCCCGCCGCCTCCCAGGCGTCGTAGTCGGCGCCGCTGCCGCGAATGTAGAGCATCGCATTGATGGAACTGCTGCCCCCCAGGGTGCGCCCGCGCGGCCAGAAGAGACGGCGCCCGTTCAGCTGCTGCTGTGGTTCTGTGTAGTGGTGCAGGTTGTAGCGCTTGCCGGGCAGCAGGTAGCCGATCCCGGCGGGTATCGAGATCAAGAGGCTGCGATCCACCGGCCCCGCCTCCAGCAGGCAGACGCGGTGCTGTTCATCGGCGCTGAGCCGGTTGGCGAGCACGCAGCCGGCAGAACCGCCGCCGACGATCACATAGTCGAACACCATTTGACGGGGCATATTGTTTTCTCTCTTATCCATTCTGCCAAACAGACGGTACACTCGATCGCAGTCATGTCACAGGCCGCGCGGTGCAAACCCATGAGTGATTCCGAATTCAGTGATAAAAAGATATTACACAGCTGGCACAGGAATGCCGCACCCTGGATCCGCGCCGTCGACGGCGCCGCCATCGCCAGCCGCAGACTGGTCACGGACGCTGCAATTGTAGCCGCCGCCCTGGCGCACCGACCCGCCAGCGTGCTGGACATCGGCTGCGGTGAGGGCTGGCTGGCGCGGGAGCTGGCGGCTGAAGGCGTAGAAGTCTGGGGCATTGACGCGGTAGCGGAACTGGTGGAGGCCGCTCAGAGGCGCGCCGGGCCGCAGGAGCACTACCGGTTGCTCTCCTATGAGGCACTGGCGGCCGGTGAGCTGCGACAGCGATTCGACCTGCTGGTGTGCAACTTCTCACTGCTGGGAAAAGAGTCGGTGGAGGGATTGTTTACCGCGGCGCGGGAGCTGCTGAACCCCTGCGGGCACCTGCTTGTACAGACGCTGCATCCGCTGGCCGCCTGTGCCGATGGCGACTACCGCGACGGCTGGCGGCCCGGCTCCTGGGCCGGCTTCAGCGAAGACTTCAGCGACCCGGCACCCTGGTATTTCCGCACCCTGGAGACCTGGATCGAGATGTTCCAGCGCAATGATATGGCACTGGTGCAGCTGCGGGAGCCTCTGCACCCGGAGACCGGCAGGCCGGCATCGCTGATTCTGTGCGGGAGGCTTTAGGGAGGCGGATAATCCGATCGCGGCCATAGGCGGACGGACGACCCGCCGCTCCTGCAGGGTCGGCCGTCCGCCCCTGGCCGCGGTAGATGTCGGGATCAGCGCTGCGCTGTTGCCGGCTGCGGCAGCGCCAGCTCCACCGCGCGGCCGGCGCGGCGGCCGCCGGCGCTGCGGGCGCGCACTGCCCTTACCCCCTCCGCCAGGATTTCTCCGTCCACCGGCTGCCAGTGGTCGCCGTCGAAGTATTCCAGCGGCAGCCCCGGGAAAGGCAGCGCCATCTTCAGCTCGCCCCCCTCACTCACCGCGCCTGGTACCGGTATCCGATAGCCCACGCCACCCAGGTCCAGTTTCAGCAGCTCCTTGTTGCCAACAGTTGCGGCAAATTCGCGCCAGTCGGCGGCGAGCGCCGCTTTGTCCACAGTGTCGGTCTCGGCGGAAAACTGCTGCCCTGCAACCGGCGACAGCTCCCAGTCCGCCCGGTGCCAGGCGCGCTCTGCCAGGGCCAGCAGGCGCGGGAAGATCATATATTCCACCTGCGCATCGGTGCGCACCGCCTCACTCCAAAGCTGCCCCTGGATACCGCGCACGCGCTCGGCGAAGTCCGCTGCCGGTGCTGTCGCGGACCAGGCATTGCCGTCGCGGTCGGTGGATACCTCTGCCAGCTGGGCGGTATTCAGCGGCGCGTAACTGAAGGTCTTTTGGGTATCGATATAGCGCGAGGCCCAGTAGTAGCCGCTCTCCTTCGGATCCACCTCGTAGGGCATATCGAAGTAGAGGAAGTCCGAGTGGGACTGCACCACCTCGAAACCGGCTTCAGCCAGGTGCGCGCTCTCGTCGCCGCCGCCCCAGAAGAGCGGCGCCCAGGAGTTGACGTAGTTCTCTTCAGTTGCCAGCTCCTCGCCGGCGTCCTCTATACGTTTGACCCCGTCGTTCCAGGCAGCCATGGTGGGGATGCCGGCGTCGGCCACCAGGTCGCTGACGCGCCTGGCGTAGAGCTCGCCCAGTTCGTCGATGGCGTCCACCTCGCCACTGGCCACCAGCTTCTGGCAGGCCGGCGATTGGCTCCAGGGCTTCTGGCGCGCCGCCGCCGGCGCATCGCCCTTCTCCGGATCATTGCCGGGCGCATCCTCGAAGCTGTCAGCGGCGAGGATATTCACCGCCTCATCGCCGCCGAAGTGCCAGCTGGCCAGGGGAGCGCCGGCCGCCCGATGCATGGCCTGCACCTCGCGAATCAGCTTGCCGACGAAGCGATAGGTGGAATCGATGCAGGGGTTGATATAGCTGTCGTCGTAGAACTGCACCGACAGGTATTGGGTGTTGTCTTCGGGATCTACCAACCGGTACTCGGCCGCCTGTTCCGGCAATTCGTCCACCAGTCTTTTGTAGCGCGCCTCCATCGCCACCACCGCGGCGCGTGCGTGGGCCGGCATATCGAATTCGGGAATCACCTCGATATGCCGCGCCCTGGCATAGCGCACTATCTCGATATAGTCGTCGACGCTGAAGTAACCGCTGCCATTGTTGTCGGAGTCGGGGCCGGAACCCAGCTGTGGCAGCAGGCACCGGGTCTCGCTCGGGTCGAAGCAGCGCTTGCCGCCCACTTCCGTCAACTCCGGCAGACCGGGGATTTCCAGGCGCCAGCCCTCGTCGTCGGACAGGTGGAAGTGGAAGCGGTTGAGCTTGTAGGCAGCCATCTGGTCCAGCAGCTTCAGCACCACATCTTTGCTGTGGAAGTTGCGTCCCACATCCAGGAAGAGGCCCCGGTGCTGGAAGCGCGGTGCATCCTCAACCCGGGCCCGCGCCAGGGTGCGGCTCTTTACATCTACCAGGGCCAGCAGGGACTGCAGACCATTAAAGGCGCCAGCCTGGTCGAAGCCGAGAATCTGCGCACTGCGCTCGCCCACGTCAAGCCGGTAGGCTCCCGCCGTTTTCCCGTCGAATCTGCTCTCATCTATATCCACCCGCACCGAAAAGGCGCCGGGGCCGGTGGGTGCCAGCTGCAGCTGCTCCAGGCGCTGGCGGAAGGCGTGCAGGCTCGGGCTCTGCAGCGGACCCGCATCCACGGCTATGCCGGTTCCGAGCGCCACCGGCTCGCCGGTCACCTCGACTGTCAGCGGTTGCGGAATTATCCGCGCGCGCCAGCTGTCACCCTGCAGCGGTGAAGCAGCGTTGAAATCCGCATAGCGGCTGGTGGCGGAGGCGAGCTGGTTGGCATCGGCCGAGGTGCGCTTCCAGTTGTCCGGATTATTGCGGTTTATCGGCAGCACCAGCCCGTCGATGCTGTCGCTGTCGGTGGAGGCAATCACATGGGCCTCTCCCTCCCCGTCGACGACAAACAACCGCGGCATGAAGTCCGACTCAAACTGCATCCAGTTCTCGGCGAGGAAATCCAACTCGAGGGCCTCACCGGCGCCGATACCGGCAAAACTGATGGTCGGGACCAGGCGGTGCAGATCGCCCTTGACGTGCTCCAGCGTGAAATCATCGCGGTTCCGCAGGTTGAAAGTGCGGCGGATACTGTGGAAGTAGAGGGTCCAGTCGCGCTGTTCGGCGGAGATGGCCGGGCCCTGATTGAGCAGCGAAATACGGTAGGTCGAGCAGATGGCGCCACTGCCACCGGCGCGCTTGCAGTCGGCGCGCAGCGCGGCGTCCACGCCCTGGAAGTTGGTCAGCACCTCCTGGGTGACGGAGAAGTTCTGCGCAATCAGCCCGGCGGCGGAGACTTCTCCGCGCTCCGGCTGGCTGCAGGCCGATAAGAGGCCGCCGAGGGCCAGGGTCAGGAAAAGCGAGGCGCGGGTCATGTCTCTTCTCTTATTCTTTGTCGGTAGACGCCACCATAGCGAAAAAGACAACGCTGTCAACATGTTTACCCTCCCCCATCTGATGGAGTCCAACCCCCCACCTGCGAAGGTATAAGCAGTGTCGAGCAAAGGCCCGGCAGCGCCATGGACCGCCGGGTCCCCACCCTTCTTAGCGTCGGTCAATTCGGAGACCTAGATCAAGTTTTTATAAAAAGGGAGGCGGTATTGTGTAAGCAACAATAAGAAACTTTGGCGCACTCCTTCGCACCGCCCCGACCGAATGGGCAACAATGAGAAAAACCAGCAAAGATGCGGCCTGCAGCACAATGACCGGTTTTCAGGGAGTATCCACAAATTCAGGTTGCAATAGGCGCCGAGGTTATGAGATACAACAGTTCATTAAGGGTGAACCATAATAAATTCAACGACTGCTGAGCGGTCGTTTGCCTAAGAAGTAAACACCCCGGGGTAGACACAATGGAACGCTCAAAGGAATTCGGCAGTTTTCGATTCCGTCCCAGCAAACACCTGCCAGTCGTGTTTGGCCTGCTATTGTTTCCCGCTGCCAGCACCTGCCTCGCCGACGACCTGTTTATTCCCGACTCCTCCAGCGCCCTGAACCTGCAGGCCGACAACGCCTTTTTTATCGACAGCGCCTTTGGCATGGACAATGCGGCCCTGTACGAGGCCGCCGAGAACCTGCGCAACAACTCCATGGGCACTGTGCAGCGACGCCTGAACTACCAGTGGCTGCAGATGCACACCAACCCGGACAAGTTCAAACCCACCACCGGCGGCAAGGCCCTCAACGAGATCCTGAAGATGGGCTGGCAGACCTACCGCGAGCAAAACAGGCGCAACCTCAACAGCGGCCTGCTGCGCTATACCGACGGTCACGGCAGGATCGGCAAGGCGGTGGATTACGATGTGCGCCTGTCCGACGACAAGTTCAAGTTCTCGTTCGAGTACGAGTTCTGATATCGGCCGAGAGCCCACTCCTTCCTCTATTCGCTGTTTGTTAGAATCTCCGCCATTCTAATCTGGCGGAGATTGCCGTGAGCACCTCGAACACCCCGACTTCCTTTTCCCAACTGCCTGTCGCCGGCGTCGGCAGGCGCTTGGCCGCGCTGGTCTATGACGCGCTGATCATCATGGGTCTGCTGATGGTGTACGGTTTTGTGGCGATGCTGGCAGCATCCGCGGTGGTTGGCCTGAACTGCCAGCCGGACCAGATGGACTACAACCCCTGCGTCAGCGGCCCGCTGTTTCAGCTGGGCGCAGTGGCGGTGATCGCGGGTTACTTCGTGTGGTCCTGGCGCGCGGCGGGCCAGACCATCGGCATGCGCGCCTGGCGCCTGCTGCTGGCGAACCCCGAAGGCGTACAGCTCAGCTGGCGCCAGTGCGCGCTGCGGGCGCTGACCGCCCCCGTTTCCCTGGCCTGCCTGGGCCTGGGTTACTTCTGGGCCTGGACCCGCGCGGACAGGGCCAGCTGGCACGACCTTGCTTCCGATTCGGAAGTGCGGTTACTCCCCAAGAAGAAGTAGGGTGCGCCGTGCGCACCGTCCGGAAGCGCACCCGCCGCGCTAGCGGGCGCGTTTCAGCAGCAGCCAACCCACCGCAAAGCACAGCAGTATCGGCAGCAGCACGGCGATAAAGGGCGGGAAACCGAATACGACAGATGACGGCCCCAGCATATCCTGCAATGTCTGGAACACAATGCCGACGATAACGCCGGTAAATACACGCAGGCCAGTGGTCACCTCGCGCAGGGGGCCGAAGATAAAGGAGATGGCAACCATCACCAGGCTGGCGATGGTCAGTGGCTGCAACAACTTCTTCCAGAACTGTAACCAGTAACGGCCGGAATCCTCGCCCTTGCGGTCGAGGAATTTGCCGTAAGCCCACAGGTTGCGCGGCGACAGGTCCGATGGCAGCGGCACCACCAGGGAAAACAGATCCGGCGAAATATCTGTCTGCCATTCACTGCGCTGCGTCTCTTCACTCATCGACTTATCGGCGGTAAAAGAGGTGGTGCGGCTGTTCTCCAGAATCCACTGCTCGCCATCGAATAGGCCGCGCTCAGAGAACTCGACCCGCTGCAGCTCCCGGTCGCCGCCAAATCGGTAGCGGGTAATTCCGTACAGTTCGCCACCGGGGAGCGCCGCATTGAAATGCACGAACTCGCCGCTATCCGTTATCCATAGCCCCTGTTCCAGACCGCCTGCCTCCAGCTCTCCCATCGCCATGGCCTTGCGGCTCTCCGCCACCTGGTTGGTCTGCGGAATCACAAATTCCGCCAGCCCCAGTCCCATCACGATCAACAGAATCACCGGCTTCATCACCGCCCAGGCGATACGCCCGATAGACATGCCGGCAGCGCGCATCACCGTCAACTCACTGGTGCCGGCCAGGGTACCCAGCCCCACCATACAGCCCACCAGCGCGGAAAAACCGAGCTGCTCGTACAGCCGTTCCGGCAGTGTCCAGCCCACATACTGGATCACCTGAGCAAACTGGTAGCCGCCCTCACGCTCTTCCAGCTGGTCGATCATCGCGAAAATCACGTCCAGCCCGAGCAGGATCAACAGCACGGCGCCGATGGCCAGCGCCACCGTTCGACCGATATAGATATCCAGCTTAAGCACGCTTCGCCTCCCCGCCCTTTGCGGCAACGCGCTTTGGACGCCGCCCCCAGTTGCGCCCGCCGAGCAGGAAAAGACCGAGGATCAGGAATGGCGGGTGTACCAGCCAGATGGCCGCCGGGTTGGCAATCTTGCCGTCCTCGATGGCGCCGCGCACGCGCAGGAGAATAATCAGGTAGGCGAGATAGAGCAGTACCGCCGGGATCATCTTGGCATAGCGTCCCTGCCGTGGGTTGGTGCGGGACAGCGGCACCGCCAGCACCGCCACCACCATCACCAGGACCGGCAGGCTGAAGCGCCAGTGCAGGAAGGCGCGCTCCTGTGGCGAGCCGCTGCGCCACAGGTCGAAGGTCGAGGTCGACTCCATCCGGTCGCCCCAGCGGCTGCGTGTCTCGGGAATCTCCAGCTGCACCTCGTAACTGGAAAACTGCATCAGGCGGTAGTCGCGCTGCCCGGGAACGCCCTCATAGCGGTAGCCATCGCGCAGCACCAGGTAGCGCATACCGGTATCCGGATCTATCTGCTGCACACCTTCCTTGGCCAGGATCACGATCTGCTGCTCCGTCTCGGTTTCCGCGCGGGAGGAGCCCAGCTCGGCGAGAAACACATCGCGCATGGTGGACTTGTCTTCGCTGAGGGAATCCGCGTAATAGACAGCCCGATCACCTTCGGTGGCGACAAACTTCTTCGGCACCAGGTGATCGAATTCATTGCGCGACTTGTCCGCGGTCAGGAGCCCGGAAGAGCGTTCCATACCGGTCGGTGAGAAATAGAGACTCATTGCCGCTACCACCAGGGCCACCATAAAAGCCGGGGCCAGTGTGTAAGTCAGCAGCCGCCGCTCGCTGAAACCGCAGGCGTGCAGCACCGTCATCTCACTCTCGATATACAGGCGCCCGTAGGCGAGCAGTATCCCGACGAACAGCCCCAGTGGTAGCACCAGCTCGAGGAAGCCGGGCAGGCGATACCCCATCAGGGAAAAAAGGATATTGGCGGAGAGATCACCGGCAGCCGCCTCGGCCAGGTATTTCACAAAGCGGCCGCTCATCACCATCAGCAGCAGGACAGCGCTGACTGCCAGCGTGGCATAAAGCAGCTCGCGGCAGAGGTAGCGGAAGATAATCACAGGGCGAATGAATTCCTTGGCGACGGCGGTGTGGAGAATTCTGGTTCAAAAATGAGCAAGTTTCCCGCAGGCTACAGCAATCCAGCATAAGCCGGGTTAAACTTGTGCGGCGCATTATCTCCAAATTTATTTGCAATGTCTCGGCTCAGAGGCATTGATTCAGTTTTAAATGAAAGGAAAAGGAATTATGCAGTTCTCTGCCAAGGTCTCCGATATCAGCAAACAGCGCAGCGCCTGTGCCATCATCCCGGTCGACACCAGGAACCGCCTCAGCGCCAGCGGCGACGCCCTCGACAAGGCCAGCAGCGGCGTTATCGGCAAGGTGCTGAAGCGCGGCGACCTGGGCAGCAAGCTGGCGAGCACCCTGTCACTAAACCTGGTGGATGGCCCGGCGGAGCGCGCACTGCTGGTGCGCGGCGGCAAGGGCAAACTCAGCCAGGCGGAATTCCGCAAGCTGGCCGGCGCCAGCGCCAACGCCGCCAAGGGCTTCAAGGATGCCACCAGCTACCTGACGGAACTGCAGGTGACCGACGCCGACAGCGGCTGGCAGGCCCAGCAGCTGGCCCTGGCCGCCGGACTCGCCGCCTACAAATTCACCCGCTGCCTGAGTGGAGCCGAGGGCTATCCGCTGGCCAAATTCACCGTACACGCGCCGGAACGCAAAGCGCTCAAGACCATCCAGCGCGGCGTGGAGACAGGCGCAGCACAGGCTGTCGGCAGCAATGTGGCGCGGGAACTGGGCAACCTGCCCGGCAACATCTGCACTCCCAACTACCTGGCGTCCGAAGCTCGTGCGCTGGCGAAAAAACACACAAAACTGACTACCAGCGTGGTGGACGCCAAAAAGATGCAGTCCCTCGGCATGGGTGCCTTCATGAGCGTGGCCAAGGGCAGCGATGAGCCGCCGGCGCTGATCGCCATGAACTACAAGGGCGGCAAGTCGGGCGACAAGCCCATTGTGCTGGTGGGCAAGGGCATCACCTTTGATACCGGCGGCATCAGCCTCAAACCCGGCATGCAGATGGACGAAATGAAGTTTGATATGTGCGGTGCCGCCAGCGTCTTCGGAGTGATGAATGCCCTGTTGGAATTGCAGCCGGCCATCAACGTGGTCGGCCTGGTGGCGGCGGCGGAGAATATGCCCAGCGGCCGCGCCAGCAAGCCCGGCGACATAGTCACCTCCATGTCCGGCAAGACCATCGAGATACTCAACACCGACGCCGAGGGCCGCCTGGTGCTCTGCGACGCACTGACCTATGCCGCCAAATTCAAGCCCAAAGCGGTGATCGACATCGCCACCCTCACCGGCGCCTGTGTGATCGCGCTGGGCAACCACGCCACAGGCCTCTACGCCAACAAGGATAAGCTGGCCCAGGAACTGCTCGCTGCCGGCGAACGCACCGGCGACCGCGCCTGGCAGATGCCCCTGTGGGACGAGTACCAGTCGTCGCTGGATTCCAACTTTGCCGACATGCAGAATATCGGCGGTCGCGAGGCCGGCTCGGTGACCGCGGCCTGCTTCCTGGCCCGCTTTGCCGAGGACTACAACTGGGCCCACCTGGATATCGCCGGCAGCGCCTGGAACTCCGGCGCCGCCAAGGGTGCGACCGGGCGGCCGGTGCCGCTGCTGGTGGAGTATCTGCTGGGCAAATAATAGGGCTCTCTTGACCTGCCACTCACCTAGGGTCCGCCGCGCGCACCGCGACGCCAGTGGTGCGCACGACGCACCCTACGGAGTAGATGTATTCAGGTCCAAGCTCTTTTCCAGATCCAGTTGCCAACTACATTGATACAAAAATGACCCGTATAGATTTCTACGTACTCTCCTCCGACCAGTCCCGGGAAGCCGATACCTTTGCCTGTCGCCTGGCGGAAAAGGCCTACCGCGCCGGCCTGCGGGTACTGCTGGCGGTGGACGACCGGGAAAGGGCCGGGCAGCTGGACCGGATGCTGTGGACCTTCCGCGAGGACAGTTTTGTCCCCCACGCCCCCCAGGACGCCGAACAGGGCGCCGCAGTGGAGATCAACTGTGGCGAGGACCCGGGTCTGCACCACGGCCTGCTGATCAACCTTTGCAGTGAAGTGCCCGGCTGGTTCAGTCGCTTCGAGCGCCTGGCGGAAGTCGTCGTACAGCAACCCGAAGCACTGGCGCGCTCGCGATCGCGCTTCGGCCACTTTCGCGATCGCGGATATCCGTTACAATCCCACAATATCCGTTGATCCTCAGTAAGCAGGCGCTCACACAGCCATGTCCGGTCGAAAGAACAAAAACAAGCAGCGCGGACACCAGCGCGGGCAGTCCAAAGAACTGCTCGACGAGCTGAACTCCCTGCGCGACCTGTTAGGCAGCGACGACCTCGGCGATATACCCCTGCTCGACCAGGTTGCGTCACCCTCGTCCGATAAGGCAACTGCGCCGGCACCCACAGCGGACAATAAGAAGTTGCGCCCGGCAACGCAGCCCCCCCTGGACGAAATCGACCTGCCCATCCTCTTTTCTCCCGTGGACGAGGAGCTGGCGGAGGATTACCGGGCTGAACTCAACGAATCCGACCGCAAGCTGCTGCGCCCGCTGGAAAACCTGCACCCCGCCGCCCAGAAGGAAGAGCCCTCAGCCACGGGGAAGGAGCCCTCAGCCACAGGGAAAGAGCCCTCAGCCACAGGGAAAGAGCCCTCAGCCACAAGGAAAGAGCCCTCAGCCACAAGGAAAGAACCCTCAGCCCCTAGCAGCGCCCCCTCTTTGCCCCAGTCGGTCGATCGCGATGCGTCCGGCGGGGAAAAGAGCCAGGAACAACAGCAGGAACTCTTCGACCAGCCAGCCGCAGCGCCCGCGGTGGAAAACCCCTTCCTGCCCGCGCATATCCGCGCGCGCCTGACCGGCGGCCGGGTGCCGAAAACCGAGGACCGCCCACCGGAAGTCCCCGCCCGGGAATCCATTATCCCGGAGGAGGCGCTCGATACAGGCGCAGGACCAGAAACGGAAGAAACACCCGTTCCGGAGCCAGAGCCGACAGAAGGCCTGGAGGTCGCCGAAGCAGATCCCCGGGAAGAGACCGATACCGGCACCGCCGAGCGCGAGCTCCAGCGCCAGCAACTGATCGATCGCCTGGTGGCCAAGCAGCTGCCGGAACTGGAGCGCCAGCTGCGTGCGCGCATCGAAGCGATGGTCGACGAGTTGGAAACCTTCTGAACCCTTCCCTTTTGCCGCCCTGACCCGGGCGGTATAATTCCCGCCTTTTTGGCGCAGCCAGATGGATTGCCGCACTATTCTGTGCTGGCGAGGCCGGCGCCCGCAGTCAGTCAACACAAGGTTTTCCACCCGCATGGACAAGACATACCAGCCCAACGCCATAGAACAGCAGTGGTACAAGACCTGGGAAGAAAACGGCTATTTCAAGCCCAACGGCGACACCCAGGCCGATCCCTATTGCATCATGATCCCGCCGCCGAATGTCACCGGCAGCCTGCATATGGGCCACGGTTTCCAGGAATCCATCATGGACGCCCTGATCCGCTACCACCGCATGCAAGGAGACAACACCCTGTGGCAGGTGGGCACCGACCACGCCGGCATCGCCACCCAGATGGTAGTGGAGCGGCTGCTGGCTGCGGAAGGCAAGTCCCGTCACGAGCTGGGCCGCGACAAGTTCATCAAGAAAGTATGGGAGTGGAAGGAAGAGTCCGGCGGCACCATCACCCGCCAGCTGCGCCGCCTGGGCGCCAGCCCCGACTGGTCCCGCGAGCGCTTCACCATGGACGACGGCTTCTACAAGGCGGTGCAGGAAGTCTTCGTGCGCCTGTACGAGGACAGCCTTATCTACCGCGGCAAGCGCCTGGTGAACTGGGACCCAAAACTGCACACCGCCATCTCCGACCTGGAAGTGCTCAACGAAGAGGAACAGGGCCACCTTTGGCACTTCCGTTACCCGCTGGCGGACGGCTCCGGCCACCTGGTGGTCGCCACCACCCGCCCGGAGACCATGCTCGGCGACACCGCCGTGGCGGTGCACCCGGAAGACGAACGCTACAAACACCTGATCGGCAGGACCATCAAGCTGCCGCTGGCCGATCGCGAGATACCGATCATCGGCGACGACTATGTCGACCGCGAATTCGGCACCGGCTGCGTCAAGATCACCCCGGCCCATGACTTCAACGACTACGAGATGGGCCAGCGCCACAACCTCGAGATGATCAATATCCTCGACGCGGACGCCAACCTGAACGACGCCGTACCGCAGAAATACCGCGGCATGGAGCGCTTCGCCGCCCGCTCCCAGGTGGTCGACGACCTGGACTCGCTGGGCCTGCTGGAAAAAGTCGAGCCGCACACCTTGAAGGTGCCGCGTGGCGACAGGTCCGGTGTAGTCATCGAGCCCTGGCTCACCGACCAGTGGTACGTGAAGACCCAGCCGCTGGCGGAAGACGCTATCAAGGCAGTGGAAGACGGCCGCGTCAATTTCGTGCCCAACAACTACCAGAATATGTACTTCTCCTGGATGCGCGACATCCAGGACTGGTGCATCTCCCGCCAGCTGTGGTGGGGGCACCGCATCCCCGCCTGGTACGACAACGACGGCAATGTCTACGTCGGCCGTAGCGAGGACGATGTACGCCAGAAGCACAACCTCGGCGCCGACGTCGCCCTACGCCAGGACGACGACGTGCTCGACACCTGGTTCTCCTCCGGCCTGTGGACCTTCGGCACGCTCGGCTGGCCCGAGGAAACGCCGGAACTGGCCGCATTCCACCCGACCTCGGTGCTGGTGACCGGCTTCGATATCATCTTCTTCTGGGTCGCGCGCATGATGATGCTGACCCTGTATTTCAAGAAGGAAGTACCCTTCCACACCGTCTATGTACACGGCCTGGTGCGGGACAGCCACGGGCAGAAGATGTCCAAGTCCAAGGGCAATGTGCTCGACCCCATCGACCTGATCGACGGCATCGACCTGGAGAGCCTGGTGCAGAAGCGCACCGCCGGCATGATGGTGCCGCACCTGAAAGATAAGATCGAAAAGCAGACCCGCAAGGAATTCCCCGAGGGCCTCGCCGCCTACGGCACCGACGCACTGCGCTACACCTACTATTCGCTGGCCTCCACCGGCCGCGATATCAAGTTCGACGTGGGCCGCATCGAGGGCTTCCGCAACTTCTGCAACAAGATCTGGAATGCATCCCGTTATGTGCTGCAGAACTGCGACGGCCACGACTGCGGGCAGGACGGCAGCGACGACTTCGAATTGAGCCTGGCCGACCGCTGGATCATCTCCCAGCTGCAGAAAACCGAGAAAACCGTGCGCGAGGCAATGGATAGCTACCGCTTCGACCTGGCCTCCCAGGCCCTGTACGACTTTATCTGGGCCGAGTACTGCAGCTGGTACCTGGAACTGTCCAAGCCGGTACTCTGGGACGAGAGCGCATCGGATGCGATCAAGAAAGGCACACGCCGCACACTGATCCGCGTGCTGGAGACGGTGCTGCGCCTGGCGCACCCGCTGATGCCGTTTATCACCGAGGAGATCTGGCAGCGGGTCAAGGGACTGGCCGGCGCGGCCGGCGATACCATCATGCTGCAGCCCTACCCGGAGCCCGACGAGCGCAGAATCGATGCTGAGTCAGAAGCGGCCATCACCTGGCTGAAGCAGGTGATCGAAGGTGTGCGCAATATTCGCGGCGAGATGAATATCTCCCCGGCGAAGAAGATTCCGCTGATACTGCGCAACGGTTCCGACCGCGACAGGGAACTGCTGGAGCAGGCCCGCGGCCTGCTGAGCAAGCTCGCCAGCCTCGAGTCCATCACCTGGCTGCAAGCCGGCGAGTCCGCACCCGCTTCCGCCACCGCCCTGGTCGGTGAAATGGAACTGCTGGTACCCATGGCCGGATTGATCGACGTGCAGGCGGAAAGCGCGCGCCTGCAGAAGGAAATCGACAAACTGACGAAAGAGCTGGGCCGGGTGGAAGGCAAGCTGAAGAACCCCAAGTTTGTCGACAAGGCGCCGGCTGAGGTAGTCAACAAGGAAAAAGACAAGCTCGCCGATATGCAGGGTGCGCAGGCGCGACTACAGCTACAACTGGAGGAAATCAGCAAGCTTTGATGGCGCGGATACGCTCCCACAACTCAGTTAGAAAGGGGCCCAGCGCCCCTTTTTTCGTATTCAACTGCCACTGAACCCACCCCTGTGACGCCCATTGTCACAGAAGCTACACGCATAAAAACAATTTAGCTAAGAAGCAATCGTTCCTTACCCTGACTGGCGCTATCCCCGTCAAAGATTTATAAATCAGGCAATGTTTCGCTTTTTATCGCGCACCAAATAATTCTCGCGCCAACGTTAAAGCATAAAAAGAAAATTCGCGTCAATTTGTTTCCGCCTCGACGGTACTGACTCTAAACCCAACACCGAATCAGAGGTTCCTTTTTTACGCCGTTGTATCAGTGATGAACCCGGGCTGAAGCCCACCAGCAGATCGGGGAGAGAGAAGTTGAACTACCCAACCCAGTTCGACCCGGCCGTCCAATTTGCACAACTGTGGCCACTGATTGTTTACTGCCTTGCTGTTTTTGCACTGATTGCATTGATGCTGGGCCTGTCGCACTTCCTGGGCCAGCGCCGCCGCGATGCCGCCACCGACGAACCCTATGAGTCCGGCATCGTCTCCCAGGGCAACGCGAGATTGCGCCTGTCTGTCACCTACTACCTGGTCGCCATTCTTTTCATTGTCTTCGACTTGGAAGCCATTTACCTCTTCAGCTGGGCCATCGCCTTCCGTGAAACCGGATTGTTGGGCTTTGTTGAGGCAGCCATATTCATCGTGATACTGCTGGCCGGACTGGTCTATTTATGGCGCCTGGGCGCGCTGGACTGGGGCGGGAAGCAGAAGAGCCTGATGGAAGGCGGGGAAAGCAGAAACAAAAACAAATAAGGAAGCACCATGCGCTGGCAGTTAACCAAAGCGGACGACCTGATTGCAGCGAGCGGTAGGCGCACAGAGGAAGAGATTTTCTCCGAGGAAGTCAAAAAAAATATCCTGCTCACCAAGCTGGAAGACCTGGTGGCCTGGGGCAGGGCCAACTCCCTGTGGCCCTTCAATTTCGGTCTCTCCTGCTGCTACGTGGAAATGGCCACCGCCTTTACCAGCCGCCACGATATCTCCCGTTTCGGCTCCGAGGTCATCCGCGCCACACCGCGACAGGCCGACCTGATCGTCATCTCCGGCACCGTATTCATAAAA
This sequence comes from Microbulbifer taiwanensis, assembly GCF_014904815.1. Taxonomy (GTDB): domain Bacteria; phylum Pseudomonadota; class Gammaproteobacteria; order Pseudomonadales; family Cellvibrionaceae; genus Microbulbifer; species Microbulbifer taiwanensis. The sequence continues at coordinate 69,457 of NZ_JACZFR010000016.1, forward strand.
ATGGCCCCGGTTCTGCAGCGTCTCTACGAACAGATGATGGAGCCGCGCTGGGTCATTTCCATGGGCTCCTGCGCCAATTCCGGCGGCATGTACGACATCTATAGCGTGGTCCAGGGCGTGGACCGCTTCCTGCCGGTGGACGTCTATGTGCCCGGATGTCCGCCGCGGCCGGAAGCGTTGATGCAGGGGCTGACGCTGTTGCAGAAAACCGTCGCCAGCGAGCGACGCGGCCTCAGCTGGGTAGTGGACGATCACGGCCCCCGGCAGGTAGAGCGCCCCAGCCTCCGCGACCAGGCCCGCGAAGAGCGTATGAAAGCGGAAAAACTGCGCGCGCCGGATACCGTCTAGCCAATGATCAGTCCCTCTCCCGCATATGGTAGAGGGGAGAATAAAATAACATCGGAAAACCCTATGACAGGCGTAATCGCGCAAAGCGTTTACAAAGCAACTCCCTACAGAGCGGAGGCGGAAGCCTTTATCGGCGACCTGCGCAGGGAATACGACCACGCCAACTACTGGCTGCAGCCGGACTGTCTGGATATGCCCACCCTGTGGATAGACCAACAGTCTCTGCTGCCACTGCTGCGCTTCCTGAAATCGTCGATCTCCCGTCCCTTCGCGATGCTCTACGATCTGACCGCCATCGACGAGCGTCTGCGGATCAATCGCGGCGAGGGCGAGCTCAAACAGCCCGAGAGCGAATTCACCCTGGTGTACCAGTTGCTATCAGTGGAGCGGGACCTGTTTGTGCGCATCAAGGTGGCACTGTCGGAATCACGCCTGAGCGCGCCATCCGCGACTGAGTTGTGGGCCAATGCCAACTGGTACGAGCGGGAAGTATGGGACCTGTTCGGAATCGAATTTGCCGGACACCCCAACCTGCGCCGCATCATGATGCCACCCACCTGGCAGGGACACCCTCTGCGCAAGGATCACCACGCCCGCGCCACCGAAGTGGACCCCTTTACCCTCACGCCGGAAAAACAACAGGCGGAGCAGGAGGCGCTGCTGTTCAAGCCCGAAGATTGGGGCATGGCCCGCGCCAGCGATAGCGCCGAGTTCATGTTCCTGAACCTCGGCCCCAACCACCCCAGCGTGCACGGGGTCTTCCGCATTGCGCTGCAACTGGACGGCGAGGAGATAGTCGACGCAGTTCCGGATATCGGCTACCACCATCGCGGCGCGGAGAAGATGGCGGAACGCCAGGCCTGGCACACCTATGTGCCCTATACGGATCGTATCGATTACCTGGGCGGGGTTATGAACAACCTGCCCTATGTGCTGGCACTGGAGCAGCTGGCGGGTATACAGGTACCAGCGAGGGCGCAGACGATTCGGGTAATGATGTGCGAGCTGTTCCGCATCGCCAGCCATCTGGTTTTCTACGGCACCTTCGCCCAGGACGTGGGGCAGATGTCACCGGTCTTCTACATGTTTGTAGACAGGGAAAAACTATTCGGCATCGTCGAGGCGATTACCGGCGGGCGCATGCACCCGGCCTGGTTCCGAATCGGCGGTGTAGCCCAGGATCTGCCCCAGGGCTGGGACAGGATGATCCGCGAGTTCCTGGATTACATGCCCGCGCGCCTGCGCGAGTACGAGGGCATGGTGATCAAAAACAGGCTGCTGCAAAAGCGCACCCGCGGTATCGGTGTCTACAACACCGAAGAGGCGCTGGAATGGGGTATTACAGGCCCGGGATTGCGGGCCACCGGGCTCGAGTGGGACCTGCGCAAGCGCCGGCCCTACAGCGGCTACGACCAGTTCGAGTTCGATATTCCCACCCACGACGGCGGCGACTGCTTCGACCGCTGCCGGGTGCGGGAAGAGGAGATCTGGCAGAGCCTGCGCATCATTCGCCAGTGTCTCGACAATATGCCGTCGGGACCCTACAAGTCGGATCATCCCCTGACCACACCGCCGCGCAAGGGGCGCACCATGCAGGATATCGAGACGCTGATCCAGCACTTCGTCAACAACAGCTGGGGCCCGGTCATGCCCGTCGGCGAGGTCTGCGTCCCGATTGAGGCCACCAAGGGACTGAACAGCTACCAGATTGTCAGTGACGGCGGCACCAATGCCTACCGCAACCGGATTCGCACACCGTCCTTCCCGCACCTGCAGATGATCCCACTGATGTCGCGGGGCCTGCTGGTCGGCGACCTGATTGCAATTATCGCCAGCATCGATTTTGTAATGGCGGACGTGGACCGCTGATGTGATTGGCTGAGGAAGCACACATGTCCAGTATTTTCGAACCGGAAGTCGTTGAAGTAATGGAGCACAGCAAATCGGGCCCGAACAGGATTGAAACCCGTTTGAGTTCGAAGGAGAAAGAGGAAATAGACCGCGAGTTCTCCCACTACGAGGACAAGGCTTCCGTGGGCCTGGAGGCTCTGCGCATTGTGCAGAAACACCGCGGTTGGGTCTCCGACGAGAGCCTGCAGGCGGTGTCCGCCTACCTGAATATCCCGATTGCGCAGTTGGAAAGCGTGGCCACCTACTTTCAGCTGATTTTCCGCCAGCCGGTGGGCAAGGAGGTGATATTCCTGTGCAAGAGCGCCAGCTGCTGGATTATGGGTTGTAACCGCCTGCAGAAGAAGATCGAGGAAAAACTGCAGATAAAGCCGGGCGAAACCACGGAAGACGGAATATTCACCCTACTGGAAACTCCCTGCCTTGGCGATTGCGACAGGGCGCCTGTGATGATGATCGGCGAGGAAATGCACCGCAACCTCACCGATTCATCCATCGACGAAATCATCGAGAACAAGACCCTCTACCACGCTGAAGGCTCTGGCCATGCTGACCAATCCGCTGACTAATCCCCTGACCAAAAACATCAGGGGCCCCGAGAATGTCGCCACGGATATAGCCCGCTACGAGGACAACGGCGGCTACCGCGGCTGGCGCAAGGCGCTTCAACTGGCGCCGGAAGAGATTGTAAAACGGGTGCAGGACGGCGGTCTTCGCGGCCGCGGTGGAGCCGGCTTCAACACCGGCCTCAAGTGGAGCTTTGTTCCCCGCGGCGAGGACAGCCCGTCGGTCAAATACGTGGTCTGCAACGCGGATGAAATGGAACCTGGTACCTTCAAGGACCGCCTGCTGATGGAGCGGGACCCGCATCTGTTGATCGAGGGCATGGCCATCGCCGCCTACGCCATAGAAGCCCGCACCGCTTACATTTTTATCCGCGGAGAATACGCGCTCGCCGCGGCGCGCCTGGAACTGGCCATCGCCGAAGCCAAAGAGGCGGGTCTACTGGGTTCAAACATCCTGGGCGGCGACTTCAGCCTGGAAGTCCACCTGCACCGCAGCGCGGGCAATTATATCTGCGGCGAGGAGACCGCGCTGCTGAACGCGCTCGAAGGTCGACGGGCCATTCCCCGGGCCAAACCGCCCTTCCCCCAGGTCAGCGGTCTCTGGGGCAAACCCACGGTCGTCAACAATGTCGAGACCTTCTGCAATGTCCCGCACCTGATCGAGATGGGGGCCGACTGGTACAGAGGGCTCGGCCGCGGCGAGGACGCCGGCAGCAAGCTGTTCGGCGTCAGTGGCAAGGTAAAAAATCCCGGCACCTGGGAACTGCCCATGGGCACGCCGATACGCGAGATTATCGAGGAGCACGCGGGCGGCATGCAGGACGGACTCAAACTCAAAGGCTTCCTGCCCGGCGGCGGCTCCACGGATTTTCTCGGCCCCCAACATCTCGACCTGCCGATGGACTATGACGCCATCAGCAAGGCCGGAAGCCGCATGGGTACCGGCACCATCATAGTGCTGGACGACCACACCTGCCCGGTAGGATTGGTGCTGAATCTCACCCAGTTTTTTGCGCGCGAATCCTGCGGCTGGTGCACCCCCTGCCGGGACGGCCTGCCCTGGGTGGTGAAGATACTGCAGCGCATCGAAAACGGCGAGGGCCTGCCGGAAGACCTGGACCTGTTGCGCGAGCAGGCCGCGCGCATGGGCCCCGGCAATACCTTCTGTGCCCTGGCGCCCGGCGCTGCCGAGCCGATACAGAGCGCACTGAAATTATTCGAGCAGGATTTTATCGACCACATTACAAAGGGCTGCTGCCCCTACTTGTAGGGTGCGCCCTGCGCACCGAAGAAACCGAAAGGTGCGCACGGCGCACCCTACGAAGTGAGCAAAAATAACGGACTGCAAATGCCAACTATCACCATCGACGGCGAACAGTACCAGGTAGACGACGACCAGAATCTGCTCAGCGCCTGCCTGGCCCAGGGAATCAACCTACCCTATTTCTGCTGGCACCCGGCCATGGGCTCAGTGGGCGCCTGCCGCCAGTGCGCGGTCGTCGAATACAGGGATGCGGAGGATCAGCGCGGTCGCCTGGTGATGGGCTGCATGACCCCGGTCAGGGACGGTGGTATCTACAGCGTCAACGCCGAAAATGCACGGGAATTCCGCGGCGGCATTATCGAAGACCTGATGACCAACCACCCCCACGATTGTCCGGTCTGCGAAGAGGGTGGCGAGTGTCACCTGCAGGATATGACCGAGATGACCGGTCACACCAATCGGCGCTACCGCGGCAGCAAGCGCACCCATCGCAACCAGTACCTGGGCCCCTTTATCAATCACGAGATGAACCGCTGCATTGCCTGCTACCGCTGCACGCGCTTCTACCGCGACTACGCCGGCGGCGATGACCTGCAGCCGCTGGGCCGAAACAACCAGGTATATTTCGGCCGCCAGCGGGACGGCATGCTGGAAAACGGCTTCAGCGGCAACCTGGTTGAAGTCTGTCCCACCGGTGTGTTTACCGACAAAACCTTCAGCGAGCACTTCGTGCGCAAGTGGGACCTGCAGTCGGCGCCATCCATCTGCGAGCACTGCGCCGTGGGTTGTAACACGGCACCCGGGGCGCGCGAGGCCGGCAACGGCCAGGATGCGCTGCTGCGCAGAGTCGTCAACCTGTACAACCGGGATATCAACGGCTATTTCCTCTGCGATCGCGGTCGCTTCGGATACGACTATGTCAACAGCGACGCGCGCATCAAAAAGGTACTGGCTGCGCGCGGGGATGAGATGATCGGCTCCACCGCGGGGGCCGGCGACAGGGTGCACGGAGAAGTCCACCCGCGGGAAGGGGTACAGAAATTTGCCGAAATTCTCGCGGCCGTACAACGAGGCCAGCGCCGCCTGATCGGCATAGGCTCAACCCGCAGCTCACTGGAAAACAACTTTGCCCTGCGTCAACTGGTGGGGGGAGGCAACTTCTATTCCGGGCTCTCCGCGCGGGATCTGGAACTGCTGCATCTGGTAGACAGGGTGCAGAGGGACGATCGCATCCACAGCCCGAGCACACCGGACATCGAGAATGCCGATGCGATTTTGATTCTCGGCGAGGATCTGGACAACACGGCACCGCGCATCTCCCTGGCGGTGCGCCAGGCGGCGCGCAACCGGCAGAAGCAGCAGGCTAAAAAATTAAAGATCCCGCTCTGGCAGGACGCCTCCGTTCGCCAGCTGCGCGGCGAGCACAGCCCGGTATTTTTTGCCGGCACCGAAATATCGGGATTGGCGGACGTTGCCAATGCGACGCTGTTCGATGCGCCAGGGCAGATAGCACTTTTTGCCGATGCCATTGCCCAGCTGATTCAAGGTAGCGATGCGGCGGCAATGGATCTCGCCGCAGACCGGCGGGAACTGGCAATGCGCACGGCTGACACGCTGCTGGCTGCGAAAAATCCGCTAATCATTTCCGGCTGTAGCAGCAGGTATGGTGACCTCATCCGTGGCGCGGGAAAAGTCGCCACGGCCATCGCCAACAGAACTGCAACCAACTGCGCACTCTATTTGGCCTGCCCGGAAGTAAACAGCCTCGGTCTGGCGCAGTTTTTCAGTCCCGGACGGGGGCATCTGGAACAGCTGACGCAGGAACTGCACGGCAAGGAAAGAGATCCACTGACACTGGTAGTACTGGAAAACGACCTCTACCGCCGCGCCGATCCTCAAACTGTCGAGCGGATTCTCTCCTGTGCCGATGAAGTCATTCTGCTGGACAGTCTGCTGAACAGCACCGTCAAACGCGCCGACCTGATTTTTCCCGCCGCGGCAACGGCTGAATCCCAGGGCAGCTATATCAACAGCAACGGCCAGACACAGCGCTTCTACGCAGTCTACGAAGGTGGCGGTTATATCCAGGAGAGTTGGCGTTGGCTGGCGGACGCCGCCAGTTTCTGCGAGCAGATTACTGCCGATCTCTCGGTAATCGCCGCCTGGCAGCACAGTATGGACCTGAGCGAAGCCGTCGCCGCCGAGTTTCCCACATTCGAGGCACTGGAAAAGGTAGGCCCCGATGAGGACTACCGTATTGACGGACTCAAAGTGGCGCGACAGGGGCATCGCTATAGCGGGCGCACCGCCGTGCGAGCCAAAGCCGAGGTGGCCGAATTTCCACCGCACCTGGACCCCGACGCGCCCATGGCCTTCAGCATGGAGGGTATCCAGAGTCCGGGCGCCACTCCGCTTTCCGCCAACATCTGGTCGCCGGGCTGGAACTCCAATCAATCGATCTTTAAATTCCAGCAGGGTATCGGCGGTGCCCGCAAAGGTGCCAAAGGCCCTTTTAAAATTCGACGACAGTCTCAATCCATACCGGACTGGACCATTTCCGCTGCCGAACCGGAGCAAGACGAAGAGCAACTGATCACGCTGCCAATTTACCGTATGTTCGGCTCCGACGAACTGAGCGCGAGCGCCGCCGCCATCGCCAGCGTGATAGAAGTCCCCTTTGCACTGATCAACCGCGCAGACGCCGAGCGGCTGGGCGTCCAGCCTTCGCAGCTGTGGCGGCTGCACACGGACGGCAACAGCTATTCACTGCGGATGCACGTCAGCGATACCCAGCCCCCAGGAACCCTGGGGGTACCCTGCGGACTGCCGGGACTGGAAGCCGTTTCGTCCCAACTCCCCGGCCGTGCTCAACTAAAGCCCCTACCTGCCACTGAAACCGGAGAAACCCCATGACGGCCCCGGCCTGGATCACACTGCTGAATATATTCGGCGTACTGATAGCGGCGGTGCTGCTGGCGGCACTACTGACCTGGGGGGAGCGTCGCCTGCTGGGTTTCTGGCAGGACAGACCGGGCCCCAACCGTGTCGGCCCGTTCGGTCTGCTGCAGGTAGTCGCCGACATGATCAAGCTGTTCTTCAAGGAGGACTTTGTCCCGCGCTTTGCCGACATCCCGGTATTTATACTCGCCCCTACAGTGGTCATGGCCACCATGCTGCTCGGCTTTGTCGTCATCCCGGTATCACCGACCATAGGCGTGATCGACCTGAATATCGGCCTGCTGTTTATTCTCGCCATGTCGTCGATGGCAGTCTACAGCGTTATCCTCGGCGGCTACGCCTCCAACAACAAGTACGCGCTGCTGGGTGGGCTGCGCGCGGCGGCACAGACAGTTTCCTACGAGGTCTTCATGGGCCTCAGCCTGATGGGTGTGGTGATGTTGGCCGGCAGCTTCAACCTGCGCGAGATAGTGCAGGCCCAGGAAAGCGGCTGGTATATCCTGCCGCAGTTTATCGGTTTTTTCGTCTTCTTTATTGCGGGTATCGCCGAGAGCCACCGATTGCCATTTGACCTTCCCGAAGCTGAACACGAGCTAACCGCCGGGTTTCACACCGAGTACTCGGGAATGAAATTCGGCATGTTCTTCGTCGGCGAATACCTTTCCGTCATCCTGATATCCGCACTGATCACCACCCTGTTTCTCGGTGGCTGGCTGGGCCCCTGGCTGCCGCCGGTAGTCTGGTTTGCCCTGAAGACCGGCCTGCTGGTCATGCTGTTTGTCCTGCTGCGCGCCGCCATACCCAGACCCCGCTACGACCAGTTGATGCAGTTCGGCTGGAAGGTGATGCTGCCGCTGTCCCTCCTCAACCTTCTGGCTACCGCGGGGGTACTGTTGTGGATAGGTTAAACAACATTTCTCTGTATCGAATAGGAGGGGGCCGATGATCGCGAGTCAACTGCGCAGTATGTGGCTGGTGTTCAAGCACCTATTCAGCCGCAATGCGACGGTGCAGTACCCGGAGCAAAAGCCCTACCTGGCGCCGCGCTACCGCGGTCGCATAGTGCTGACCCGGGATCCGGACGGAGAGGAGCGCTGTGTCGCCTGCAACCTGTGCGCCGTCGCCTGCCCACCGGACTGTATCTCCCTGCAGAAAACCGAGGATGAGGATGGGCGCTGGCGCCCGGCGTATTTCCGCATCAATTTTTCCCGCTGCATCATGTGCGGCCTCTGCGAAGACGCCTGCCCCACCTACGCCATACAGCTGACGCCGGATTTCGAAATGTGCGAGTACGACCGGCAGAACATGGTATACGAAAAAGAGGACCTGCTGATCAGCGGTCCCGGCAAATACCACGATTACAGTTTTTACAATGTGGCCGGCAAGGCGATCGCCGGCAAGGACAAGGGCGAGGCGCAGAATGAAGCCGAGCCGGTCAATGTTAAAAGCCTGAACCTATAAGAATCCCGAATTATCAGGATAACCAATGAATCAAAAAAGAAAGCTCCCCTCCCCCGCTTGCGGGGGAGGGGTCGGGGGAGGGGGAAAGCTGCAGCTGGAACGGGCGCGGAAACTGCGCACCAACGCCACCGAAGCTGAGCAGCGCCTTTGGTACTTTCTCCGCGCCAAGAGATTGATGGGCCTGAAGTTCAAACGCCAAAAGCCCATAGGCAGATACATAGTCGACTTCGTATGCCTGCAGCCGAAACTGATTATCGAACTGGACGGTGGGCAGCACGCGGAACAGGTTCATTACGACCGGCAGCGCGATACATGGCTGCAGAGTCAGGGATTCCGGACTCTTCGATTCTGGAACAATCAGGTTCTAAGTGAAACCCCGGCCGTACTGGAGCAAATCAGGCGCGAAGTTCTGGGCCTCTCCCCCCGCCCCTCTCCCGCAAGCGGGAGAGGGGAGCTTACTGTTCAGACTGAGGAGTAAAACGATGAGCGCAGCGGTTTTCTATCTCACTGCGGCAATCGCCATAGCTTCGACGGCCATGGTCATCTTCAGCCGCAACGCAGTCCACGCCCTGCTCTACCTGATCGTCTCCCTGCTGTCGGTCGCGGTGATTTTCTACCAGTACGGTGCGCCCTTTGCGGCGGCGCTGGAGGTCATCGTCTACGCCGGGGCCATCATGGTGCTGATGATCTTCGTCATCATGATGCTGAATCAGGGCGATGCGGCGGTTGTCCAGGAAAAGGAATGGCTGCAGCCGCGCGGCTGGCTGGGGCCGGCGCTGCTGTCGTCGGTACTGCTGCTGCAGTTGATAGTGCTGCTGTTCAGTGGCCAGGGGGAAACTACCGAGGCGCTGCACTATGTGGGCCCCAAGGAAGTGGGGATTGCACTGTTCAGCCACTACATCCTCGCGGTAGAACTGGCTTCAATGCTTTTGCTGGCCGGCTTGGTGGGCGCATTCCATCTGGCCAGGCAGAAACGCGCGGAATCGCCGGAGGTACCGCATGCCGATTGAATCTATCCCCGGACTGCACGCGGGGCTGGCACTGGCCGCGATTCTGTTCTGTCTTGGCCTCGCCGGCCTGCTGGTGCGGCGCAATATCATCTTTATGCTGATGTGTGTGGAGATCTGCACCAATGCGGCGGCGCTGGCTTTCGTGGTCGCCGGTTCCCACTGGGGCAATGCGGACGGTCAGGTGATGTTCGTATTCGTAATCACTCTGGCGGCAGCGGAAGTGGCCATCGCCCTGGCCCTGGTGCTGCAGTTCTACCGCCGCCGCCATACGGTGGATATCGACCAACTAAACGGACTGAGAGGTTGATATGCAGGAGTCAGTTACCGCTGCTTTAGCCTGGATCCCATTGCTGCCACTGCTCGGCTTCCTGATTCTGATTTCCGTGCCACTGTTCAGCCGCATGGAACTTCCGCAAGGTGTCTCCGCCGCTATCGGCGTCGGCAGCGTCGGCCTGGCCGCACTGTTGACGGCTTTCGTCGCGCTGTCGGTATTCCGCCCCGATCCCGACGCGGTCATCCAGGTTTCCCTGTGGCAGTGGCTGAGCGTCGCCGATCTTCAATTGGGGTTCAACTTTTATGTGGACTGGCTGACGCTGGTCATGTTGTCTGTGATCACCGGAGTGGGGTTCCTGATCCACCTCTATTCCGCAGGTTATATGCGCGGCGATTCCGGCTACCGACGCTACTTCGCCTACCTGAACCTGTTTGTCTGCGCCATGCTGCTTCTGGTGCTGGCAGACAACCTGGTGTTGCTCTACCTGGGCTGGGAAGGCGTGGGCCTGTGCAGCTACCTGCTGATTGGCTTCTGGTACAAAGATCCCGTCAATGGCGCCGCGGCACGCAAGGCGTTTATCGTCACCCGCGTCGGCGATACCGCCATGGCCATAGGACTCTTTCTGCTGTTCAACCAGTTTGCGACCCTGAATATTCGCGAACTACTGGCGGCGACCGGCGGCTCGGTATTCAACGACCCGACAATCACACTGGCAGCCCTGCTGCTGCTCGGCGGCGCAGTGGGCAAGTCCGCGCAGCTACCTCTGCAGACCTGGCTGCCGGATGCGATGGCGGGCCCGACTCCGGTCAGCGCATTGATTCACGCGGCCACCATGGTGACCGCCGGCGTCTACCTGATTGCGCGCATGCACCCCCTGTTTTCGCTGTCGGAAACGGCGATGAGCGCCGTCGCCGTAGTCGGCGCCCTGACACTGCTGCTGGCCGGCTGCAGCGCACTGGTACAGAGCGATATCAAGCGGGTTCTGGCCTACTCCACCATCAGCCAGATCGGCTATATGTTTTTGGCCCTGGGCGTCGGCGCCTGGTCCGGAGCCATCTTCCACCTGATGACCCACGCCTTCTTCAAGGCGCTGCTGTTTTTGTCCGCGGGGTCAGTGATCCTGAGTCTGCACCACGAGCAGGATATTTTCGCCATGGGTGGCCTGCGTAAAAGGATTCCGTTTACATTTGTCTGTTTCGCAATCGGCTGTGCCTGCCTCGCTGCCCTGCCTTTTACATCCGGCTTTTACAGCAAGGACCAGATACTGCTCAGCGCCTGGGAGTTCTACCACGGCTTCAACGGTATCTGGCTCGCCGGAATACTCGGCGCGCTGGTGACCGGTATTTACAGCTTCCGCCTTCTGTTCCTGGTGTTCTTCGGCAGTGAAGGATCTGCCTCGGCGCACTGCAAGGATGCCAATAGTGGCGTAATGACTGTGCCACTGTTGCTGCTCGCAATACTGGCCCTTGTCGGCGGCCTGCTGGCGCCGCCGCTGCAATCGGTATTCGGCCAATCCGATGCGGGCCACCCCTCGCTCTGGGTCGAAGCTATCGCCATCGCCATGCCATTGATCGGCCTGGTCGTTGCATGGAGGCTTTACCTGCCGAAACGCCGTCCCGTCGGCGCGCCCTCAGGGATTAAAAAACTGTGGTTCAGCGGCTGGGGCTTCGACTGGTTCTACGACCGGCTTCTGGTCAGACCGCTGGTGTTTATCGCACAGGTAAACCGCAACGATATCGTCGATACATTCTATAAAGGCACGGCCGCCGCCAGTCGCCAGCTGAACCTGCTGCTGAGCAGCTCCCAGAACGGGCAGGTTCGCTGGTATATGGCAACCCTGGTGACCGGCTCCATTCTCTTCCTCGCGCTTCTGGTGGCTCTATGACGCTCTCTCTAACACTGCCAGCAATCATCGCGATACTTTTTGCCGGCGGCCTGCTGGCCTGGCTGGCGGAACGATATCTTGACCGGGGAAGCCGCCCGATCGCACTGGTGAGCCTGCTTCTGGCCACAGCACTGCTGGGGCAATACTGGGGACACGTTTCCGGAGACATCTCCGCGGCAGCCGGTACCCCCTGGTGGGATAGCCTGCAGCTCGCCTGGATACCGCGATTCGGTATCAGCTTCTACCTGGCGGTGGACGGCCTCGGCTTTCTGATGCTGGCACTGACCCTGCTGATGGGGCTCTTCGGTTTGGTGGTTACCTGGAAAGATATCAATTTTCGCCGCGGTTTCTTTTACTTCAACTACCTGTGGACGCTGGCTGGCGTGGTCGGCGTCTTCACCGCGATGGATCTCTTCCTGTTCTTCTTTTTCTGGGAAGTGATGCTGATACCGATGCTGCTCCTGATTGCAGTATGGGGCTATGAGAAGCGCACCTACGCCGCCATCAAATTCTTTATTTTTACTCAGGCCAGTAGCCTGCTGATGCTGATGGCCATAGTGGCGCTCGTCTACCTGCACTACAACAATAGCGGCCAGCTCACCTTCAATTACCGCGAACTGCTCAGCGCGCAACTTTCTCCGGCGGTCGCCTACTGGCTGATGCTCGGCTTTTTTTTCGCCTTTGCGGTGAAGCTGCCAGCTCTGCCGCTGCATACCTGGCTGCCTGACGCCCACACCCAGGCGCCCACCGCCGGCAGTATCCTGCTGGCGGCGATACTGCTGAAAACCGGCGCCTACGGACTGCTGCGCTTCACGCTGCCGCTGTTCCCGGAGGCCTCCGTCGCCTTCGCCCCGGTTGCCATGACCATAGGGGCCATCAGCGTGATCTACGGCGCGGTGCTCGCCTTCGCGCAGCGGGATATGAAACGCCTGGTGGCCTACTCCAGTGTCAGCCATATGGGATTTGTGCTGCTGGGCCTCTACGCGCTCAATACCATTGCGATCCAGGGCGCCGTGATGCAGATGATTGCCCACGGCCTGAGTACTGCCGCCCTCTTCGCCCTGGTCGGCGCACTGCAGCACCGGCTGCACACCCGCGACATGTCACAGCTGGGCGGACTCTGGGCCAGCCTGCCAAAGCTCTCCGCCGTCGCTCTATTTTTTGCCGTCGCCTCCCTGGGACTCCCGGGCCTCGGCAATTTTATCGCCGAGTTCCTGGTACTGCTCGGGAGCTTCGGCAGCAGCCGCTGGATTACGGTTGTTGCCACCGTCGGCCTCGTGGGCGCGGCCCTCTATGCCCTGCTGATGATGCAGCGGGTTTTCTTCGGTGAACAGCGCCGACAAACAACTACCGAGGGCGAGGTCCTGATTGACCTGAATCCGCGGGAAACAGTGGCACTCCTGTCCCTAGCGGTTGCGCTGGTGTTCCTCGGCCTGCGTCCGCAACTGGTGTTTGATGTCGCCGACCCCACTATTGCCGAATCGATGGTGCGGCTCGAAGCCGCCGGCCTGAGCCTAGAGTCTGAGGAATCCGATAAAAAATTACAGACCGCCGCCAGTTCCGGCTGGCCGGACGCCGATCACAAGAGAGGTGAATCGCCATGAGCGCGCGCGAACTCCACGCCATACTGCCATTACTGGTGTTGAGTGCCGGCATTGTAGTGCTACTACTGCAGGTCTCTTTCCGGCGCAGCCACCTTGCAGCAGCGGCGACGACGCTGATCACGCTGGTTGCATCGATTTACGCCTGTTTCCAGGTCGCGGCGGCACTTCCTCCAGGTGGCGGGTCCGTTGCGGTAACCGGACTGTTGCTGGTCGATCACACGGCACTGTTTTTCTGTCTGCTGTTATTGCTGGCGGCGATTGCCGTTGCCGTACTGGGGTTCAACTACTTGAAACTGCGCTGCAACCCCCAATCAACCACCGACAACTATCCGGAAGAATTCTACATCCTTCTGTTGCTGGTAATGCTGGGCGCCACCACACTGGTCTTCGCCAACCACTTCGCCAGTTTTTTCCTGGCCCTGGAGTTGATGAGTCTGGCGCTTTACCCGATGCTCGGATTTTCCGTCAGCGGCGACCTCTCCCCGAAGGGGGAACAGTCGAATTCACTGGAAGCCAGCATCAAGTACCTGCTGCTCTCAGCCCTGTCCACCGCACTGGGATTGTTCGGCATAGCACTGATATACGGCGCCAGTGGCGCGCTGGACTTCGGCGGCATAGCGGCGGCCGTAGCACAGCTGCCGCAGGGGCCCTCCCTTATGCTGGCCGGCTTGGCACTGTTGCTGATCGCCGTGGCCTTCAAACTGTCCCTGGTGCCCTTCCATATCTGGACACCGGACGTCTACCAGGGCGCGCCGACGCCGGTTACAGCGCTGATCGCCACCGTTGGCAAAGGCGCGGTGGTGGCACTGCTGCTGAGGTTTTTCGCCCACACAGACCTGTTCTCGATACCGGCCCTGACCAGCCTGCTCGCGATTGCCGCGCTGGCCAGTATGCTGGTGGGCAATCTGCTGGCGCTGATGCAGAACAATATCAAGCGCCTGCTGGCCTACTCCTCCATCGCCCATATCGGCTACCTGATCGTCGCCTTCCTGATCGGCAGCAGCGCCTTCGGCAGCGAGGCGGTGATCTACTACCTGGTGGCCTACGTGATTACGACACTGGGCGCCTTTGCGGTGGTCGGACTGATTGCCGATTCGGCCCTGCGCCCGGCGCCCGGCGGTACCGGCCCCATCAGTGACGCCGCCAGCGATACGCTCAAAGATCCTGTCCATGATCCCTTCCAGCGTGAGTTCTACCGTGGCCTGTTGTGGCGCTCACCCTGGCTGGCCTGCTGTCTGGCGGCGATGCTGCTATCCCTGGCGGGGATTCCGCTGACCATTGGCTTTATCGGCAAATTCTATATCTTTGCCGCCGGTGTGCAGGGCCAGCTGTGGTTGCTGTTGGCGGCGGTGATAATCGGCAGCGCGCTGGGACTCTTCTACTACCTGCGCCTGCTGCTGACGATGGTACAGAGAGAGTCTGAAGCGACTGCCACATTCGGAAGCGGCGTGCAGATAGCCATTTCCGGCCATCTGTTGCTCTTTTCCCTAACCGCGGCGTTGTTGCTGTTTGGAGTGTTTCCGCAGATCTTGATCAATTGGATAAATGCACTATAAAAAGCATATGGAGCGATGATTGACGAGACACGCATTATGGGCGCCTCTAAAAATCGTAGCGAGCGGGTGGCTGGTGGTGGCCGCCGGAGCGCAGCAAGCGGAGTGTACGTTAGTACATGAGCATTGCGAGCACCGCCGGACGCCGCCAGGCGCACGCGCAGTAGATTTTTGAGGTGACCATATGTTTTGCCGCCACCATATAAAGACACAAAAAACATATAAGGCAATTCTATGAAAACCTTCAAGCAGGCATTCGAAGTCCTCAAGGACGCAGAAAAATTCCACCTTGAAATGGCGGACTTGTATGAAGAATTACTGGAGAAGTCCGAGGATAAGCGAACACAATTGCTGTTAAAGCATATGCTGGAGCACGAACAGCGCATGGCGAGAAACCTGTCCAACTACGGCGAGGTGGCGCAGCACAAGGTAATGCGGACCTGGCTCCAGTACACCCACGAGGAGTCGGCGCAGGACTTCATCAGGGGGCTGGAACTGAGCGATCCGCCCAGCATCAAGGAAATCAACAATATGGGGCGCGAGGTCGACCGCTACTTTTCCGATCTGTACGAGGCGGTTTACGGTGCTATCGAGTCCGCAGAAGTGAAGGAAGTCTTCGAGGACCTGAAGCAGATACAGGACAAGGAGCGCATCACCCTGTCCATGGCGACCAATTCTCTCTGGGACATGTAAAAAAGCGAGCCTCAAATGAGACTCGCCTTGTGACAGCTGTACTGCGGGGCACCAGTGCCCCGCAGAGCGCTTTTTCAGGATTCCAAAACAGGATACTGATTTAGAATTCGTAGCCGGCCTTCAGGTAGTAAAAACCACCACCAATGCCATAGGGCGAAGTCTCATAGTAAATCCCACCCAGATCATTGTCAGGGACTCCTACGATTGAGCCATCAATCTCGCCACCCATTTCATCAAACAGGTTAGCGGCGCCGGCGGTCAGCACGATGCTGTCTGATGCAGCGTAGGTAAGTTCAAAATCTACCGTAAAATCAGAACCCAGCTCTTCACCGAACCAGTCGGCGTGTACGCCCACATATTCGCCGTAAAAGTTGGTACGAACAAAGGCGCTCAATTTGTCCCAGTTCTGGGATACGGTGAAGGAGGCCCGATGCTCTGGCAGGCCGCGCTCCAGGCGCACCGCTTTACAGATCTCACCCTGGTCGTTTACGAAACTACCACCACATGTAGTGTCTCCGCCGACAACTTCGGTCTGGGTCCAGTTATAGGCCAGGCTGAAGTCGGTCCCACCACCGAACAGTTCCGCACCGTAGGTTGCCACCACGTCGAGCCCGGTAGTTTCGGTATCGAAGTCGTTGGCAAAATAATTGACCTGACCGATCAGTTCCGGATTGGGAACGCCTGCAGCCGCCATGGCAGAGCGCTGGGCTGCGGTAGGCGTGGCATTATCGGTCAGGGCGATTCGGTCGCTTACTTCGATGAAATAGGCATCGGCTGTCACTTCCAGGTCACCAACAGACATCACCAGGCCAGTGGCAAAGTTAACGGACTCTTCCGGCTGCAGCTCGGCCTCACCCAGTTTGGGTGCCGGCATTGTTTGCGCCTGGGTCAGCTGACCACCAACGATCGAGGTCTGGGTGTTGACGACCGACGCCTGACCCATGGTCGGAGCCCGGAAGCCGGTGCTGTGTGAAGCGCGCCAGGCGAGGTTGTCGGTAATCTGCCAGTTGGCCACCAACTTGTAATTGGCGGTATCGCCGAAGCTGTCGAAATCTTCGTAGCGCAGCGCGCCGCCCATCATAAAGTTATCCGTCAACTGGTTTTCCAGGTCTACATAGAGCGCATAGTTGCTGCGCTCGGCAGTACCGGCGGAATCAATAGAGAAACCGGCAAAACCGTGTGAACCAATATTGAAACCCTGATCGGCCAGCGGACCCACCTGCCAAGACATGCCCTCGCCGGCGATGATCTGGAACGACTCATCGCGCCACTCAGTACCCACAGCGAGGCTCAGGTTGTCGAATTGCTTCTGCAAATCGAAGTTAAGGGTCTTCTCCAACTGGATATAGGAGCCCGTGTCGAAATTGCGCTTGCTGTCGGGCCCGAAGGATGGGTTGATGGTGTTGTTCAGGCCAAACACTGCCTCGTTGCGGCCCACAGAAGCACTCAGGTCAAAGTTCCAGCCCTGCATGAAACCACCGGTGAACTCGCCGCGGCGACCGGCTGTAATGGAGGTGTCGGTAATATCGCCCACAAAGCGCGGGGTATAACCGCCGGGAATTGTCTTGTTGAAGGCAAAGCAGTTGTCGTCTGCCGTCAGGCCGGAAGCCACCATGTCAGAGCCGTCAGCCAAAGGCACGGTGCGGTAGGCATCACAGCTGGCGGCATTGCCATCCAGTGCACCGACCAGGCGGTTGCCATCACCGTCGGTATAAACGCCTGACCGATTGTTCGGGCTGCGGTAATAGAATCCGCCATCGACTTTGCGGTTGGAGTAGTTACCAAAGGCGTAGATCTCGGTACCATCCTTCAGGTCCATGCCAAAGTTGGCAAACAGGGTCAGGTCATCGTCAACAATCGGCAGGCCCCAGATCTGGGCCGGGTCTGCTACTGCGGTGTTACCGGCATCAACGAGCGCCTGGGCATCGGCACGCTGCACTGAACGAGAGGTGTCATCGGCATTTTTCATCTGGAAACTCAGGTTCAGGAAACCCGAGTCTGTCATTGCCATGCCGTAATTGCCCGCGATGGTGGTGGTCTGGCCATCACCCTCGAAATACTCGCCAGTTTTCAGCTCGAGCGAGCCGCCCTCGGCATCGTCTTTCAGGACAAAGTTCATCACGCCGGCAATGGCATCGGAACCGTACTGCGCCGCCGCGCCGTCGCGCAGCACTTCCACCTGCTTCAGGGCGATGCTGGGGATAACGGAAATATCGGGGCCCTGGGCACCATCGTTCAAGCCGCCGCCCTGGAAGGCAATCACAGAGGCGCGATGACGGCGCTTGCCGTTGAGCAGTACCAGGGTTGAGTCAGAAGACAAGCCACGCATGTTGACGGGGCGAATCATAGATGCGGCGTCACTGATGGGCTGGTCGTGCACATTAAAGGAAGGCACGGAGCTCTTCAGCATGTCCAACATGTCGCTGCTGCCGGATTTCGCCAGTTCCTCCGCACTAATGACGTCCACGGGAACCGGGGATTCGCCGACGGAACGCGGCTTGGTTCTCGAGCCTATAGTCACCACCTCCTCAATCACCAGGTTATCACCAGTGGATTGTGCTTGAACCGGCGTGGCCAGGGCGCCCGCCAGAGCGATCAGCGAGACCGACGAAAATCCGATCTGTGTGGATTTCTTCATTGAAAATACCCTTGTAATTTTTCGTTGTTATGCGCACGTGTTGCGCGTGCGTGTTGGAAGCTTCCCACAGCAAAAATGCAAAAACCGTGACACTTTCGCGCAGGCGCAAATGCAAAATGGTTCTTTTGAGAAGTCGTGCGAATTGACCACGGAACTAATCAGGATCAGCGTACTTTGTCCGCTTTTTATTGTTTTTGGTCTTTTGGCAGTATTGTGCGTAAGGTGACAGGTGTGCGCGCAAGTCGCGATCAACTTGCACAAATTTCACCCAGCTGTAACGCAAAGCAGGAACTGCTGCGCGCCGGAAATAACGTGACAGCGGATCGCCCTGAGGCAGCCTTGCGGCTGACTGTGACCTCAGCGTCCATTTTGGGTCACCATTCGTAACAATGGCGCCAAAACAGTGCGCAACCGCTACTCACTACCAATTTCCGTGCGCAAATTGGCGGAGGTTTCACTGCCTGTTACACATTTGTGGCGATTCGCCGTTGTCAATGGGCCCGCACTGCTGTTATTTTGACAGCGGTGTCATTTTGTAGCAGCGCAATCAAGGTAAGCGACGTCTGCCGGCAATACCAGGTAGAGCCCTGAAGATTCAGCCGGTGACAGTCTGGAGTCTCACGCCTCGTTGCTTGTGAGAATCCAGTCGGCAGAGGACGCAGTATCGCTGCTCACGGTTTGGTGGTTCGCGGTCGGGTTTTTGAGGCCATCGCCAATTGGCACCCGCAACATAATTCAATAATAACGGTGACAGTCATGAAACTCAGACTCGCAGTGGCGCTGCTGTCCGGCCTCGCCGCCGGCCAAAGTTACGCCTACGATTGCAATGGATTACCCGCCTACGTCGACGGCTCCAGCTACAACACCGGCGATCAGGTAACAAACAACAATACGGCATACAACTGCACCGTGGGCGGTTGGTGTACCGTCGGCGGCCCCTATGAACCGGGTGTCGGCTGGGCCTGGACCAACGCCTGGTCGGAACTGGGTGCCTGCGACGAAGGACAGGACCAGCCCCCGCAGGGATCCATCACCAGCCCCACGAGCGGCGCTGTGTTCATCGAAAATGACAGCGTTATCATCACCGTTGATGCCAGCGATGACAGCGGCGTCGCATCGGTGGAGTTTTTTGTTGACGGCAGCTCCATCGGCACCGACAACAGTGCCCCCTGGCAGAGCAGCTGGACAGCCGTGGCCGGCACCCCCGTTCTCAGTGCACTCATCCGCGATGATGCCAACCAGGAGACACTGACCGGCGACGTCGTCATCACCGTCAATACCGGGGGTCCGCAACCGCCGCAGGTGAGCCTGGATTCCCCGAATGACGGCGCCTCCTACACCACCGGTGCCAGCATCACCCTCAGCGCGACCGCAAGCGACGCCGACGGCAGCGTCACCAGCGTGGAGTTCTTCGTCGACAACAGCAGTGTCGGCGTGGATACCAGTGCTCCCTACAGTTACAGCTGGACTGCCTCCCAGGGCAGCCACACAGTACACGCGGTGGCGACCGACAACGACGATCAGTCCACCACGTCCAACAGCGCCTCCATTTCCGTCAACGACCTGGACAACCCGCCCAGCGTCTCCCTGGACTCCCCGTCGGATGGCAGCGTCTATGACCAAGGTGTCAGCGTCAGCCTGAGTGCCACCGCCTCCGATGCCGAGGGCCCCGTCGGCCGTGTGGATTTCTATGTGGGCGGCCAGAAGGTCGGCGAAGACAGCAGCGCGCCGTTTACCTTTGACTGGACCGCCGAAGCCGGCACTCACTCGGTCTACGCGCGCGCCTTCGACAGCGCCGAGCAGTTCACCGACTCATCCGCGGTATCCATCAGCGTGAACGGCGACCCGGTAACCGGCGATCACCCCTGCCGCCCCGACGGCCTCTTTACCACGCCGGGCACCAGCCCCAACTACTGCGATCTCTATGACGCGGCCGGCCGTGAGAAAATGGGTGCAGATCACCCGCGCCGTATCATCGGCTACTTCACCAGCTGGCGTAACGGCGCCAACGGCCAGCCCAGCTACCTGGTGAAAGATATTCCCTGGGGCAAGATCACCCATATCAACTACGCCTTCGCCCACGTCGGCAGCGATTACTCCGTGTCCGTCGGCAATACGTCGGATCCGGCCAACCCCGCCACCGGCATGGAATGGCCGGGCGTACCCGGCGCGGAAACCGATGGCGACTACGGCTACAAGGGTCACTTCAACCAGCTGTCCAAGTACAAGGAACAGTACCCCGACGTGAAGACCCTGGTTTCCGTTGGCGGCTGGGCCGAGACCGGTGGCCACTTCAACGAGCACGGCGACCGTGTTGCGGACGGCGGCTTCTATACCATGACCACCAATGCCGACGGCAGCATCAACCACCAGGGTATAGAGACCTTCGCCAACTCGGCGGTGGACTTTATCCGCACCTACGGCTTCGACGGTGTGGATATCGACTACGAATATCCCACGTCGATGAATGACGCCGGCAACCCGCTGGACTTCGGAGTGGCCAACCCGCTGCGCGCTTACCTGATGGACTCTTACGTGGTGCTGATGCGTGTACTGCGCGAAAAACTGGATGAAGCCGGCGAGCAGGACAACACCCACTATATGCTCACCATCGCCTCGCCCTCTTCCGGCTACCTGTTGCGCGGCCAGGAAACCATGCAGATCACCCAGTATCTGGACTACGTCAATATCATGACCTACGACCTGCACGGGGCCTGGAATGAATACGTGGGGCACAACTCCGCACTGTTTGACAACGGCGACGATCCAGAGCTGAAGGCAGCCAGCGTCTACAGCACCTCCCAGTACGGGGGCATCGGCTACCTGAATATCGACTGGGCGGTGAAGTATTTCCGCGGCTCCATGTCTCCGGGACGCATCAATATCGGCATTCCCTATTACACGCGCGGCTGGCAGGGCGTGAGCGGCGGAGCCAACGGCCTCGGCGGCAGCGCCGCGCTGCCCAACCAGTCCGACTGCCCCACTGGCACCGGCGGCGCGGCCAAGTGCGGCTACGGCGCCATCGGTATCGACAACATGTGGCACGACCTGGACGAGAACGGCCAGGAGATGGGCGCCGGCTCCAACCCCATGTGGCACGCGAAGAATCTGGAGAACGGCATTCTCGGCAGCTACCTGGGCGATTACGGCCTGGATCCTGCGGGCGACCCGGACGACGCTTTGATTGGCAGCTACGTGCGTCACTACGATTCCGTCTCCGAAGCCCCCTGGCTGTGGAACGATACCAAGGACGTATTCATCTCCACCGAGGACGAAGAGTCCATGGATGCCAAGGTGCAGTATGTGATCGACCAGGGCGTCGGCGGCATCATGTTCTGGGAACTGGCCGGCGACTACGACTGGAATGCGGCTGCGGGCGAGTACTTTATGGGCTCCACCCTGACCAGTCTCGCCTACGACAAGTTCAAGACCTCAACGCCCTATCGCGAACTGCGCAGCGACCGTCCGCTGCCGACGGAAGCGGTGGATATCCAGATGCTGGTGGACGGCTTCAAGCTGGGCGACCAGAACTACCCGCTCAACCCCAAGCTGTATATCACCAACAATACCGGCAGCACCATTCCCGGCGGCACCGTATTCGAGTTCGATATGCCGACCTCCACATCCGACACCATCACCGACCAGAGTGGTGCCGGGCTGGAAGTGATCGAGAGCGGCGCCAATGCCGGCGGCGGTAATGTGGGCGGTGCGGATCACGAGTTCCACCGTGTGCGCTTTACCCTGCCGGGCTGGCAGAACCTGGCCGACGGTGCCAGCTGGGATCTCACCCTCAATTACTACCTGCCGGTCTCGGGCCCGCAGGCCTACACCGCCACCATCAACGGCACTACTTACGCATTGGCCTTCGAACACCCGGAGCTACCGCTGGCAGACCTGTCCGACGGTGGCACTGGCGGCGGTGGCGGTACCAGCTGCTCCAGCGCGGGCGTCAACCCCGGCGACTACCCGACCTACCCGGACTGGCCCGCCGGCGACCACGCCAATGGCAACGACCGGATAGTCCACAACGGCAGCGTCTGGCAGGCCAAGTGGTGGACCAACTCGGAACCCAGCAGCAGCGACGGCAGCTGGGAGTTTGTCTGCACCGTTGATTGAGGCAGGGAAATTGCCCCTGTAGGAGCGGCCGGTGGCCGCGATAGGTTTCGCAGTATCCTCGGATGCTAATCGCGGCCACCGGCTGCTCCTACAGACACAGTGCAAAGGTTACGGAAGTTGTTTTCACAGGAAGTTCTCTCTCGTTGTTGATCTATAGGTAATGCTCCTATATTTGCCCCGGTTTTCCGGGGCTTTTTTTGTTGTGATCGTTAAAGGAAATATGGCCATGTATAAGAAACTGATTGCCCTGGCTACTGCGCCGTTACTCTGCCTGCAGTTGAGCGGCTGCAGCGAAGCCACACGGGAAATCGCTGCAGAGCAGCAAGCCGAGGATAAAGAAAGCCCAGCAATACTGTTCGATGATTTTTCCTATGCAAATCTGGCCGAGATGCAGAAAAACGCATGGCGCGTGCGCACCGAGACCGGGCACCCGGGCGTCAGCGGCGCGCGCTGGTCGGCCGACGGTATCTCCTTCCTGGAAGACAGTACGCAAATCGGCAACACCCTGTTGCGCCTCACCTCCTCCACCGACGGCAGCGGTGAAAACACCCAGCACACCCAGTTCTGCCACCAGCGCAAGTATCTGCAGGGCACCTATGCCGCGCGGGTTTTCTTCCGCGACGAACCTACCCAGGGCCCGGATGGCGACCAGATTATCGAAACCTTCTACGCCATCAGCCCGCTGAAGGCATCCATGGACCCAGACTACAGTGAAATGGATTTCGAGTACCTGGCCAATGGCGGTTGGGGCGAGCAGGACAATGCCCTCTTTGCCACCAGCTGGGAAACCTTCAAACTGGACCCCTTCGAAAAAGACAACGAATATACGGTGAAACAGGGCAGCTTTGCCGGCTGGCACACGCTGGTCCTGCACGCCGCCGACAACGAGATCCGCTATTTTATCGACGGTGAAGAATTCGCCCGTCACAGCGAACACGTCTTCCCGGAAGAGCCCATGTCCATCAACTTCAATCTCTGGTTCACCCAGGAAGGCCTGATAGAATCCGATCAACAGCGCGTTTACCAGCAGGACGTGGACTGGGTTTTCCACAGTGCCAACCAGATCCTGAGCACCGCTGAAGTCGCCCGGGCAGTCGCCGACCTGCGCGCACAACAGGTCACCTTCGCGGACACTGTGCCGGACTGGAACCCGAAACTGGAATCCCCCTGCGGCCTGTAAATAATGCCCCTGTAGAAGCGGCGACCGCCATGGATGGCGAAAATGCCGATTTTGCAGGAGCAAAAATCGGCCCATGGCCGCGATCAATCTGTCCGGATAAACTGATCGCGGCCAATGGCGGATGGCCGCCCCGCCGTTTCTACACAGAGTTAAAGAAGAAGTACCCATGACGAACAAGAAACAACGCCTGGCTTCGGTAGACGCACTGCGCGGCTTCGATATGTTCTGGATCATCGGTGGCGAGGCCCTGTTCGCGCCCCTGCTGGCACTCACTGGCTGGTCCCTCTTCGCCTTCGGCCACGAACAGATGCAACACTCGCAGTGGCATGGCTTCCGCTTCTACGACCTGATTTTCCCCCTGTTTATTTTTCTCTCCGGAGTCACCCTGGGCATCGCCAACAAGTCCCTGCAGGGCCTGCCATTGGAAAACCGGTGGCCGGTCTACAGGAAAGCGATCAAGCGTCTGCTGATACTGATCGGCCTGGGAATTGTCTACAACCACGGCTGGGGCAGCGGTATTCCCGCCGACCTGTCCGAGATCCGCTACGCCAGCGTCCTCGCCCGCATCGGCTTCGCCTGGTTTTTTGCCGCGATGATCGTCTGGCACTTTGGCCCGCGGGCCCAGTACGCCATCGCCGCCGCGATACTGCTCGGCTACTGGCTGCTGCAGGTCGGTTTCGGCCCTCTGACGCCGGCGGACTCCGTCAATAGCTGGCTGGACCAGTGCTGCCTGCCGGGTATTACCTACCTGAATCGCCCCTACGATCCCGAAGGCCTGCTCTCCACCCTGCCCTCTATCGTCAACGCCCTGGTGGGCGTCTTCGCCGGGCGCTGGCTGCGGCAGAAAGCCGGGCAGCACACAAACATACTGGTGGGGCTCGCCGCCGGCGGCCTCGCCTGCCTGCTCGTCGGGTTGCTGTGGCACCGGGTCTACCCGATCAACAAAGAGCTGTGGACCGGTTCCTTCGTCCTGATCACCAGCGCCTGCAGCCTGCTGCTGCTGGCCCTCTTCTATCTGCTCGTGGATAGGTGGCAGTGGCGGTATTTCAATTACTTCTTCGCCGTTATCGGCTGCAATGCGATTCTGGTTTACCTGGGCACCAGCCTGGTGAACTGGCAGTACAGCAGTAACAGCCTGTTCGGTGGAATAGCCGCGGCGCTTCCGGATGCGGCCGGCACCCTGGTTATCGCCTGCGGCGTACTGCTTCTGCAGTGGCTGGTTTTGCGCTGGCTGTACCGGCGGGAAATATTTATCAGTCCCTGATTAAATCCAGCCCCTGGGGCCGACACGGATGCGGTCGGCCCGACTCCGCAACTTTCCCGCCGCGCCATTGCCGGCGGCCGCCACGCCAGATAGAGCCACAAGCAAAAAAGTGGCGCCCCCTTCGTCACCGTATGCGCACGGCTTTGCGCTGCTCCCATCACCCGGATAGGCTATTCTCGATCGATAACGCGGCGAGCCAGGCCCCAATGCAAAATACACAGCTTACCTATTCCCCGATCGATGGATCTCTCTATGTGGAAAGGCCACTGGCCGACAGGGCGCAGATTCAACAGGCCATCACTTCCGCTGCTCGCGCCCAGAAACAGTGGCGCCAGACAGGCATAGCGCACAGAGCCGCCATCTGTAGCGCCATGCTGGAGTGCTTTCTCGCCCGCAGCGACGAAATCGCCGAGCAACTCTGCTGGATGATGGGGCGCCCCATTCGCTACGCCAGGGGCGAAGTGAATGGCACAGCCGACAGAGCCCGCTATATGATCGAGATTGCGGAACAGGCCCTTGCCGATATCCGCCTGCCTGAAAAAGACGAAATCCGCTGCTATATCAAACGCGAGCCCCTGGGGCTGGTCTATGTCATTGCGCCCTGGAATTACCCCTACCTGACCGCCATCAATACCGTCGTGCCGGCACTGATGGCCGGCAATGGCGTACTGCTCAAACACGCCCCGCAAACACCACTGTGCGCCGAACAGCTGGTGGAATCATTTCGCGAAGCCGGGCTGCCGGACGGCCTGTTCCAGTTCCTGCACCTGAGCAGCGATAACGCCCAGTGGCTGGCCCAGCAGGCGCAGATCGACCATGTGGCCTTCACCGGTTCGGTGGCCACCGGCAGAAAGGTGGAACAGGCGCTGGCCGGCCGCTTTACCGGGCTGGGCCTGGAACTGGGCGGCAAGGATCCGGCCTATATCCGCGCGGATGCCGACCTGGGCCGCGCGGTGGAAACCGTGATCGACGGCGCCATGTTCAACTCGGGTCAATCCTGCTGCAGCATCGAGCGCATCTATGTGCACAGGGATCTCTACCCGGCTTTTATCGACAGGGCCGTCAACCTGGTGAAGCACTACCGCCTGGGGCGCCCGGACGATCCCGAAACCACCCTGGGGCCCATGGTCAGTGCCGGGGCCGCCGACTTAGTGCGCGCGCAGATTGCAGAGGCCCTGGCCGCGGGCGCAGAACCCCTGGTTGATCCGGCCCTCTTCCCGCTGGAAAAACCCGGCAGCCCCTACATGGCGCCGCAGTTGCTGGTCAATGTGAACCACAAGATGCTCGTCATGCGCGAGGAGAGTTTCGCGCCCCTGGCCGGCATCATGCCGGTGGACGACGATCGGCAGGCCATTCAACTGATGAACGACTCGGAATTCGGCCTGTCCGCCGCGGTTTTCAGCCGCGACCTCAATGCGGCAGAGGCCATCGGCCAGCAGCTGGAAACCGGCACCTTCTTCGTCAACCGCTGCGACTACCTCGAGCCAGGCCTGGCCTGGACAGGGGTGAAAAACTCCGGCCGCGGCTGCAGCCTGTCGTCACTGGGCTACGGCCAACTGACCCGCCCCAAATCCTTTCATATCAGGCCATAATCAAGGCATAGCACCATGGACCAGAACACTTTGCAGGCCAACTGGAACTACCCCACCAGCATCCGTGTCGGCGCGGGACGGGTGCGGGAACTGCCCGCGGCCTGCCGGGAACTGGGCATCCGGGCCCCACTGCTGGTCACCGACCCCGGCCTCGCCGCCCTGCCGATGGTGTCGGAAACCACCGAACACTGCCGGCAGCAGGGTCTGCGCTGCGGCCTGTTCTCCTCGATCAAGGGCAATCCCACCGGCACCAATGTCACGGATGGAGTCGAGTGCTACAGGGCAGGCAAACACGACGGCGTTGTCGCCTTCGGCGGCGGTTCCGCCCTGGACGCCGGCAAGGCCATCGCCCTGATGGCGGGGCAGACCCGGCCCCTGTGGAATTTCGAGGATCTGGGCGATAACTGGCAGCGGGTGGACGAACAGGGCATGGCGCCGGTGATCGCGGTGCCGACCACCGCCGGCACCGGATCCGAAGTGGGCCGCGCCTCCGTCATTACCGACGAAGAGCGCCAGGTCAAACGCATTATCTTCCACCCGAAAATGTTGCCGGCGCTGGTTATCCTCGATCCCCAGCTGACAGTTGGCCTGCCCGCAAACATCACCGCAGCAACGGGCATGGATGCGCTCTCCCACTCGCTGGAAGCCTTTTGCGCCCCGACTTTCCACCCGATGGCCGAGGGCATCGCCTGTGAAGCCATCCGTATGATCCGGGAGTATTTGCCGCGCGTCGTACAGAATGGCCAGGACCTCGAGGCCAGAACGCAGATGCTGGTGGCCTCGACCATGGGCGCCACCGCTTTCCAGCGCGGGCTGGGCGCCATGCACGCCCTGGCCCACCCCCTGGGCGCCCTCTACGATAAGCACCACGGACTGTTGAACGCCATTCTGATGCCCTATGTACTGACGGCGAATCGCCGCCAGATTGAAGTGCCCATCACCCGCCTGTGCCACTACCTGCAATTGCAAGAGGCGACCTTCGACAGTTTTCTCAGCTGGATTCTGGAAATACGCCGGCAACTGTCCATTCCCGACAACCTGGGAGAAATAGGAATAGGCGCAGAGCAGTCTGATCGGGTCGGAGAAATGGCCTTTGCCGACGCTTCTGCGGCCACCAACCCCATCACCTTTAACCAGAGTCAGTACTCAGAGCTGTTCCGGGCGGCCGTGGCCGGCAAGCTGCAGCTGGAGACGCTGGCAGATTATCCCGTCGCCATTGGGTAAAAGAAAGTACAGTACGGAGCCAGATGCAGACGCAGCGCAGGAAAAGCATCCACCTCCAACCGCATGGCGCCGGCCCGGTATCGACACATAAACCAATATATTTTTACCAGCTCCAGATTTAGCCCATCGGAAAATTTCCGTAAATTCCACTGAGTTCCCTCCACCAGAACTCCCCTCCCAAATCGATTCCTGCTCTGGGTCGCCAATTGACACTCGCAATACAAAAATAGCCAACCACGTCAACAGCCCCCTACCAAATGATTCATCCCATCCCGGAAATCCTCTACTAATATCCACGCGCAAAACAATAATGGAAATTTTCTCTGGCAAATTAATTTTTGCTAGCTTCTCAACTGCTTTTAACAACTGCCGAATTGGCGCAAATCAAACAAATTTTTGTAAAGGAATCGTCATGAAAATTTTACTCAATATCCCACTGATAATAACCGCCCTATTGGGCCTGCAGGCTTCAGCCACAGCGGACGCCAATCCTGAAACCATCATCAACCCTTTTGATATTTACCAGTTCAACACAATCCCCCCCGAAGCAGGCGCCGCCGATATCACCGACCAGCTTATTCCCTCTCACGACGGGACCATTATCGATGCCAGCCTATTTATCCCAGACGGCCCGGCTCCCCTGGGTGGTTATCCGACGGTACTGCTGCCCGGCGGCTGGGGGCAGGACAAAAGCATGTATGACCTGGCTGCCGATATGCTCTCGGAAAACGGCTACCTGGTGCTGAGTTATTCCAACCGTGGATTTTCCAATTCCGGCGGACTGGCCGACGTAGCCGGGCCCGATACGCTCGGCGATATCAGCGCCCTGATCGATTGGCTGGAAAGCAACTACGCCGTCGGGAAAATCGGTCTGGGTGGAATTTCTTACGGTGGCGGAATTTCATTACTCGGGGCCGTTGCCGACGATAGGGTTGACGCTGTGGCGGCGATGTCGGCCTGGGCGGACCTGGAATTCGAACTCTACCCCAACGAAACCGTCAATTTTTTCTGGGGAAACCTGCTGCTTTCTGCGGAGAGGACAATCCCGGAGGTGGATCAGCTGTGGGAAAACATCACCGAGAGAAAAAACCTGGACCAGGTGCGGGCCTTTTCCGCCTCCCGCTCGGCGATCTACAGGATCCAGGAGTTGAACCAGCGCGACATTCCGATTCTTGTCTCTCACCAGTATGGTGACTACCTGTTCAAGCCCAACCGCATCCTGGATCTCTTCGAGGCCCTGGAGACTCCGAAAAAGCTGCTGCTCAACCCGGGCACCCATGGAGCCACTGAATCCCTCGACTCCGCGCTTTACCGGCATATATGGCACAACAACCTGCGCTGGTTCGACCACTACCTGAAAGGTGAGGACAATGGTGTGGACAGCGAACCCTCGGTGGATATCACCACGCGCCTCGCAACCGAACGAGAACTCCACAATAACTGGCCGGTGACCGACAGCGGCGATCGCTACTTCCTGCATCCACGCCTGACACAGTTCCACGCCGGTGCCCTGTCAGAAACCCCCTACCTGGGTCTTCCACGCAACAATACCTTCAGTGGCGGCACAGATACCGCGGCCGGCACCGGTATCCCACTGGTCTCGGCGCTGCTGGAGGGATTGGGAGTTCCGGTCGTTGCGCCCGTCGCACT
Organism: Microbulbifer taiwanensis; assembly: GCF_014904815.1. Lineage (GTDB taxonomy): Bacteria > Pseudomonadota > Gammaproteobacteria > Pseudomonadales > Cellvibrionaceae > Microbulbifer > Microbulbifer taiwanensis. The sequence goes on from NZ_JACZFR010000016.1 coordinate 98,645, forward strand.
GATCGGGGGACAGAACGGAATCAAGTACCACACCGCCGCCTATCCGCAGCCGTTGCAGATTCGCGGCAACCCGCAATTGGATATCTGGATAGTGCCGAGCGCACCGGAAGTGCAATTGCAGTTTCACCTGTACGACACCGATGCACTCGGCCTGGGCAAACTTATCTCCCATGTGCCGCTGACCCTGCACGAGGCGGAAGTTGGCGTGCCACAGAGAGTGGCCGTGGAATTCTTTACCACCAGCTACGACCTGCCCGCGGGCCACAGGGTCAGCCTGGTTGTAGATACTGAAAATTCGCTGCTGTACCAAAGACCTGAAAATACCGATTTCCAGGTCCAGATTCCCTACCGGATTCTGTTGCCGGCCTCGGTTTACCTTCCCCGTCTCTAATGGGGCGCAGGAGCGGTAAGGCTCTCAATCCCTCGCGCCCGGCCCGGACCATCCGGAGCGGGCGCGCTTGTTGCATTTGCAGTACTCTGCAACGGAACTACCGCAAGTCACTGTGCAGCGAGGGATCCACTTGCAGGCAGGACGCAACCAGATTTCTTTTACTGAAGTTGTAGCGGCTGAGCACACTCATCAGGTTTTCCTTGCCCAATAACTGATGTGTTATTTCAATAGTGTTCATACCGGATTCTGCCAGCGCCTGCGCCCTCCCCGCCAGGTCGAGCAGGTAGCGATATTTTTCCTCGAGCTTCTCCCGGCCGTTTTCCACCACGCCCCGGTGCGGACACAGGATCACATCGAACTCATGGCCCAGCACTTTGCGGATACTGTCGAGCAGCGTCGGAATCTGCTCGTCGCTGCGCAGCAGCTTCAGGTAGTTGGCGATATACAGGTCGGCGCTGAACAGCCAGCCGCGCTCGGGCAACAGGTAGCAGGTCATATCCTTGGCATGGCCGGGCGCAAAGATAGGCATCACTGCCTCACCGCCAATTTCCAGCTTGTCCGGCAGCGGAGCCGCGTCCGCCCTGCCGGCGGATCCCCAGATGATTTTCTGGATCGGCGGAATCCTGAAACCGCGCCGCAGGATTTCGACCGTAATCTCCGGTGCCAGTGGCCGCACCCCGGTGAGCGCCTGGATGGCGCCGGCATTGCCGCTGTGGTCCTCGTGGTGGTGGGTCAGCAGCAATTGGCTGAATGGCTGGCTTTCTACAAACGGGCGCACGTATTTCCACTGGTTGCTGGGCCCGGTATCAATCAGGGTGTCCTTAAACCGGTAGACGATAAACGAGGTATTGACCCCAAGGTCAAAACGGCCCACCCGCAGGGCGTCCAGGTCTTTGTAACGGAAGCTATCGAGAACAGACACAGAAACCCCTCAATTCGATGGAAGGTTCTTTGTACGGAATAAAGCCGTCAGGGGAAATTACCGATTGCGCGAATCGACATGACATATCAGCCCCGCGAGGAGTCGCTTGTCGGGAAACGCGGGAAACTAATCCGTCAGCGCAAGCCTGAGTCGCAATCCCCATTTGGAGGTGGCGCCGGACGTGACCCATGCCACCCGGCCGTCGCTGTCGACGATGACGATGCTCGGCGTCACGCGCACACCCCAGGCGCGGCTGAGGAAACCGCTGGGATCGCTGATGGTGGGGAATTGCAGCGAGTGGCTGGACAGGTAGTCGGCCAGCTCCGCATCGCTGCCGGATTGCAGGGCGACCGCAATCACCTGGTGGTCCCGCGCGAGATCGGAAATCGCCGGCGATACCGCGCGGCAGTAGCCGCACCAGGTGGCCCAGAAATAAACCAGCACCGGACCCTGTTTTGCCAACTGCTGCAGATCCAGCACGTCGCCCTGCAGCGACCGGCCGGCCAGTGCCGGCGCCATGTCCCGGGGAATATCCCGCTGCTGGTAATAGGCCACGGCGCTGACCACCAGGATGGCGAGCAGCGCAAATTTGCACAGACCCCAGAGGGTTCGCTTAACGTTTACTGCCACGCGCTCACTCTGGCCTCATTCACCTGTGCCTGCTGTTCGCCGGTCAGGCTGATGACACCGCCCTGTGGTGTGCCGATGGACGTCATCAGTTCGGCCAAGTCATCGATATTGGCGAGCGGCAACTCGGCTCCGGATTCCGTCGCGATCACCTCGATAGCGCTCTCGGCCGACTGCCAGTTGCGGATCTGCACTTTCTCCGGCCCTGCCAGCAGGTAGATATCCAAGTGGCTGCCATTTTTCACCAGCCAGATATCTTCCGGTGCCACCGCGCCCTCGAACAGCAACCGGTCATCGGCACTGGAACCACTGTCGGTCACGGTATCCACACCGTCGCCGCGGGCGAAGAGATAGATATCCGCGCCGCCATTGCCCTGCAGTGTGTCGTTGCCCTCGCCGCCGCGAATCGTATCGGCGCCCATTGAACCCTGGATCGTATCATTGCCCTTCTCGCCACGGATTTCCGCTATCGCCGTCAGGACTGTAGTCGAGAAATCCAGCGTATTGTTACCGGTCGTCCCCTGGATACTGTCGACGCCGCCATTGCCGTTGATCAGTTCGACGGTATTGGCCCCGGAATAGGACGCCAGTCGAATCAGGTCATTGCCGGCGGTACCGCGCAGCTCGTCCGCGCCCGCGCCGCCGGAGTAGCGGTCGTAACCGGTGTCGCCGGCGGTGAGCAGGAAGAGGTCGTCGCCGCCCTCGCCGTAGAGGTTGTCGCTGCCGATGCCACCCTCGATTACATCGCCGGCCTGGGAGCCGTAAAGGGTATCGTTACCCGCGCCGCCATCGATCATGGCGATATCCACCAGCATCGTGTTGCGGAAATCCAGCGTATTGTTGGCGGTGCTGCCGACAATGCGGTTATTGCCCGCCTTGCCGTCGATAACCTCAACGGTGGCATCGCCGGAGAAGACGCTGAGACGGAACTCATCGTCGCCGTCGCTACCCGCCAATGTGTCGCTGCCGCCGTCGCCCTGGTAGCGATCGTAGCCGCTGTCCCCGGGCGTGTGCACGAAGAGATCGTCGCCGGCACCACCGTAGACCTTGTCGCTGCCGTCGCCACCCTCGATCACATCGCCCGCATCGGAACCGTAAATCGTATCGTTACCGGCTGCGCCGAGAATCGAGGCAATGTTCACCAATTGGGTGCCGCTGAAATCCAGCGTATTGTTGGCGCTGGTGCCGAGCAGGCGATTCTGGCCCTCCCTGCCGTCGATCAGCTCAACGGTGCTGGCGCCGCTGAATACACTGAAGATCATATCGTCGTCTTCGACACTGCCCAGCAGCCGGTCGGAACCACTGCCGCCGCTGTACTTGTCCGCACCGCTATCGCCGGCGGTGAACAGGAAGCTGTCATCGCCGTCGCCCCCCACCAGGTAATCGCTGCCAGGACCACCGATAATGGTGTCCGCCAGCGGCGAGCCGTAGATGGTGTCGTTGCCGCTGCCACCATCGATGGAAGCAATACCGACCAGTTCGGTGGCGGAGAAGTCCAGCGTATTGTTGGCGTTGGTGCCGACAATCTTGTCGTTGCCCCCCTGACCATCGATCACCTCCACCGAGGCCTCGCCGGCGAAGACACTGAAGCGGAAGAGGTCGTCGCCGGCCGTCCCCTGCAGCGTATCCCGGCCCTCGCCGCCGCGGTAGGAGTCGGAACCGGTATCACCGGCGGTCAGCCGGAAGATATCATCGCCGGCCTCGCCGTAGACGGTATCGCTGCCCATGCCGCCCTCGATCACATCGGCGCCCTGGGTGCCGTAGATGGTATCGTTGCCCGCGGCGCCGTCGATCAGGGCGATATTGACCAGTTCGGTATTGCGGAAGTCCAGGGTATTATTGGCGCTGGTGCCGCTCAGGGTATTGGCGCCGGCGCCGCCGTCGATGCGCTCCACGGTCGCCGCACCGCTGAATACCGACAGCAGGATATTGTCGTCCGCGTCGCTGCCCAGCAGGGTGTCGAAGCCATCGCCACCGTCGAAGCGGTCCGCGCCGGTATCGCCCGCTGCCAGTACAAAGGTATCGTCGCCGCCATTGCCGTACAGGTAATCGGAGCCACTGCCACCGAGGATGCGGTCCGCCTGCTGGCTGCCATAGACGCTGTCGTTGCCGGCGCCGGTGTCTATCTCGGCAATATTCAGCAGCTGGGTTTCGCCGAAGTCGAAGGTGTTGTTGGCGCTGGAACCGAGGACGCGGTTGTTGCCGGCACCGCCGTCGATGATTTCCACTCGCGCGTCGCCGCTGAAAACGCTCAGGCGAATCTCGTCGTCGCCATCGGTACCCAGTATGCGATCGCTGCCGTCGCCGCCGCGGTAGTGATCGAAACCGGTATCGCCGGCGGTGAGGCCGAAGGTATCGGCTCCGCCATTGCCGTAGAGCTTGTCGGAGCCCAGGCCGCCCTCAATCACATCCGCCGCCGCTGTGCCAAAAACGGTGTCGTTGCCGGCACCGGCGTCGATCAGGTCGATGGAAACCAGCTGGGTATTGCTGAAGTCCAGGGTGTTGTTGGCGCTACTGCCCAGTATGCGATTGTTGCCGCCATCGCCGTCGATCACCTCAACGGTAGCGCTGCCGGAGAAGACACTGAAGCGGAATTCGTCGTCGCTTGGCGTGCCGACAATCCAGTCCTCTCCGTCACCGCCGTCGTAGCGGTCGAAGCCGGTATCGCCGGCGGTGAGCAGGAAGCGATCGTCGCCGCCCTCGCCGTAGAGTTTGTCGCTGCCGATACCGCCGACGATGACATCTGCCGCGCTGGAACCGTAGAGGGTATCGTTGCCGGCGCCAGCATCCAGGCGCGCGATATTCAGCAGGCTGATACCGCGGAAATCTAGCGTATTGTTGGCCGAGGTACCCACCACCAGGTTAGTGCCCGCACCGCCGTCGATGGCCTCCACCCGCGCATTGCCGCTGAACACACTGAAGCGGAACCAGTCGTCACCGTCGCCGCCGATCACCTGGTCGAAGCCGGTGCCACCCTCCACTCGGTCGGCACCGATGTCGTTGCCCTCGATATGGAAAATATCGTCGCCGGCGTTGCCGTAGAGCTTGTCGCTGCCACTGCCGCCGATAATCCTGTCACTGGCGGAACTGCCGTAAATGGCATCGTTGCCGGCCAGGCCATCGATAAAGGCAATATTCAGCAGCTCGGTGTTGGAGAAATCCAGCGTATTGTTGGCGCCGGTGCCGTAGATCGCGTTGTAGCCGCCGGCGCCGTCGATGCGCTCGACGGTAGCGTTGCCGCTGAACACGCTGATGCGAATCGCATCGTCACCGCTGCCGCCGAGTACCTGGTCGAAGCCGTCACCGCCCTCGAAGCGGTCGGCGTAGCCGTCGTTGCCCTCGACGATAAAGCTATCGTTGCCGCCCTCGCCGTAGAGCTTGTCGGCACCGGGGCCGCCGATAATGGTGTCGTCGCCGTCGCCGGCGTAAATCGTATCGTTGCCGGCCTTGCCGTCGATGGTGTCGGCACCGGCGGTACCCTGCAGGGTGTTGTTGCTGTTGTTGCCCTCTACATTGGTCTGGGATTCCCCCGGCTCTATGTCCCAGGAGAACTTGGCAAAGTCGAGCGGCTGTGCGGCCGGGTGGCGGATGACCACCACCTCGTTACTCTGCGCACTGCCGCCGGCGGAGATATCGCTGAAGGTCAGGCTGTTGCCGCCGACGATGGCCGCCGAATGATTCAGGTCCGGGGACGGCAGCAGGGTCAGGCTCGCACTGGCATCCACCAGCCCGGCGCCCTGATTGTCCAGCTGCGCGCGGTAGTGGGATTCCACATCATCCGTGCCGCTCACCGGCAGCTGCTGCACCAGTGCGTAGTCGCAGATAAACAGTGTCTGGCCGGCGCTCTCGCTGTCCCGGTTCACGAACCCGATGCTGTCGAGCAGGTAGCCGCTGTAGGCCGGGTCGTCGCTCTGCGCCGGCTGGAACACCAGGCTGAAGGGGCTGTCGCCGTCCACGGCGCAGTCATCCAGGCCGCGCAGCTGGATCGCCTGGGGAATATCCCAGTTGTCCGCAGAGAACTGCAGGTAATTGTCGCCGAGAATTTCCGCCTCGCTCCCGTCGGAAAGCGACAGATTCAGGGTCAGCGTGGTGCCGGATTGCAGCGGCTGGTCCAGGCTCACCTCCAGCGCGGCAATTGCGGTGCCCGCCTCGTCCGTTTCCAGCGCCGTCAATGGCGTGGCGGTGATGCGCTTGGTCTGCGACGGCACCGTGACGGTGCAGCAGCCGCTGGCGGTCACCGTGGTCTCGCCATCGCTGATCTCCGCCTCCAGGCTGTAGTTGCCCGGCAGCAGGCCGGACACATCCCACAGGTACTGGTCACTCTCTCCGTCCTCGTCCTCGGCGATATCGCCGGCGATCAGCGTGCGGCCGCTGCCCTCGTAGAGGTAATAGAGGGAGACGCTGGCATTGCTGTCCGGGTCGCTGTCCTGCCACTGGATCAGCAGTGTCGGTTCGCTGACGGTCACCGCGCTGTCCGGCAGCACCAGGGCTATCTGCGGCGGGTCATTTACGCCGTTCTCGTTGATGGCGAACTGGTTTACCGGGCTCCAGTCGCCGGGCGTGCCCTTGGCATCCTCAGCGCGGGCGCGCCAGTAGTAGTGGCTGTTGTCGTTGAAGTCGAAGCCGGGGGTCCACTGGGTGCCTGCTTGTAGCTGGCTCGCCACCAGTAGGGTCAGCGCCGCATCCGAGTAGACCTCGAAGCGGTACTGCACCGCATCGCCATCCGGGTCCGCAACCGGGTTCACTTCAAACAGCGGGCGCAGGTTTTCCACCACGGCGCCGTCGCCGGGGTTCTGCAGACTGGGCACCGGCGGTGCGGCGTTGTCGGTATCCACCTGGAAGCTGGCGCTCACCCAGTTGCTCTGCACCTCGCCGTCACTGGCCTTGGCGCGCCAGTAATAGGTCACGTCCTCCTGCAGCCCCTCGGCAATCCAGGCGGTCTCGCCCTGCCCCTCGGTCACCGGGCCGGAGGAGATCGCGGCACCGCTGTCGAAACTGGCCACAGTATCCAGCTCGAAGGTGTAAGTGAGCGGTTGCTGCTCCGGGTCACTGGCATTGCCCACCCGCAGTTCCACACCGTTATTAGGCAGCCAGCTGAACAGGCCGCCGCTGGGAGATACGATCGACGGATCCGTGGGCGCGTTGTTTAGAGTGCTGACCAGGAAGCTGCCTATCTCGCTCTCGGTGCGCGCGCCGTGCTCGTCCTGCACCCAGGCCTTCCACACATAGGCGTTGTCCTCGGCGAGCGGGTTGGGCACCTGCCACTGGGTCTGGAAGTTGCCGCCGGGCAGCAGGCCGTTCACCGACGCGATCGGCGTATCCAGGTCCGATTCGTGGAACAGGTCGAAACCGTAGGAAAGCGTATCCCGGTCCGCGTCGAAGGCGTGGGCCACGATCAGTTGCGGGCGGGTGTTCGCCACCAGCGCATTGACCTGCGGCGCGTTGATGGCCGGCGCCGAGGGCGCGTCGTTGGCGCTGTTGATAAAGAAGCGGCTGGACTCCCAGTTGGAGGCCACCGGCACTTCGCCGCTATTCTCTTCCACAACGGTGATGGCGCGGGCGCGCCAGTAGTAGAGTTTGTTGTCGGCGAACGCCTGCCCCGGCAGCAGATCGCCGGCGGCCACCGCCCAGCGGGTGCTGCCGCTGCCCTCGGCCACGCTGGCTTCTGCCACCCGGGTCACCATGGCCTGGTCCGCATAGATCTCGAACTGGTAGGAGACGGTCAGCTCCGGGCCGTGCTCGCCGTTGGTCACTTCCACCGTCGGCAGCAGTTCGGCGGCGCCGTCGAGTATCTCGGCGTCGAACACCGGGCTGGCAATCTGCGGCGCGCCCGGTGCCACTTCCGGCACCGTCGGGTCGCTGTCCACTTCCTCTTCCTGGGCATCGCTGCGGCCGTCCTCGTCGTAGTCGCCGCTGCCATCCCGGTCCAGGTTGCCGAAGTGCTCCATTTCCCAGGCATCGCTGAGGCCGTCGCCGTCGGTATCGTCGGCAGGGTTCACGTTAAGGTTCACCGAGCGCTGGCTCGAGAGGGCACCGTCGGTAGCGGTAAAGGTCACCGCATAGCTGCCCGCCTGGCCGATGGCCGGCTGCCAGCGGAAGACACCGGTGCCATCGCCACCGTCAGTAAAGGTGGCGCCGGAGGGCAGGCTGCTGGAGGACAGCTGCGGCACTGTGCCGTTCGGGTCCGAGGACTGCACCAGGAAACCGATCTGGCCGCCCTCGTGGCTGTTGCGATCGAGAATCGCCTGGATCACCGGCGGCTGCGGCAGCTCGGCGGAGTCGACAAAATACAGTGTGTAGTCGGCGCTGCTGTCGTAGTCGAAGACATTGATGAAATAGTCGAAATCCACCTTGTTGTCGGCGCGCTTTTTCGACAGCCAGAAATTGTTTGCATTCAGTGTCTTGCCGTCCCCGCGCACCACCTTGTGCAGCACCTTGGCGCCGGCGTAGGGGTCGGCTACCTGGATATAGCCGAAGCCCTCCTGCGTGCCGCCGCTCAGGCTGCGCGTGCCGCCGCTCTCGCCGCCGAGGCTGTAGGACAGTGCCGCCACCTGGGCGCAGCTCTTGCACAGGGCCAGGTCGACGCCGGTGTTTTCGCTCTCGTAGAGGTAGAAGCTTTCATCCGCACCATAGGCAAGAAAATCGAGCACCCCATCCCGCCCCGGCAGGTCCACCAGCACATCCTCCACCAGCAGGTGCGCGTTGGTGGCCTCGAGCAGCGAGGTCAGCTCACCGCCCAGCTCGTCGGCGTGGGTAAAGCTGGCAGAAAACTCGGTAAACTTGCCGGACAGGGTGGACTCCATCACCCAGCGGCCCGCCTTCATACTCTGCGGCGCTATCTCTCCGAAATTGATCAGCAGGCTCGGCTCCGCCGCCTGGTTTTCCACAAAACTCTTGGTAATGGTGAAGTCGATCGCCAGGCCCTGTTCGTTGTCGACGATCCTGGGCTGGGCGGATTCGATCTTGAGATTATTGGCGGCGCCGTAGCCGCTGTTGTCGATACGCACACCCAGGGTGTAGGGCTCCGGCGGCTCTATCTCGGTGGTAAAGGCATCGTCGCCGACCACCTCCTGGGTGAGGAAATAATCCAGGGTCATCAGCGGCTGCGGCTTGACCACAATCGAGTCCGGCGCCACCTGCACCAGCTCTTCCTTGCCGCCGTAGGCATAGGACAGGGTGGCGCCGACAAAAAACAGCTCGCCGTTGTCGGTCTGGCCGGCGGCATTGGCGGTGGGGACTATCAGCCAGCGGAACTCGCCCACCTTGCCGGCGTTGATCACACCGTCGCTGACGGCGCCGTCGTCGCCGGTGACCAGGGAATTCACGTTCTGGGTGTCGTCCACGCGGATAAAGAAGGCCGCATCGCTGGCGGAGGTATCGGAGGTGGCGGTGACCGCATTGCCGTCGGCGTCGGTGAAATTCACCGAAATGGCGATCTCCTCGATGGAATAGGTATCCAAGCTGTTGGTAATGCGCATGATGGCTTCGAAGCCCTGGCGCTCCAGTGTCAGCTCCTGCAGGATCTCGATGCGCACCTCCGCGCAAAGCGCCTCCTCCTGATCTGCGGCGGCCGGTGCGCACAGTGCGCAGATCCAAAACGCCGCCAGTATCCCCCAACGCTGCAACATGTTTTCTATTCCCAACAATTACTTGTATTTCAAATTCTGTTTATGCTCATGACCTCGATTAGCGGTTCTATGACCGCCAACATAGGCCTCTCATCTATTCGTCACCCACCCGGGGGCGCCCCGGCCGGCGGTGCTCGATACGCAGGCCAACTCTCCGTTCAATTTCATCCACAAACCGGCGGTTGCCGGTCAGCTGGTTTCTCGACCAGGCCTCACTCAAAAACGCCAGCTCATCTGCCGGCACCCCGGCCTTTATAAATTCTTTGTAGGCGGCAACTCCCTGCTCGCCATTGCGCCCGAGGCGCCGCAGCTCCTCGTGGCCATCCAGTTCAAGCCCTTTCTCTACTCCGATCCGCGCCCTGTAGCTGGACCATTTGTACTGTCTCGGCCCACGCACCATGCCCGCGCGCACCGGATTCAATTCGATATAGCGGCAGCAGGCCAGGAAATAGGACTCCGCCTGCACCACACTGGCCTTGAAGCGCCCCTCCCACAGAGAGCCCCTGCGCCCCTCCAGTTTGTTCACATAGGCTGCCTGGCGTCCGGCGAGCCGTTTCATCAACAGGGAAACAGTTTCCGGCCTATCCCCCGGCTCCACCAGCAGGTGCACGTGGTTGGTCATCAGGCACCAGGCGTAGAGCCTTATGTCCAGCTTTTCCTTCCACTCGAACAGATTGTCGCGGTAGTACTGATAGTCCTCATCCGCCAGGAACACCGGCTCCCGGTTGTGGCCCCGCTGGACTATATGATGGGGCATATTGGCTAGCAGTATTCTGGCCTTCCTTGGCATAGCTTTTCTCGATCTTGTTCAGGCGCTACTCCAAGCCTTTGTTTAATTGGGCGTCTAAAATAGATCTATTCCCTTTAACTCAGTCGCCTTTAACTCATTTCAGCTGTTTATTAAGCGGCTTGGGTCACTTAAAGTTCAACCAGAACCTTTGCACCAGCAACCCTGAAGTTTTCTGCCGATTTAAAAAGCCCAGGCTCAGACTTATACTCGATTGAAAACAAACGCCCTCTGTGAATATAAATAGAGAATCCCACTGAAATTCTTACATCTTCTACTACGCCATTCAGCATTCCAACAAAAACCTTGAGATCACCGTTTCGATTTAAGAAAAAATCACCCTCTGCCCAATCAATAAACTCTTGATCTCTAACACAATAGAATATTGTCTTTAGCCCGCTTGTCTGTCTAGCAACATAATCAAACTTATCAAGCTGACGAGTTAAAACTTCATTTGCCTCGTCAGACATAAACCCTCTCCAAGCAGACAAGCACGCCAACTCATATTCATACAGCCTCTTGCTTCCAAAAAAAATGTATATCAGCCTTGATATTTTCGAGTAAAAACTCTCAATTACACTCACATGAACCTCCAGCTGCCGTCGCACCAGCACCGATTCCGGCACCCTTATATACATTTGGTATTCGATCTAGTTGTTGCAGTGGTTTAGGAAATCTCGGACCGAGATCCCTCCACCCCCTCGGGTAACGGAATGGATCATGTCGGTAGTGCCTAACAGGAGTCACATAATTTCCATTCCATTTATTACCACCCTTTAGCAACCACTTGCCAAAGGAATTGTTAAATCCTGGCCATTTTTTTGCTCGAGCTGGAACCCAATGAGAAAACTCCTTGCCAGCTGCCTTTTTGCCAGCAGCACGCCAACCAGCAGCTCCACCAGCGGCAAAACCAAAGGCTATCCCTGCTAACTCCCCATTCCCATATGCATCAGAACATTTATTGACCGCACCATTGGTACCCATCCAATCGCGCACTTTGTCCGTGATCCCAAAAGAAATTGTATCTCCAAATCCGGCCGCTCCATCAACCATCCATTGAGGTAAAGGGTCACCCCAAGCCCATAAACCATATGGATCAAACAATGTGACGGGGTTCGCGTAGACATAAATGTAATTATTCAACCCTCCAATCAGCCCGGCAGGATCCCTGGAGATATATCTACCGCTTTGTGGATCAAAGTACCTCAAAAAATTCTGATTCAACTCTGACTCTTCATCAACATACTGTCCTGGAAATCGCAAATTATTCCCAACAGTATCAACCAGAATCTCGGCCTTACCAAAAGCCTCATACCGAGCCTCCCAAACCACAGCCCCGGACTTATCTAGCATCCGCTGCGGCGTACCCAGGTGATCATTCTGGTAGTAATAGATCTCGCCAGTAGAGATTCGCTGGAACAGCGGCTCGGTCATCCACGGCATACCCAGCTTGAAGTGATACTCTTTGATCAGGTTACCGGACGAATCGTACTCGGCCGCCATGCCCTCCTTGTTATATAGGAAGTGGGTAACCTGTCCCGCTTCTTTGCGGATACGCTGCCCGTAGGGGTTGTACCGATACTCGCCGACGGTAGCGCCGTTCTTGTCAACGGCGACCAAGCGCTCCTCGTGGTTGTAGCGATAGTCCCAGGTAACGCCGGCCTGCACCTTCTGCGTGGTATGACCGTTGTCGCTGTACTGGAAGCTGGCCGGATCGTCGCCGGTAGCTGCCGTCAGTTGGTTCTGGTCGTTGTACTGCAGTTCCGTTGACGAGGTCGGATTAAAGTTCTCATCTTCAACTTCGCCTACCGTATAGTCTGTGCGGTTGCCAACCCCGTCGTAACCAAACTGCTCGTTATTGGCCGCGTTGTCCAGCGGGTAGTCTGCTGCAGTTAGCCGATACAGATCGTCGTAATCAAACGCGTATTCGCCGTGCTCGGAAGTAATCTTGCGGATATTGCTCTCAAGATCGTACTCGTAGACGGCTTGGGCCTTGTCATTACCGGCGCTGTCTTCAAGCACCCGTTGCTTGACCCGCAGGAAATCGTCATAGCTCAGCGTGATCCTGTTGCCGCCGGGCAGCAGCAGCGTCTGCGGCGCCAGCCAGTGAAAGTCGGTCCAGGCCAGCTGCCCCTCGCCGGGAATATGCACCGCGGCTAGCTGTTTGTTTTTGTTGTAGTAATAGGTGTAGGTAATGCCTTCCGGATTGGTATAGGTCTTCTTCAGCCCATTGCCGTAGTAGCTGTAGCTGTAGGATTTGGAGAAGGCAATCTCGGCGGCCTGGGCACCCTCTCCGTAATAGTCCACCTTGACCGATTCCAGCCGGTTCAGGCTGTCGTAGGTGTAGGTCTCGCCATGGTGAATTATATCCGCGGTGGCATTGGCGGTATCGGCACCCGGCGTCTGCTTGTAACCGGTGTACTGGGCCTTGGCATTGTAGTGGTAGTCCACCACCTTGACCGGCTGCGGATTGCCCCTGTGTGCGTAGACCTGCAGCCTGCTCATTCGGCCCGCGTCGTCATAGCCGTAAACGCGCTTCTCCTGCTGCGGATTGGTCACCGCAACCAGGTTGCCGTTGGCATCGTAGTCGTAGACCCGCTGCTTGCCGGTGCCGATATAGTCGTGCTTGGTCTCGGTCTTGAGGCGATCGTTTCGGTCGTAGGTGTAGACCGTCAGGCGGCCCTCCGGGTCCTTGACCTGCAGCAGGTTGTCGCGTGAATCGTAGGTGAATTCGGTTTTCTTGGCCTCGCCATTGACCGGATCGACGATGGCCACCAGCCGGTTCAGCTGGTCGTATTCGTATTGCTCGGTGTTTTCCAGCGCATCGGTATCCGAGGTCAGGTTGTCGCCCAGGTCGTAGCCGTAGGCGCGCAGGTATTCGAGGTTGTTGGCCTGCTGCTTGCTCTGCTCTATGCGGTCGCGCTTGTCGTAGCCCAGCTCCTCGGCATAAGTGGGATATTGGACCTTCGACAGCAGGTTCTGCTGGTAGCTGTACTCGGTGCGGTTCTGCTCGCCGTCGACGATTGCGCGCAAGCGGTTCTGGCTGTCGTACTCCAGGCCGATACTGGCGTCCTCGGCGTCGGTGATCGTCGCCAGGCGGTTGCCCTTGTCGTAGGTCAGCGCCAGTTGGTTGCCGCTGTCGTCAGTGACCGTCAGCGGCAGGCCGGAGGCGTTGTTGGTGATATGCAGGCTGCTGCCGCTGGCATCGGTAACCTTGACCAGGTCGCCGGCGGCGTCGTACTCGTATTTGAAGCCCTGGCCGTAGGGGTTCAGGTCCGCGAGCAGGTTGCCGACGGCATCGTAGTCGCGAGTCCAGGTTTTCAGGCGCCCGTCGACGATGGTGTGGGCGTAGCCGTTAACGTCGTAGTCCCGGTACTCGGTGACTTTCTCCTCCGCGTCCGTGACCTTGGTGACGTTGCCGTAGCTGTCGTACTCCCAGCGGCTGGTGGCCAGCGCGGTGTTACCGGCGGTGGACTCGCCGGTGGTCTGGGTTTCCAGCTGCCCGTACTGGTCATAGGTGTAGCGTGTGATGCGCTGGTCCGCTGTGCCGGCGGCCTCGGTCAGGGTGATCAGGTTGCCGCGCTCGTCGTATTCGTACTCAGTAATGACACCGCGCTCGTCGCGCTCCTTGAGCGGCAGGGTGAGCTTTGTGTTCCACTCGGTGGTGGTGTAGGTACCGTCCGGGTTTTCGACGCGGGTGACGTTGCGGAAGGTGTCGTAGAAGCGCTTGGTTTCCAGGCCGCGGGCATCGGTGGTCTTACTGCTGAGGATACGAATAGGCTTAAATTGGAGCGGGGATTGATAGCCACCTTTGGATTGATACTGGCGTGCAACGTCTTTGGCCGTGCGGTTGTCTGCAAATTCGTATGCGGTTTCAAACTGCAACTGACCGCCAACTTGGCGTTTGATTAGCATGTTCAGGGCGTTATACCAGCTTTCGGTAACTACGCCCGACTTGTCACTATGGGTGACCTTGTAGACCTTATCTGCGTTGACGCTTTGGCTGTAGCTTACGCCGCTTCCATCTTCCCGCTCATAGCCATTAATATGCCCATCTGCGTTAATGGAAAATGTCGTCACCTGGCCCTTTGGATCCAGCAACGTGGAAGGTACAATCTTTTTGTTGGCACCCGGTTTTTGGTAACTGTAATGCCATTCTTGCCCGCGAACATCTGTGACTGACACAAGTTTCAGGTATGTCAAAGGATTGCTCTGGTCCTCACCGTAGTGGTAGACAACCTCGCGGCCAGTGTAATCCTCGAGTCTTTTCAGGCGATGAACGGTTTCAGTCCCCGCCGTGCCCAAATTATGCTGGTATGACTGCCAGTGGTAGGTAATAACGATGTTACCCAGATGGTCGCGAATGTGTTTGAGACGGCCACCTTCGTAGTCCATGGAGACACGGACGCCGTTACTGTCGTGGTAGTAAGCGATCTTACCGCCTTGGTAGAAAATGACGTTGCCCTTGCGATCCCGCCAAGTATAGTCATCACCTTCTTTTGTAATAGTATTGTTCAGCAGCGAGTGGAATAAACTGCTGGTTTCATCAATGCACCCAAGGCTTTCATCAGAAACCTCGAAGGTTTCCGGGCGATACGCCAGATTATTGCGATAAAGGTAGAACTGATAGAGCTGTTTGCAGGAGATTCCAATAGGGGCTGATTGTTGCGCCGATTGGAAACGTCCAAAGCGCCCCACCGCACCGACACTCTGCGAGCGGAAGTATTGTTTGCCCAGAAGCTCTTTCGCAGCGAGCTTCTCTTCTGACTCGTAAAGATCGAAAGCGTCTACTTTACCGAGTGAGATACCACCCAAGCCCGCCTTATCCCTGCCACTGTATTCCGCGTAGGTCTGAACAGGATTCCAACGACTGTTCCACTCCCAGCCGTTACTAGTCCAGCGCCGGGTCATACGCACGTAGCCACCGAGGACCTTAACCCGCATATCCTCCAGGTCTTCCATATTCTCAGATGTGGCGGTGCGAGGCTGGGCACCGTCGCTGGAAATGCCAGGCTTTGAATGGGAGCCAATTGATAACGTGGACAATGCCAGGGTTAAAGTTGTAATGATCGCAGCTTTCCAGCGATTGGAGGCCGCCGACTTTTCTCGGCTATCTCCAGCCTGGCACTGCTGGCGCATCTGATCCCCGGTATAGAACTTCATTCTAGTTTTCCTGATCTTTAATGGTGGCCACTCTTCGCGAGGCCCATCCTGCTGTTATCAATTGTGTCGCTGCCTCGCTCCGCACGCGAACCTGGATTACCTCGGTCCCGGCGAAAACTCCTCACCGGGACATTCTCTGAGGGACAGGAACGTACTGAGCAATTTATTGCGGATTGGCGTCCTTGTTACAGTCATCACAACTCGGGTCCGGCTCGCACTGAAGGCCGCCCGAATCGCCGCCGATCGGCGAATATTCGCCGCCGTAGCTGGAGCCGCTGCCACCGGGGCCGCCGTAGTAGTAGCCACCGCTGCCACCACCGCCACCGCCGGAGGAACCACAGGATCCGGAGGAAGCCGTGCTCCAGTGGGTGGAGGTACCACCCGGCACCGTCTGCCCATTGGCACACTGGCTCTGGTAACCGACGTTGTACTGGAAGCTGTGGTTGCCGCAGCCGGCGCCGCTGGCTCCGCCCTCTTCGTTGGGGTTGAAGTCGCGCAGGGCGGTGATGCGATAGGGGATGTAGATGACTTCCCCCGCCTCCAGGGTTTCCGGCACCTCGGCCAGGAACTCGAAGGACACCACATCGTTGCCGGACGGCAGCGCACCGTGTACTTCATCCGCACGGATCAGGCCGTAGTTGGTGAGGCTCAGCTCGCCGGTAAACACATCACCCTTCTTCATATCCGGCAGGGTGACGCTGATCGGGTCCAGCATAACCACCGCCACCGGCACATTGGTTTCGAAGGTGGCTTCCAGCTTGATCTCGTAGCGGTCTTCCAGGTTGATTTCGTTCACCTGCCACTCGACGGTGACAATCTGGTTCATCAGAAAGACTTCTTCCGCAATCGTTGCACCGGGCTTGACCCACAGGCGGCCGGAGACGCTCTCGTGGTCGAAGGCGCTCACGCGATAGGCGTAGCGGCCAGCGGGCAGGTCTTTCAGCAGGGCCTCGCCGTTGGCGTCGCTGCTGATAGTGCGGGTCTCCGACAGCACCTGTTCGTTTTGCAGTTCTATCTTGGCGCCGATCAGGCCCGGGATCAGCTGGTTGTCCTCACCCAGGGTGGCGGTGTAGATATCGCTGATATGGAAGAAGGCATCGCCGATTTCCGACGTCACCACCGCTACGAACATCTGCACCGTAAAGCGGTGGCCACCGTCGCCCTCCACCAGCAGGTGGAATTCGTAGTTGCCCTGCTCTACAGAGGTATCCGGACTGAAGGTGACGCTGATATCGCGGCTGGCGCCGATATCCATATCGCCGAGATTTGCCGTGCCGTCGAGGCGCACCCAGGTCGGGGCCGGGTTCTGCTCGCTGTCCACCAGGGTCAGGGTGGCATTGCGCAGCACATCGAAACCGGAATTCTTCAGCGCGAAGGTTTCGGTGGTATTGCCGCCGAGGGCGACGCCGCTGTCGATAAACGCGGGCGCAGCCTTGATAAGCGGGCGACTCTCGGACAGGCGGTATTCCAGCGCTATGTCTTCCAGCACCTGTGCCACGCCGTTGACGTCCGCCAGCACCTGGAAGTAGAGGAAGCCGTTTTCCGGAGCCAGGTTGTCGCCGGACAGAGTCAGGTTGATCACGCCCTTCTGTTGCGGGGCCAGTTCGATCACCGAACCCAGGTCCAGGTGCAGGCCCGCGGGTATCTGCAACTGCTCCGCTCCCGGCTCCGCCACCGATACCAGGCGCACATTGCCGAGTTCGCTGCCGTGACCGGCCTTCACGCTGATGGGCACCGCCTGGTTGTAATTGCGCGGAATATTGATATTCACCTGCCGCGGGCTCACGTCAGATGTGAGCACCGCAAACGCTCCCTGGTTGGGCCGGCCGAGGCTGTCCGGGTGAATCACGGAAACACGCCAGTTGCCGCTCTGCCCCTGGGGGTCGAATTCGTAGGAGAAGCTGCCGTCGCTATCGGTAATCACCAATACCTGCCGCTCGAAGCCGCGCACTTCCATCACCAGGGTCAGAGGTACATTGCCGCTGGGCGATGCGCTGCTGCGATCCAGGGCGCGGCCATTAATAGTGACCCTTTCCTCGGCGCTGTAGATCTGCGCCGGTGTTACCGCCGTCAGCTCGCCGTAGTAGGCGGTCTCCTGCAGCGACGCCTGGATGCGGGTGCCGTTGCCCTCGATCAGTACCTGTGTCGGCTTGCCGCTGTGGTAGCGGAAATGATCGATTTCCAGTGCCACGGTGACCTGGTCCGGCGCCGCCTGCGGAATCGGCACCTCTATCCAGTCGGAGACGAAGGTCTCGCCGGGTTGCAGGCGCGCGACCGTCTCGCCGCTGGCGACGGTGATGACATCGCCGGTAAATTGCTGCACCGGCTGGGTGGAGAGCAGGTTGCCGTCGGCGTCCTCGATGCGGATGCGCACTTCGTCCGACGGGTTGCCGCCGTTGCTGCGCGCCACCAGCACTTCGGTTTCCACCAGGGAGCTGTTCTCCATGGTGAAACGCACCCTGCCCAGACCGCCGCGGTAGACGGTATCGGTCTCCAGGCCGAGGCGCAGGGCGGCGTCGCCCACCAGCACTTCGTCTTCTGCGCGAATAAATACCGCCTCGCCGGGCAGCGGCGACTGCTCCAGGCGCAGCTGCAGATTGCTGAGGGTATCCAGCTTCTCGTAGCCACCGATCACGATCGGCACTTCCACCAGGCCGCCGGCGGCGACAGAGAAGCTGGCGGACTGGTGCTCGCGCTCTGCCCCGCCGTCGCTGACAGTGGCAAACAGCTGCACGCCGGAGACGTCGCCGCTGCCGCGGTTCTGCACGCGGAAGCGCACTTCGTTCATCACACCGCGCTTGATGGCGGTGTCGCCGTCTTCGGGCTCGATTACTTCCACCGACAGTGCCGGCAGCAACAGGCTGTGGCCGATGCTGGTCGCACCTTGGTCGTCCTCGGCGATAACCGTGTAGCGGCGCTCGGCAACGGCACCCTGGGCTGCCGCGGTGTAGCTCTCGTCCGCGAAGCCGGTCGGGTTGCCGCCTTGGGGAATCAATGCACTGGTGATTTCCTGCAGGTCGCCGTCCTCGCCGACATAGACGCGGTAGCCGGCGATGGCCGTGCCGCTGTGGTTCCACTGCAGCTGCGGATTGCCATTGGCATTGACCGCAATGCTGATATCGGAGACCGGCAGCAGGCCGAAATTCAGGTAGGCCGTCTCGCTCGGCGCCGACTCGTTGCCGGCCTGGTCCAGCGCGGTGATCACATAGGCGTGCTCGCTCTCGCTGGGTTTGGCATCCAAAGCGATAGTATCGGGGATACCGGTCTGCAGCGGCGCTATAGCCTGCAGCATCTCCGCGGTCGCACTGTCGCCCTCGGCCAGGTTCAGGCGGTAGAGGTTGTATGTGAGCTTGTCGACCGCCTCGCTGTTGCCGCCGGCATCCAGCGCCGGCGCCTGCCAGTTTGCCACTATGCCCGCGCCGTTCAATTCCAGTGCCAGTTCCGTGGGCGCCGCGGGGGCGACGCTGTCCGCGCTGACCGCCACCGGTTCGCTCATGCCGCTCACGGCTATCTGGTCGTTGCTGCGGCGCTCGCTGGCAACGGCATAGAAATAGTTGCCGTCGCTGGGCAATGTGTCGCTTGTGCCGGTTTCCGACAGGCGCAGGATTTCGGCGAATTCCGTATCACCCTCCGCCTTGCGGTAGAGCACATAGCGGGCCTCTTCCACCGCATCCCACTCGAGCGCGACTTCGCCGCCCGGCTGGGCAATGGCCTTGAGATTCTGCGGAATATCCAGCGGCGGCAGGTCGCCCTGGTAGACCTGGAAATTGTTCGGCACGCGGATCTTGCTGCCGATATTGTCCAGGTCGTCTAGTGCCTGGTAGCTGAAGCGCAGGTTTTCCACCGCCGGGTTGCCGGCCTCATCCTGGCCGGCACTGACCGGCAGTGCAAAGCTGCCCACCCACAGGGAGTTGCCCTCTGTGGACTGCGCATCGCGCACAAGATTGATACCGCTTTCATAACCGGCGACTTCAATATTGTCGAGCAGCGGCACCAGGGTTGGCGTCTCGCCCGGCTTGACCTCGTCATTCAGGCGCAGCACCACTTCCACCGGCAGGCCATTCTGTTCGTCGACCTTCAGCGGCTCGCCCGGGTTCAGGGTCAGAGCGGTGACCTCCGGCCCCTTGGCATCGATCAACAGCGTGGTGCCCTGTTCGATAATGGTGCCGCGGTTGCCGACATCATCGTGTGCCGACATCACCGCGTAGGTGGTGCCGGAGAGCATGCCCGGTTCGATCACGAAGCTGCCGCTGTAGAGGGTGTCATCGCTGTAGTCCACACTCAGGTCCACAGCGATGGGCACACCGCCCTCGGGTACCATGGCAAAGTAGGGCTTGTTGCGCAGCGCTTCGTCGAACTGCACGGAAACCTCAACGGTGCCCGGCGCGTGACGACCGCTGGCGGCATCCACCAGGCCGTTGGACTGGTAGCTAACCTGCAGCGCGTGGGGACCTTCGCTGTCCGCTTCGGCTTCGACCAAGTTGGACAGGCTGCTCTCCGTGGCCGCCTCGTTGACGGTGGTGACCGCATAGAAGTAGTCGCCATCTACCGACGGCAGGTCGGTGAATTTCGCTTCCTCGAGCAGCTGGCTGTTCACCTTCTGCGCTTCCTGCGCGGTAGCAAACGGCGAGGTGGAGCGGTAGACGTTGTAGCCCACCGTCTGGTTGTCGGCGTCGTCGTTGGTGACGGCACTCCAGGACAGCGAGATCTGGCCCAGCTCCCTCTCGATCGCGGTCAGATCGCTCGGCGCATCCGGAATGGCCGTGTTGAGCACGACGGTCCGCACCGCGCCCTGCTCGCCGAAACCGCCGCGCCCCGGATATTCAGCCGCGGCGGTGAGCTGGTTGTCGCCCTCCTCCAGCGCAATTTCCACCTGGAAGTTGCCATAGCTGTCGACCGGTTCCACAGTGCCCACGGCAGAGCCGTTGCGGTAGATCTGTACCCGGGTCTGTTTTTCCGCCTTGCCGTAGACGGTTACCGCCGGGTTGTTCGTCAGCCAGCCCTCGCTGGGGCTGGTGATCTGCGGTGCCGGCGGCGCAGCCAATGCAACACTGAAGCCGTACTGGGCGATGGTGACATTTTCCCAGACGTCATAGGCCTTGACCGTGAGTGCGTGCTCGCCGTCCGCATAATTCAGCAGCTCGATATTGCGCCCGAAAGCGCCGCCACTGGCGGCGTACTCGGTGCCGAGCAGCTTGCCATCCAGGAAGAACTCCACCCGCGCCACGCCGGACTCGTCCACCGCCGCAATCCGGAAGCGGCCGTCCTGCACCAGTTGCGGCGCTGCGGTGAGATCCAGCAGCTCCGTGCCCTGCTGGCTGTTTTGCTGGTACTCGGCCGCTTCGATGGTCGGGCCATCGGTATCCGCCACCGGGGTCACCTCTACCGGTGTCACCACCGGGTCGGAGCCACCGGAGATATTGACCGAAGTCACGACGACGTAATAGGTGGTGCCGTTCTTCAGGCCGGCCAGGGACCAGATGTGTTCGCTGTCGGACACACTGCCTTTGCTGCGCACCGCTTTAGGCTGCAGCCCGGCCGTAGAGCTGAAGCTGCTCTCCTGCACGTAGACCGTGTAGTTCTTCAGCAACTCGTGGGGCGCAACGCTGGACCAGCTGATTTCGATCTTGCTGCTCTTCGGTGTCGCCGTCACCGTTGCCGGATTCGGCAATAGCGTCGTGCCCGCATCGGTGATGCCAACGGAGGCGTTACCGCTCTCATCGTAGGCGTAAACGCGCACCGGGTAGGACGTTGCCGGGCTGAGACCGGTTACCAGATGCTGCACCACCGCCTGCGGATCGCCGAGCGACGCCAGCGGAATATCATCCACCCGGCCGCTCTGGTCATCGACAAACTCCACCTTATAACCGGCCAGATCGCCCGCGGAGTTGCCGGATGGATTCCAGCTCAGCTGCAGGCTGTCCGCGCCGGGCACGACAACCAGGTTGGCAATTTCACCCGGCGCCTGCACATCCACAGGTACCGCCGCTGCCGAAACAACCGAGGGATTGAAAAGCCCCTGGGTGTCGAAGGCGACTACCGCAAAATGGACCTGGGTATCCCGCGGCAGACCCTCCACACGGAACTGCTTTGCCCCCTGCGGTACAGTTGCGACCGGGGTCTTGCCGGCAATATCGGTAAAGGCGTTCGCACTCTGGTAGACACGGTACTCGCCGATATCGTTGCCGTTGGCAAATTCGTCGTAGCCGCTCCAGTCCAGCAGCAGCTCGGTACCGCTGCCTTTGGGATCGATCGACAGCGCGACCGGGCCGGGTGGGTTGTTGTCGTAGCGGATTTCTGCCAGCGTCGGCTCACTTTCGTTGCCGGCGACATCGCGTACTACGAAGGAGAGGGTGTTGTCGCCTTGTAGCAGGGCGACCTGGGTGCTCCAGGTGGTTTCCGCATCTTGCAGCACTTCGAGGCTTCCATTGACCAACACTGCACTACCGGCCTCTTTGGTGCCGCTGAATACCTGCGCATTGACGGTGGTCACAGCCGGATACTCACCAAGAACCGCAGGTTCCGGTGGCGTATAGTCCAGTACAAAGTTGTGGGTGCGCTGGGTGGACAAGTTGCCCAATTTGTCGGCGATCCGCGCAACCAATTGATAGTTGCCGTCCAGGAAGGGCGCATCTGGTGTGAACTGAACCTGACCTTCGAACAATGCGATGGAACCAGCCAGGGTTACACCATTGCGCTTTACAACCAATGAGCTCGCGTCCAGATCTATGCCACTGCCTTCTTCTGTAACCACCAGAGCCACCAGCTCCGGCGCCACATTGAGAGAACCGACCGGATAGACACTGACAATATTGGGCGCACGGCTATCAATACTGAAATCCAGAATAACTGGTGCGGATACATTACCACTTAGGTCCACTGCAGTAATCGTCAGAGAAGAGTCACCCTCTGGTAAATACCGGGTCTTGGTCCAATCTCCACTGCCATTGGCGATGAACTCAGAATCATTGACCCAAATTGCAGTATTGTCTTCGCGTGAACCTGAAAGTAGCACGTGGCGAGAGTTAGATAGATTAACTGCTGGTGAAACTGGCTGATCAACTTCCGGCGCGGCCGGCAGGGTGGTATCGACGACGATAGAGGTCAAAAATTTATCGTCCTGGGGTTCCAGCTCAATACCATCTTGATCCTGGTCCATACCCAGGCCGTTCGTGGCGAAGATATCTGGCCCAGCTGCGAAAGTGTAGGTACCTTCGGACAAGGGATCAGCAAAAGTTACTATAAACTGAGCGTAATCGCCCGTAGATACATTCGATATATCGAGAGGGCTACCAGTTTCGGTCAACAGATCAAAATCACTGATATCGACCGACTCCGTATCAATACCGATATTAAATTGAACGGAAATACTGGATATTAGCTCATTGGTATATTCATTGACATCGAGGGATTTCACCCTGGGAGCAGAAGCCCTTTCCGCCAAGTGAATAGTTCCATCCTGGCCTCGCTCTTCAGAAGAGTGTGCATTTCCACCCTTTACCTGTATCTGAGAGACTTCCAGTCCATCGAGCAAATCATAGTAAATTGCAACACGACCACCACCGCCGCCGCCGCCGTTGTTGCCATGACCACCGTTTGCAGCGATAAGAGCATTCTCTCCTGCGATCAGTGTACTTGTATCTATCCAAATAGAGCCGCCGGAACCAGCGCCATTGCCGTTTCGCTGTCCATTGGCAAGAATGTTTCCATATAAAAACAGGTCTTCAGTGATTAGCCGAATAGCGCCGCCGCCACGACTGGCAGTCGTATCGTTCGTTCTTCCGCCCACACCAAAGTCACTTGGTTGCAGCTCGCTTCCAAAAATTGCATTGGTCGTAGAACCATCGGTTCCGCCCTGACCTCCGTAACTGCCTCCGGAAAGCCCTCCCACCTCTTCATTTGGTCCATTGCCATGATAGCTAACGTCAATGCGAGCGCCGGCCTCGACAAATATCTCGCTTGCCTCCAGGGTAAGCCCTTTTGCATCCGGAAGTTCAACTAGAGCATTGGAATGAGTCAGCGCGCCTCCATTGACAATTGAAATCTTGTCCCAAGTTTCATCCTGCTGCAGCTCGTAGGTAAAACCGTCGACTACCAACTCATTACTCGGCATTACCAACTGGCCGTTGGAGTGGAGAGTGGATGAGGTACCTTTAATGTAGGTGCCAATTTGGACACCACCCATCAAATGAACGGTAGAGTTTGTGAGACGCATCGCATAGAAGGAAGAATCACCAATTTCAACAACCAAATTGGCAAACTCGACTTCATCTACCGTGTATTCCCCAGAAATAACCATCGGATCGCTATAGGATTTACTCAAACTCTTGTTGTCGAACCGCAACAGAGTCCAACCTGTCTGTTTGTTCTCCACATAGACAGTACCAGGCTGGCCATTGTGGTCGCCTGTGGAGTAATAGTGCCCCCCCTGCGCACTGGTATGTACCGCCGGATTGAGGTTGCTGTTCTCGTAATAGATCGCGATGCGACCGCCACCTGCACCGTCATAACCCCGGTTGCCATTGGCCCTGATCCGCACCGAGGAATGGTTGACTGTCAGGGTGCCCACATCGAGCCAGATGGAGCCGCCCGAACCACCGCCGTCGGCGTTATCGGCACCGCCATCCGCTGAGATAAGACCACCCAGAACAAGCTCGCCAGTGATGTTCAGCTTGATAGAACCACCACCACGCCTATTGTTGCTACTTTCGTTGGGCTCGCTGTTAAAACGCCCCCCGGTACCAAAGTGCTGCGGCGCTTTGTAGTCCCCATAAGTGGTATTGGTGGTTCTACCTTCCGCGGTACCCGCCAAGCCGCCATAGCTACCCGAGGAATCACTACCCACGTCATCCGTTGGCAGGCCACCCTTGTTGTCCAGCTTGATTGAGCTGCTGGGGTCTATCTCCATGTGGTTGGCGGTTAGCTCCGCGCCATCTGCGCCTGAGTCGGTTTTTGCATCAATTGTATGAGTAATCTGACCACCATTGAGAACAAATACCTGGTCCCAAGTTTCACTGCCACTCATCGTATAAATAAAGTCATCTACAACCAGATGACCTGCAGGACCTGGCACCTTCCAATTACCCTGTTCTTTAAAACCGCCGTAAATCCTCGCCCCATCCGTTGAAAAGCTATCCGTAATAGTCACGACCCCTTGCGCTGTCGCCGAGCCGCCGGTAATACTTATTGTGCCGGCGACCACGCCATCCAGCGTCGCGGTGCTGTTTACTTGGCTTATGGTTGTCGCGCTGACATTGGTAAGCGTGGCTATATCCGAACTCAAATACAGCTGATTGAAGCTGGCATCAGAGATGTCTACATTGACGTTGACAAATTGAACTGTATTTTCCGAATACTCCCCGGAAACTACCATCGGATCGCTATAGGATTTACTCAAACTCTTGTTGTCGAACCGCAACAGAGTCCAACCTGTCTGTTTGTTCTCCACATAGACAGTACCAGGCTGGCCATTGTGGTCGCCTGTGGAGTAATAGTGCCCCCCCTGCGCACTGGTATGTACCGCCGGATTGAGGTTGCTGTTCTCGTAATAGATCGCGATGCGACCGCCACCTGCACCGTCATAACCCCGGTTGCCATTGGCCCTGATCCGCACCGAGGAATGGTTGACTGTCAGGGTGCCCACATCGAGCCAGATGGAGCCGCCCGAACCACCGCCGTCGGCGTTATCGGCACCGCCATCCGCTGAGATAAGACCACCCAGAACAAGCTCGCCAGTGATGTTCAGCTTGATAGAACCACCACCACGCCTATTGTTGCTACTTTCGTTGGGCTCGCTGTTAAAACGCCCCCCGGTACCAAAGTGCTGCGGCGCTTTGTAGTCCCCATAAGTGGTATTGGTGGTTCTACCTTCCGCGGTACCCGCCAAGCCGCCATAGCTACCCGAGGAATCACTACCCACGTCATCCGTTGGCAGGCCACCCTTGTTGTCCAGCTTGATTGAGCTGCTGGGGTCTATCTCCATGTGGTTGGCGGTTAGATCTATACCGTCTGCCCCAGTAGCTGTTTTTGCATCTACGGGATGGGTTAGAACAGAGCTGTTTATAAGCTTTAAAGAGTAGAAATTATGGCTACCGTTAACTGTAAGTACTGCACCGTCTACGATTATTTGCTTTCCTTCATAGGATTCGTCAGACGCTGTGATGCTAGTATCAGTCGTAATTTCTATCGTATCGGGCGTGACCGGCTGCGATCCTTCTTGAGAATGTTCCGCAATTTCACTTGACACTATTGCCCGGTTATAAAGCGTGATATCACCTGCCAATCCTTTAATCGCTTCGACTGCCATACCATCCACACCCGGCTGGCCGCCCATATAGAAAGGCTGGGCGGTGGGTGCAATGCCCCCGCTGTAGCTGACCGAATCGGCAACCTCACCGTTGCGGTACAAGCTCAGAGTGCTGCCGCTGTAGGTAACCACCAAGTGATACCACTGATCCGGCGCCGCGGAGTCAGGGTCGGAGAGGGCGATGGTTTGCTGACCGTCGTTGAGCACGAATGCGAAATGGCCTGCGGTCTGTGTTCCTGTGTCATAGGTCCGGGAGCTACCGGCGAGGTGAAGACTGAACGGCACGCTGCCGGCATCACCCTCGCCCTGTTGCAGCAGGATATGGCGGCCGCTAATGGTGTCGAATTTCACCCAGAGTTCCAGGGAGAAAGGGGTAGCGAAGGCAGGCAGCGACGCATTTATGGACAGATATTGTTCTTGGCCATCAAAGGCTACGACGTCTGCGATCAGGCGTTCGCTGTTGACGAACTCCGGCGTGCGGTTGCTGGCAAAGTTGGGGGCATTGCCGGTTTCGTCGGAGAGGGTGGAGTCCTGGTTTTGCTCCGTGGCCCAGTAGGCGATGGGGCCGTCGCCCAGTACCAGGCTCTGGTATTCGTCCGCTGCAGATGCAGCTGAGAAGGCGAGCATGGCGAATGCGATAGTGAAAAATGAAAGTAGACGTCCTTTCACTGGTTTCCCCCAAAATTTCGGGCAAATGGCCCATAATTTGCTCAGCGGTGGTAAATCCACTGCTGCCTTTGGTGGATGCGCTTTGCGCTTATCCACCCTACTTGTCTTGTGCTTTTACCGCAGACAGCGGCAGTTCCGCCGTTGCTAGCCTGCTGGCCGTTTGCCACGTCTCTGATGGGCACGCAGCGCTTGGACTCGCGCCTTCCCTGGCGCTCACCCGCTTCGCGGGCGCCTTCGGCGTCCAAATCGGCAGTCCTGCCGATTTGTGCCCGCCCTGCGAAACCTGATCGCGGCCATGGGCCGCGCCCGGCCGTCCCAGGCATTCACGGCGCCTTCGGCCCTACAATTTGTAATTTGCAGGCCCGTGGCCCGTTGCCGAGCTGGAACTCGGCGCACCCGGGTTCGACTGCGGAGGCTTCAGGTAGCGCCCCTCTCCCCCGGCCCCCCCCCCCCCCCCGGAGGGGGGGGGGGCCGTTCTCTTCTGGTGGTGCAACATACGTTCG
>NZ_JACZFR010000017.1 GCF_014904815.1 Microbulbifer taiwanensis
GGGTCCGCCGGGGGGGCCTCCGGGTCGCCCCCCCCCCCCCCGCCCCCTCCCCCCGCGAGGGGGGAGGGGGGCGCTATTCTTTCGAGTTGCTACATCATCTGTACGCTCAGGCGCTGGTCGTAGCTCAGGAAGCGCTGGCTGTTTTCCAGTCTTGAGTGTTTGTCAAAGTTGTAGAAGGCGATATAGGAGCCGTAGCCCGAGTCGACAATATTGTTCTGCGGATCCGCGATCCCCCAGGTATCGCCCGATTCATATTCCGCCCAATTGTGGTAGTTCTCGGCCTGCAGCCTGCCGGACTGCTCCATCGTGAAGCCCCCGATCATTCTTGAAGGCACATTCGAGGCTCTGGCCAGGGCAACGAATGCGGAAGCAAATTCTGTGCAGTCGCCCTGCCGTGCAGCTATGGCGTAGTGGGCGCCGCGGTCTTCGGCTATATAGCCGATATTGGTTACGTTTTTGTAAAGCCATGCGGCAATTTGCGGTATTTCGCCGTTGAGTTTTGCCGCCAAGTCGCCGATTTCCGGCGCATCCACTTCGATATTGGGTTCGGACAACAATAAGATCTCTGACTCGTCACCGAATGGCTGCGCGCCAGTAGCGAGCTTTACCTCGGCGGTAATGCTGATGATTTGGCTGGCGTGGGGTGCAAGGCCTTTCAATTGGAATAGGAGCGACTGGTTGCCCGATTGGTCGGTCTGGGTTTGAAAGGTTTGATTGGCTGCTATCTGTTCTGTCAGCTGGTATGCATTCTGCTTTACCGGGGCGAATACCTTGAGCGAAGCGCTCTCGATATACTCAGCTGTATTGTTGGTGACCAGGAAGCTGTAGCGGATTGTTTTGGCGATAGTGTACTCGGGCTTGCCTTTTGAGAGTCCTAGGTAGAGCCAGGTAATCGCGAGGACCAGGGAGGCTGCGATGACTGAAAGCGCCAAGTTTTTGAGTGTGGGGTTTCTACGGGAACCCCCTCCCCCGCAAGCGGGAGAGGGGGGCATTGCTACGGATTTCTGGGGTTGATTAGCCGGCACAGCTGGACACTCCAACTGGGTGTAACCGTTTTGCGGCGCTCAGGGCGCTGGTTTTTAAAGCTGCCTTTATGCCTTCTATTCCGCCGGATACTACGAAAGCCTCGTTGACGGGTGCTTCGTTTAGCCGTTTCTCCAGATCCAGCTCGTCCTCCAGCTTCCCGACTATGAATACCGGTAGATAGCCATTCAACGAATAGTTGATAGTGGCATCGCGTACAGCGGCTTTCAGGTTCGAACCGGATTCAACGGCCACTGCCGGAATGCCTAACGCGGCCAGTTCATCGGCTACCTTTCGGTTTGTTGCCACTGTTACTACCCCGAAATTACTCACCTCGACGATAAAGTCGTCTACTGGAGCAATTGCGGAGCGTCTTTCGCCATTATTTGTCGCGCTGCTGCCAATCAGTATCTTGGGGTGCTGGAACCCGTTTTGAATCAGCTCATTGCAGAGCCTTGCCAGCGGGTGCCTTTTATAAGGCTCGGCGACGATGAGCAGGGGTTTATTTTTTAGGAAGAACTTTGTTTTGACTTGCCAGTCTGAGAGATGAATAGCATTTGATACTGAAGGGTAGGAACGCGGCTGCGCAGCGACGTCAATGAGTAGAAACTGCTCAGCACCATCAAACTCACCCGATTGAGCAAAACACAATTCAGATGTTTGCGCGCTTGTGGGTATTAATGGAGTGAAATAGCCGGCATCCAGCTCAGCTGCGCAGTGCCCGGATTCAGTTTCCGGCGTCTGCGCACCAAGCCAGTGCGCATATCCCCCGATAACACACAATAATCCAATGGTGCGGATTACAGATGTGAAACGTCCCGTCACATCTAATTACTCTTTTTTGTGTTTTTATTGCGGCTGCATGAAGCAACCGGCCTCCCCAAGGCCGGGCATCTTAATGACAACGATGTCGAATAGTCAATGTTGTGCCATTACACCGCATTACAATCATGCACTATCGTGTCATTTGTAATTTTTCTAGCTGCCACTTTCGCGCAAAACATGACCATTGAAAGAAAGTGAATGCCGTTCGAGCAGTTGGAAAAAGGAATGGTATTTTGGAAGCAATAGACATTGAGAAAGAACCCCAATACTCCGGAATCGATACAGCCCTTAAGCGACCCCTAAAACCTGGCCAGGGATAATGGCTCGGTGATTCACCGGAAGCTGGATACCAACGGGCCATTTGGCCCATCGTTGCGGGCCTGCTGATATCTGTGTTTATATCCAGTAAAATGGCGCAAAGTCCCAACCCGAATTAGCCCCTTGCCCCAAGGATTTCTCCTCAGCCGCCACAGCTTCGATCAGGGTGACAGCACCTGTATCCACTACTGGCTGGCCACGCCCCAGGGCCCGGCCAAGCTGGTCATTGAGGGAGAGCGGCCCGTGTTTATGGTGAGGGTGGCAGACCGGGCCCCGGTGAGCGAGGCCCTGGCCGGCGTGTCCTATCAATGGCGGCAGCTGGGTTTCCAGACCTTTGGCCGCGAGGAGGCGGCCATGCTGTACTTCCCCACCATCAATGCCCACCGCCGGGGCCAGGCGCTACTGCGAGATCGCGGCATCCAGGTGCTGGAAGGGGATTTTCGTCTGCACGACCGCTATCTGATGGAGCGCTTCGCGCAGGGAGGCCTCTATTTTGAAGGTCGGGCCCAGGCCAGAGACGGCTATATGGAGTATCGCCAGGTGCGTATCAAGGGCGCCGAGGTACAGCCGGATTTCAAGGTGGTGTCCCTGGATGTGGAGTGCTCCGGCCGGGGCGAGCTGTATTCCATCGGTCTCTATGGCCACGGCGTGGAAGAGGTGCTGATGGTGGGTCAGCCGCAGAGTGCCGACATCCCCATCGCCTGGGTCGACAACGAGCGGGCCCTGCTCAAGGCCCTGGAGGCCAGGCTTGGGAGCCTGGATCCGGACATCATTATCGGCTGGTCCGTGGTGGGTTTCGATTTCCGGCTGCTTTTGCAGAGGGCCGAGCGCCATGGGTTGCGCCTGAAGCTGGGCCGGGGCGGCGCCGATGCCCGCTGGCGGGATGGCCGCGAGGGCGGCCAGGGCTTTGTCACCCTGCCCGGCCGGGTAGTGCTGGACGGTATCGACGGCCTCAAGAGTGCCACCTACAACTTCGAGAGCTTCAGCCTGGAGTTTGTGGCCCAAACCCTGCTCGGCCGGGGCAAGGATACCGAAGAGGTGGACAACCGCCTGGCCGTGATCGAACACGACTTTCGCCACAACAAGCCCAAACTGGCCGCCTACAACCTGGAAGACTGCCGCCTGGTCTGGGATATATTCCAGCACACCCGGTTGCTGGACTACCTGCGCCTGCGCGCCCAGCTCACCGGCCTGGAGCTGGATCGCAGCGGCGGCTCAGTGGCGGCCTTTACCAATCTCTACCTGCCCAGGCTACACCGCAGCCACTACGTGGCCCCCAATCTGCCTGCCGACGGCGGTCTGGCCAGCCCGGGCGGCTATGTGATGGACTCCCGCCCGGGCCTGTACGACAACGTGCTGGTACTGGATTTCAAGAGTCTGTATCCGAGCATCATCCGCACCTTCAAGATAGATCCCATGGGGTTGATTGAGGGACTGGTCGAGGGCCTCGCGGACGACGACGCCATTCCCGGTTTTCGCGGCGCGCGCTTTTCCCGCGACCGACACTTCCTGCCGGACATCATTGCGGATCTGTGGGCACAGCGGGACATCGCCAAGCGGGAGCAGGACGCCGCCCGTTCCCAGGCCATCAAGATCATCATGAACTCCTTCTACGGGGTGCTGGGTTCCGGGGGCTGCCGCTTCTACGACACGCGCCTGGCCAGCTCCATCACCCTGCGCGGTCACGAGATAATGCAGCAGACCGCGCGCTGGATCGAGGAGATGGGCCACCAGGTCATCTACGGCGATACCGATTCCACCTTTGTATGGTTGAGCGGCGGCCCCAGCCCCGACGAGGCGGATGCCACCGGACAGGCCCTGGCCAGCGAGATCAATAAACGCTGGCGGCACAAGTTAAAGGAGGAGCTGCAGCTGGAGTGCCTGCTGGAACTGGAATTCGAAACCCATTACCGGCGCTTTTTGATGCCCACCATTCGCGGTTCGGAGGCGGGCTCGAAGAAGCGCTATGCGGGCCTGGTGGTGAAAGGTGGCGAGGAACAGCTGGTGTTCAAGGGCCTGGAAACGGTGCGCAGCGACTGGACCGCCCTGGCCAAGCAGTTCCAGACGCAGCTCTACGCCATGGTGTTTCGCGGCGAGGATCCGTCCGACTATATCCGCGAGACAGTCGCCAAGACCCAGGCCGGGGAACTGGACGAGCAGCTGGTGTACCGCAAGCGGCTCAGGCGCAAGCTGGAACAGTACGTAAAAAACGTACCGCCGCATGTACGGGCGGCGCGACTGGCCGATGAACTCCGCCGCCAGCAGGGTCTGGCCGCGCGCCACCAGAACAAGGGCTGGATCCGCTATGTGATCACGCTCAACGGCCCTGAGCCCGTGGACTATCGCCAGTCGCCGATAGACTACCAGCACTATATCGACCGGCAGCTGAAATCGGTAGCCGATGCCGTACTGCCGTTTATAGCGCTGGATTTCGACAGACTGGTGGATGGCCAGCTGGGCCTGTTCGGAGTTACTCCAGCCCCACCACTTCGAGCGCATCCGAAGAAAGGTAGCGCCAGCGCAGATTGAATCCGCACAGTGCCATACCGTAAATGCGATCGGGTTGCGGCTGCTGATACGCGGGCTTGGGATCCTGGGCCAACACCTGTTCGATCAGCCGCGGCAGGTCTGTGCCCCAATCGTCGCGATAGGCTGCTGCCCTGTTCAGGATCTCATCGGGAATGGAAACATTCACCGAACTGGGAGCACTGTCGGCAAAAGCGCTGTGCGCATCGGGCAGTGCATCGGCATAGGGAACATAGGGTTTGATATCCAGCACCGGCGTGCCGTCCACGAGATCTGCGCCGCCGACGATCAGCTCCACCTTCGGCGATGTGCGCACCTCCAGCAGACGCACCACCGACAGGCCGATATTGTTCGGGCGGAATGGAGAGCGGGTGGCGAGCACGCCGAGTTTCCTGTTGCCGCCGAGGCGCGGCGGGCGCACCTTGGCGGACCACTGGCCGGCGGCCTGGTGGAACTGGAAGATCACCCAGATATGGGTGTTCTGCTCCAGGCCGGCGACGGCGTCGGGGGTGTCCAGCGGCGGTAGCAGTTCTATGGCGGCGCGGCTGGCGTCGGCGAGCAGAGGTTGGCGCGGGACGCCAAACTTTTCGCCGAAACAGGAGTGGATTGTGGCAATAGGCTTCATAAACTCGACGGGCGGAAAATTACCTGTAGATAATCTATTCCGAATCAACCGTTAATGCGTTCGTCATACCGGCGCAGGCCGGTATCCAGTTCAGTGGCACCTGGATTCCGGCCTGCGCCGGAATGACGATATGTTCCTGTAGGAGCGGCGGGGCGGGCATCCGCCAGTGGCCGCAATCAGGCTCAGGAAAATAATTTGACATCGATCGCGGCCACCGGCCGCTCCTACAAGGTAGATTTCAGATTCCGCATTTATCAAATCCCGCCCATGCAGAGATATTTGATTTCCAGGTAATCGTCGAGGCCGTACTTGGAGCCCTCGCGGCCCTGGCCGGATTCCTTGATGCCGCCGAAGGGGGCCATCTCGTTGGAGATGATGCCCTCGTTGATACCGACCATGCCATATTCCAATCCTTCGGAAACACGCCAGATGCGGCCGATATCGCGGGAATAGAAGTAGGAGGCGAGGCCGAACTCGGTATCGTTGGCCAGTTTGATCGCTTCTTCCTCGGTGGAGAACTTGAACAGCGGCGCCACCGGGCCGAAAATCTCTTCCTTGAACAGGCGCATCTTGTCGTCGACGTTGGTCAGCACTGTGGGAGCGTAGAAGCATTCGCCCAGTTCGCTGGGACCGCCGCTGACGGTCGCATTGGCGCCTTTCTGCAGGGCGTCGTCCACCAGTTCCTGTACGCCTTTTACCGCTTTTCCGGTAATCAGCGGTCCGACTTCGGTGTCCGCATCAAAGCCGCTGCCCATTTTCAGGGCGTTGACAGCCGCGGTGAATTTCTCCGCGAACTCGTCGTAGATGCCTTCCTGCACGAATATGCGGTTGGCGCAGACACAGGTCTGACCGGCGTTGCGGTATTTGCAGATGACTGCGCCTTTTACTGCGGCATCGATATCCGCATCGTCGAAGACGATAAAGGGTGCGTTGCCGCCCAGCTCCATCGAGGTTTTCTTGATGGTCTCGGCACACTGGGCCTGCAGCTGCTTGCCGACCGCGGTGGAACCGGTGAAGGTGAATTTGCGCACCAGCGGATTGGCCGTCATCTCGGCGCCGATTTCCCGCGCGCTCCTGCCGGCCACCACATTGAAAACACCGGCTGGAATTTCGGCCTCTTCCGCCAGTACCGCCAGCGCCAGGGCCGACAACGGTGTTTCTGAGGCCGGTTTGCTGACGAAGGGACAGCCGGCGGCCAGGGCCGGGGCCATCTTGCGCGCGATCATGGCGCTGGGAAAATTCCACGGGGTTATCGAGCAGGTGACGCCGACGGATTGCTTGATGACGACGATGCGCTTGTCTTTCGACGGCGGCGCTATGACATCACCGTAGACCCGCTTGGCCTCCTCGGAAAACCACTCGATATAGTTGGCGCCGTAGAGGATTTCGGTTTTGGATTCCGCCAGTGGTTTGCCCTGCTCGGCGGTAAGGATTTTCGCCAGGTCGTCGACATTGTCGGCGATCAGGTCGAACCAGCGCCGCAGGATTTTTGCCCGTTCCTTGACGGTGGCATCGCGCCAGGCGGGCCAGGCCCTGTTGGCGGCCTCGATCGCGCGGCGCGTCTCCGCCGCACCCAGGTTGGCGATGCTGGCGACGACTTCGCCAGTGGCGGGGTTGGTGACATCGAAGGTCTCGCCGGAGTCGGCGTCTATCCACTTTCCGTCCACGTAGGACTGGGTGCGCAGCAGCGAGGTGTTTTTCAGGTCCAGCATGGCGTTCTCCTTTTTTGCCCTCCCCCGCCCCTCACCCGCAAGCGGGAGAGGGGCGCGCCCAACCAGGCAGCGGGGGTGTCTCGTCTAAAACCGCATCATTTATTTTTTCTTTTTCACAAACTTCATCAGGCGACGTTTCTTGGCCTTCTGGCGATCGGTCAGTTTCTGCTTCTTGCCCGCGTAGGGGTTGGCGCCGGTGCGGAATTCGATTTTGACCGGCGTGCCGTGCAGTTCCAGCGCCTTGCGGAAAGTCTTCTCCAGGTAGCGCACATAGTGTGCCGGCACCTGTTCTGTCTGATTGCCGTGAATCACGATCACCGGCGGATTCTGGCCGCCGGCGTGGGCGTAGCGCAGCTTGATGCGGTGGCCGTGCACCAGTGGCGGTTGGTGCTCACTCACCGCCCACTGCAGGATACGCGTCAGGTGGTTGGTGGACAGCTTATCGGTGGCGCTCTGGTAGGCCGACTCGATGGATTCGTACAGGTGGCCGACACCAGTGCCGTGCAGCGCGGAGATAAAGTGGATATCGGCGAAATCGACGAAGCGCAACCGCCGCTCCAGTTCCGTTTTTACAAAGTCGCGGTGATCGGCTTCGAGGCCATCCCATTTGTTCAGCGCCACCACCAGCGCGCGGCCGGCCTGGATAACACTGCCCATCAGGTGCATATCCTGGTCCACCAGGCCCTCGCGGGCGTCGATCACCAGCACCACCACATTGGCGTCTTCCACCGCCTGCAGGGTTTTGACGATGGAGAATTTCTCCACCGACTCCTTGATGTTCTTGCGACGGCGAATGCCCGCCGTATCGATAATTGTGTAGGGCTTTTCGTCGCGCTCGTAGTTGATATAGACGCTGTCGCGGGTAGTACCCGGCTGGTCGTAGACCACCACGCGGTCTTCGCCCAACAGGCGGTTTACCAGGGTGGACTTGCCCACATTGGGGCGGCCGACGATGGCGATCTTGATGCCCTTGGCCTCTTCCACCTCTTCCGGCTCGGCCTGTGCGGGCAGGTCTTCTGCCACACGTTGCATCAGGCTGCGCACACCGCGGCCGTGGGTGGCCGTGGTCGGGAATATCTCGCCAATACCCATCTCGTAGAAGGGCGCCAGGGCGATATCCGGGTTGACGCCGTCAACCTTGTTGGCGACCACGAAGGTGGGTTTGGAGCGGGTGCGCAGCTGGTCGGCGATCATCTCGTCCGCCGGCGTCAGGCCGGCACGGCAGTCCACCAGGAAGAGGACAATGTCCGCCTCCTCGATGGCCTGCATCGACTGCTGCGCCATGGCCGCGTCTATGCCTTCCTCGCCACCGCTGATACCGCCGGTGTCCACCAGAATCACCTGGCGGCCATCGATCTCCGCCTCGCCGTACTTGCGATCGCGGGTCAGGCCGGCATAGTTGGCCACCAGGGCGTCGCGGCTCTTGGTGAGCCGGTTGAAAAGTGTGGATTTGCCCACGTTGGGGCGCCCGACCAGGGCGATTACTGGCAGCATATAAATCTGGCTTGAGCCTATACAAAAAATACAAACGCCCGCGCGAGGCGGGCGATTTCAATTGCCTGGCAGATTTTTGCTCCCGCAAAATCTGCATTTCCGCCATCCATGGCGGTCACAGCAGGCTCCTGGCAGGCCCTGGGCCTGTGGGCCAACACAAGGTTTGCCCCTATTCTGTTCCGCGATTTTCTGCGCGGTTACTGGCGGCGCTCCAGGCGCAGCGCCACCAGCTCACCGTCGTCGGACAGTGCGAACAGCAGGTCGCCGTCCACCAGCAGCGGGATACGTATCCGGTCGCTATCGATGCGCTCACGGCCGACAAAGTGGCCGTTGCCCGGGTCCAGAATGTGCAGGTAACCCTCCAGGTCGCCCACTACCACGACATCGCCGAAATAGGCCGGACCGCTCAGCTCGCGGCGCAGCAGTTCGTTGTTGCTCCAGACAATCTGGCCGTTGCCCACATTGTAGGCGTAGACACTGCCTGAGGCATCGCTCAAGTATACATTGCCCGCGCCCACGGCCACGCTGTGGTGCGTAGAGGCATCCCGCGCCCAGAGGCCGCGGCCGTCTTCGCGGGACAGGGCCACGGCGCGACCCTGGTAGCTGGCGGCAAAGACCAGGTCACCGCGCACCACCGGAGTGCCGTCGATATCCACCACCCGCTCCAGTTCTGCAGAGCCCTGGGGAATGGCGACGCGTTGCTCCCAGCGGGGCACGCCGTCGCGTGCGTCCAGCGCAATCAGTTTACCGTTGTCGAGGCCGGCGATCACAATGCCGCCGCTGATCACCGGTGCCGCGGTGCCGCGCAGGGTCAGCACCGGCAACACCGTACTGTGGCTCCAGCGCTCCTCACCACTGGCCGCGTCCAGGCCGATCAGCTTGCCGTCGACTGTCTGCAGCACGACCACACCCGCGCCGACCGCCGGTGCCGACACCACTTCGCCGGAGACCTGGTAGGTCCACAGCTCGCTGCCGTCATTCAGGTCCAGCGCCACGGCGCGGCCGCGGTAGTCCGCCACCACGGCGATGCCGAGACCGACACCGACACCGCCGCTGATCTCGACGTCCAGCTCGGTCTTCCACTGGCGCTTGCCGGTAGTGCGGTCGAAGGCGAAGACATCGCCCTCGCTGTTGGCGGCCACCAGCTTGCCGGAGCCGATGGCGGGCTGCAGCATGGCATACAGTTTGGCGTCTATATCGCCGATTCCGGCGGACCAGACCTCTTTCAGGTCCACACTGGCGGTGATGTCCACCAATTCCACCGGATCCGTATCTTCCTTCTCTTCATTGGAGGCGCAGGCGGCCAGGACCACGGCCAGAGCCACGGCTGCCGCGCGTCCTGTTGCGCGGGAAATAAAACTCATTGCTCGTCGCTCTCCTTGGGCTCTGTGTCTGTCGGCTGAGCACTCTGTTCGCCTTCGCTTTCGACTTCGGCGGATTCGGCCCCTGCCAGGCTTTCGGCCTTCAGGCGCAGCAGCTGGGCACTGCCCGACTGCTCCGGCAGCAGTTGCGCCAGCGCCTGCTGGTAAGCGGCGCGCGCGCCGGCTTCATCGCCCTTCTGCAGCAGGATATCGCCGCGGGTCTCCGCATAGAGGGCGGCGAAGGACGGCGGCACACTGCCCTCGAGCAGTTTCAGGGCCTCTTCCGGCTTGCCGCGCGCGGCCATCACCGACGCCAGGCGACGCTTGGCCAGCAGCTGCAGGGAGGTCTCGCCGGTATTGTCCAGCACCCACTGCAGTTCCTTTTCCGCGACTTCCAGATCGTTTTCCTGTGCCGCCAGTGCCGCCAGGCGCAGGGAGGCCTGGCTGGCGTAGATGCGCTTGGCGAAGTCATCTTTCAGCTGCTGCCCAATGCTCTTGGCCGTGGTCAGCTGCTTGTTGTCCGGCTGTCCGTCGTTGGCGGATACCGCCTCGACAAACCCCTGGTACAGGTTGGAGGCCTCCTCGGCCTGGCCGCGCTCGGCATTTTGCCACCACTGGTAACCAAAGTAGCCGGCCAGTGCCAGCACTATGCCGGTCACAATGCCCTTGCCGTTCTCCGCCCACCAGCGTTTCAGCGTTTCTATTTGTTCTTGTTCGGTAATGTGGTCAGCCATCGAGTGGTTCGCCTTTCCTGTAATTTCTTAGATTTTTCTTTGTAGGAGCGGCCCATGGCCGATTTCATGCTCCTTGCACAATCGGCATTCCCGCCATCCATAGCGGTCGCCGCGATCGGACTCTATCGTCTACAGGTAGATCGATCGCGGCCATGGGCCGCTCCTACAGGGTTCTTTACTTAGCCCTGCAGCAATGCGGGCAGTTCGGCCAGTGCGACTGTCTGCTGCGGCGCCTCGGCGCGCAGGTATTTGACCGTCACCTGCCCCGCCGCGGCCTCATCCTCGCCGATGATCAGCGCGAAATCGGCGCCGCTCTTGTCCGCCTTCTTCATCTGGCTCTTGAAGCTGCCGCCGCCCATATGGGTCTGCAGGCGCAGCCAGGGCAGTTGGTCGCGCAGCTGTTCCGCCGCGGCCAAAGCCGCCGATTGTACCTCACCTACGGCCACCAGGTAGGCATCCACCTGCTGATCCAGCGCCTCGGGCAGGGCATCGAGGGTCTCCAGCATCAGCACCAGTCGCTCGACGCCGAGGCCGAAGCCCACTGCCGGGGTCGGCTTGCCACCCATTTGCTCCACCAGGCCGTCGTAGCGGCCGCCGGCACAGACGGTACCCTGGGCGCCGAGGCTGTCGGTGACCCACTCGAACACCGTCTTGCCGTAGTAGTCGAGACCGCGCACCAGCCTGGCGTTGATCTCGTAGGCCACGCCGGCCACGTCCAGCAATTCACGCAGCTGGGCGAAATGGGCCTCAGATTCCTCGTCGAGGAAGTCCAGTAGACAGGGCGCACCGGCCAGCAGTTCCTGGGTCTGGGCGTTTTTGCTGTCGAGAATACGCAGCGGGTTGCGCTCCAGGCGGCGCTGGCTGTCTTCGTCCAACTGCTCGCGGCGCGCGCTCAGGTAGTCCACCAGCGCATCGCGGTAGGCCTGGCGGCTGGCGCTGTTACCGAGCGAGTTCAGTTGCAGCGTCACATGCTCGCTGATACCCAGCTGGCGCCACAGGCGCGCGGTCATGATCAGGATTTCCGCATCGATATCCGGCCCGTCGATGCCAAACACCTCGACACCGAACTGGTGGAACTGGCGCAGGCGGCCCTTCTGCGGCCGCTCGTAGCGGAACATGGGGCCGAAATACCACAGGCGCTGGGGCTGGATCAGCAGGTTGTTCTGGATGGCCGCGCGCACGGTACCGGCGGTGCCCTCCGGGCGCAGGGTTACGCTGTCACCGCTCTTGTCGTCGAAGGTGTACATTTCCTTTTCGACGATATCCGTGGCCTCACCGACGGCGCGGCTGAACAGCTGGGTCGCCTCCAGGTAGGGAGTGCGGATCTCGCTGTAGCCGTAGCGGGCGAAGAGCTCGCTCAGGGTGGATTCCACATACTGCCACACCGGGGACTGGTCCGGCAGCAGGTCGTTCATGCCGCGTATGGCGCGAAGCTGTTTCAACGCTGTTCCTTACTAATTCACTCGAGTTTATTCAGTGTTTTTGTAGGAGCGGCGGGGCGGCCATCCGCCCATGGCCGCGATCAGGGGTTGTTTCAAACTCCGATCGCGGCCATGGGCCGCTCCTACGGGGGAAGACTTCCCCACTACGCCTTGGCGATGATGTCCGCCTCGCGCTCCGCCTTGGCCGCGGCCTTCTCGCGAATCAGGCGCTCCAGGTCCTCGACCAGGTTTTCGTTGGTGAACTTGCGGTCCGGCTGGCCATCCACGTAGATCGCATGACTGGGAGTCCCGCCGGCGAGACCGATATCCGCTTCCTTCGCTTCACCGGGACCATTGACGATGCAGCCAATCACCGCCACATCCAGCGGCGTAGTGATATCCTCGAGGCGCGCCTCCAGCTCGTTCATGGTTTTCACCACATCGAAGTTCTGTCGCGAGCAGCTGGGGCAGGCAATAAAGTTGATGCCCTTGGTGCGCAGGCGCAGGCTCTTGAGCAGGTCCCAGCCCACCTTCACCTCTTCCACCGGATCCGCGGCCAGGGACACGCGCAGTGTATCGCCAATGCCATCCAGCAACAGGGCGCCGAGGCCTATGGCGGATTTGACCGTACCGGCGCGCAGGCCGCCGGCCTCGGTGATACCCAGGTGCAGTGGCTGCTCAATCTGGCTTGCCAGCTTGCGGTAGGCGGCGGTGGCCATAAAAATATCGGAGGCCTTGACGCTCACCTTGAAATTCTGGAAATCCAGGCCGTCGAGTATCTCCACATGGCGCAGGGCAGACTCCACCAGCGCATCCGGGGTCGGCTCCCCGTATTTTTTCTGCAGGTCTTTTTCCAGGGATCCGGCGTTGACGCCGATACGAATCGGGATATTCAGGTCGCGGGCCTTGTCCACCACCGCGCGGATACGTTTCTCGCGGCCGATATTGCCCGGGTTGATACGCAGGCAGTCGACACCCAGGTCGGCGACACGCAGGGCGATTCGGTAGTCGAAGTGGATATCCGCCACCAACGGCACGCTCACCTGCTTCCTGATCTCGCCGAAGGCCTCGGCCGCGTCCATGCTCGGCACGGATACGCGCACTATGTCCGCGCCGGCCTGCTGCAGGCGCTGCACCTGATCCACGGTGGCGGCCACATCGCAGGTATCCGTATTAGTCATACTCTGCACCGAAATCGGCGCACCGCCACCGACGGGCACATCGCCCACCATAATCTGGCGCGACACGCGGCGGACAATGGGAGAGGTGAATTGCATAAAACTGACCTGGTGGTTTCGGCTGTCTTAAAACAGGGAGGGGATTATAAATGCGGAATGCGGAATGATGAATGCGGAAAGCTCAAATCGTAGCCAAAGAGGCCAATT
The DNA here is from genome assembly GCF_014904815.1 of Microbulbifer taiwanensis. Lineage (GTDB taxonomy): Bacteria > Pseudomonadota > Gammaproteobacteria > Pseudomonadales > Cellvibrionaceae > Microbulbifer > Microbulbifer taiwanensis. The sequence continues at coordinate 13,425 of NZ_JACZFR010000017.1, forward strand.
TACTGACTATTCCGCACTCCGAATTCATCATTCCGCATTAATTACCAACCGTCAGGCGGCGGGTGCGGCGGCTGCCGATGGGATCGCTGTCCACAAGCTCACCCCGATAGCGTACCCGGGTGCCGCTGGCATTGCCGAGCATCAGCTGGAACGGCGGCTGACCGGTCAGCGAGGCCTCGCTGCCGGCGGGCTGCACCTTGGCCATCAGCACGCTGCCGCTGGCATCCTTGACCTCGACCCAGGAATCCTCATCAAAGCTGAGCTGCAATACCTCCACAGCGGCCCCCTCGACAACTGCAGTTTCTGCCTCGGCCGGCGCTGAACCCTCAGTTGCCGGCTCCACCTGGCTGGTCACGGGAGACGGCTCCAGCTCCGCCGGCCCGGCAGCGATTGACGCCTCTTCCGCAGGGAACTCGGAGACTTCGAACCCCGCCTCGGCGGCGTCTTCCGGCGCCGGGAGTGCGGCCTCTGCGACCTGCTCGAATGCCACTGCTTCCTCAGCCGGCGCTTCTACTGCGCCGCCTCCCGCAAGTGACTGCTCTGCAGCAATACCACTTTGCGCCTCACTGCCGAATGCTGCTATTTGCGCTTCCTCAACCGGGGGCTTTTCAGCGATTACCAGCGGCGGCATCGCATCGCGCCCGTGCATCCACCAGAAGACGCCGCCGACGACCAGCAGTGGTAGCAGGGCCAGCCCTTTAAAGCTGCGTTTGCGCTCCTGCACCACCGGACCGCGGCTGACGTGAGCGAGGATCTCGCGGCTCTCTTCCTCGGCACCGCAGTAGCCGGCGTAAGCCTGAAGCACCGGCTCCGCATTTATACCCAGCTCCTTGCAGGCATTGCGGATATAGCCGCGCACATAGAGGGAACCCGGCAGGCAATCGTATTCGTCGCGCTCGAGCAGCTCGAGCTTGTTGCCAATCATGCACAGGCGACGGGACAGCTCCTCGCGACTGAGACCGGCTGCCTCCCGGGCACGCCGCAGCTGGCTGCCGGGGGAGGCGTCCTGGGACTGCCCGGTGGCTTCTTCTGTGCGCTCTGCTTCGATTTCGGAGAGGTTATCCGTCATTGGCCATCATCTTTTGGTACTTCAGCGTTTCTGCCGAATAGGGGTAAAGGTTTTTCAGCGCCAGGGCGTAGCTCCGTTCCTTGTCCCGATTGCCAAAGATTTTCTCGATGCGGATACCCAGCCACAGGGACTGGGGTATCTGCCGGTTTTCAGCACTGTATCTGTCCAGGTAGTGCTTCGCCTGTGGATAGTCACCGGCGTTGAATTTGAGTTCCGCCAGTTCCAGCAGCGCCTGCGGCAGGTCGGCGTCCAGCGCCAGGGCGCGGGTATACGCCTGCTCCGCCTCCTCGACCTTACCGAGCTTGACTGCAGTGCGGCCGTAGTTGGCCAGGGCGTAGGAGCGGCGGTTGTAGGTCAGGTCCTGGGAAGCGCGCTCAAACTGCTCCAGGGCCTCTTCGTAGCGCTCCTGCTGGTAGAGGAATACACCGTAGTTGGTGCGCGCCATAGAGAAGCCGCTGTCGTAGCGCAGGGCCTTCTTGAAGTGGGATTCGGCCACGGCCATCTCGCCGTCCGTCTGGTATAGCAGGGCCAGGCCGTGGTGGGCGAGCGGGTTTTTTTTGCCCAGCTCCAGCGCCTTGTTGAAGTGCTGGCGCGCGGCCTCGCGGTTGCTGCCATCCTGCAGATAGCGCAACCCCAGCTGCACGTGCGTCTGCAGCGCTTTTTGCAGGTCAATTTCCTGCTTCGGCGGCATGCCGGTGGTTACACAACCACTCAGCCACACCGAGAGAATCAACCCCACAAGAGGCAGGGAAAGACGTTTCGCCAACACAACATCACCTGTCATTTTTATGTTCCGTCCCGGTGATGCCTCCCGACATCACCCGACGATACGCACCGGGCTCTCAATATCGCCATCGCCACGGCGCTCGGCATTGCGGTAACGTTCGGAGCGGCGCGTGCGATCGTTGACACTGCCGGCCAGCTGGCCGCAGGCCGCGGCGATATCGTCGCCACGGGTGGTACGCACGGTTACGGTATAGCCTTTGTCCAACAAAATCTGTTGAAAGCGTCGCAAAGCGTTGTTGCTCACCCGCTGGTAGTCGGACAACTCGAACGGATTGAAGGGTATCAGATTTATCTTTACAGGCACATCGCGCAGCAGTTCGGCCAGCTGCTCGGCGTGCTCCGGGCGGTCGTTGACCTCCCGCATCAATGTGTACTCGATAGTCATCTTGCGATGCGTATCCGGCATACGCTCGATATAGCGCTTGGCCGAGTCCAGCAGTACAGCGATCGGGTACTTCCTGTTGATCGGCACCAGCTGGTTGCGCAGCTCGTCGTTGGGCGCGTGCAGGGAAATGGCCAGGCTCACGTCGGTCACGTCCGCCAGGCGATCCAGGGCCGGCACAACGCCGGAAGTGGACAATGTAACCCTGCGCTTGGAGATGCCGTAGGCATTGTCTTCCATCATCAGGTTCATGGCGTCGACCACATTGTCGAAGTTGAGCAATGGCTCACCCATACCCATCATCACCACATTGGTCACCTTGCGCGGGCCTTTCGGCTCCAGCTGGCCGAAGGATTTACAGGCGATCCACACCTGGCCGATGATCTCTGCCGCGGTCAGGTCGCGGTTGAAGCCCTGCTTGCCAGTGGCACAGAAGCTGCAGTCCAGGGAGCAGCCCACCTGGGAGGAGACACACAGGGTGCCGCGGTCGCCGTCGGGGATATAGACAGTCTCGACGGCGTTGGCGCCCTCGACCTGAATCAGCCACTTGCGCGTGCCGTCGGCGGAATCCCACTGACCCAGCACTTCCGGCGCGCGTATCTCGGCGACTTCCGCCAGCTTCTGGCGCAGGGCCTTGCTGACATTGGTCATCTGCTCGAAATCGTCGACCCCGTTCTGGTGAATCCACTTAAGCACCTGCACGGCGCGGAAACGCTTCTCGCCCAGCGATTCGAAGAACGCGGCCAGCTTGTCGACGGACAGGCCGAGCAGGTTGGTTTTGGCGGTTTCTGTAGTGCTCATGGATTCGTTACCTCGGGCCACTAAGGCTCATTGTACCGGCGACTATAAGTGAGCGCCGGAGCAGCCCTGCTGCCGGGGGAGGTTTACGGGACACGCCGTGAATCCATCCCTGGAGGCTTGTCGGCCGGGTCCCTCCGGCCGACAGTCCCGCAAACCTCCCCCGGCATCAGGGCCTTCGCTTCAAGCTCATTACTTCTTAATAAGCCGAGCTTGGCGCCTGCCCTACTTGATTAGCTGCGCGGGCAGATCTCGTCGTCGGCAAAGAAGTAGCTCACTTCACGCGCGGCGGATTCGGCGGAGTCGGAACCGTGTACCGCATTGGCGTCGATGCTCTGGGCGAAGTCGGCGCGGATGGTGCCGGCAGCGGCTTCCTGCGGGTTGGTGGCACCCATCAGGTCGCGGTTGGCCAGGATGGCGTTCTCGCCTTCCAGAACCTGGACCACAACGGGACCGGAAGTCATGAAGTCCACCAGGTCTTTAAAGAAGGGGCGCTCCTTGTGCTCGGCGTAGAAGCCCTCGGCCTTCTCGCGGGACAGCTGCTGCATTTTCATGGCAACGATACGCAGGCCGGCTTTTTCGAAGCGGCTTTCGATTTCGCCGATCACATTCTTGGCTACTGCGTCCGGCTTGATGATGGAAAGGGTGCGTTCCAGGGCCATGTTTTTCTCCAATTTCAGTGTTTTAAACTTGCCAATACAGGAAGAGCAACCACTATCAGTTGCTCTTCCCCGGTGTTCATGCATCGCTCAATATTTGAGCAGCGCCTGTTCAGGCGGGCGGATTATACGCGTTACTGCATGAAGTTTGTACTGTTTCCGCCCGTCCCCTTACTCGGCTTCCTCGATCCAGGCGGCCTGAATCGCCTCGAGAATCTTTTCACCACAGCGGTTCGGATCGTCGTCAAAACCGGGCAGTTCCATCACCCAGTTGCGCAGATCGACGAAGTTGACTGTCAGCGGATCCACGTCCGGGCGCGTTTCCACCAGCTCTATGGCGATATCGTTAATGTCCGTCCATTTCATTATTGCTTCTCCGCAGAATTCGTGACCAACCCGTCAGTGCTTTTCCGATACCTGGTTGATGGTGTATTTAGGGATTTCGACCACCAGGTCTTCGTCGTCCACGATTGCCTGGCAGGAAAGGCGGGATTCCGGCTCCAGGCCCCAGGCCTTGTCCAGCAGATCCTCCTCCAACTCATCCGGCTCCTCCAGGGAGTCGAAACCCTCGCGCACTATCACGTGACAGGTAGTACAGGCACAGGACTTCTCGCAGGCGTGCTCGATGTCGATACCGTGCGCCAGCGCCGCGTCGCAGACGCTGACACCCGGCTCGGCCTCTACCACCTTGCCCTCGGGGCAGATCTCGGCGTGGGGTAAAAATACAATCTTTGGCATGGGTCAGTGACTCTCCAGTGGTCCGGAACACCGAGCCCCAGCTCGGCACCCTCTCCCTATCCCCTCCCCCGCAAGCGGACGAGGGAATCGGGGGCTATTTATCAAATTCGTCCAGGCTATGGCCCTGCATGGCGCGCTTGATGGACGCATCCATGCGGCGTGCGGCGAAGGGCTCGGACAGCTGGTTGAGCGTCTCCATACGCCTGCGAACTTCCTCCACATCGCCGCCGTTATGAGCCAGGCGCAGGGCCTCCATGGCTCTTTCCAGCTGGTTCAGCTCCTGCTCTTCCAGCAATTCGGCGCCATTTTCCTTGAGCGCCGCCAGCAGACTCTCCAGGGTGCGCTCCGCCTCCACCTGGGCCTCGCGCAGGGCGCGCGCGGCAATATCCTCTTCCGCGTGGGCGTAGGACTCCTGCAGCATGCGCGCTATGTCTTTGTCCTCCAGGCCATAGGATGGCTTGACGGTGATATCGGCGCTGACACCGCTGCTCTTCTCCATCGCCGTCACCGACAGCAGGCCGTCCGCATCCACCTGGAAGGTCACGCGAATATGGGCCGCGCCGGCCACCATCGGCGGTATGCCGCGCAGCTCGAAACGCGCCAGGGAGCGGCAGTCTTTGACCAGCTCGCGCTCGCCCTGCACCACATGAATCGCCATGGCCGTCTGGCCATCCTTGAAGGTGGTGAATTCCTGCGCCTTGGCTACGGGAATGGTGGTGTTGCGCGCGATCAGCTTCTCGGTGAGCCCGCCCATGGTCTCAATACCCAGGGACAGGGGAATGACGTCCAGCAGCAGCAGGTCCTCGCCGGTCTTGTTGCCCACCAGCTGATCCGCCTGCAGCGCCGCGCCTATGGCGACCACCTGGTCCGGGTCTATATCGGCCTGGGGAGCGCGGCCGAAATACGCCTCCACCCGCTCGCGTACACGCAGGGTACGGGTGGAACCGCCCACCAGAACCACTTCCTGCACTTCGTCGACGGGCAGGCCGGCGTCGCGCAGGGCGCGCTTGCAGGCCCGCAGAGTCTTGTCGATCAGCGGATCCAGCAGTTCTGCCATACCGGTGCGGTCCAGGGTACCGCGCCAGTCGCCGTGGCTGACTTCCACCTGCTCGCGCTGCGCCAGGGTCTCCTTGGCCGCACAGGCGCTGTCCAGCAGCGCGCGCTGGGTCGCCACATCGAGATCGGTGCCCAGGCCCGCCTGCCCGGCCATCCAGCCGGCGATGGCGCGGTCGAAGTCATCGCCGCCGAGGGCGGTGTCGCCGCCGGTGGAGAGCACCTCGAAGACGCCGCGGGACAGTCGCAGTATCGAGATATCGAAGGTGCCACCGCCGAGGTCGTAAACCGCTATCACGCCTTCCTCGCCCTTATCCAGGCCGTAGGCCACCGCGGCCGCGGTGGGCTCGTTCAACAGGCGCAACACCTTGAGCCCGGCCAGTTGCGCGGCGTCCTTGGTGGCCTGGCGCTGGGCCTCGTCGAAATAGGCCGGTACCGTGATCACGGCGCCGTCCAGCTCGCCACCGAGGGCCTCGCGACCGCGCCGCGCCAGTTCTTTCAGTATCTCCGCAGACACCTGCACCGGGTTCACCGGCCCGGCCGCGGTTTCAATCGCCGGCATGCCGCCGTCGCTGTCTGTAAATCTGTATGGCAACTGTTCGCCGAAGCTCTGCACATCGGCAATGCCGCGCCCCATCAGTCGCTTTACCGAGATCAGCGTGTTGTAGGGATCCTCCCCGGCACGAACGCGCGCTGCGGCGCCCACGGTGATTTCCGCTCCGCCGTAGTGCACCGCAGACGGCAGAATCACACTGCCGTCCTCCGCGGCTATGGCTTCCGCCGAACCGCTGCGCACGGTCGCCACCAGGGAGTTGGTGGTGCCCAGGTCTATGCCCACAGCGCGCTTGCGCTGGTGGGGTTCCGGAGTCTGACCGGGTTCGGAAATCTGCAGTAGTGCCATTTTTAATCCAACAACTCTTCTTCCAGTTCTTCCACCTGCCGCTGCAGCTTGGTCAGGAACTGCAGCTTCAACAGGGAATCTTTGCCGGCCTCCAGGTCGCCCGTGGCGAAGACCTCGGCGAAATGTTTCTGTTCGCCGGTGAAGAGGCCGCGCACCTCGTCGCCCAGCTCGTCCAGCGCCGCCGCCGGGTCCGCCTCATCGCGCACTTCCTCGAGACGCTCCCGCAGCATCATCTGCTGCATCAGGAATTCCGCATCGGCGGTGGTCTGCTCGGGACTCACCTCGACGCCGGCCAACTTGAGCAGATAGCCGGCGCGCAATACCGGGTCGCGCAGGGTCGTGTGCGCTTCATTGATCTGCGCCGCATACTGCATCGCCAGCAGCTGCTCGCGCTCGGACTTTGACGCGTACTTGTCCGGATGGAATTCCCGCTGCAGCTGGCGATAGCGCTCAGCCATAGCGGCGCGGTCGATCTCAAACGCGGGCCTGAGACCGAATATTTCGAAATAGGTCTGTTGCAGTGACATATTCATTCGCCCGGGCGAACACAAGGTTCGCCCCTACACTGCGGGCTGTGCCCGCGCCCACTCCCCCGCAAGCGGGGGGAGTGGGGGATGGAGATATTAAAAAGGCCGGCATGCGCGACGCACCCGGCCTCTCTGTGGCGAGCTGTAATCAGACGTGGAAGCTTTCGCCGCAACCGCACTCGTTCTTCACGTTCGGGTTGGTAAAGGCGAAGCCCTCGTTCAGCCCCTCCTTGACGAAATCCAGTTCGGTGCCGTCCAGGTAGGCGAGACTCTTGGGATCCACCACCAGCTTTACGCCATTCTGCTCGAAGACCACATCCTCGGCTTCCGCCTCGTCGACAAACTCGAGCACATAGGAGAGACCGGAACAGCCGGCGGTCTTCACCCCCACACGGATACCGATTCCCTTGCCGCGGCTTTCGAGCTGGCGCCGGATATGTGCCTGCGCCGCTTCTGTCATGGTAATCGCCATAACATACCCCTTACTGCTCAGTGGGTTTAACCGGCCGCCTTTTCCTCGGCAGCCTCACCGGCATCCTGACCGCGCTTCTCGCGGATATTCTTCACCGCCGCCTTGATGGCGTCCTCCGCCAATACCGAACAGTGGATCTTCACCGGCGGCAGCGCCAGCTCCTCGGCAATGGCGGTGTTCTTGATCTGCTCTGCCTCGTCGATGGTTTTGCCCTTGACCCACTCGGTGAGCAGGGAGCTGGAGGCGATGGCGGATCCACAACCGTAGGTCTTGAACTTGGCATCCTCGATTACGCCATTGTCGTTGACCTGGATTTGCAGACGCATCACGTCGCCACAGGCGGGCGCACCCACCATGCCGGTGCCCACGTTGTCCGCCTTGTCGTCCAGGCGGCCGACGTTGCGGGGATGTTCATAGTGGTCGATTACTTTATCGCTATAGGCCATGACTGAAATCTCCTAAATCTTCTCGCACGTCGGGCTTAGTGGGCCGCCCATTCAATGGTATTGAGATCGATGCCGTCTTTGTACATATCCCACAGGGGCGACAGCTCGCGCAGTTTTTCCACCGCCTTGCGCACTTCCGCCGCGGCCGTATCCACGTCCTGCTCGCTGGTAAAACGGCCGAAACTGAAACGCAGGGAGCTGTGGGCCAGCTCGTCGTTCACACCCAGCGCTCGCAGTACATAGCTGGGCTCGAGGCTGGCAGAGGTACAGGCGGAGCCGGAGGAAATCGCCAGGTCCCGCAGGGACATGATCAGGCTCTCTCCCTCGACGAAGGCAAAGCTCACGTTCAGGTTACCGGGCACGCGCTGCTCGACGGAACCGTTGATATGCACCTCTTCCATATCCTTGATCTGGCCCCAGAAGCGATCGCGCAGTCCGAGCAAACGCTCGGATTCCGCCGCCATCTCTTCCTTGGCGATACGGAAGGCCTCACCCATACCGACGATCTGGTGAGTCGGCAGGGTGCCAGAGCGCATACCGCGCTCGTGGCCGCCACCGTGTATCTGCGCCTCGATACGCACCCGCGGCTTGCGGCGCACATAGAGTGCACCAATACCTTTGGGACCGTAGACCTTGTGGGCGGAAAAGGACATCAGGTCCACTTTCAGCTCTGCCAGGTCGATCGGCAGCTTGCCGGCGCTCTGGGCTGCGTCCACATGGAAGATCACCTTACGCGAGCGACACAGTTCGCCGATCGCGGCGATATCGTTGACCACGCCAATTTCGTTGTTGACGTGCATCAGGCTCACCAGGATGGTGTCCTCGCGCAACGCTTCCTCTACCTGCTCCGGATAGACGATGCCGTCTTCCCGCGGATTCAGGTAGGTGACCTCGAAACCCTCGCGCTCCAGCTGGCGACAGGTATCCAGCACCGCCTTGTGCTCGATCTTGGAGGTTATGATGTGCTTGCCCCTACCCTGGTAGAAGTGGGCAGCGCCCTTGATGGCCAGGTTGTCGGACTCGGTGGCGCCGCTGGTCCAGACAATCTCGCGCGGATCGGCATTGACCAACTCGGCGACATTGCGGCGCGCTTCTTCCACAGCCTCTTCCGCCTTCCAGCCGAACAGGTGCGAGCGCGACGCCGGGTTGCCGAAATTGCCCTCCATCGTCAGGAGCGAAGCCATTGTGGCGGCGACGCGCGGGTCAACCGGGCAGGTGGCCGAGTAATCCAGGTAGATGGGAAGCTTCATAGTCATACCGTTTCCGCTCAGTAACTCTTTAACTCTTGATAGATCTGGCTGCCAAATCTTACGACTGCGCTTTTGCGACAGTTACAGGCCGCCGATCACGGCGACTCGTTCTTCCGGCGCCTCGCGCAAACCCTGCCGACGCGCCACTTCCTGCACTTCCGCCCGCGCCACCAGGTTGGCGAGGCTGATGCCGCTGAGGAAATTGTGAATCTGTTCGCTCAGGTCGGACCACAGGTAGTGGGTCAGGCACTGTTCGCCGTTGGCACAGTCGGCATTGCCACCGCAGCTGGTGGCGTCGACGGACTCGTTGACCGCATCGACAATCTGCGCGACGAAGATGTCGTCGCCATCCCGCGCCAGCCGGTAGCCACCGCCGGGACCGCGCACACTGGAGACCAGGCCGGACTGGCGCAGGCGGGAGAACAGCTGCTCCAGGTAGGAAAGGGAGATACCCTGGCGCTTGGAGATATCCGCCAGGCTGATAGGGCCGCGATCTGCATGCAGTGCCAGATCCAGCATTGCCGTGACCGCATAGCGGCCTTTGGTTGTCAAACGCATATCAGCTCCCGACTGATCTACAGCCCTTTTCTATCGGGGCGCGAGTATGGAATAACCCAGCAACTCAGTCAAGTATATAACCCAGCAGCATGGTCGGAAATGCGGAATGCGGAATGCGGAATGCGGAATGCGGAGCAAGATGCCCGCACTTCGTCCGCTACCAAATCCCTATTTCTGGCGTTCAGGCGCGATCTCTGATCCCCACGGCACGCACCGGGTCAAATCGCGTATTCCGCATTCATCATTCCGCATTAACCACCCGGCCTCCCCTTGCCGCCGGCCTTGTGTATATAGTTCTGGATGGCAGTAAGCCAGCCGCGCAGTATCCCCAGCTCCATATCGTCCGGACGTACGCGACTGAACAGTCGACGCAGACGGGTCATTGTCTGGCGCGGGTTGTCCGGGTCGATAAAACCCAGCTCCCCCAGCGCCTGCTGCAGGTGATCGAAGTAGAGTTCCATATCGCTGGCCTTGGCCGGCGGCCTGTCCCAGTCGGCGTAGCTCAGTTCCGCACCCTTTTCCGCTTCCAGCGCCGCGACCCGAACCTCATAGGCAAGCACCTGTACCGCAGTGGCCAGGTTCAGGGAGCTGTAATCCGGATTGGCCGGGATATGCACGTGGAAGTTGCACGCCTGCAGCTCTTCGTTGGTCAGGCCGCGATCCTCGCGCCCGAACACCAGTGCCACGGGATGACTCGGCGCCTCGGCCACCGCCCGCTCACCGCACTGCCGTGGCGTGAGCAGCGGCCAGGGAATGCGTCGCTCGCGCGCGCTGGTGGCAACCACCAGGCCGCAGTCGGCAACGGCCTCTTCCAGGGTATCCACAACCACCACTTTATCCAGCAGGTCGGCGGCACCGGCGGCGCGCCACACCGCATTGGCTGCGGGGAACTCCCGCGGCGCAACCAGGTACAGCTGGCTCAACCCCATATTTTTCAGGGCGCGCGCGGCACCGCCGATGTTACCGGGGTGCGCGCTGTTCACCAGCACCACGCGGACATTGTCGAGGGCGGCGAGGGGCGAACTGTGTTGGGGAGACTTGGCCATACTGTATGAATGCGTTGAGGATTCTGCGGGCGCGCGAGTGTAGCAAAAATGTGCGGGAATCCCTACAATCGCCGCGTCCGGCCAGCCCGGGTCTGCTTTTTAATCCCTTCAACGAGTGCGGAATAGTTATGGAACCCATGCTGAATATTGCCCTGCGCGCGGCGCGCAAGGCCGGTGAACTGATTGAACGAGCCTGGGAGCGCGGCGATCTGGCCAAATTCGAGGAGAAGGCGCGCAACGATTTCGTCACTGAAGTGGACAGGGCCAGCGAGCAGGAGATCATCTACCACCTGCGCAAAGCCTACCCCAAGCACAGCATTCGCGCCGAAGAGAGTGGCCTGCAGGAAGGCGCCGAGCCGGACTACGAGTGGATCATCGATCCCCTGGACGGCACCACCAACTTTATCCACGGCGTGCCCCAATTCGCAGTCTCCATCGCCTGCCGCTATCGCGGCCGCATCGAGCACGCGGTGGTACTGGATCCGATCAAGCGCGAGGAGTTCACCGCCAGCCGCGGCCGCGGCGCGGCCCTGAACGGTCGCCGCATCCGTGTGTCCCCCCGGCAGAATATGCGCGGCGCCCTGATCGGTACCGGCCTGCCCTTCAATGGTCCGGCTCTGGAAAATATCGACCCCTACCTGGCGGCACTGAAGGAGATCGCCGGCCAGACCGCCGGCATCCGCCGCCCGGGCGCGGCGGCGCTTGACCTGGCCTATGTGGCCGCCGGCCGCTTCGACGGATTCTGGGAAATGTACCTGAACACCTGGGATATCGCCGCCGGCGCACTGCTGGTGAAAGAGGCCGGCGGCCTGATCAGCGACTTCCGCGGCGGTGACGACTACCTGGATTCCGGCCACCTGGTCTGCGCCACTCCCAAGGTGTTCAAGCCGCTACTGCAGATTGTCGGCAGGCACCTTGGCAGCGTTCGCTGAAGGGGGAGCGCCGAGTCCCAGCTCGGCATGCGGGCCGCAGGCCCGCTTGGGCGAACACACGACTTATCCCTTGTACACCGTTCTTTCGTCATTCCGGCGCAGGCCGGAATGACAAGCCAATAAACACTTGATCTGCAGCAGGGTATCTACAGTCCTTCCGGCTCTCCCCACAGCGGATCGTCCTCCGGCAGTGGCGATGTCAATGTGCCCAGGAAGGCGATCACCTGCCCCAGCTGTTCGTCACTCAATCCCAGGGGCAGGATATCGAAATGCGGCCTGCTGGGGTGCTGTTCGCGGTCGTAATAGGGCGGAGTGGGCGCGTTATAGTGGGCCAGCACCTGTTCCAGGGTGGCCAGCTGCCCGGCCTGCATATAGGGCGCCGTTTGCGCGATATTGCGCAGAGTCGGTGTCTTGAAAGCTCCCACCAGTTCCGGCCCCTGCCGCTTAAGGAAGCGCATCTCCGCGCAATCCCCCTGTCCCGCGTCACTCCAGCGGGACAGGCAGGTAAAGGCATCCTCCTCCAGCGCGGCCACACCGGCGTAGCGACCCAGATCGACCCGCGCCACATCCGGCTCCGGGGCACCGATATTGTGGAACTCGTAGTTGGTAAACAGTGGACCGTTGTGACAGCTGGCGCAGTTGCCCCGCCCCACAAACAGTCGCATTCCCGCCAACTCCTCCTCGCTCATCAGTGCAGCCAGGGCCTCACGGTCGCCACTATCGCGATGCAACTGGGCAACGAAACGATCGAAGCGCGCCGGGCGCAGCTGCAACCGCCGTTCGTAGGCCATGATCACCTTGCCCACCCGGCTCAGCACCCTGTCCCGCGCCGCCCGCCGTGCGTCGGACAACCTCCTGCCGGCCCTGGCCAGCCGGTCCAGGTCCCCGCTGTCACCGAACAATTGCCGATACTCACTCCGGTAGTGGCGGTGGATCACCCGCGCCACCGCCGCGCCATCGAGTCCGTGTTCACCGGGGTCGAGCAGGGGCCCCAGCGCCTGGGACCAGAGACTATCCTTGCGCCCATCCCAGAACAGCCAGGGGCTGTGACTGGCACCCAGAACCGTCGGCGCGTTGCGCCTGGTCATTTTCAGCCCAAGGGATCGAGGCAGGCCATCGGTGAAATACTTCTGCGGTTGATGGCAGCTGGCGCAGGACACCCGCCCGTTGGCACTCAGGCGCGCGTCGAAAAACAGCCGGTGCCCCAGCGCCGCCGCGCGCGGGTCCTCCGCAACGGCGTTGTCCGGCGCCGCCGGCGGGGGTGGCAATGCGTCGAGGGAAAAGCGGCTCAGAAACAGGATATCCGCTTGGGTAAAGCGATAGGCGCTATCTTCGCTTGCGAACAACAACGAACACCAGAGCAGCAGCGGCAGCAATAACAGTCTTCTCACAGCCGACTCCTACAGGCGGATATTGAAGGTGACCGCGTCATCCAATGGCCCGGCTGCAATGTTGAAAGTCATTACCCACCAGCCGGTCATCTGGAACTTGACCCCCTGTACCCGGTAGACCCCGGGCGCAGACTCGGCGGTGACCCGCGGCTGGGTCGGCAGACCGTGCACATGGCCGGGCATATGTCCGACGATCTCCACCTCGGCACCGCTCAGCGGTGCGCCATTGACGTCCGACAATATCAGCTTCCAGTCGTGAATCTCGTTCAGCGGCACCCGCCCGGCCCCGGTTTCCGGCTCCACGTGGGCGAACACCGACAATTCGCGCGAGATCTGGAAACTGCGCAGATCGAGTTCGCCGGGAATATTCTGGCCCTGGGCGGCGGGCACCGCGAGGGTCATATCCTCCGTCGGTGCCGAATCGCCGGTAGCGACATTCATATTCAGCTTGCTCGGGTGAACACTGCGAATCCGCGCATTGTGGCCGGACGTGAGTGGCATGCCCTCTTCCAGCTGCAGCGGTCCGGTGAGACGGATATGCGGCTGCCAGAGCTCGCGGTAACCACGCTCCAGCAGGGCCAGCGCCCGTTCGCGTTCGCCCTGGCTTCTCTCGCGCAGTTCCGCGGCCTGTTGTTGCCAGAGGGGGATTTCCTGCGCGAGCAGATCGATGGTTTCACCAAGTGCCTCGCGCCCGTCGCCCGCCGGCAGGGAGCGCAGTTTAACCCGCAGTCGGTTCAGCTCCTTGCGCAGCGCGTTACTGTGCGCGGTGACAGATACGGATTCCGCCTGCAGCGCCCTGGCACTGTGCAGCAATTCGCCGCCGAGGGTCATCAGTGAGTTACTGGAGGACAAATCACCGGTTTCGGCAACCGACAGGCAGGGGTACAGCAACAGAGTCGCTACCAGGCAGGCGCGACGAAAAAAGAACATTTGCATAGGGTTTCCCCATTATTATTGTTATCTAACTGCACGAAAGCGGGCGCGGCACAGGGCCGCGCCCCAAGGCCTATTGACACTAGTCCCTACTGGAAAGTCAGGCTCCATTCATTGATGGTGCCCGTATCCCGGCTGGCCCTGTCGCGCACCCGCAGCGACCACTGCCCCGCGGACGCCTCCGTACCAGCATCCAGGCTATACGTCTGGACTATATCGTCGGCACTGCCGCCGCTGCGGTCGTGCAGGCTGAACACGGCACCACTGGGGGCCAGCAGGTCAACCTCAAGGTCGCCGATATAGGTGTGGCTGATATCCACACTCACTTCTATGCCTTCAGAGGCCCCACCGCGATCCACGTCGACGGGACTGCTGACGCCGGTGGCGTTGTTGTCGGGTATCGAATAGCTGCCGGTGTTGGAATAAGTCACCGGGTCGCCATCACCGCCGCCGCCATCACCGGCGCCGATGGTCACGCTGTAATCCTCGACTTCGCCGTAATTGAAACTGCCACAGGGAGACGGGGCCGCGTTATAGCGCATCGCGATGCGCAGGCGGCTGCTCACGCCCTCGCTGCCGGCCGGCACATTCAAGGTGCCATTTACGGTACCGGAGGAGGTACCGCCGGAGCTGAAGACTTCTTCGCCGCTATCGGTGAAGTCGCCATCGCCATTGAGATCTATCCAGACCTTCCAGTATTCACCGTAGCTGCTGCCGCTGAACGCCGGCGTCAGGCTGACGGCGTTGGCGCCCTCATTCAGATTGACCAGCTGCGCGGTGAAATCCGAATAGGTCGCCGAACCGGAGCTGTGGCTGAAGCCGGCCAGGTCGACCTGGCTGATCCACTCCTCGCTGGCATTGTCGGAACCGGCGCTGCAGTAATCCGGATCGGGATCCGGGTCCGGATTCTGGATGGCATCCCAGTCCGGCCGCACGGTAAAGAGTCCGTTACCTATATCGCTCATAATGACGTTGCCACTGGCGAAATAGGCGTAGTTACTCCAGGTACCGGAAAATTGCGCACTGTTGGAGTTGGGGATGGTGTCGAAGTAGGCCACCTCGCTCAACTGGCCACCGGCAATATCCGCGGCATCGAGTATGCGCAATCCGGCGCGGTAATTGGACTCATAGATATAGCCGTCGCGAGTATAGAGATTGTGATCTATTGCCGCGGTGGGCCCCACATAGCGCCCTATCTCCACCGGATTCTGCAGGTCGCTGACATCGTAGATGTAGGAAGTGGTGTTGTGGCCGTTGCGCGACTCGTCCAGTTCGTCGTTCATGATCAGGATGCTGTGGTTATCGTCAAGAAACCAGCCCTGGTGAGTATATTGCGATCCCTGGTACAGGGTGCGCGACAGCTGTACCGGATTGAATTTATCCGTGACGTCGACAATGGTGATGGTGTCCTCATTGTAGCCGACACAGATTTCGCGGCCGCTGTAGTCCGTATCCGGACCGGCGTAGATCACACACTGGGCATCGTGGGTGTAGCCGTCCGAGGAAAAACAGCCTGCGTACTGCGGGTTGGCCGGATCGGAAATATCCACCATATAGAGGCCACCGCTGCACTGGTTGCTACCGACCACATAGGCGTAACCGCTGTCCTCATTGATGGCAATATTGTGCGCATTGCCGAAACCGCCCATATGCGCGCTTTCACTCAGGGTCTGCCCCGGCGAGGGCAGATTGCGCAGACTGCGCAAATCGAATACCTGCAGGCCGTGGGAGCTGTTGCCGCTGCCATCGGCGACGATAAAGGCGTGGTCGTTGTAGACCTTGACATCCCTCCAGGAGTCGGAACCGTTATTGTGGGAAGGCAGAAAGCCCAGGAAGACCGGCGACTCGGGCGCGGTAACATCCACGAACGAGGTGCCATTGGTACGCCCGACAATGGCAATCTCCGCTCCAGTCTGCGGATCGGAATAGCCCCAGATGTCGTTGAGGTTGGCACTGCCGCCGCCCATATCGGCCTTGGCGACAAAGGACATCAAGTCGACGTTTTTACAGGGATAGCCGGCGGCACTGCCCCCCTGGCACAGGGTCGCTGCCTGCTGGTTTTCCATCAGGGCCTGCATTCCGGACGGCAGGGCCCCCTCGTTGCTGTCATCGTACTCGAAGCCATCGGGAAACATCGCGCTGTGGCTCCAACTGAATACGGAAACCAGCGATAGCAGCATAGCTGCCAGACCCCGGTTAAATGGTTTGATCATTGCTTGCGATTCCTTATTTTTATTTGCGGCTTCAACCGCTGTATCACAAAGCAGACATGCTGCACCATCCACTGCAACAATGGAGCGGCTTGCAGTTTTGCGGACACCTCCAATACCAGCCAGCGCGTGTAGCGTGTCGGAAAGGGAGGCTTGCGGTTTCATTTGTCCGGTCGGGAACGACGATTCCATGCGATATCGCTTGTGGCTCCACCACCGGAATCCTGACCGCTATTGCGCCGACCAGTATAATGACCGCAATCCAAAAAGCATTGGGAGAAAATGGCTATTGGCTAAGGATTGGCAAAAACAAAACAATTCCGGCGCCAGGCGATTATTAGTCAAAAAGAGGGGAATAACAGCGGTACGATAGTCCTTATCCCAACAGCAGAATTTCGCTTTTACTCGAGATTTCTTCGGTACTTTCGCTTCCAGCCTGCAGGAGTTTTTCCAGCGGCTGCGGTCTCCCGATATGGTAACCCTGGATCAGATCCACACCGATGCTGCGCAGGCGCGCCGCCGTGGCAGCGTCCTCGACATACTCGGCAATGGTCTTGGCCCCCAACCGGTGCGCCACCTGGTGAATGGATTCGACGATGATCAGGTCGACAAAATTGGATTCCACCTGACGCACGAAGCTGCCGTCGATCTTGATGAAGTCTATGGAGAAAGCCTTCAGGTAATTGAATGAACTGAGACCATTGCCGAAATCGTCCAGCGCCACCTTGCAGCCCATCCTGCGCAGGGTTGCCACAAAGTGACTGGCGCTCTCCATCTGATTCACCATCGCCGTCTCGGTAATCTCAAAACTGATTCGCGACAGCGGAATGGAAACCTGCTCCAACACCTTGATCACGTGCGCCTGGAATTCGGAATCGCCGAGCGCTTCCGCGGAGAGGTTCAGGGAGAAACTGAACCCCGCCGCATAGATCTGCTCGGCACGGCGTATCAGCACTTCGTCCACCACCCAGCGATCCACCTGCAACATCAGGCCATAGCGCTCGGCCGCGGGGATAAAGGCGGCCGGAAGAATCAGCTTGCCGTAATCGTCAACCATGCGCACCAGCATTTCGTAGTGATTGACCTCACCGACATTGCAGGTGTCGGCGATCGGCTGCACGCATAGCGTCAGGCGGCTCTCGTCGAGCGCCTCCCGAATCGCCGAAGCCATAATGATTTCCCGGTGCTGTTCGGCGGCCGCACTCTGCTCCATCTCGTAAATCATCACGGTGCCGCGGCTGGCGTGCTTGGCCGAGTAACAGGCCACGTCTGCCTGGCTGAGCAGGTCACCGAGGCGGTCATTGCGCACACTTATCTCTGTAATCCCGATACTCGCACCCACATCGTAGACGCGCTCGTTCCACGGAAAACGCAGGGTTACTATCTGGCGAATCAATTGCTCGCAGCGAATCTTTGCCTGCTCCTTACTGCAATTGCGAAACAACAACCCGAATTCATCACCGCCGAGACGCGCCACGCTGTCGGAAGTGCGCAGCAGGGCACGCAGATACTTGCTGATTTTCTTCAGCAGTGCATCGCCGGCCAGGTGCCCGGCACTGTCATTGATGACCTTGAAGCGGTCGAGATCGATATAGGCCAGCGCGTGGTTCTCGTCATTCTCCCGCGCGCTTTCAATGGCCTGCAGCAACTCGCGCTTAAAGGCATCGCGATTGGGTAGACCGGTCAGGTCGTCGTGGGATGCCTTGTAACTCAGCTGCCGGATCAGCTGTCGCGACTCGCTCACATCCTGAAACACCATCACCGCACCCAGCATCTGGCTGCGATTCGTCTTCAGCGGCGATGCGGAATTCTTGATATCGTAAGTGCGCCCGTCGCGACTGTGGAGCACGGCGCCCTCGGTACCGCGCACCGCTTCGCCCAACTGTAGACACTCCGCCACGGGATTGGCCAGCGGCTTGCCCTCACGGCCCTGGGTAATGTGGAATATGGTATCCACTGGCTGGCCACTCGCCTGCTGCAGTGCGACTCCGGTCATCTGTTCCGCGACCGGATTCATGAAGTTCACGCGCTGATTGACATCGGTGGCAATGACCGCATCGGCGATCGACGACAGGGTCACCTGCAGCCGCTCCTTGGTTTCCAGCAGACTGGATTCGCTGCGCTTGCGCCAATCGACATCCTCAACCTGGACCAGGGAATAGAGCGGCTCCCCGTCGACACCCCGGGCCAGGCAGCAGGACAGAAAGCCCCAGACAACCTCCCCATCCTTGCGCATATAGCGATTTTCCAACTGCGGCGACTCGCGCTTGCCCTTTGTGAAGGCGAGCCACAGCGCCCGGCTGGCCGGGTGATCTTCAGCAAAGGTGATATCGAAAATGCTCTTGCCGATCAGCTCGCGCTCCTCGTAGCGCAGGAAATGGCAGAAGCTTTGGTTCGCTCGCAGGATAAATCCGTCCAGGGAGATCAGCAGCATCCCGATACGGGACTGCTCCACTGCTGCGCGGAAACTGCTCTCCATTTCCACGATGCGCGCATTGCGATTGCGCTCGACATTGGTGTAAACCGCCATGGCGTAGGCGGGTATTGCCGAAGCGAAAATCACCAGCATCAGGAGGCTCCCGGTCTGCTGCCCGGATACCGGGGCAATACTCGGATTGGCGTGCCCCTCGATGCCGATATATTTCAGTGCCAGCAGCAGAATAACGCTGAAAATCACAGCCAGAGTCTGGAACAGAGGCAGCCTGGTGGCCACCCAGATCAGCGGCAGGGCGACAAACACAAACGGCAGCAGTGCCACCTCGAGAATCAGGTAGATAGCAACTATGGCAACGGTTGTAATGATGAGCAGGCGACCGAGGAGGGCGCGATCCAGCAGTGCCTTGAAAGAATCCACAGTGCAATTCAGCACCAGGGGCAGCAGTACGAGAATTCCCGCCGCATCAGCCAGATACCAGGCGGGAAAAATCGCGGAGTATTCCAGCCCGGTGCGCACAACGGCGATTGCCGTGCCGATACTGGCGCTGGTCAAAGGTGGCAGGAGTGCGGTTATCAGTGTAAAACCGGCCCAGCGCTCGAGACTGTCAAAATAGCCCCCGGCCGGAAAGTAACGCTGCAACAACCAGGCCGCCAACAGGACTTCGGCAAGTCCCGCCAGGGTGTAGATCGCCGCCACCCCGCCCTCAAAGCCCATACTCAGGCCGGCCAGCACGTTGACGGCGAAAAAAGTACCGATAAGAACAGGCCAGTCCCGCAGGCGGTGCCTGTACAGAAATGCAATGGCAACGGCGTCGGCGAGCCAGATAACGGCACTGCCGCCGTTAAAACTGAGCAGCTGCTTACAGATCACCACGAAGACAGTGCTGAGTACTGCCAGGAGTAGCGCTGAGACCCAAAGACGTAAGCGGGATTCCCGCCCTTCCTGGCGGTAATCCGGGAGAAACACAGACATCCACTTCCTCGGTTTATTGGTATCGTTCCGTGAGTACTGCCTGATTATATTTGATCAGCCAACGACTGGCTCAAACGCAGCAAGTGTAGACGAGTACGAAATAATAGAAACCATTAATTTTGTGTAACCTTATCGCCAGGCCCAACGGATTCTGCGGTAGCGGGGGCACACTTCTGCAACACCTGGGACAACTGTACCAATTCAAATCCTTCTGGCAGGGCTGCGTCGCACTCCTCCCCACTGCACTCTCCAATCGCCACAAAGCGAATACATTCTGTCAGCGGATCCTCTTTCAGGATTTGCGCCATATCTGTCGCCGACATGCCCGGCACGGAGGAATCGAACAACACTACGTCAGGACACTGGGTACGGGCGGCAAAAATAGCCTCCACCGCGTCGGCGGCAACCAGGTGTTGGACCTGGGAAAAGCCACTCAGCATGGATTTCAGACGGTTGATAACTGTGGGGCGATTGTCCACCTGCAGCAGGCGGCACGGGGGAATTTCCACCGGCGCGCTCGGCCGCGCGGAGAGCTGCATCAACTCCACCGGTGCATCTATCAGGGGAAACTCGATCCAGAAAATGGATCCCTGGTCCTCGTGACTGTCAAAATCAATGCGCCCACCCATGGCCTCGGTCAACCGCTTGGCGATTGCCAGCCCCACGCCGGTGCCCTCTATCTGCCCCTTTTCCGCCCCCAGGCGATTGAAAGGCTCGAAGACCTCTGCGCGCTTTTCCTCGGGAATGCCCTTGCCGGTATCCAGGATGCTGAGGCGCAGCCAGCCCTCCGCCTGGGGGGCGAAATTGATCACCACGCGGCCGTTCTCGCGGTTGTATTTCACCGCATTGCCCGCCAGGTTCAGCACCACCTGTTTGAAGCGCACCGGGTCGGCGCAGATAAAGGCAGATTCCCAGCCCAGAGGCTCGAAGATAAGACTGACGCGGCGGGTTTCCGCCAGTGGCTCCAGCAGGCGGCGGCAATCCGCCACCAGTGCCGCCGGCTGCATCGGCTCCATCGACGGCGCCAGCCGGTGGCTGTCGATGCGTGCCAGCTCCAGCACGTCGCCCACCAGGTGCAGCAGGTGCTGCCCGGCGCGGCGGATCTCGCCCAGTCGCTGGCGCTGGTCCGGATTGAGGCTCTGGTCCAGCTCCACCATCTGGCTGTAACCGAGTATCGCATTCAGCGGCGTGCGCAATTCGTGACTGAGACTGAACAGCAGGTCGGTCCGGTTGGCATTTTCCTGCCGCAACTGCCGCAGTTCGCGTTCGGCGCGCGCCAGCGCCTCGCGATTGCCGGTGATATCCTGCAGGACACCGAGCACTCGCACGGGCTCGCCTTTACTATTGCGTTGCGCCTGACCGCGGCAGCGCACCCAGACAATTCCGCCGTCCCGGTGCCAGAGGCGGAATTCCACATCCAGCGGCAGCTGTTCGCGCACGTGATCCTTCATCGCCTGCTCGGCACTGGGGAAATCCTCCGGCAACATGCGCGACTTCCAGTGCGAGAGCGCGGTGCGCGCATCGCTGTCCACCGGGCTGTGCTCATAGCCCAGCATGGCCCAACAAGCGCTGTCCAGCACCACCTCGTCGGCGCGCAGATCCCACTCCCAGAGACCGTCACCCACCCCGGCCAGCGCCTGTAATGGACGCTCGCCCGGAAGGTTGGACAGGTAGCGCACCGACAGCGTCTCGGTATAGTCGGCGCAACTGCCGATCAGCAGGAACTCGCCCGGCTCGCCGCCGCAGTCGGCAGCATTCAGGGCTTTACCCCACAACCGCAACCAGTAAAGTTGCCCGACGCCGTCATAAGCGCGAAAGGCAATATCAAAGGAACCGCCCTGGTTACTGATGCGCCGGCGAAGCACCAGCAGCTTGTCGCGATCATCGGAGTGCACAAGATGCAGTTCGTCGCCGGTCCAGAGTCCGGCGAGGGCTTCCCGCCCATCTTTGGCAAAGGTCGACCAGAAGTCGCCCTGGACACTTTGGCGACCGGTGCGCGGATGCCATTCCCACAAGCCGCAATCCACATCCAGCAACAGGCTCTGCAGGTATGTCGCCCGCCGGGCCAGCTGCACCGGCTCGAGTGCGCTCAGCTCTTCGGTGGCAGCCAGCTGCAGTGGCAGCCCGCGCAATTCGGGGGTCGATGACTGGGACAAGGGCTTCACATTAATTTATGCATCTCATTCACTGGCTAAGTGAATCATTTATCACCAGCCGTGAAAAGAGCAGCGACGATCCCTGCCTAGAGCAAAGGGGAGCAACCCCGACCTGTATGGGCGAACCGGTTATAAGGGGCGGATAAAAAAAGGCCCCGCAATGCGGGGCCTGAATCAGCGATGATGAGAGAAAACGGGAAGTCACGAAGAAACAACATTTGCCATAACCCGTGATGGATTCCCGGAGCGCGGGCCTTGCGGCCCACAGCAGAGTAAACGCAACCCTTATGCCAACTTTCCAGAGGCCGCCAATTCCGGGCTAGATGCCCGCTGAAAAGAGAAAATCTCCCGGCGCACGAACCAACAGGGTTCCCGGAGCGTTACCGCTGCACCAAAAAAAGGCAAATGTGACCAGACTGCCTTCGCAGTTCCCAATCCCCGCCCGGCGGGGGTGCCCCACCCGACAGGATCGGTTAGCATCTGTCGAAAGTTGGCCGAAGAAAAAGTGACTCACCAGTCCTCATTTACAATGGGGATTCGCGAGCCAACCAACGCAGTAGCCTCTCACTAGGGTTGTACTATGAATCTAGCCTCCAAGGCCCCAGAACCTGCCAATCCACCGCGCCTGTGGGTTACCACCATCCTATTTTCCAGCACGGCGCTGGCGGCCCTGATTCTGGTGCCGCTGTACGGCGTGCTCTACGGCTACCACTGGTACCAGTGGCTGGCGTTCGCCGTCTACGGTGCCCTGTGCGGTTTTTCCATCACTGCCGGTTATCACCGCCTCTGGTCGCACCGCACCTATGAGGCGCACTGGTCCCTGCGCCTGCTGTTTGCCCTGTTCGGTGCCGCGGCGCTGCAGAACAGTGTACTGATCTGGTGCTCGGGCCACCGCCGCCACCACCGGCATGTGGACGACAACGATCACGACCCCTACTCCGCCAGACGCGGTTTCTGGTTCTCGCATATCGGCTGGATGCTGCGGGACTACCCCAGCGGCAAAGTCGATTTCGACAATGCCAAGGATCTTCAGCGCGACAAGATCGTCATGTGGCAGCACAACCACTATGTTCCCATCACCCTGGCGATGAACCTGGGCCTGCCGCTGGCACTGGGTCTGCTGACAGGCGACGTCATGGGCATGCTGCTGCTCGCCGGCGTGCTGCGCATCGTGGTCAACCACCACACGACTTTCTTTATCAACTCGCTGGCACACATCTGGGGCCGGCGACCCTACACCGACGAAAACAGCGCGCGCGACAACGACCTGCTGGCCTTTTTCACTTTCGGCGAGGGCTATCACAACTACCATCACATCTTCCAGACCGATTACCGCAATGGTATCCGCTGGTACCAGTGGGACCCGACCAAGTGGCTGATCAAAACTGCGAGCTGGCTCGGCCTGGCGCGCAACCTGAAAACGGTACCGGCGATGCGCATCCAGCGCGCCATGCTCACCATGCAGTTCAAGCGCGCGGAACAGAAACTGCAGCTATCCAATCACAAGGAGCGCTGGCGCCAGTTGCTGGAAAAGGAAGCGCAGGACTTCTCCGCGGCGTTGAACGAGTGGAAAGAATTGCAATCCCGCCGCTATGAGAACGCCCGCGAACGCCTGCTGGCCAAGTGGGAAACCGCGGCTATCCGTACGCGGGTGAAAGAACTGGAATACAGCCTGAAGATGCAGCGCAAGCGCCTGCAGATCATGATGGAACAGTTCCACCTGTGCCCGGTTACCGCCAGCTGAAACCGGCAACGGCATCCAGATACAAAAAGGGCGAACCATCGGGTTCGCCCTTTTTTGTATCTCTGGCCCTGGTTTAGAGAATGGCCCTAACTGCCGGCCGCGAACTCCTCCATCGAATAGCTGACCCGCTCCTCCACATTTTTCTCGAAGTGGGAGATATCCAGGCTCTCGATATGCCGCAAGCGAGTGGCCAGGCCTACGCCATTGGCGATCTGTATCGCCAGGCCGGGGCGGGCATTGGCTTCCAACAGTAGCGGGCCGCGTTTGCGGTCGAGCACTATGTCGCAGCCCAGGTACCCGAGGCCAGTCATCTCATAGCAGCTGGCCGCCAGCCGCACCAGGTCGCGCCAGCCGGGAACCTCCAGCTTGTCGAAGGGCATTTCCGTATCCGGGTGACGGTCGATACGCAACCCACTCTGCACCGCATGGCAACTCTTGCCGCTGGCCAGATCGACTCCCACTCCCACCGCACCCTGGTGCAGGTTGGCCTTGCCATCGGAGGAATGAGTGGAGCAGCGCAGCATGGCCATCACCGGGAAGCCGCGAAATACAATAACGCGGATATCCGGCACGCCCTCAAAGGAATACTTGTCAAACACCGGATCAAAATCCACCAGTGCCTCAATCATCACCCTGTCCGGCTTGCCGCCCAGGCTGTAGAGGCCGCTGTGAATATTGCTGACGTGACGCAGGATATCCATCGCCGTCACATGTGCACCCGAGGGCTTCAGGTAGTGATCCCCCTCGCGCCCGACGATCACCAGGATGCCCTTGCCACCGGAACCGCGCGCCGGTTTGATCACGAACTGCCACAGCGGTTCAATGACCTCCATAACGCGACGACGACTGGGCTGGGTCTCGAAGGCAGCAATCAGTTCCGGTACCGGGATGCCGGCGCGCTTGGCCGCGCGCTTGGTGTTGAGCTTGTCGTCGACGATCGGATATTTATCGCGGTCGTTGTAGCGCGCAATATAGTTTACGTTGCGCGCATTCATGCCCAGCACGCCAAAGCGTCTCAGGGTCAGTGGTGACACCAGGCCACCACGCAGCTTGGCGGCCAGCTTGTGCAGGGAAAAGCCGTTCATTCAGGGCCCCGCCTACTTCACCAGCTGGCGGAAGCGCATCAGCTCGCCGAGCCGGAATCCGGTGTAATTGCCGACGATCAGGATAAAGCCGAGCAGCACCAGCAGCAGCTCGGGGAAATTGAAAGTCCAGTGCTCGATATAGCGGTTGGTCATCACCCACCAGGCAATCACGGCCACCAACAGGCTGCCACCGGCCTGAACCACCACCTCATAGGGACCGTCCTCCTCCCACACGATGGACATGCGCTCGATGGTCCAGGCGAGAATGATCATCGGGAAAAAGGTCACCGTCAGCGCCTGCTCAATGCCCAGCTTGTAACTGACCACACTGATGGCGCCCATCAATATCACCACCGTGACCACCACGGCGGCGATCCTCGCCACCAATAGCAGATTGAGGCGGCTCAAGTAGAAGCGCACCCACAGGCCGAGAATCAGGATCAGGATAAAAATGCTCAGGCCGGTCAGCAGCCGTGTCTCGATAAATGCTATCGCCAGCAATACTGGCATAAAGGTGCCGGAGGTGCGCAGGCCGACAAAGACACGCAGCAGCACCACCACCAGGGCCCCCACCGGCACCAGCAGGATCAGTTTGAAGATACTCTGCTGTTCGATCGGCAGGCTGTAGATGGAGAAGTCCACCAGCGCCTCTTTTTCCTTGCTGGTGCTGAGCATGGACACGTCCCGCGCCGGCACATCGTTGGAGATGACGGAGAAGGTCACCTGGGAGTTGCGCCCACCCTCCACATCCAGCAGGCTCTTGCCACCGCGCTGCCAGATGAAAAAGTTCTTCGGCACACCCGGCGAACCGGTGGTGGGCTCGAACACCACCCAGCGCTTGCCGTCGTAAACTTCCAACAGGTCTTCCGGGGCCAGTCTGCGGCGGTCATCTTCCAGGTAGAGGCCGCGGATGCGGTGCGCAGGAATATCCGCCGCCGCCAGCACCAGCAGCGCCACGTCCACCAGTGAGCGGTCCTTGTAATAGCCGAAAATCAGGTTGCGGTCCTGGTTACCGGTGTCGCCCAGGGCGGTGAGCAGCTGGGTGGTGAAAGTCTTGGTATCGGAGGATCGCTGGTGGGCGTAATCCACCAGCGAGTAGATGGCCAGGCGTACCGCCTCCTGCTCCCGCGCCTCGAGGAAAGGCTTCTGTACCTCGGTGCTCAGGTCCAGCGGCTGTTCCAGCGGTGCGCCCGGCGTCTGGTGCACATCCAACTGGTAAAACAGCGACTGGCTGCCCGAGGCGGAGCGGCGCGACCAGACAGCGCGGTACTCGTCGTCGTCGCGAATGATATTGAAGCCATAGCCGGAGGAGCTGAAGGTCTCCCCCAGAATTTCCATATTGCGTTGCTCGCGCGGCAGCGTCAGCGCTGCCTTCACCGGGCCGCCGTCGGCATTGAAACGCACCTTGGCCTCTATGGTCCATACGGTGCGGTACTCACCGGGCAACAGCGGGAAGCCCAGTTCGCGGTTCTTGTAGATGGTCAGGCCCACACCCATCAGTGCGAGCAGGGCTGCGAGAATATATACCTGAGCGCGTGGCGACATTCGCCTCCCCCAGTTCTACGGGCGCCGGATTGATCCGGGGCCGGGTAATTGTACGATTATTTGGTATTCGGCAGTTTCGGAGCGCCCTGGACATTGCGCCGGCTCACGTCGACGACTGCCGCATCCTTGAGGAAATTGCGCCCAATCAGCATCAGGTATTCCGAGCTACTGCGATCGGTCAGGTTGACCTCGACCATATGGGTCACGTCACCCACGGTCAGGCTCATCTCCACTACCGGGCGCCGCTGGCTGTCGAACCCGGGGCGCGACACGCGCACCTGTCGTTTGATCGGCAGTTCCAGGGTGAGGGGATCCTCGTTTTTGCTGCCGGGGAGCTCCAGCTTGAACCTTACCCAGTCCTTGCCGTCGCGCTCAAAGGGGGTCAGTTCCCGGGCGCTGAGTGAGGAGGTGGACGATCCGGTATCGATGACCGAGTCCAGGATCAGGCCGCCAGGTTCGACGGCAACGGTTTCCACGGCACCCAGTACCAGCTTGTCCTTGGCAACCGGCACTTCGACCACTTTTTCAAACCTTCGTTCGATTACCCGTTCCACCACTTTGACTTCCGGCTCGGCGCAGACGACTTCCACGGGTTCCGGGCACTGGGCACCCGCATCCGGGGTTTCGGTGGTGGCAACGGTATCTCCGGGCCCGGCGGGCGCAGGCGCCTTTTGCCAGGGGTAGTGCAGCGACTCACAGCCGACCAGCAGCTGGGACGCCAACACCAAGCATAAAAGGGGAAAAATCCGCATTCTTATTGACTACCTTAAGGCCTTCTCGGCCATCCCTGTGCGACTTTCGCAATCTGGCTGTCCGTGCCTTTTATATCGGAGAGTTCCGCCTCCGTTTTGCGCAAGGGCCGGATATTAACGCATAGGCCCCATCGCTGAACAGCGAATGCCCCGCGGTCATTGTGCGCCCGCATCGACATGGCGAGGCAAATGGACCGGTGCGACTGCGCTGAAGTATAGCCACAACGACTGAGATTCAATGCCGTTGGCGCCAGTGAACCCTCACTTACACGCAGCGTTACCCGGGGGCCTGCAAGCGCCCTCACTGCCATCCAGGCAGGTGCCCATAGCAGCGGGATTATCATTCGGACAGGCCCCGTGACCATTTGCAACATGATTTTCACAATCGGCACAGTCAAGTCGGGGAAGTTGCGGTCAGTAGATTCCATTTTGTATCCACCCCAGTGCACGGGTATAGTCGGATGAGACTGCTTTGTCGCCACAATAAGAATAAGACAATGATCGAGACTACCAAGCGGCCGCCCCTGAGCGGCGGCCAGATTCTCGTACAGTGCCTGCTCACCCAGGGCGTGGAGCGGGTTTTCTGCGTCCCCGGTGAAAGCTACCTGGCAGTACTGGACGCCTTTGTCGACGCTCCGGAAATACAGGTCGTCACCTGTCGCCAGGAGGGCGGTGCTGCCATGATGGCGGAGGCCGACGGCAAACTGGGCGGCATTGCGGGAGTCTGCTTCGTCACCCGCGGTCCCGGCGCCACCAATGCCAGTGCGGGCGTGCACGCCGCGCGCCAGGCATCGACACCCATGGTCCTGTTTATCGGCCAGGTCGGTCGCGATGCCCGCGACCGCGAAGCCTTCCAGGAAGTCGACTACCGGCAGATGTATGGCGGTATCGCCAAGTGGGTGGCCGAAGTCGATTGTGCCGAGCGCATGGTCGAATACGTGCAGCGCGCCTTCGCCGTGGCCGCAGCCGGCAGACCCGGCCCGGTGGTACTGGCCCTGCCGGAAGACATGCTGCGCGAAACCGCGCCCTCTCCCCGGTTCAATTTCCGGCTCCACTCCGCCGGCCCGGCCCCTGACCAAGCCGATATCGACCAGCTCAACCACTTGCTGGCCGAGTCTCGCAGGCCGCTGGTGATCTGTGGCGAAGCGCCCTGGTCCGGCGCCCGCGCCCCGCTGCACGCCTGGTGCGAACGCCGGCAGCTGCCGGTCGCGGCGGCATTCCGCTGCCAGGACAATTTCGACAATGACAATCCGCTGTATGTCGGCGATATCGGGCTCGGCATCAACCCGGCCCTGCGCCGGCGCGTCGAGAGCGCTGACCTGGTGATTGTGCTCGGTGGCCGCTTCAGTGAAATCGTCACCCAGAACTACTGCATCCTGCAGCCGGCTGCGACGCAGAAAATCATCTATGCGCACCCCTCCGCGGACGAACTGGCCAGCGCCCCCAACGCTGCACTGGCGATCAATGCCAGCATGAAAAAACTGCTCGTGGCCCTGGCCGGCGAAAATGCCGGCGAGACTCCCCCTGACCGGAGTGAGTGGATACAGAGTGGCCGCAACGATTACGAGCAGTGGAGCAGACCCTCTCCCCTTCCCGGCGCCCTGCAATACGGCCAAATAGTGACCTGGCTGCGCAGCCAGCTGCCAGACGACGCCATAATCTGCAATGGTGCCGGCAACTACGCCATCTGGGTGCACCGTTTCTTTCGCTACAGGCGCGCAAACACCCAGCTGGCGCCGATCAGCGGCTCCATGGGCTACGGCCTCCCCGCCGCCATCGCGGCCAAATTGCGCTATCCAGAGCGACAGGTCATCTGTTTTGCCGGTGACGGCTGCCTGCAGATGACACTGCAGGAGCTGGCCACGGCGCGCCAGTACAGTGCCAATATTCTGGTCCTGGTCGTCAACAACCGCAGCCTCGGCACCATCCGCATGCACCAGGAGCGCAACTATCCCGGCCGCACCAGTGCCACCGACCTGCAGAACCCGGACTTCGTCGCCCTGGCGCGGGCCTACGGCTATCACGCCGAATCCGTCGCCGAAACGGAACACTTCGCCCCGGCCTACGCCGCGGCGGTAAACGCCGGCAAACCGGCACTGCTGGAACTGCAGCTGCCGCTGGAGGCGCTGACACCCAACCTTAAACTGTCGGACTTACACTAGGGAATAAACGATGGACCTGAACTTACTCGGCAAACGCGCCCTGGTCTGCGGTTCCAGCCAGGGGATCGGCAGGGCCTGCGCGGAACAGCTGGCGGATCTTGGCGCGTCGGTGGTGCTGTTCTCCCGCGACCGGGAAAAGCTCGACAAGGTCAGGGAGCAACTGAATACCTCCGCCGGACAGACGCACACTGTTCTGCTGGCAGACTTCGCCCAGCCGGCGCAGGTGAAGACATCGGTGGAGAGACTGCTGGCGGAATCCGGCCCCTGTGAAATACTAGTCAACAATACCGGCGGCCCCGCCCCCGGGCCGGCGCACAGTGCCGATCCCCAGGCTTTTGTCGACGCCTTCAACCTGCATCTGGTCTCCAATCAGACCCTGGTGCAGGCGCTGCTGCCGGGCATGCAGAAGGCCGCCTACGGCCGCGTGATCAATATTATCTCCACCTCGGTCAAGCAGCCGCTGCAGGGGCTGGGTGTCTCCAATACGGTGCGCGGCGCCGTCGCCAGCTGGGCCAAGACACTGGCCAGCGAGCTCGGCCAGTTCAATATCACCGTCAACAATGTACTGCCCGGCGCGACCAACACGGTGCGCCTGGAGGCCATCCTCGAAAACAAAATGAAAAAACTGGATAAGAGTCGCGCGGAAATCGAGGCGATGGAAAAAGCCAGTATTCCGCTGCGCCGCTTCGGCGAGGCGGCGGAAATCGCCAGCGCGGTGGCCTTCCTCGCCTCGCCGGCGGCCTCCTATATCAACGGTATCAACCTGCCAGTGGACGGCGGCCGGACCGGGTGCCTGTGATGGACCTTATCGGCAACTATATCGGCGGCGAAGTGGTAATGCCGGCGGCGGATGCACGGCTGCTGGACAATGTGGAACCGGCCACCGGAAGGGTTTACGGACAACTGGTGGATTCCACCGAGACCGACCTGGAGGCCGCCGTCGCCGCCGCCGAAACCGCCCTGCCCCACTGGCGCGCCATGGATATAGAAACCCGGGCCGGCTACCTGGAGCGGATCGCCGAACTGATCGAGGACAAACTCGACGCACTGGCCGCGGCCGAGTCCCGCGACAACGGCAAGCCGCTGGCCCTGGCGCGCGGCGTCGACATTCCCCGCGCCGCGGCCAACTTCCGCTTTTTCGCCCGCGCCATCACCCAGTTCGCATCGGAATCCCACGCCATGGGCGAGCGCGCGATCAACTACACACTGCGATCGCCGCTCGGTATCGTCGGCTGTATCTCGCCGTGGAATCTGCCCCTGTACCTGTTTACCTGGAAGATTGCGCCGGCGCTGGCGGCGGGCAACTGCGTCATCGCTAAACCGTCGGAAGTCACGCCGAAGACCGCCGCCATGCTGGCGGAGATCTGTCGCAGCGCCGCCCTGCCCGCCGGCGTGCTGAATATATTGCACGGCCGCGGCGACGGCATCGGCAGCGCCCTGGTCGCACACCCGAAAATCAAGGCCATCTCCTTTACCGGCGGCACCGCCACCGGAAGCAAAATCGCCGCCGAAGCCGCACCGCATTTCAAGAAGCTGTCCCTGGAACTGGGTGGCAAGAACCCCACCCTGGTTTTTGCCGACTGCGACTGGGAGAAAACCCTCGACGGCGTGCTGCGCGCCGCCTTCGCCAATCAGGGCCAGATCTGCCTGTGTGGTTCGCGTATCTATGTGGAGTCCTCCATCTACCAGGATTTCAAGACCGCGCTGCTGGAGCGGCTGGCGCGACTCAAAGTGGGCGACCCGCAGACAGACGTCGATCAGGGCGCACTGGTCTCCGGCGCACATATGGAAAAGGTACTGAATGCGATCGCGCAAGCCGAGAAGGAAGGCGGACAGATACTGTGCGGCGGCGAGCGCCTGCAGATAGAGGGCCGCTGCCGCGACGGCTACTTCGTCGCACCGGCGCTGATCGAAGGGCTGCCAATAGACTGCCGGACCAACCAGCAGGAAATCTTCGGCCCCGTGGCCACGATACAGCCGTTTTCCAGCGAAGAGGAAGCCCTGCAACTCGCCAACGGCACCGGCTACGGCCTGGCCGCCTCCGTCTGGTCGCAGAACCTGAACCGCTGCCACCGCCTCGCCGCACAGCTGGATTTCGGCATTGTGTGGATCAACTGCTGGATGCAGCGGGACCTGCGCACGCCCTTCGGCGGCATGAAGAACTCCGGTGTCGGCCGCGAGGGCGGCTGGGAGGCGCTGCGCTTTTTTACCGAGGCGAAGAATGTGTGTATCGATTACGGTGAATGTAACTAGTCGCCCCCTCCCCGAGACGGGTGAAAGAATACTTTAGCCAGATGTGAAGGCCCTCCTTACCGGCACCTGAGGGGCAGCGGTTGCCACTGAACAAAAAGGAAGATCAATGAACGACGCGATTCACTCGAGCAAAGCACCGGAACCCGTGGGCCTCTACCCGCACGCGCGCCGTGTCGGCA
Organism: Microbulbifer taiwanensis; assembly: GCF_014904815.1. GTDB lineage: Bacteria > Pseudomonadota > Gammaproteobacteria > Pseudomonadales > Cellvibrionaceae > Microbulbifer > Microbulbifer taiwanensis. Next base: position 44,861 of record NZ_JACZFR010000017.1, read on the forward strand.
ACCTGCTGTTCCTGTCCGGTGTCGGCCCGCGCCAGCGCGGCAGCAGGGATATTCCGGGGGTCACCCTGAATGCACAGGGCGAAATCGTCGACTACGACATCGCCACCCAGTGTCGCTCGGTGTTCGACAACGTCAGGAATATTCTCGAGGAGTGTGGATCTAGCTGGGAGCGCCTCGTAGACGTCACCGTTTTCCTGACCAATATGAAGGCGGACTTCAAAACCTACAACGCCATTTACGCCGACTACTTTCGCGATAACCAGCCGGCCAGAACAACCGTGGAAGTGCTGTCGCTGCCGACTCCCATCGCCATAGAACTCAAGTGCATCGCAACCATCGACTAGAGAGGGCTGCTCCCATGACCCAGATAATGCCGCCGATCAATTTCCACAAGTGGATCGAAGAGCACCGGGAATTCCTCAAGCCGCCGGTGTGCAACAAGCTGGTATTCGAGGAGCAGGGTTTTTTCGTCATGGTCGTGGGCGGCCCCAATACCCGCAAGGACTACCACGTGGACGAAGGACCGGAACTCTTTTACCAGATAGAGGGGGACATGCTGCTGAAAACCATCCAGCAGGGCGAGGTGGTGGATATTCCCATCCGCGAGGGAGAGATGTTCCTGCTGCCGCCTCGAGTGCCCCACTCGCCGCAGCGCTTTGCCGACACCGTCGGTCTCGTTGTCGAACGCCGGCGCACCGAGGAGGAACTGGACGGACTGCAGTGGTACTGCGACCAGTGCAACCACCTGCTGTACGAGGAATTCTTCAGGCTGCGCAATATTGAAAAAGATTTCCCGCCGGTGTTTGACCGCTTCTTCGGCACCGAGGAAAACCGTCGCTGTGAGGCCTGCGGCCACCTGATGCCGCTGCCGGGACAAAAAACGGCAAGCAAGAGCGAAACATGCTGACCATCGATATCCACACCCACATACTCCCGCAAACCTGGCCGGATCTGAAGGAGCGCTACGGCTACGGGGGCTTTATTCACCTGGATCACCATAAGTGCGGCTGCGCGCGCATGATGCAGGGAGACAAATTCTTCCGCGAAGTGGAAAGCAATTGCTGGGATCCGCAGGTGCGCCTGCGGGAGTGCGACGGCCACGGCGTGCACGTCCAGGTGCTGTCCACAGTGCCGGTCATGTTCAGCTACTGGGCCAAACCGGAGCACGCCCTCGACCTGTCCAAACTGCTGAACGACCATATCGCCGGCGTGGTCGCGGAGCAGCCGCGGCGCTTCGTCGGCCTCGGCACACTGCCGATGCAGGCACCGGAACTGGCCGTGCGGGAACTGGAGCGCTGTGTCAAAGAGCTGGGCCTCGCCGGGGTACAGATAGGCTCTCACGTCAACGGCTGGAACCTCTGCGACGAAAACCTGCATCCGGTCTGGGCCGCCGCCGAGTCACTCGGCGCGGCCATATTCGTGCACCCCTGGGAGATGATGGGCAGCGAACAGCTACCCAAGTACTGGCTGCCCTGGCTGGTGGGTATGCCGGCGGAAACCTCACGCGCCATCTGCTCGATGATATTCGGCGGTGTACTGCAAAAATTCCCCAAACTGCGCGTCGCCTTTGCCCACGGCGGTGGCGCCTTCCCCAGTACCATCGGCCGCATAGAGCACGGCTTCCAGGTACGCCCGGACCTGTGTGCAGTAGACAACGGCCACAGCCCGCGCAGCTACCTCGACAAGATCTATTTCGACTCACTGGTACACGACCCGCAGATGCTGAACTATCTCATTGAGCTGGCGGGCCCCGATCGCATCGCCCTGGGCAGCGACTACCCCTTCCCGCTCGGCGAGCTGGAGCCGGGCAGTTTGATCAAGTCCATGGCGGTGGGCGACGAGCTAAAAGCCCGCCTGCTGCACGGTACCGCATTGGAGTGGTTGGGTCTGGAGCGGAGCCAATTCCCGCACACACAATGACCGCCGGAGGTCGCCAGATGGAACTTACACTGACGTTGAATGGCTGTACCTATAAGACCGATACCGAAAAGGCACTGAGCCTCGCCATACCGCTGGTTTTCGACGGCGCACAACCCAATCATTTCGGCGCTCCCATTGCCCACGCCGAAACCCTGGAAGCGGACGGCTTCGTCGGCGACACCCGCCGCGGCGGCAGCTGCAATGTTTCGCGCCTGACCCTGGTGCCCCACTGCAACGGCACCCATACCGAATCCGTCAGCCACATCGTCGACGAACTGCTGCCGGTGGGCGAAATTCTCTCCCCCCCGCTGCTTCCCTGCATCGTCGTCAGTGTCACACCGGAGACTCTGGCGAGCTGCAGCGAACACTACAAGCCCAACCCGGAAGGCCGCGACCTGGTGGTGAGCGGCAGGCGCCTCGCCGAGGCCCTGAGCCAGCAGCCGGCCGCAAACCACTGCGCGGCCATCGTTATCCGCACCCTGCCCAACAGCGAGGAGAAGTGCCGCCGCGCCTACGCCGAGGGTCAGCCGCCAGTGTTTTTCTCCAGCGAGGCCATGGAGCTGCTGCTGACTTTCGAGCACCTGCTGGTGGACTTCCCCAGCATCGACAAGATGTACGACGAGGGAGCGCTGGACAACCACCACAGTTTCTGGCGCATAGACGCGGGCAGCCACTCGCTCGGCGCACAGGCCAGAACCCAGTGCACTGTCACCGAAATGGTGTTTGTTCCGGACCATGTGCCCGACGGCCTCTATCTGCTCAACCTGCAGGTACCGGCTTTCCGCTCCGATGCCGCACCCACCCGGCTTAGTGCCACACTGAGTGGTTTGAACTCCGAAATTACTAGTAATAAGTGAGGAGCAGTATGCAGTTTGAATCAGGCATCGACTTCGCCAGAAAACTGGACGATATAGATCCACTGGCGCGATTCCAGCAGGAATTTTCCATTCCCACCCGCCCCGACGGTAGCCGCGAAATCTACCTTTGCGGCAACTCCCTCGGCCTGCAGCCCAAGCGCGCGCGCGACTATATCACCCAGGAACTGGACAAGTGGGCATCTCTCGGCGTCAAGGGTCATTTCGACTGCGATTTCCCGTGGATGCCCTACCACGAATTCCTGAGCGAATCCTCCGCGGCACTCGTCGGCGCACAGACCGATGAGGTGGTGGTCATGAACTCGCTGACCGTCAACCTGCACCTGATGATGGTGACCTTCTATCGGCCGACGAGAAAGCGCTACAAAATAGTGATCGAGGATCACGCCTTCCCGTCTGACCACTATGCGGTGGAAAGCCAGCTGCGCCACCACGGCGTAGATCCACAGGATGGACTGCTGCTGTTGAAACCCCGCGAAGGCGAGGAACTGTTGCGTATCGAGGATATCGCGGCGTTGATCGAGCGGGAGGGGGACTCCATCGCCCTGATGCTGCTACCCGGGGTGCAGTACTACACCGGGCAGTTACTTCCGATGGCAGAGCTGACCCAACTCGCCCGGGGGAAGGGCATCTGTGTCGGCTTCGATCTGGCCCACGCGGTGGGCAACATTCCCCTGCAGCTGCACGACTGGAATGTGGATTTCGCCTGCTGGTGTAGCTACAAATACCTGAATTCCGGCCCCGGTTCCGTGGCCGGCTGCTTCGTGCACCGCCGTCACGCACAGGATACCCAGCTGCCGCGCTTCGCCGGCTGGTGGGGACACGACAAGCAGACCCGCTTTCGCATGGAAAATCGCTTTCAAGCCATTCCCACTGCCGAGGGCTGGCAGCTTTCCAACCCGCCGATTCTTTCCCTGGCCGCCATTCGCGCGTCGCTGGATATTTTTACCGAGGCCGGCGGCATGGCCCCGCTGCGGGACAAGTCCGAGAAACTCACCGCCTATCTGCAGTTCCTGTTGAAGGCGGAGGTGGGCGAGTTTATTTCCATCATCACGCCGGAGGACCCGGAGCAGCGCGGCTGCCAGCTCTCCCTCTGCTGTGACGCCCGACACCTGAGCGGACGGGCGCTGTTCCAGCGGCTGGAGGAAAACGGTGTGACCTGCGATTGGCGCGAGCCGAACGTGATCCGGGTGGCGCCGGTGCCGCTGTACAACCGGTTCGAGGACGTGTATCGCTTCGTGGAGATACTGAAGACGGCGTGCAACGAATAGAAGTATCTAAAGTGCTCCGTCGCCAGTATGACGAATCTATGAATTCTGATTTAAATCAAAGTATCTGCAAGCAAGAGTAAGGCTTTCCCATGCAGGAGAAAATAATTATCGCCGGCGGCGGCCTGGTGGGCGCCATGGCGGCCAGCTTTCTCGCCCGGCGCGGATTCCGGGTGGAGATATACGAACAGCGACAGGATCTGCGCGCGCATGATATTGCGGCGGGGCGCTCCATCAATCTGGCGCTGGCCAATCGCGGCATCTATGCGCTGGAGAAGCTCGGCCTGATGGAGCGGGTGTCGCAGTTGCTGATTCCGATGCGCGGCCGAATGGTGCACGATATCGACGGCAGCTGTAACTTCCAGCCCTACGGACTGAAGTCCGAGGAAGTGATCTATTCCGTCTCCCGCGGCGCCCTGAACGGCCTACTGCTCGACGCCGCCGAGGCATCCGGAAAGGTCGAAATATTTTTCGAACGGGAGTTGCTGGATATCGACTTCAATGGGCGACGGGCCCGCTTCCTCGACCATTCCCGGGGTTGTGAAGATTCGGTTTCCTTCGACCGTTTGATCGGTGCCGACGGCGCCGGCTCCAAGGCGCGCGGCCTGCTGCTGGAGCAGGCAAGGAAAGAACTTTCCGGCGATGACGGCCGCGAGCAGATAGAGCCCCTGGACCATCAGTACAAGGAACTGGAGATACCCGCGGATGCGCGCGGCGGTTTCCAACTGGAAAGGGAGGCTCTGCATATCTGGCCCCGCGGCGGTTTTATGCTGATAGCGCTGCCCAACCTGGACGGCAGCTTTACCGTGACGCTGTTCCTGCCGGAAAAATCCAGTAGGCAACAGCCAGGTTTCGATGCACTGCAAACCGAAGCCGAAGTACAGGATTTCTTCCGGCAGTATTTCCCCGACGCCACCGCACTGATGCCATCACTGCTACAGGATTTTTTCGATAATCCCTGCGGTCACCTGGGCACCGTGCGCTGCGCGCCCTGGCACCTGGATGGCACCGCAATGCTGATCGGCGACGCAGCACATGCGATAGTGCCCTTCCATGGCCAGGGTATGAATTGCGGCTTCGAAGACTGTGTCGCGCTGGACGACTGTATCGGGCAGAGTGCGGGTGAATGGGAAAAGGCATTCCGGCAGTACAGCGAATCGCGCATCCCCAACGGCAATGCGATCGCCGATATGGCGCTGGAGAACTATATCGAGATGCGCAATTCGGTGCGCGATCCCCAGTTTCTTCTCAAGAAGGCCATCGGTTTCGAACTGGAAAAGCGCTTCCCCGGACGATTTACGCCCCGCTACGGCATGGTGATGTTTCACCGGTTGCCCTACGTGGAGGCGCAGCGCCGCGGTGAGGTCAATCGCAGGATTCTGGCCCAGCTGGCGGAAGGTAGGGATTCAGTGGAGCAGGTGGACTGGGACAGGGCACAACAACTGTTGGAAGAGCTGCTGCCATCCCAGTAGTGGGTCAGCCCCGCTGCAGCCGCTCGTCGATTTCCGTCAGCACTTTGAGCAGTTCCCCCGCCTGCGTCGCGCCACCGCGGAAAAACTCCTCGGCGATGGGCGCGATACCGCACTGTTGCGGCAGCGGCAGCTCCCGTTCGATCAGCTGGTGCATGCGCGGCAGGAACACGAACTGCAGCCACTGCGGCAGAGTCAGGGTATCGACACAGAAGGGCTCCGTACTCGCCAGCGCCTCAGGCGCGGGCGCCTCACTCTGCCACAGGTCCAGGCGGCGCATTTCCGCCTCCAGCTGCAGCAGCTGCCCGGCGACTTCTGAATAAATCAATTTCATAACAAATTAAAGCACTTATCTCGTAGGGTGCGCCGTGGCAGACAGCTGCTCCATGCGTTTTCTGCATGACCGCCATCCATGGCGGCCTCGCACCGGAAAACTTCGATGGTGCGCACGGCGCACCCTACGCGAGTCCCGAATTCCATCATTCAATTTGCCGCACAAACGGCGGCAGCGAGTCGAGTATCGCGCGGCCGTAGCGGCGGGTGACCACTCGCCTGTCCAGCAGGGTGACGGTGCCGCTATCCCTCTCGGTGCGCAACAGTCGCCCGCAGGCCTGCACCAGTTTCAGCGCCGCATCCGGTACAGTGATCTGCATAAACGGATTGCCGCCCTTGGCCTCTATCCACTCCGCCAGCGCCGCCTCTATGGGATCGTCCGGCACCGCGAAGGGCAGTTTGGCAATCACCACGTGGCGGCAGTAGTCACCGGGCAGGTCCAGGCCCTCGGCAAAGCTGGCGAGACCGAAGAGTACGCTGCTGCCACCGCCGTCGACGGTTTCGCGATGATTCTCCAGCAGCTGCTGACGGGATCTCTGCCCCTGCACCAGGATGCGGTTGCGCCAGGTGCCGGGCAGCGCCTCGTAGACGGTCTCCATCTGCCGGCGCGAGGAGAAGAGCACCAGGGAACCGCCCTCGCCTTTCAATAGATCCGGCAGGGCGTCGATGACCGCATCCGTGTGCGCGTCCGCATTGCCGGCATCCACCGCGTTGGCGGGCACCTGTAACGTGGCGCGGGAGAAGTCGAAGGGGCTGGGCACCACCTGGTAGCTGGCGTTGTCCGGGGTGCCGGCGCGCATCATGAGACGGTCGAATTTGCCCAGGGCCGTAAGGGTGGCGGAGGTCAGCACGGCACCGTAGCAGCGGCGCCAGAGACTGTACTCCAGCGTCTTGCCCGCCAGTATCGGTGAACTGCACACCTCGAAGTCTGTCGACCCACCCCAGTCTACCAGAGTGACCCAGCGCGCCTGGGGCAGTGCGCCCTCGGCATCCGGGCGGGCGTAGTTGGCCCACAGCTGCAGGTTGGCCTCGGCGCGGCCGTACCAACTGCCGAGCTGTGGATACCAGCGTTCCAGATCCACTGCCGGCACCGGTGAATGAGGATCCTCCAGCAGTTTCTGCGCCGACTGCAACATTTTGCCCAGCAGGGATTCCAGCTCGTCAAAATCCTCGCGCAGCTTCTCCGCCAACTGCATCATGGAATCCGGCACCACGCCGCCCTCGAAGCGGTGGCGGGCACTGCGGCCTGACCCAGTGCCATTGCCGCGCCCGTCCTCGAATTCACACAGCTCCTCAATCAGTGGCCACATCTGTTCCAGGCCCTGCCTGGCGGAAGTCAGCACCGCCGGAAGCTGTTCGCCGCAGCGGTCTATCTCGGCGCCGTCGCCTATCTCGCCGAGCATCTGCCCCAGGTTCTTGTTGGCCTGGTCCAGCCAGCCGGTGGAGGCGCCGACGCGACTGTGATGGGAAAAGTGGTTCAGGGCCTTGTCCGGCAGGTGGTGGGCCTCGTCGAGCACATAGATGGTCTCTTCCGGCGGTGGCAGTATCGCACCGCCGCCGAGGGCCAGGTCGGCCAGCAGCAGGTCGTGGTTGGCGACAATCACCTGGGTCTTGCCCAGGCGCTCGCGGGCGCGGAAGAAGCTGCAGTTGGTCACGTGGGGGCAGCGGCGGCCACTGCACTGGCGGTGGTCAGTGGTGACGCGGCTCCAGTCCTCCACCTCGATGGTGTCCGGCCAGTTGTCCCTGTCGCCATCCCAGCCACCGGTGGCCAGTTTGTCCGCCATCTCCCGGTAGAGGACGACGCTGTCTTCGCCCACCTGCGGCAGCTCGTCCTCGTAGAGTCCCAGGGAGATACCGGTGCCACTGCTACCTAAACTCGACAGCAGTTGGTCCAGCTTGGACAGGCACAGGTAGCGTCCGCGGCCCTTGGCGAGGCTGAAATCGAACTGCAACCCGCTGTGGCGCGCCACCTCGGGCAGATCCTTGTTGACGATCTGCTCCTGCAGCGCCACCGTCGCGGTGGATACCACCAGGGTTTTGTCCTGGGCCTGGGCCAGTGGAATGGCAGCGAGCAGATAGGCCACCGTCTTGCCGGTACCAGTGCCCGCCTCGACCACGCAGATATGCCCGCCGTCGGTCTTGGCGGCATCGCGCTCGCCGCTGCCATCCTGCACGATCGAGCCGAGAGAGCGCGCGATCGCCGCCACCATCAGCTTCTGCCCGTAGCGGGCCTTGAGGTCGCGGCCGGCGAGGAACTGGCTGTAGGCGGACTGGATGGCTTTTTTGTGTTGGTCGTTTAACAAAGGGAGGACGTCTAATGCTGAATGCGGAATAATGAATGCGGAATGGTAACCGATTTCACCCCGTCACTCCGCATTCATGAAGTACATCCCTGTACTTCACCCCTTCGGGGCAGCCTACGGCTGTGCAAATCTGCTCCCGGCAGATTTGTCCGCATTCCGCATTATTCGTACGCCAGCCGCGAGACCACCGGATTGGCATATCCCTGAATCGCCTTGTGGCGCCAGCGCTCGTCGATAGCCGCCATTCGCTCATCGAACGTCCGGCGTGTCTCCTCGTGCTCCTCCGGCCTCCAGGGCTTGGCCGGATAGCCCACCGGCAGGTCAGGTACCTCGCCGTAGGCCATCTGGTAGGCGATCAGGTTGGTGGGGTGCAGTACATAGTTGCCGATAATCTGCCGATCTATCTCCTCGGCGATGGAGGCCACATCGTGAAAATCGCCCTCGATGGGCGTGCCGAAGGCGGTGTGCACGTGGCCCTTCTGCCCCACCACCCCCTTGGCGATGGCCCCCAGGTCCTCGTGCTCACCCTTGCGGTACTCCTTGTGCTCCTCGTAATAGAGCTGCCGGGCTTTCTGGGCATCACAGGGATCCCACTCGTAGGAAATAGCGAGCGGGACTATATGCAGCTTGCGCCAGTAGTCCGCGAAGGGAGTCTCCTTGTCCTTGGTCATCGCAAACATGGCGGCCAGGGCCGGGTTGGTTCTGTCCAGGCCGTCTTTGGCACGCCCGGAGCGCTGGGCGATCCACACGTGCTCGTTGTCGTTGACGATGGAGTGGTATATGTAGTTGGACAGCTGAGTGGCGGCCTGCAGCTTCTCACGGCGGCTGCCGGCCTGGCGCTTTACCACAAAGCTCTTGTTCAACTTCATGATATCGGTGGCGAACTGCTTGGTAAGCAGGTTGTCACCTATGGCGATTCGCGCCGTCTCGTGGCCTTCCTTGAACATGGAGACGATGGCGAGCGCCGGATCCATGGCGATATCCCGGTGGTTGCTGACGAACAGGCAGGCGCGGTCCCGCGGCAGGTTGTCCAGCCCGGAGATGGTAAATTCGCTGGTAGTGCGGCGCACCACCAGGTCCATGTACTTGGCAATCACTTCCTGTACACCGCGCACGTCGCGCGCCTTGCGCAACTCGAAGCGCAAAAACTGGCGCACCAGCCAGGCCACGGGCCCCTCGAGCCTGGCCAGCTTGGGCACCAGGAAGTGGGCAACCGCGTGCGACATCTCCGGATCGGCGATCAGCCGATCCAGCACCGGGCGCACCTCGTCGTCGCGATAGGGGCGAATATCCTCGAACTGAGCGGGATCCAACTCACTTGCTCTCATGAAATCACTACCTGCCGGACCGCCTCGGGGCGGCGCGGGCACATTCTTATTGTGGATACTTTTTGTGGATACTTTCTCTGCCGCCACTTCAGCGGGGGCGGGCCGGCGCAGAACATACCGGAAGCGCCGGCGAACTGCCAGCGCCATACCCGACCGGCTGGCCTCACTGGAGGTCTGGAATCGGCAGTCAGTGCTGAGTGATCAGCGGTGGAGAACCCCTTCTGCACCGACCACTAACCACCGACTACTGCCCCAGTGGACTTCCCCGGCCGCAGCCGGGAGAATAGGCCGCTTCGCACCGTCGCCGACGGCAAAAACAACGATAACGCATAGCAGTTGACCTGGAGTTCACCTTGACTCAGACCAGTTCCTCTCACAGCGGCTCCAACAGCGAGCCGCGCACGCCCAGCCTGGGCGATGCCCTGATCCCGCTGGGGATTTTGATCGCCCTCCTCTCCCTGTCCGTTTACTTCTATGGCGCCGACTCCTCCTACGGCCCCAACCAGATAGCCCTGCTGTTGTGCGCTGGCGTGGTGGCACTGATGGGGATGAAAAACGGCCACAGCTGGAGCGATATGGAAGGCGGCATGCTGCACGGTATCAGCCTGGTATTTGGCGCCATTCTGATACTGCTGGCGGTGGGCGCACTGATCGGCAGCTGGATCCTCGCCGGCACGGTGCCATCGATGATCTACTTCGGTGTACAGATACTGTCGCCCCAGTGGTTCTACGCTGCCAGCTGCGTTATCTGCGCCATCGTCGGCCTCAGCATCGGTTCCAGCTGGACAACCGCCGGCACCCTGGGTGTGGCGCTGATGGGAATCGCCGGCGCCCTGGGCCTGGATCCGGCAATTACTGCCGGCGCTGTCATTTCCGGCGCCTACTTCGGCGACAAGATGTCACCCCTCTCCGATACCACCAATGTGGCCGCGGCGGTGACCTCCAATGACCTATTCCTGCATATCCGCCATATGCTGTGGACCACTTTACCGGCCTTCCTGGCAGCACTGATGATCTTTTCCGTGATCGGCCTCACCGCCGATACCAGCAGCGCCTCGGCTGCCGATATCGAGCAGCTGCTGGGCGCGCTGCAGGAGGAGTTCAATATTTCCATCATCAGCCTGGTACCCCTGGCACTGCTGCTGTTTATGGCCTGGCGCAAGATCCCGGCCTACCCGACCCTGCTTATCGGCGCCCTGGTGGGCTGTGCCATTGCATTGGTCTTTGAGCCGGAAACCGCCCGCCGCCTGGGCGGCGGCGATGGCGTCATGTCCGCAATCAAGGGGGCCTGGTACAGCCTCTTCGACGGCTACAAGTCCACATCCAGCAACGAGAACGTCGCCGAATTGCTGTCCAAAGGTGGTATGAGCAGCATGCTCAACACCGTGTGGCTGATCGTGTCGGCCATGGCCTTCGGCGGCGCCATGGAGCGCGCCGGCTTCCTGCAGGTGATTGTCGACTGGACCCTGTCGCGGGTGAAGACCGTCGGCGGCCTGGTGACCTCCACGGTACTGACCTGCTTCGGCATGAACGCAGCGGCCGGCGACCAGTATATGGCCATCATCATCCCCGGACGTATGTTCCGCGAGGCCTTTGCCGACAAGGGACTGCACGGGTTGAACCTGTCGCGCACCCTGGAGGATTCGGGCACCATCACCTCAGTGCTGATCCCCTGGAACACCTGCGGCGCCTATATGAGTGCCACCCTGGGCATTGCGACCTTCTCTTATGCGCCCTACGCACTGTTCAACCTGATCTGCCCGCTACTGGCCATCGCCTATGGCTGGTTCCACTTCAAGCAGATGCCACTTTCGGCCGCGGCGTCGGCCCGCTAGTTCGAGGTTCCGAGGAGAGTTATGAGCGAGAGCGGCACCCTCAGCGCCCTGATCGGCGAGGCAAACTTCAGGTTACGCTGGTTCGACCTGGGGCGACGACTGCGGCCGGTGCCGCGCAGCACCGTGGAGGCCTTTGAAGAGGGCCGCGCACCCTGGCCCTTCCCCTACCTGCGCCACGCCTGGGCCGGGCTGCTGCTGTGGCCGGAAGAGGGCGGCGAGCCTGTGGTCTGGTTTTTGCGCCTGCCGCTGGATGAGCAGGGCAAACTGCAGCTGCCGATTCGCGATGCCTTCCTGCGCCTTATCGAACAGAAGCTCCGGCAGGGCGACCCGTCCGAATCCGCCTCCCAGTTACACACGGCGCTTGAGGAGAGCGGGCTGCTGTTCTCACCCGCCACGGAAGGACAGGCCTGCTTCCACGCCCGGGCCGCGCTGCTGCTGCAGCGCCCGGCGAGCGCTCACTACGCTTCGGCGCTCGCTTACTTGCGCGAACCGCAGAGCCAGCGCTGGGACCAGCTGGCCATTCAGGGTATTGCCGACCTGGCTGCACACTGGGAGGAAGAAAGGGAATTGCTGTTGCAGCGGATCCCCGACCTGGCGCCACCGGTATTTATCAGCCTGTCCCAGTGCCTGGAAAACGAGGCTATCGATCACCGGCTGGCGGGCGCAATTATTGCGCGCGCCGATTCCGAGTTGCGCAGCGAGTCTGCGGATTTCACGCTGATTGGCGCGGCGGTAAGAGGCGTATCCCATTCGGCGGCCCGCGGCCTGCGGCTGCAGTTTCTGCAGCGGATATTGCAGGCTCCCGCCGGCCACAACGGAGAGGTTCTCGCTGCCATTGGCAGTCGCTGTGCCTACGATCTCGAGAGTGCCGAACTGGCGGCGCCCTGGCTCGCCGCCCTGGCGCAAAACCAGGGCCAGGACACCTTCAATCTGCTGCTGATCGACCTGATGTTCCTGCCCCAGGTGCGCGCGTCTTTACTCAGCGCACTTCGCGACCCGGCGCGACCGGAAGTACTGGCAAAGGCGTTCGGCAATTTCCTGCGCGGCCCAGAAGAACCCCATTGAAAAGGCACCGAACAACTCTCTGATATGCCCCACAGCCAAGTCAATCAATCAGGCGCAACAGCCTCCACGCGATCATCGCTGCCGGCTATCCTTTCCCCAAATTCGCCATCAAATTGATCTCGCAGCGGCCGGCAGTACCGCAGCCGCGCTGCTGACACGCAAAACCACAAGCCAATTCCAAACGGGTGATTCCGGTAGGGTTTCGAAAAAACCTCTAGCCGCCCCGCAATGGTCTACAGGCCATATTGGCGGGAAACCCCTTGAATTTAGGTACTTTGACGCGACAAAGTGGCGCACAATTTATCCAGACTTCAATGCTGGCGGCTATTTAAACCGTGCGCCTATTACACTCCATTGGGCGGTATCTTTGTAGAAAAGATTTTTACAAAGCAGACCAAACAGGTGACGTTTTATTGGCTATGCTAATGGCTAACATCAACGGAAAGGAGTTAGGGGATGAATTTCACTCCAGCCAAGTACTTAATGGGAATTATCAGTGCACTGGTTCTGGCGGGCTGCTGTGCGGCACCTGCGCCACCGGCATCCTGCCCTCCGGGCTCTGAGCAAATTCCGCTTTCAATGGCCTGTCCCGCAGACGCGGATTGTTGGATGGCTTCCGACAGCGTGCGCTGCATGAAAGTGGTCAAGTAAGATCACTTTCAAACAGGACCTGTGTGGTGATTCATACTAAATGACGTTTTACCGCGAACCGCTCCCGAACCTCATTTAGTATGAGTCACCACACCGAATGCCGCTTTCCGAAGCGGCATTTGTATTTCCGGGGCCCGCATATTTCTCTCCCCTACCGCCTGCCTCTGGCCGACCGCGTCGAATACCGCTAGCATTGTCGCTCTATCCGGGCCGGGCATCCCCCTGTCCGCGAATGCCCCAAGAAGCCATAACCCAGAATTACCATGACAAGCGATTCCCTTGCAGTCAGCCGCACCGCTGAAATTGCGCGACTGAAATCCCACCACCAGCAACACAAGTGGTCCCTGCGCGACCTGTTTGCCAGCGATTCACAGCGGGCGCAGCGCTTTAGCACCGAGGCCGCCGGCATCTACCTGGACTACAGCAAAAACCACCTGCGCGACGACACGCTGCAGTTGCTGCTGGATTGCGCCGATAAGCTCGACCTGCGCGGACAGATAACTGCGCTGCTCGATGGAGCCAATATCAATAACACCGAGCACCGCCCCGCCCTGCACACGGCGCTGCGCTTTCAGGGGCAGCCGCAAACCGAGCACGAACAGGCGGTGGCTGACTGCCGTATCCAGATGCAGAAATTTGCCGAGAAGGTCCACAGCGGCAACTGGCGCGGTTTTTCCGGCGAGCCCATCAGGCATATCGTCAATATCGGTATCGGCGGCTCCGACCTTGGCCCACGCATGGTGGTGGAAGCCCTGCGCCCCTGGCAACGGGAAGATATTGCCGTTCATTTCGTAGCCAATATTGACGGCGCCGACCTGAGCGACACCATTGCGGAACTGCCGGCGGAAAACACCCTGTTTATCGTCGCCTCCAAGTCCTTCTCCACCCTGGAAACCCGCCAGAATGCCCTGTCTGCGCGCCAGTGGATACTGGACGCCGGCTGCCGCGAAGACCAACTGGCGCAGCACTTTGTCGCCGTCAGTAGCAATATCGTCGCGGCGCAGGATTTCGGCATAGCCCCCGAAAACATCTTCCCCATGTGGAACTGGGTCGGCGGCCGCTATTCACTCTGGTCCGCCATCGGCCTGCCGATAGTGCTGGCCTGTGGCTATGAAACCTATGAAGAGTTGTTATCCGGCGCCCACGCCATGGACGAGCATTTCGCCAGCGCACCGCTAGAGGAGAACCTCCCTGCGCTGCTGGCCCTGATCCATTTCTGGTATCGCCAGTGCTGGGGCGCGGGCAGCCAGGTGGTACTGCCTTATGCGCAGCGGCTGGCCAAATTCCCGGCCTGGCTGCAGCAGCTGGATATGGAAAGCCTGGGCAAGAGCGTGGCCCGCGATGGACACCAACTGCAATACCCGAGCGGCAGCGTAATCTGGGGTACCGAGGGCAGCAACGGCCAGCACTCCTTCCACCAGCTACTGCACCAGGGCACCGATCTGATTCCGGCGGACTTTATTGCGGTGAAGGAGCCGACTTCGGAATTGCGCGAACAACACCAGTGGCTGCTGGCCTGCTGTATCAGCCAGAGCCAGGCGCTGCTGCGCGGCAAAAGCCTGCACGAGGCCCGGCAGGAGCTGGAAAAACAGGGCCACACCCACCGCGAGGCCCACGCGCTGGCGCCGCACAAGGTGGTGCCGGGCAACCGCCCGAGCAATACTTTGATTATGGAGCGCCTCGACCCCTATCACCTCGGCTCACTGCTGGCACTCTACGAACACAAGGTGTTTGTGCACGGCTGCCTGCTGGGTATCAATCCATTCGACCAGTGGGGCGTGGAGCTGGGCAAGCTGTTGGGGGCGCAGATTCATGAGGCAATCGGTGGTGAAGCGCCGGCAGACTGGGACGGGTCTACCCGGCAGCTACTGGCGCTTTTGATCAACTGATATTGGGGCCGGTTTATTCCGGCCTCCCCTTCTCCAAAGCAATCGCATCAATATTGCAACCGAAACGGCCGCGGACACCCAGGCGAGCCATATCGGCAGCGTCTCCCAGGCCCCCAGCGCAATAATAAAGGTGTAAAGGACGACGCACACAAGCAGCCAGGCCAGATACTCCGCGCGCCCTCCCCTGAGGCGGCGCCAGCGCCAGCCGCCGGCGAAAAGGAGCCGACACCACAGCAGCACCCCTCTCCCCTCGCCCCCTCGCCACCAATGAAAGAAAAGGCTGAGAGGTATCAGCAGCAATATTCCACCACGGAACCAGATCCACAAATACCCCGGCTGCGGCGCAGGTGCCGCGCCGATTCCCAGCAACTGCGCTCCAAGGTATTCTACAGGTACAGCGCCATTGGAAAGCACAACCACGCCCTGCCTGCGCTCGGGAATAAAGCCAACAAAACTGCGGAAACCGCCAGTTGCACCGTTGTGCCACACCAGCTGTTGGCCTTCGAAGTCATTTTCCATCCAGGCCAGGCGCAGGCCCGCGCTCTTTTCTCCACCGGTGCAGTAATCCCAGATTGGACAGGATTCCACCATCTGCTGCTCGAGCAACTGCTTCAGGTCGCGCGCGGAGGCAACCAGGCTGCCGGCAGGAGAATAGGCACCCATACTCCACCAGGGAGTGGGCAATCCGTTGCGCCTGTGCCCCTGCAACAGTCGCTCTCGCGGCGCATCTGAAAAATCCAACCGGATGTCTTCAAGCCCGCGAGGCTGTAAGACCCTTGTTCGCAACAGCGACGGGAAGTCCTGCCCCACCCGCTCTGCCAGCAGCTGCCCCAGCAGTGCCACTCCCAGATTGGAATAGGCGAACTCGCCGTGATCATTTAGCCGTGTGGCTTGCAGGGCCTGAAAGAGATCTTCCCGGGTCAAACCGGCATAGGGGTCCGCCGCGCGAATGAGTCCCCGAAAGAGGGTACCCAGGCTCACCGGCAGGCGCGGCAATCCCGATGTGTGTTGCGAAAGCTCGGCCAGGGTGATCGACGCTATTTCACTCGGGAGATCCCGCGGCAGAATTTCCCCGACGGTAGTTTCCAGGGTTACCTCGCCGCGCCCGACCATATCCGCCAGCAGGAGCGAAGTGAACACTTTGGTCACGGAGCCGATTTCAAAGAGGCTGTTCGCCGTCGGCGGCTGCTCACCGGCAATGGCATAGCTGTAGAAGTGGCTCTGTGATTCACCGCCCTCCAGATCCACTAACATGGCGACTATTGCAGTACCCGCACCCCGCTCTGTCACATGTTCTCGCAACAGCAACTGCGGATCCGACGCGGCCATTGCCGGGCAAAGATGGGCTATAAAGCCCAGAAGAACAGCGAAGTACAATCGCGCCAAATAGCCCATCGGGTGCCTCCCT
Source organism: Microbulbifer taiwanensis (assembly GCF_014904815.1). Classification (GTDB taxonomy): domain Bacteria; phylum Pseudomonadota; class Gammaproteobacteria; order Pseudomonadales; family Cellvibrionaceae; genus Microbulbifer; species Microbulbifer taiwanensis. The sequence goes on from NZ_JACZFR010000017.1 coordinate 61,205, forward strand.
TTGCCTAGTGGGCCATGCGGAAAGTTGTGTAACAGTTCGCGTCGCCAAAGCGCTCAGCTCTGCGTTGAGAAAGCTTGAAATAACGCTGCTATTCCTGCGCTTTCTCGCCTTGATCTGAACGCTTTGGCTGTGCTCCTTTGTTACCGAACTTCCCGCATGGCCCACTAGATGGAATTAGAGCCGAGATATCAAGGGCTGGAAGTGGCGGCGAGCACCGTCAGCAAAGGCACAATCCGCTCCGCGGGCACGCCATAGATCCCACGGCGCAATGGCTGTATCCAGCCACCGTTCTCCAGTGACTTCAGGTGGTGGTATAGCTGCCCGCGGGTACCCAGCTCCGGCAACTCGGTCAGCGATGCTATGTCCCCGCTACCCGATAGAACACTGTGCAGTATGGACAGGCGCACCGGATGCCCCAGCGCCTCCAGCGGTACCGCCGCCTCGCGCCAGTCCGCCGACAGGCGGTCTTTCAGTTTCTCCCCCCACTGCCACTCGTAATGAGTGCCATCCGGCAGATCGACCAGGCCCCCGAAGGCGACGCCGCCCGGTGCCTCTAGCTGCTGGCGCAGGCCCGCCAGCAGCCAGAGACGATCCGCTCCGACGGTTTCGCTTTCGCTGTCTCCCGATAGCATCGCCGCCGGCCTTCCAGACTCCAGCACCTCGACGCGCCGTCGCAGTAGCTCTAACTCCTTCCATATAGTTTTCTTTTCCATACTTTGAATGTTATTACGGATTACCATACTCCGCAATGTTCTGTTCAGCCGGTGTGCATTGTCAGCTGCACCAATCAGACCGGTGATGAGGTACGAAGATCGAGGCTGGAAAATAGTGAAGGGGGAGAGGACAGGTGTGCGCGAGAGAGAGACCCAGATCTTCACCAAAAAGGCAATATCAAGGTAGCTGCAGCCACCGCTCCAGCCCTTTCAGGATCATATCCACCGCAAAGGAACCGGTGAACAGCGCCGTGAGCCGTCCGGCGATTTCCACATAGCGTTCCACATATTGCTCGTGACGGGTCTGCACCCAGTCGTGTATGGCCTTGAGGAGAATCATGGAGCCGGCGGCCACTACCATGGCCAGCACTATGGCGAGGGAGGCACCGGGAGCGCCGACGCGACTACCGGCGATCACACAGGCGCTGATGGTGCCGGGGCCGACGATAAACGGCATGGCAATGGCGCCCGCCACCTCGCGGGACTGCGGATTCATGGTGCTGACCGGCGGCCCCACTCCGAGAATCAGGCGGACGCCGATAATCAGGAAGGTGATGCCGCCGAAGATCATAAAAGCCAGGAAACGCACCTGAAAGACGTTGTCGAAAACCCGCTCCCCCAGCCAGGCAAACAGCAGGAAGACCACCAGGCTGATCAGGAAGGCGCGCACGATCAACTGGGTAAAAACCCGGAGCTCCACCTGCTTGACCAGATCCAGCAGGTAGATACTCATGATAAAGGGATTCAACAGGACCAATAACAGCAGAAATGAATTGGTGAACTGGTCCCAGTCCAGCTCCATTATTTATTTTCCACCGCCTGTTTCAGCAGCGGCTGTATCAGATCCAGCGGCAGGGGAAATACGATGGTGGAGTTCTTTTCCCCGGCGATATCGATCAGCGTCTGCATATAGCGCAGGGTGATTGCATTGGGGTTTTTCGACAACTGGTCCGCGGCCTCGGTGAGTTTTACCGCGGCCTGGGCCTCACCCTCGGCGTGGATCACCTTGGCGCGCCGGGAGCGCTCCGCCTCCGCCTGCTTGGCGATGGCGCGGATCATGCTTTCATCCAGGTCGATATGCTTGATCTCCACATTGGTGACCTTCACGCCCCAGGCATCGGTCTGCTCGTCGAGAATTTTCTGGATATCCACATTGAGTTTGTCGCGCTCCGACAGCATCTCATCCAGTTCGTGCTTGCCCAGCACCGAGCGCAGTGTGGTCTGCGACAGCTGGCTGACCGCCTCATGATAGTGCTCAACGTTAATGATGGCGGACTGCGGATCGACCACCCGGTAGTAGACCACCGCATTGACCTTGACCGAGACGTTGTCGCGGCTGATCACGTCCTGGGTGGGTACGTCCATGACCACCACCCGCAGGTCCACCCGTTCCATGGTCTGGATCACCGGGATGATGATGATCAGGCCCGGTCCCTTGACCGCCTGGAAGCGGCCGAGGAAAAACACCACCGCCCGCTCGTACTCGCGCATGATACGGATCGCATACATCACCAGCAGCACCACCGCCGCAATCAGCAATCCCATAAAGTAACTGACCATCCCGCTTCTCCTTTTCCCTAGTGTCAACAGGCCCCAACTTTTATTCGGGCTCCACGTGCAGTGTTAGCCCCCGCTGTTCCACCACTCTTACCCGCTGCCCCGGCTGCACTGGCGAGTCGCAGTGCGCTTGCCAGATTTCACCGCGCAGGTGCACCAGCACCTCGCCATCCTGGACTTCACTGACCACCGCGGTGCACCCCTCCAGGGCCTTTTCTATGACCGGTCGCGGCTTGCGCAGGCTCTTGCCCACCGCCAGCAGTATCCCCAGCAGCGCCAGGCCGCTGACGCCAGCGATGGCACCGATCAGTTTGCGCGACACCTGCATGCCCGGCACGTCCGTATCGATCAGCATCATCGAGCCGATCACCAGCGCAATTACACCGCCGATGCCGAGGGCGCCAAAGCTGGGCATAAACACTTCCGCCACTATCAGCAGTGCGCCGACAATAATCAGCGCCAGCCCGGCGTAGTTGACCGGCAGCACCTGCAGCGCATAGAAGGCCAGCAGCAGGCAGATAATGCCGACGATGCCAGGCACCAGCGCACCGGGGTTGTAACCCTCGAAAATAAGGCCGTAAATGCCGATCAACAACAGAATATAGGCTATCTGCGGATTGGTGATCAGCGCCAGTATCTCGTTGCGCCAGTCCGGCTCGTAGGATTCCACCGGCAGCTCGGTAATATTGGCGGAAATAGTAAGCTCTCCCTCTTCGAGCGCGACCTTGCGCCCGGCCACCTGCTTCAGCAGGTCCTCGTTGTTCCTGGCCACTATATCGATGACATTCTCTTCCAGGGCCTCTGTAGCGGTCAGCGTGGCCGCCTCGCGCACCGCTTTTTCCGCCCAGTCGGCATTGCGCCCGTGGCGCTTGGCCAGGCCGCGGATAAAGGCCACCGAGTCGTTGACCATCTTGCGCTCCATCGCCGTGCCCGAGGCAGGCGCTCCCTTTTCCTCCGCGGATTTCTCGTCTTTTTTATCCTCCCCGTCTTTTTTTTCTGAGGACTCCTTACTGGCTGAAGGCTCCTTGCCGGCTGAGGGCTCCTTGCCGGCCGAGGGCTCTTTATCGGCTGAGGGCTCTTTGTCGGCTGGCGGTGCCTGGCCGGGCATACCGCCCATCTGCACCGGCGTCGCTGCACCCAGGGTGGTGGCTGGCGTCATGGCCGCGATATGGCTGGCGTAAAGAATATAGGTGCCGGCACTGGCGGCGCGGGCACCGGCCGGGTGTACATAGGTAGCGATGGGGACGGGTGAGGCGAGGATATGCTGGATGATATCGCGGGAGGCGGCGTCGAGGCCGCCGGGGGTGTCCATCTGGATGACGATCAGCTCCGCACCCCACTCCTGCGCCTCTTCTGTCGCACGCACCAGGTAATCGGTGGTGGCTGGGCCTATGGGACCCTCAATCGAAAGCAGGGCTACATGAGGGCGAACCTGCTCCTGACCGCTGGCAAGAAGCGCCATCCCCGCCAGAATCAGGAGCGCGGCGGTTTTGGCGACGCGCGAGTAAAGGCTTCCCGAAGTCCGATTCAGCATGGCATCTATCCCGGATGCAGAGTGAATAAAATCAGGTTATCAGAAATAACCTGATTTATGCGGCTGAAACGGAAATCGTAGCTGGAAGGTTAAACCGGATTGCGGCGACTGTGCCAGCGCACTTCGCGGGAATACTGATTCACCTTTTCCTCCACCCCCAGCAGCAGCGCGAACAGCGCCATGCGCACCAGCAGGCCGTTGTCGGTCTGGCGGAAGATGGCCAGGCTGGGGTGTTCGTTGAGATCTGTGTCCAGCTCGTTGGCCTCGGCGCGGGAATCCCGCGGCAGCGGGTGCATGATCACCGTGTTGGGCTGCGCGTGGCGGGTGAATATCTCCCGGTTCAGGCGAAAGCGGCCGCGGTAGAGATTGGCCTCTTCCTGGGAGGCAAAGCGCTCCTCCTGGATACGGGTGGAGTAGACGATATCCACCTGGGCGATGGCACTCTCCAGCTGATCCGTTACGGTCACCCGGTGACCGGCCTGGCGCAGCTTCTCCACCACCTCTTCCGGCATCGCCAGTTCCGGCGGCGATACCAGCATTATCTGTACTTTGCTGAACAGGCACAGCAGCTTGCACAGGGAGTGCACGGTGCGACCGTGCTTGAGGTCGCCGATCATGGCGATGCGGAAGTCGTCCAGGGAGCGACCGTGGCCCTCCAGTTCCTTGCGGATGGTGTAGAGATCCAGCAGTGCCTGGGTCGGGTGTTCATTGGCCCCGTCGCCGCCGTTGACCACCGGCACCCGGCTGGCGGCGGCGAACTCGGCCACCGAGCCCTCCTGCGGATGGCGCATGCAGATGACGTCGCTGTAGCCGGACAGCACCCGCGCCGTGTCGTAGAGGGATTCGCCCTTGGCCATGGCGCTGGCGGTGATTCCGACGGTTTCCCGCACTGTGCCACCGAGCAGGTTGAAGGCGGCGCCGAAGCTGAGGCGAGTGCGGGTGCTCGGCTCCAGGAACATATTGCCGAGAATAGCGCCCTCCAACACCCGGGTGACCTTCTCCCGGCGCGCATAGGGCCCCATGGCGTCCGCCACCTGAAAAACGCGGTCGATATCAACCCGCTCGAACTGGCTGACGGAAAGGATATTGGCTCCGATAAAGTCCATTGCTGCTCCGTTGGTTGCGCCTTTTGGGCGCCTGGCTTGAACGCGGGGCATTCTACTCGCGCGCCGGCAAAGAACATAGCTGCGCAGGGTGCGCCGTGCGCACCGATCGGGCCGATGGTGCACACGGCGCACCCTACGGGAGCCGAAATATTGGGGCCAAGGGCGTAGGTTGGGCTGGGCTCCGCGAAGCCCAACCTACCGCCACAATTCAGGCCAACAGGCCGTCGCCCCAGCTCTCCAGCTGATCCAGCAGCTGCACCTTGTCCGGAAACTGCTCGCGCAGGGCGGCAATCTGCTCGAAGTAGGGCTCCAGGGTGATACTGGCACCGGCGGCGGGATCGGTCAGGCGGCGGTAGCGCCATTCCTGCCAGCGCTGCTGCTCTTCGGCGGACAGCGTCCCGGGGAAATTGCGCGCGCGCAGGCGGAACAGCAGTTCCGGCAATCGCTTATCGGCAAAAGGTACCTGGCCGGACAGCACCTCGGGGCCGCGCTCGGCCAAATCCCGGTGCAGCTGTCGGCACAGATCGCGATCGGCGTCATTCAGGAAACCATCATAGAGACTGGCCTCCGCATCCCGCTGCGGGAAATCGCTGTCGAGATAGACCCTATGCAGCTTGTCCGTCAGGTCTGCGCCCCGCAGCCGCTGCCAGTTGGCCTCGCAGGCGGCCTTGTCGATGCCCAGCTGGGCCGCGCGCCCGTCGTCGAGCATATTGGGCGGAGCCAGCACCGGGCACTTGTTCAGGTGCACCAGCTTCAGGCCCGCCGGCAGTTCCCCCTCACCCAACTGGTCGCGGGATGTATAGAGACGCTCGCGCAATGCCTCGGCGTCCAGACTGAACAGCGGCTCCGGGTCCATGGCCAGGTTGGCGGCGATTATCGCGTTGCGATTCACCGGGTGCGCGGCCAGCGGGACTATATAGGTGAGGTGACCCTGGGTAGCGGGCACCTTGCCGGAGATATGCAGCAACGGCTTGCGCTCGCGCAGATCGATCAACTTGGCCGCTTCCTGCTTGCGGCGCAGCTTATAGCAATAGTCGTAGAGTTTCGGCTGTTTGCTCCGCACCAGCCGCGCCATATCGATGGTGGCGCGCACATCGGACAGGGCGTCGTGAGCACCTGCGTGGGCAATGCCATTGGCGGCGGTCAGCTCTTCCAGGCGGAAGGACGGTACTCTCTCGCCATTCGCGGCCTCCCGCTGCGGCCACTGGATCCCGTCCGGGCGCAGGGCGTAGGTCAGGCGCACCATATCGATGATGTCCCAGCGGCTGTTGCCGGAGCGCCACTCGCGCTCGTAGGGATCCAGCAGGTTGCGATAGAGGGTGTGGCGGGTCATCTCGTCGTCGAAGCGCAGGCTGTTATAGCCGACGCCGCAGGTGCCGGGCGCGCCCAGTTCGGCGAGGATACGCTGGATGAATTCTATCTCCGGCACCCCCTCGGCCAGGGCCTTTTGCGGACTAATGCCGGTGACCAGGCTGGCCATCGGCTGTGGCAGGCAGTCGCTGCCCGGCTGGCAGTAGACCATCAGTGGCTCACCGACGATATTGAGCCCCTCGTCGGTGCGGATGCCGGCGAACTGGGACGGCTTGTCCGCGCCCGGATCCGTGCCCCAGGTTTCGTAGTCGTGCCAGTAGAGAGTGGTATTGCTCACATGTCCCCCTGTTTTTGGGAGGCATCATAGCATCGGGGCGGTAAACCAGGGACTCGTGAAAAGATACTGATGCTGAAAGCTAAGGTCCCGTTGCCGGTGGCTGTTTGCGGGACCTTTGAGGCATGGATGCCGGTTAGAGCTTACAGGGACGTATTCACAGCGTGTCCCGCAAACAGCCACCGGCAGCAGGGCCGCCACAAGGCTTGAAACAGAGGGCTGGACAAGGGCCCTGTCGCGGCACAAGATTGCCAGACACCAAAAACAAGGAGAATTGATATGGCAGTCAAACCCGTGCCCGAGGGCTACCACAGCGTCACCCCCTACCTGAGTATCAACGGCGCAGCCAGGGCCATCGAATTTTACGAGCGCGCCTTCGGCGCCAAAGAGCTGTTCCGCTTCCCCATGCCGGACGGCAGCATCGCCCACGCGGAAATCCAGGTTGGCGATACCCGCATCTCGCTGGCCGACGACAATGAAGAGGGCGGCCTGCTGAGTCCCCAGGGCAGCTCCCCGGTGGGCCTGCTGCTATATGTTGAGGATGTGGACAGCGTCTTCGCCCGCGCCGTCGAGGCCGGTGCATCCGTCAAGCGCCCGCTGGAGGACCAGTTCTACGGCGACCGCAGCGGCACCCTGCAGGATCCCTTCGGCCACGTCTGGTTCCTCGCCACCCATATCGAGGACGTACCCGAGGACGAGCTGGAGCGCCGCGCCGCGGAACTCTCCTGACCTGCCCCACACCTCGACGGGGGCGGCCGGTTGCAAAGCCGCCCCCCTCCATTACAATCCCGCGATTCCACGGATTACAGCAGCAGTTTCCCCCTATGAATATTCGCCAACTCCTCTCCGACAAATTCCAGGCCGCCATGATTGCCGCGGGCATCCCCGAAGACTGCGGCCCTGTCGTGGCGCCGGCGAAGAAGGCGGGCTTTGGCGACTACCAGGCCAACGGCGCCATGGCTGCAGCCAAGCGCATGGGCACCAACCCGCGCGAGCTGGCGGGCAGGATCCTGGAAAAGCTGGATCGGGGCGACATGATCGAAAAGGTGGAGATCGCCGGTCCCGGCTTCCTGAACATCCACCTGAGTGAGGGGTGGCTGGCAGGCCAGCTGGCCGCGGCCGAGAGTGACGGGCGCCTGAATATCGCCCCGGTGGCCGAGCCGCAGACGGTGGTGATCGACTACTCCCACCCCAACCTGGCCAAAGAGATGCATGTGGGCCACCTGCGCACCTCCATTATCGGTGACGCCCTGGCGCGGCTGCTGGAGTTCCAGGGCCACAAGGTAGTGCGCCAGAACCATATGGGCGACTGGGGCACCCAGTTCGGCATGCTGCTCGCGCACCTGTCCGACAAGCTGGAAAACAACGATGCAGAGGTGGCCCTGGCGGACCTGGAGGTCTTCTACCGCGAGGCCAAGGTGCGCTTCGACGACGAAGAGGGCTTTGCCGACCGCGCCCGTGAATACGTGGTGAAACTCCAGGGTGGAGACCAGCAGTGCCTGAAGCTGTGGAAGCAGTTTATCGATATCTCCATCAGCCACTGTGAGGAAATCTATTCCAAGCTGAATGTCACCCTCAAGCAGGGGGATGTCTACGCCGAGAGCCAGTACAACGACGACCTGCCGGTACTGGTGAGGGAACTGCTGGACCGTGGTATCGCCGTCGAGGACCAGGGCGCGATCGTGGTCTTCCTGGAAGAGATGGCGGACAAGGAGGGCAACCCCAGCCCGATGATCATCCAGAAGAAGGGCGGCGGCTACCTCTACGCCACCACCGACCTGGCCGCCATCCGCTACCGCGCCAATACGCTCAATGCCGACCGCATTCTCTACGTAGTAGACGCGCGCCAGTCCCTGCACCTGCAGCAGGCCTTCACCGCCTCGCGCAAGGCCGGCTTCCTGCCGGAGACTGTGTCTCTGGAACACTGCGCCTTCGGCACCATGATGGGCGACGATGGCAAGCCGTTCAAAACCCGCACCGGCGGTACCGTAAAGCTGGCCTCACTGCTGGACGAGGCGGTGGAGCGCGCCGAGAAGCTGGTGGCGGCCAAGAACCCGGAACTGGACGCGGCCGCCTGCGCAGAGATAGCACGCAAGGTGGGTATAGGTGCGGTCAAATACGCCGACCTGAGCAAGACCCGCACCAACGACTACGCCTTCAGCTGGGACGCCATGCTGAGCTTCGAGGGCAATACCGCCCCCTACCTGCAGTACGCCTACACCCGCGTGCGCAGTATCTTCCGCCGCGCCGGCGTAGAGCCGGGCCAACTCAAGGGCGAGATACAGCTGGGCACCGCCGAGGAGCGCGCCCTGGCAATCAAGCTGTGCCAGTTCGGAGAAATACTGGACCAGGTGGCCAGGGACACCTTCCCGCATATGCTGTGCAGCTACCTCTACGACCTGGCCAGCGCCTATATGGCCTTCTACGAGGCCTGCCCGGTGCTCAAGGAAGGCGTCGGCGAAGCGCAGAAGCAGAGTCGCCTGCAGCTGTGCGACCTGGTCGCGCGCACCATCGCCACCGGGCTGGATCTGCTCGGTATCGAAGTGATGGAAAAAATGTGATTTGGGGACCCTCGTAGGGTGCGCCGTGCGCACTCTACAGGGTTGGAGCGAAATTCCGTGAAAATATTGATCACCGGCGCCTCCGGCCTGCTCGGGCGCAGCGTCTTCAAACTGCTGGACTCGAATCCCGAGCTCTCGGTGACCGGCACCGCCCACTCCCGCGCCGGTGACAGGCTGCTGCGACTGGACCTCAACGATTCAGCTGCAGTGCGGGAAACCCTGCAAAAAGTTCAGCCGCATGTCGTCATTCACTGCGCCGCCGAGCGCTGGCCGGATCGCTGTGCCGAAGACCCGGATGCGGCCTGGAAACTGAATGTGCGAAGTACAGAAGAACTGGCGCAGCTGTGCAGCGGGGCCGGCGCACAGCTGGTGTATATCTCCACCGACTATGTTTTCGATGGCGCAGAGCCGCCCTACTCCAGCGACGACCGACCCAACCCGATCAATTTCTACGGTCGCAGCAAGCTGGCGGGGGAAGAGGCGGTACTGGAAAACGGCGATCACTGGGTACTGCGCCTGCCGCTGCTGTTCGGCCCGGTAACCCAGCTGCGCGAGTCCGGCGTCACCGCATTGCTGGAAACTCTACGCAATCCGGAACCGGTTGCATTGGACGACTGGGCAGTGCGCTTCCCTACGAGTGTCGAGGATGTCGCCGAAGTTCTGGCCCAGTGTCTGCAGAAGATACGCGCGGGAAGCCGGTTTGCCGGCATCTACCAGTGGAGCGGCGATACCGCCTGCACCCGCTACCAGCTCGCGAAAATGGTCGCGGACAGCTGCGGCCTGTCGGCAGATCACCTGAGCGGTGACCCGGCACCGCAATTTGCCGAACCGAGACCACGCAATTGCCAGCTGGACAAGTCGCGCCTCACCGATATGGGCATAGTGGCCGGGGAATCGCTGGAGAAACAGCTGGCGCGCTACCTGGCACCTTTTCTTTGAGAGGAAATCAACGGGCGGAAATCGCCTTCAGGCGATTTCCGCAGGAGGGGATGAAGAGGGGGAAACCCGGTTGGCCAGTTGTGTCAATAGGGGCACGTTTTCCGCCAGCCAGTCCGATTCCCGCCCGGATTCGGCAGCCAGTACCCGGTCCAGCAACCGCGATGCGGTGTCCAGCTGGCAGCCCTGCATAACCCACAGTTCCGAATACCAGGCCAGGGGCCCGCTTTCCTCCTGCGGTACATCGACCACAGACTTTTGCATCAAAACAGAAATACCAGCTCTTTCCAGCAGCGTGTACAGGTGACTTACTAGCAATTGGTCGCTGGCGATGAAGATCCTTTGCGCCATGATGAGATTTTCCGCAGTCCTTGCCGGCTGGCAGCCTCAGCAGTTTCGTTATCTTTATCGGAGCCCGAAGGATAGAAATATTGCATCGGGTATCCTTAAAAGTAGACCAGCGGCAGACACTGCGCGGCAATCATCAAAAATATAGGGTGAGAATCCGCGTCAGGCGCAGGAAATAGTGGCCCGGGCCCAATCCCTCTGGATTCCCGCCATAAGTCAGTAGGGGGAATCGCTACCGGCAATCAATTCCACGTCTTCCCGCTCCAGACTCTCCTCTCCAAGGGTTTCCATGCCCGGCAGATCCGCGGAGTAGAGCTGGTAGTTGTTCTTGCCACGGAACTTGGCGTGGTACATGGCGATGTCCGCCTTCTGCAGTATGGCCTCGAGGGTATTGCCGTGCTCCGGAATGGCCACCACCCCGATACTCAGGGTGACTCGCACCATATCGTCGCCGATTCGCACCGGCTCGGCGACGATACTCAACATCTTCTCCGCCAGGGTGCGATAGGTACCGTCGCTGGACAGGGAGCGCACGAACACGCAGAACTCGTCCCCGCCCAGGCGCGCGACCATGTCGCCGAAGCGCATCACGCTCACCAGCCGCTGGGCGACCACCCGCAGCAGGTCGTCGCCTCCCTGGTGCCCGAGCGAATCATTCACCTGCTTGAAGTTGTCCAGGTCGACAAAGAACAGATAGCCGGTGCCATCGCCGAAATCGCCACCGTGCAGGTATTTCTTCAATTCCTCGACGATATTGTGCCGGTTGGCGAGGCCCGTCAGGGTATCGTACATGGCGATGCGCTCCAGCTCCGCCGTATTCTGCGAGACGATCTCCTTCATTACTTCCAGCTGGTCGCACACCGCCAGTCCGGTGGAATCCAGCACATCGATTTCATCGTAGTGGGCATTGCGCTTGGAAACAGGCCGGATCAGGCCGCGCGCGGCATCGAATTTCCCTTCACTCAACAGTGGCAGCGCCTCTGCCAGGCGGCGCAGGCGCAGGATCGGTCGCCACAGCATGCTGGTAATGGCACTGATAAAAATAAAGGCACCGAGCACAGAAAACAGCAGCAGCAACTTGAGCGAGCTGTCTATCTGCGCTATCTGGTCGGAGACATTGTCGACAATCACGAAGTGGGCACCATTCTCTTCGGTACTGTTAACCGGAATGGTTTTCACATCGAAATGCTTGCTTTCAAACAGGTGGCTCTTGGTGTAGCGCAGCCCTGGCATCTGCGACTGCTCGGCGGCGATCTGACGCAGCAGTGGCATCAGCATTTCCTTGGAAGTGAGCGCCAGCACTTCGCGTTTCCAGCTGTCCAGGTAGTCGTTGGTGTGGAATGCCGGTGTGCTGTGGGCAGCCGACAGTATGCCGATATCCGAGCCGGTGATCTCGCGAAAGGTGACCAGTTTATCCGCCAGGGATCTGTCCACCTGCAGTACATAGTCGGTACTGTCCCCGGCGATCACCGGCACTGCCAGGCTCTGCACGCAGATTCGGCTGCAGTGCACGCTTTCCAGCGGCTGCCCACTGATGATGACTTCACGTATCTGCTCCGGCGTCAGGCGCCGGGTGGACTCCCCCCAGTGGATCGGCGGCTGCCGGTCATTGGTGTACAGCTTGAGCGATTCCAGCCCCCAGCTGATCTGCACATATTCCCATTGGCGATCGAAGAGTCCGCGCAATATCTCCGGGCTGGCGGAAGTGCCGCCGCGCCAGAGCACAATCAGGTCGGAGAGCTGGACCAGCTCCTCCCGCGATTGGTTGAGCAGTCCGGAAATCTGATATTGATAGGTGAGATAGCGGTTCTCGCGGCTTTTCTCCAGCAGGGATTGCATGCTGCCGTTGCCAAGTAAAATAAAAAACAGGCACATCGCCACTATCAATAGCAGCGAAAAGACACTGGCCTTTACCCGCAAACTGTGTAACCGCATTTCCGTTGCAACTCCCAGGTTACTGCTCTTTCCGCAGCCTGTCGCCAGAGGGCGAAAGTACTCCGGTTACTCCGTGACGAATCGGCGCTCTATCGCCGTTTCAGGAAAATTTTTATCGCCATCCTAGAAACGATAACTCACCATCGCCGCCAGCAGCTGCCAATCGTTTTCCAGTTCGGCGACATCCATATTATCGGCCGGTGACAGCCAGGTTATGCCCTCCACCCGATGGTATTCGACAGCCGCCATCCAGTGATTGTCGTAGTCGTAGCGCAGCCCCAGCGACAGGTCACGGGTGCGCAAATCACCGGTATCCCTGTCCGGTCGATACTGATCGAAACGCAGCAGTGCACGCCACTTGGGCCGGAACAGCCAGGCGCTCTGCAGGTACCAGGATTCCGAGGTACCCAGTACCGCCGGCACTCTCTCCGCGCGACTCCAGGTCTCCAGCTGCTGGTACTCGGCGGTGAATATCCACTGCTCCAACAGGTATTCGCCAGAGAGCAGGTTGATCGCCTCGCGCACCTCGCCCCGCTGCAGATGAATGGGCGCGCTGGTGGAAAAGTCCAGTGCCGTCTTGCCGAACGTATAGGCCAGTTTCCAACTGCCCACATCGCTGCCGACACTCATCCGCGCCAGGCCGATATAGCGGCTGTCCAGATCCGCGTCATAACCCGGCAACCGCACCCGCGCAACCGTTTCACCGATGGCATCCGAGCGGCCGTAAATGCTGTCGAACCTGAATTCAAGTCCGGCCGGGAAACCGTAGTAGTAGGCACCGATAGAGTCCGCCGAGTGCCAGACATCGCGCAGCGGATCCGAATAGATGGATTGGGGCAGCAGTACCGACGGTCGCGTCGCCGCCACATCGCGGGTTTCGTTGTAAAACCCGTAGGGGTTCTTGATACGCCCCAGCCGCAATCCCATCCTGCGCTCACTGTCATCGGCAAAGCGGTAATCGACGAAGCCATAGTCCAGGCTGATTTCCTCCGGCGAGTTCTCCCCGGCACGGCGGTAATTCAACTGCGCGGACACCCTCAGGTTGCTCACCGGATTCAGGGTGCCATTGATGCCCAGTTCGGTGAACTCGAAACTGCCTTTTTCGCTATCCCCGAAGAAGCGGTTGTGGTCCGTTTTGATGTAGCCCTGGGACAGGAAACCGTGGTACTGCGCCGAAGAAAGCCAGCTCTGTGCCCCGTCCTCCCTCTCCTCCGCTTCCTCCGCCAGTGGCGCAGCGGCAATGAAGAGTGCCAACAGCCCCACAGAGCCGGCGGGGGCACTGAAGCGCAGGCAGTTACCGACAGCTGCACCCAGGTGCAACAGCCGTACTTTCGCATCGCGCACGTTACTGATTAATGGCAACCGTATACAGCCGCTCATCTCGCGGGTCCTCGCTCAGGTAGCCGATGGCACCGGGGTTGTTCAGAAGCCTGCGGGTCATCTCCTCTTCGGAGGAGACAACCTCGGGGGCCTCGCCCATCCCGGAATAAATTGCCCTGTCCCAGCTGCGGCGCAGCTGATGTGGATACATGCGCAGAATTTCGCGCACGAATTGTCGGTGGGTTGCGTCGTTATCCGGCAGAACAAAGACACGGACTTTGCTGCCGTCTTCCCAATTCTGTAGTCGCATAGAGAAAATGGCGCGCAATGCCTTCTGGTCCAGGGCGTCGACCGAGTCCCGGTTGACGACCACGAACACATAGCGCTCCTCCTCCGCCCGGCCCGGGCCGGCGAGAAAAAGCAACAGCGCTAGTAGCAGGTGGCAGGCCAGGCGCAGCACGCGGCGATCCCTCTCTGGCAAATTCCTTTATTCTTCGGTTTTCAGTTCCGTATTCCTGTACCCGGCGCCCCATGGCCGCCTTTCCGATCGCGGATGCCTATCGGCCGGGCACCAACGAGGGGCCTGCGACGAAGCCACCTCTCCCGAAGCTTCCAGGGAGTATGGATGAAAGTCCGGCCAGGCTCCGGGCGACGCGAGTGGCTATTAGAATAAAATTGCGCCACCACTACAATAACAGGATTTAGTTCACATTTATTGACACAAAATAGCACTTTTCTCGCTAAATATCGGCAGATTGCCGGCATCGCCTGCGATTGCTAAGATGCGCGCCGGCCGAGAGCCCGCATTCCGCCGGCCTGGCGGCCGCCAGCCCGTCTTTCCCACGAGCATTTCGACGCGAATCCGCCCTGCGGAGGCCGCGGCCATTTGCCGGAAAACGGAACAGTTTCCAGGTGCTATTTTTGCACCAGCGACGATTCCCTGCGATTACAGGAACGAAGTTTATGACCCAGCCATCCCTTCAGCTGTTGGAACAACACGACGCCTTTATCCATCGTCATATCGGCCCCGACGAGTCACAGGTGGAGGCGATGCTGAAAACCCTCGGCGTTTCCAGCCTCGAAGAGCTGATCGAGAAGACGGTGCCGGAGTCGATTCGCAAGACCGACGAACTGGACCTGGCGGATGCGGTCAATGAGGTGGAGGCCCTGGCGGAGCTGAAAAAGCTGGCGAGCCGCAACAAGATCTACCGCACCTTTATCGGTATGGGCTATCACGACACCATCACTCCCAATGTCATTCTGCGCAACGTGCTGGAGAACCCGGGCTGGTACACCGCCTATACCCCCTACCAGCCGGAAATCGCCCAGGGCCGCCTGGAGGGCCTGCTGAACTTCCAGCAGATGATCATGGACCTGACCGGCATGGAACTGGCCAACGCCTCCATGCTCGACGAGGGCACCGCCGCCGCCGAGGCCATGGCCATGTGCAAGCGCCAGGTGAAGCGCAATAAGTCCAATATCTTCTTCGTCGATAAGGATTGCCACCCGCAGACCATCGCCGTGGTCGAAACCCGCGCCGAGCACTTCGGCTTCGAGATAGTCGTCGGCGATCCGGAGAAAGACATCCCGGCCGAGCTGTTCGGCGCCCTGCTGCAGTACCCGGGCTCCACCGGCCGCGTGCGCGACCTGAGCGACATCATCGCCAAGGTGCACGAGGCCAACGGCCTGGTAACGGTCGCCGCCGACCTGATGAGCCTGGTGGCGCTGAAGGCACCGGGCGAAATGGGCGCGGATGTGGTAGTGGGCTGCAACCAGCGCTTCGGTATCCCCATGGGCTACGGCGGCCCCCACGCCGGTTTCTTCGCCTTCCGCGAGGCCTACAAGCGCTCCGCACCGGGCCGCATTATCGGTGTCTCGGTGGACAGCAAGGGCAAGCGCGCGCTGCGCATGGCCATGCAGACCCGCGAGCAGCATATCCGCCGCGAAAAAGCCAACTCCAATATCTGTACCTCCCAGGTACTGCTGGCGGTGATGAGCGCCTTCTACGCCATCTACCACGGCCCCCGGGGCCTGAAGACCATCGCCGCGCGCATACAGCGCCTGGCCGATATTCTCGCCACCGGCCTGAAGAAAGAGGGCTTCGACCTGGCCCACGACAACTGGTTCGACACCCTGACCGTGGTGACCGGCAGCAAACAGGGCGAAATCTACCAGCGCGCCCTGGACGCCGAGATCAACCTGCGCAGGGTCGGCGAAGACGCCCTGGCTATCAGCCTGAACGAGACCAGCGCCCTGCAGGACGTATCCGACCTCATCAGTGCCTTCACCGGCACAGAGCACAGCCTGGACCTGCGTGCGCTGGACAGCGAGATTGCCGCCAAGGGTCCCCAGGGCGTGCCCGCGTCTCTGGTGCGCGCGAGCGAATTCCTGACCCACCCGGTCTTCAACAGCTACCACTCGGAAACCGAGATGCTGCGCTACCTCAAGTCCCTGGAAGCCAAGGACATAGCGCTCAATCACTCCATGATCCCGCTGGGCTCCTGCACCATGAAGCTGAACGCCACCGCGGAGATGATCCCGGTGACCTGGCCGGAGTTCGGCAAGCTACACCCCTTCGCCCCCGCCGACCAGGCCCAGGGCTACGCCGAGATGTTCGCACAGCTGCAGCAGATGCTGGCCGCCTGCACCGGCTACGACGCCGTCAGCCTGCAGCCCAACGCCGGCTCCCAGGGAGAGTACGCCGGCCTGGTGGCAATCAAGAAATACTTCGAGGCCAAGGGCGAGAGCCAGCGCGATATCTGCCTGATCCCCGCCTCCGCCCACGGCACCAACCCGGCCTCGGCGATGATGGTGAGCATGAAAGTGGTGGTCGTCGCCTGCGACAGCAAAGGCAACGTCGACATTGAAGACCTCAAGGCCAAGATCGAAGAGCACGGCGACCGCATCGCCGCACTGATGGTCACCTACCCTTCCACCCACGGGGTCTTCGAGCAGGGCATCCGCGAGGTCTGCGACCTGGTGCATCGGGCCGGCGGCCAGGTGTACATCGACGGCGCCAACATGAACGCCCTGATTGGTGTAGCCGCGCCCGGCCAGTTCGGCGGCGACGTCTCGCACCTGAACCTGCACAAGACCTTCTGCATTCCCCACGGCGGCGGCGGCCCGGGCATGGGACCCATCGCTGTCGGCGAGCACCTGAAGCCCTACCTGGCCGGCCACCCGGTGACCCAGGTGCCGGAAACTGACACCGCCAACGGCACCATCTCCGCGGCCCCCTGGGGCTCCGCCAGCATTCTGCCGATCAGCTGGATGTATATCCGCATGATGGGCAGGCAGGGCATGAAGAGAGCCACCGAGATGGCAATCCTGAACGCCAACTATGTGGCCAGGTGCCTGAGCGAGGACTACTCGCTGTTGTATACGGGAACAAATGGTTTCGTCGCCCACGAGTGCCTGGTGGATCTGCGTCCGCTGAAAGAGACCAGCGGCATCACCGAGGAGGATATCGCCAAGCGCCTGATGGACTTCGGCTTCCACGCCCCCACCATGTCCTTCCCGGTGGCCGGCACCCTGATGATCGAACCCACCGAGAGTGAATCCAAAGAGGAACTGGACCGCTTTATCGAGGCCATGGCGATTATCCGCAAGGAAGTGGAAGACGTGGCCAGCGGCAAGTACAGCGCCGAGGACAATCCACTGCACAATGCGCCGCACACCCTGGAAGACGTGATGGCGGACCAGTGGTCCCACAGCTACTCCCGCGACGTGGCCGGGCGGCCGGCGGCGTGGCTGAAGGAACACAAGGTTTGGCCGGCGTCCAACCGCATCGACAATGTCTACGGCGACCGCAACCTGATCTGCTCCTGCCCCCCGGTAGAAAGCTACGCGGAGTGATGACAAATTTGTCTGGAACAAATTTGGACAGCCGAAGGCTGCCCGCGTAGCGGGTGAGGCGCAGGGACGCGCCTCATGAATGCGGAATGCGGAATGCGGAATGCGGAATGCGGAATGCGGAGTAAAACGTAGCCAGCTATTAGCGTAACCACCAAACGCAAAAGGCCGGGAAATTTCCCGGCCTTTTGCTATTCAATAACACCGATCAACCAACCTACCTACGACCAGCCCTTTGCACCCGCAATCAAACTCTGTTCGCGGCCCTGAAGTAATGGGTCGAAATGAGTCTTGATCGCGTAATCCGCATTCAGCATTCCGCATTAAAATTCATATTGCCAGCTGCGCGCGGCGGCGGCGGCGCGCCTGGGTAATGGTCAGTGCGAACATCAGCAGCCCGACACTGATCACGAAGATCGACAGGCCCAGATATTCGCCGCTCATGGACCCGGCAAAGGTCGCTTCATTGGGGATCTCCACATGGCGGTACTTGGCCGCCGCCATACCGGTGTAGTGCATACCACAGACCGCCACCCCCATAATCAAGGCACTGCCAAACCGCTGCAGGGGGCCGCGCATATGGAAGGCCATCCACAGGGCCACGCAGGAAGCGATCACGGCGATAATCACCGAAATCATCAGGATATTCAGGTCGTAGTAGACTTCCGCCGGCATCAGCATGGCCGCCATACCGGCGTAGTGCATACCCGCAACACCGCAGCCCATGAAAATACCCGCCGGCAGCAGTTTGTCGAAGCTGAATACGCCGGTGCCGGCAATCGCCAGGCCCACGGAACAGGACGCTATACCGATCAGGGCCGACACCAGGGTGATAAATGTATCGTAGGCGACCGGCATATCCATTTCGAAGGCCAGCATGGCGATAAAGTGCATCGCCCAGATGGCACCGCCTCCCATGGCCGTGCCCGCCGCCAGAATCGCATTGCGCCGCTCCCTGCCCGGACTCGCCTGCGGAATCGCTATCGCCAGCTGCAGTGCGGTAAATGAACCCAATACGGATACCAGGTAGGAAAGAGTCACCAGGACCAGATTGTATTGACCCAGCATAATGTATTCCCCTTTATCGGCTTTCCCGCCGTCGTTATCGCTTTAAAAATACTCTTCGAGCGCGCGTGATCAATTCACAATCTCGAAAACGCAGTCCTCTGCACCGTCACTGCGACAGTAAATTTCGCGTACGGTGACCTGTCCACCCACGCCAGACTCGTCGAGCAGCCCGCGCAGGAAACCGCAGAAGAACTCCCCGTTGCGGCAGTGGCTGCCGGGCATACACAGAGGGTTATTCTTCACTCTCAATGAATTTTCTTTCAGGTCGGTGGAGAGCAGATTGCGCATCGCGGGCAGGGCAATATGTTTGAGAGCGCCTGAAAGATCCAGCTTGCCGCCCAGGGCATAGTCCCTCTTGTAGACCCAGGCCCCGACCCTGCGCCCGGCGAATTCCATACTCGGGGACTTCTGACCTTCCGGCAGCTTGCCCTGCATACTCAGCAGGCGGGGGAAGATACGCGGATAGTCTTGAGCCAGCCCCGGCAGCTCGGCCTCTATCTGGCCTACCGCGGGCCCGGCACCGCGACCGCCCTGCAGGCTTCGCCCCACCCCCTGGGGGGGACGCTTGGGCATCACGGGTTTCGCAGCCGGAGCTACCGGCGCCGCCGGCCCGTCGGTCACCTGGTGTTCAGATTCAAAACTGAGCACCAGCGGATGGGAACCCAACCTCTCTTCCAGCTCGAGCAGGCGGTCCTCGCGGCCGCTGACTCGCAGCCACAACTGAACCCCCGATTCAATTGTCGACATCCTCTGGCGCACCAGCGAAAAACCGCTGTGAATAATTAAATTCCCCAACTCGCGCAGCAGCCCCTCGCGACGGTCGGAAAGCACTGTAAATTCGACTTCCATTGCGTACCTTTTGCTAGAACTTGTACTTATTTCCAGTGAAATACCCAATTGCGACATCGACCGCCGAAGCAATCAACGCAGACTGAATTGAATCAGGCAGTTTTGTTCCGAAATATTTCGCTCGAGCTGGCTGTACATTGAACAATCATTTTTTGTTTTTTTAATCAAACTTATACATAGCACTAATTTGTAGCTGCACAAGAAATTGGCGTCAATTATTTCCTTGTATTTATTTGTCGTGACTGTCGTCACATACCGAGAATCAGTTTAAATGTCAGTTAAGGGCAGATAGCCAGTGGATCGCTGGCAGGTGAGACAGGTCATCAAATGCAAAACGGCGCCCCCCGCGCCGCACAGAAAAGTGCCTGATTCATAGATTCTTTCTGAATCAGGGTGGCAGGCCTGAAGATTCCCATAAGAAGGTTTATGGCAGAAAGGTTACGAATTGATCGGCGGGATCAATGATGGGGGAGCAGGATGCTCCCACGAAATGAACAGACAGCCGGTTTGCAATACCGCTATTGCGCCCCCTCCCGGCATTCACCCCGAACCTCACCGGAAAAAGCGGAGACACTGCGCTCCAGCTCGAAATATCCCCGCCGGCAGAACCCGGACTCCATCAGCTTCTGCTCCATGGCCCTGTCAAACTGCAGGTTATCGCGGCGCCCCTGCAGTGAGGAGCGATTGGTGGCCACGACGACATCCCGGCCAATGCGTCGATTACCGGATCCGTCAGCGGTATAGGGGCGGGGAATATCCCGGCGCTGCATTTCCAGCGAATAGGTAAATCGCTTGGCACCGTTGGCGGAAACCTCGGTGTGAAAGGACTCCTTCAAACCCGGTATCGGCAGCGGCCTTTCACTGGCACAGGCGACTGCAAGCATCGACAGGGTCATTGCCAGCCCGCGGCGCCACTGCAACGCGATAGCAGCAGCGAGATTGCTTCCGACTCTCAAAACAGTGCTCCTATTTTTCGGTTCTCGATTCTTGATTTTCTGTAAGTTCTTACCTGCCTATTCGGCTATTTGAACACAACCGTTTTATTGCCATGGATAAACACCCGTTCCTGCAGCAGCAGCTGCAATGCGCGGGTCAGTACCAGCTTCTCCACATCGCGCCCCGCCTCCGCCATGGCCGCAGCGGAATAGGCGTGGTCCACGTGGATAGTATCCTGTTCGATGATCGGCCCCTCGTCCAGATCGTCGGTAACGAAGTGCGCGGTGGCGCCGATGATTTTCACCCCGCGCTCATAGGCCTGCTGATAGGGCTTGGCACCGATAAAGGCCGGCAGGAAGGAGTGGTGAATATTGACGATGCGCCCGCGGTAGCGGGCCACGAATTCCGGGGTCAGTACCCGCATATACTTGGCCAGCACCAGGTAATCCGGCTGGTAGCCGTCCACCAGGGCCATCACCTGCTCCTCGTGCCGGGCCCTTTCCAGATCCCCCGCGGGCAGGCAGTGGAAGGGGATATCGAACTTCTCCACCAGGGCGCCCAGATCCGGGTGATTGCCGATCACCGCGGCTATCTCCACATCCAGTGCACCCGAATAGCACTTCATCAGGATATCGCCGAGGCAGTGGGGTTCGCGGGTCACCATCAGTACCAGGCGCTTGCGCCCGCTGGCCACCAGACACCGCTCGGCGCCGGCCGGCAGGGCCATATCCAGGTCCTCCAGCAGGGTGTCGTCATTGAAGTTACCCTCCAACGCGGTGCGCATAAAGAAGCGCCCCCGCTCGCGGTCGACGAACTCGTCGTTCTTGGTGATGTTGAGCTGGTGCTTGTAGCAGATGTTGGTGATTTTGGCGATCAGGCCCTTGGCATCGGGGCAGTCGGTCAGCAGTATCTTCTTTTCCATGGTCGAAATACAGGCCAAATATCCAGAATCAAGACTATACACTATGCCGAATAGTCAATTCACATCTCCTTTCATCCTTCCCGGGGAAACCATGGACAAAAAGCTCTACGCCGAACATATCGCCACCCTGCGCAGCCGCTACGACGAGATACTGGATCAGTGCGGTTACGACACCCTGAATGTATTCAGCGGCTCCCCCAAAGTGCAGTTCCTGGACGACAACTACTACCCCTTCAAGGTCAATCCCCAGTTCAAGGCCCTGGTGCCGGTCACCGACAACCCCCACAGCTGGGTGATCTACCGCCGCGGGCAGAAGCCCAAGCTGCTCTTCTACCGCCCGGTGGACTTCTGGCACTATGTGCCGGCGGCGCCGCAGACCTTCTGGAGCGAACACTACGATATCGAGCTGCTGGCCAAACCGGCGGACGCCAAGCAGTTCCTCAGCGCCGACGGTGCGGCCTTTCTCGGCGAGGACGCGAATCTGGACGGCTGGCCCATCGGTACCCCCAACCCGGAAGAACTGCTGGCCCGGCTGCACTGGAACCGCGCCTACAAGACCCCCTATGAATTCGCCTGCCTGCGCGAAGCCAACCGCATCGCTGTCCGGGGCCACAGGGCCGCCGAGGAGGCCTTCCGCAGCGGTGCCAGCGAGTTCGAGATCAACCTCGCCTACCTCAAGGCCGCCGGCCAGGGCGAGAACCGCATGCCCTACGGCAATATCATCGGCCTCAACGAGCACGCGGCGATACTGCACTACACCCACCTGTCCGGGCAGCGCCTGCCGGAGGCGGAGCTGAAAACCTTCCTGATCGACGCCGGCGCCGACTGCAATGGTTACTGTGCCGATATCACCCGCACCTACGCTTTCCGCAGCGGCGAGTTTGCCGACCTGGTGGCGGCGATGGATGAGAAGGAACAGGAACTGGTAGCCGGCCTGAAGCCCGGCCTGCCCTACCCGGACCTGCACCGGCAATGCCACCTGAAGGTCGGCGAGCTGCTGAACCGCTTCGGCGTGATCAAGGCCTCCGCCGAGAGCGCGGTGGAATCCGGCCTCACCCGCCCCTTTATGCCCCACGGCCTGGGCCACTTCCTCGGCCTGCAGGTGCACGACGTCGGCGGCCACCAGACTGGCCCACAGGGCGGCACCACCCCGCCGCCGCCGGAATACCCCTTCCTGCGCACCAGCCGCACCATCGAGGAAGATCAGGTATTTACCATTGAGCCGGGGCTCTACTTTATCGACAGCCTGCTGGCCGATTTGAAAGAATCCGAACTGGCCGGGGAAGTACACTGGGGCAAGGTGGACGCCTTCCGCCCCTTTGGCGGCGTGCGTATCGAGGACAATGTCATAGTGCATGCGGATCGCGTCGAGAATATGACGCGGGACTGCAGCGCAGAGTAATCATCGACTTCCGAAGCCGGAATTATCATTTATCACCCAGGGATCGGGTGATAAATGAAATCCATTTTTGCACTTGTCAAAAGCCTGGTTTTCAGGGGATTCCGCCCGCAAGTAAACTGTTGCTGCTGCCAGCCTGCTATTCGACAAAATTTCACGAAACAGATTTCACTCCCCGATAAAAAAACGCGACATATTCTTCCAATCTCTCTCATCTGAAAAAACTGCCACGCACTGCAATTTTCTCTTTGACAAAGAAACAGGCTCAACCTACATTCAATCGGCTTCAAACAATAAATATATCAGCCAATCATATGGCCAAATGGAAGTTGAACTAAAGTTCCAAAGCGAAACCAGGCATATTGAGTTTGTAACGGAGGTTTCCGACAGCCTCAGCAAGCTTGTGGGATTCAATGAAACAGACCGCCATCGGATAGCCCTTGCGGTGAGCGAGTCTGTCGCCAATGCCGTCCGGCATGGCAATCAATTCGATACCCACAAGGAAGTGCAAGTGACCTTTACTGCTACCAGCGATGCCCTGCAGATATCGGTCAGTGATCAGGGCGACGGCTTCGACCACAGCAGCCTCCCCGACCCAAGAGCCCCTGAAAACCTACACAAACCCGGTGGACGGGGAGTCTTCATTATTTTGAATGTTATGGACAGTGTGGGCTTTAACAGGATGGATGGAAGCATGGAAGTATGGATGGAAAAGCGGTTAAATCTGTAAAACCAAGGAGACAGAGATGAAAATTGAACAGCGTCAAGTGGATGGAGTATCGATTCTTTCAATTTCCGGGAAAATCACCATCGGAGAAGGTGACATCAAGGTCAGGGAAAAGGTCGCTGATCTGCTGGAAAATGGCAGCAACAAGCTCCTGATGGATATTGAGGGTGTCAATTACATAGACAGCAGCGGACTCACTGAACTGGTGAACTGTCATTCAAAAACCAGTGATCGAGGCGGCCAATTGAAACTACTCAACCCAACACCTAAAGTAGCGGAACTCCTGTTCGTTACCAGACTGAACAGTGTATTTGAAACTTTTCATGACGAAGGTGACGCTGTCGCCAGCTTTGCGTAAGAGGGTGGAATGAAATCGGGGGCATGGCCGCAACACTGGAATGTCGCCCCCCTCTCCCACTGTAGGAGCGGCCGGACCGCTCCCGGCCGGACCGCTCCTACAACTGATCGCACCACAGGCCCATCTGATCGTCTTCGCCTGCCAACCCACGCCAAAAGGCTTCATGCTTCCCGAGCAATTCTAATAAGAAGGGAAACCCAATGAAGCGCTCGATTCAATTCACAAGTATCCCCGCCGCACTCACCGCGGCAATCGTTACCTTCAGCAGCCAGCTGCACGCCGATACCCTGGAGTATGTCTTCTACGACAAGGAGGGCATAGCCGGCACGGAAATCATCGAACAAACTGGCACGAAAGTCTCAGGCGAACTCAAGCTGGGCTGGAACAACCGCCGCCTGAACCTGACGGAAAATTTCACCATCGGCAAGGGGGAAATGCCCAGCCAATTGCATATCGAGGGCATCAGCCCCTTCGGCGCACCGGTTAATGAAGAGTTCTCCATAAAAGATGGCGTCGCCAGCTGGAGCAGCACCGACGAGCGCGGCAATGCCAAGTCCTCGGAGCCGCAATTCTACATCCCCAAAAACTCGACCCTGGCGGTGAACTCGCAGCTGGTCAAGGCACTGCTGGCGGATACAGACCGCACCATCGAGCTGCTGCCCCAGGGGCAGGCCCAACTGCAACAGCTCGACAAAATAACCCTGACTCAGGGAGACAAGAAGCAGACGGTGTATCTCTATGGTGTCAGCGGACTCTGGTTTACGCCACAACTGGGCTGGTATGACGAAGACGGCAACCTCTTCGCGGAAGACGAGGGTGGCTGGTTTGCGATTCTGCGCAAGGGCTGGGACAAGTCGCACCTGGAGCAGCTCAAACAGCGCCAGATCAGCGCCGCCGACGACTATCTGCAACAACTGGCGGCAGAGCAGACACACAAGTCCGTCGGCCCAATCCTGATCAGCAACGTCGACCTGGTGGATGTGGAAGCCGGCGAGTTGCTGGAGAAGCGCCATCTGCTGATCGAGGACGGCAAGATAGTGCGCATCAGCACCTCCCCGATCAGCGCAGCCGGCGCCACCCGTATCGACGGTCGCGGCATGACCCTGATGCCGGGGCTCTGGGATATGCACGGTCACCTGTCGCCCTCCGACGGCGCGCTCAACATGGCCGCCGGGATCATCAACGTGCGCGATATCGGCAACACCCACGAAAACATCATGCGCGTCACCAAACTGTTCGATTCCGGCAAGATTATCGGCGGCGATGTCTATCGCGCGGGCTTTATGGACCGGGAAAGCGAAAATGCCATGCGTATGGGCAAGACGGCCGAAAGCCTCGAACACGCCAAGGAAATCGTCGACTGGTATGCGGATCGCGGCTACCAGCAGATCAAGACCTACAGTTCCATGGAGCCCGAGTGGATAGCGCCACTGGCGGAGCATATCCACAGCAGGGGGCTGCGCCTGTCCGGCCATATCCCGGCGTTTATGACCGCAGAAGAAGCCGTGGATGCGGGCTTCGACGAGATACAGCATATCAATATGCTGTTCCTCAACTTCATGGGTTCGATAGACACACGCAAGAAGCTGCGCTTTACCGAGGTGGGCGAGCACGCCCATGAGCTGGACCTGGACAGCGAGGAAGTGGCGGCATTCCTGGACAAGCTGGCGAAGAAAGGCACGGTTGTAGACACCACCACCACGGTATTCAGCTCCATGCTGCTGCGCGAGCCAGGTAAACTGGATCCGGAGTTTGCCAATATCGCCGACCACCTGCCCATCAATGTACGCAGGCAGTTTATCGGCGCCGAGCTGGACGTAAAACCGGAGCACCGGCACGACTACGACCTGTCCGCCGAGGCGCTGCTGAATATGGTGCGCAAGCTGCACCAGCACAAGGTGTCAATGGTCGCAGGCACCGACGGCATTCCCGGCTTTACCCTGCTGCGCGAGTTGGAACTCTACGCCAAGGCCGGTATTCCCAATGCCGATGTACTGCGCACCGCGACAGTGGTACCCGCCAGAGTCGTCGGCGCCCTGAATCGCAGCGGCACCATTGCTGTCGGCAAGGAAGCGGACCTGGTACTTCTGGACGGCAATCCGCTGGAGGATATCAGCGCACTGCGCCGCACCGCGCTGGTGATCGAGGGGCAGAACCTGTACAGGCCCGACCGGCTGTACCGGGCCCTGGGTATCGAGCCCTTCCAGGAATCGGTACCATTCAAGCTGAACGGCTCGGCGACCGTGGCCACCAACTAATTCCCGCTCCACGCATCCACGGTGCCTTTGGCCCTACAACATGCTTTCGTCATTCCGGCGCTGGCCGGACTGCGAAGGCATGGATGCCGTAGCGAGCATTCGCGAAGCGAATGGCCCGAAGGGCGTGGCGCAGGAGCGCTACCTAATCCAGGTACCACCAAACTGGATCCCGGCCTGCGCCGGGATGACGACCGCATTCCTTTTAGAATTTAGCCCGGAGGGAGCCAAGTGGATTCCGGGAATATTCCACTGACCGATCGCGACCTTGGACGGACGGCCACCCCGCCCCCTCTTACAGAAACAAAAAAGCCCTCACGAAGAGGGCCAAGACAATGGGGAGAGAGAAATTACACTGAAATAAATCAGCCCCAACTGCGCAACCTGCATCCCTTAATCGCATAAAACAGGATAAACAGGTAGCAGGGCAGCGCTATCCAATATGCATTCACAATACCGCCGGCACTCTCAGCGATCCTGCCGAAGGAAAGGGGAATCACCGCGCCGCCGGCGATGCCCATAATCAGCAGCGCGGAACCCTGGGCGGTAAACCTGCCCAGCCCATCCAGGGCGAGCGGCCAGATGGTCGGCCACACCAGTGCGTGGGCCAACCCCATCAGCGCCACAAAAGTCACCGTATCGGGTATCACCGGAATGCCACTCCAACCCCAGAGCAGATCGGCAATCACTGTGCTCTCTGCGGAACCGAACAGCACGCCGAAAACGCAGAAGCCGCCGGCAATCGCCGAGCCCAAGAGTGCCTGCCGCTGGCTGATAAAGCGCGGAATGGCGAAGACGCCGATCAGGTAGCCCACTACCATAAACGCCATGGTATAGGAGGTCAGGGAGGCGAAGTTCGCCACCCCCAGGCCCTCGCCATAGAGGCCAATCGTATCTCCGGCGATCACCTCCACGCCCATATAGGCAAACAGGGCCAGCGCGCCCAGTACCAGCTGTGGAAACTGCCAGATACCGGACTTCGAGCCACCATCCACCGGATTTTCGTCCTCGATATCCGGCAGCCGGGAGAATTTCACCAGTCCCACCAGCAGGAACAGCAGCACCGCCATGGCGATATAGGGCGCTATCAGCCGGTTGGCCACCGCTTCCATCCTGGTCGCACGCTCGACATCCGAGAGATGCGCGACGGCCTCGACATTGAAATCCGTCAGGCCGGACAGCACCAGGGCGGTAAATACCACCGGGGCCAGCACACCGGCACTCTTGTTGATAATCCCCATTACGGCGATGCGGGTTGCCGCACTCTCCAGCGGACCGACTTTTACCACATAAGGGTTGGCCGCAGTCTGCAGTATCGTCAGTCCGGCCCCCAGGCCGAACAGGCCCAGCAGGAAGACCGGATAGCTGCCGGTCTGCGCCGCGGGAATAAACACCAGTGCCGCCACCGCCATGATGGCGAGACCGATGGCCATACCGTCCCGGTAGCCCGTGCGACGCAGGATAAAGGACATGGGCAGCGCCATCACCGTGTAGGCAATATAAAAGACAAAGGTAACGAATAGCGCCTGGAAATCGTTCAGGTCGCAGAGAATTTTCAGGAATGGAATCAGGGATCCATTCAGCCAGGTGACAAAGCCGAAGATAAAGAACAGCAAACCGATAATCGCCATCGGTATCAGGCTGCTCTTCGACATACTCGCCGAATTATTGTGAACTACAGCAGTACTCATTGATGCTCCAGCTTATGATTTTGTTTTTAACGGTGCCTTTGCAAATGCACATTCTCGTCACCCCCTCGAAGGCGGGGGTCCAGCAGTCTCGAGACTTCTGGATTCCCGCCTTCGCGGGAATGACGATTCTCAGAAACACCTCTAAAGGAGTCCAGGTCACCCGGACAGCTAAACTGCCGGGGCGGGCCATTTTCGATAGATTAAAAGTTCGCGCTCAGGCCGAGATTGACCAGCCGCCCATAGCGCGCCAGGTGGCTGACCTGGTCGGACCGCATGATGTAACCCCAGTTGCGCTCGTTGGTGATGTTGTTCACGCTCAGACTCACATTGATATTGTCGTTCCAGTCGTAATCGGCACTGAGGTCGAACTGCCCGTAATCCGCATCCCAGCTTGGGCCGCCCCAGGCCTCGGGATTGGTCATTACCTTGCCGCGCCAGTTGTAAGCCAGCCGTGCCTGGAAGGCATCGCCCTCGTAGTAGACCACCGCGTTGTATGAGTTTTTCGGCATACCCTGGAAAGGCAGGCCCGCGGCGCGGCGCTCGCGGTCGTCATACTCGCTGTCCACGTAGGTGTAATTCAGCTGCGCCCCAAGGCCGCCGAAAGCACCGGGCAGAATCCCGGCGAAGGACTGTTGATAACTCAGCTCGGTACCGCGTATCTCCGCGCCCTCGTCACCGTTGATAGCGCTATAGACAGTGAATTCGCGGCCGTCGATGGTGCGCCTGCCGTTGCGCCCCGACTCGATAAAGGACTCGATATCCTTGAGGAAGAAGGTGCCGGTCACAGCACCGTAGTCGGAGAAATACCACTCGAGGCCGGTGTCAAACTGGTTTGCGCGCATCGGCTCCAGTCCCGGGTTGGAGGTGTAGAGCTCGAACTCGCGCAGGTTCAGGTAACTGTAGGCCGTGAGGGAATCTATCTGCGGCCGCGTGATCACCTTGGCGGCGCTGAATCGGTAGACCAGGTCGTCGCGCAGATTCCATTTGAAATTCAGGCTCGGCAATACATCGGTGTAGGAATCCTCGAAGTCCATCTGGCGCTGGTAGTCGGAGACATCGCCGACATACTGCAGCTCGCCCGGCTCGTCCGCGTCCTCGAAGCGCACCGCGTCCACATCCAGGGAATAACCGGAGCTGGTCACACTGGTCTCTATGACCCGCGTGCCCAAGTTCAGGGTGAAGGGCAGCTCCAGCAGCTCGCCCTGCAGGTCGGCCTGCACATAGGCCGCCAGGGTGGACTCGCCCACCGCAAAGGAGTCGTTGGGGCGAAACTGGGCCTTGACCAGGTCGTTGGCGGCATCGGCGCTGATCGACTCGTAGAAAGCGAACAGCTTGTCGTAATCGAAGCTGGCCCAGGGTGCCGGGTGCGAACCCGCCTCGCCGTCGAGGAAGTTGTCGAAGCGCGGGGCGACCAAAACGTCCGCGGGCAGGCGGAAGAGATCGAAACCGGCGATATTCTCCGCCGCCGACATATCCGGTGAGTACTGCGGGTATCTTTCAAAGTGCTCGCCGGCGTTGCTGAAGATGGACGGGTTGACCGAGGAGTAGGAATCCCGCTCCTTGGTCTGGTCACCGTAGTTGATGCCGAATTGCACCGAGGAGACGATGGAGTCCAGCGGCGCCCAGTCGCCGTCGAACTTGAACTCGCTCACCTTGTCCCGGATCTCGTCGCCGGAGTTGTAGCTGTAGTGGGCACCGAAGGGCGAGGTGTGGGACAGCGCCGGGGTCATGCTGATATCCGGCAGCAGGTTGCCGCCGGACTGGTCGATGCGGATCTCGTCCACGAAGCCCCGCGCAACGATATAGCGGTTGTCGCCGCTGTTGGTGTTTTCCGACTCCGAGTGGGAGACGTCCATGGCCAGGGTCAGGTTGTCGCGGATATGCCAGGCCACATTATTGCCGATCTGGAAGGTCTCGGTCTTGCGCGGGCGCGAGGTGTTCAGCAGCTCCGCCATGGCCCCGTCGCTCAGGGTCAGGGCATTGACCAGGCCGTCCTTATCGAAGCCCAGGTCGGAGACATTGGGAATACCCGGCGTCCAGCTCTCGTCGTAGGTTACAAAGGAGATCTCGTACTGCTCGCCGTTGGTGTCGTAGGCGGAGTAGATACTGTCGAAATTCACCTCGATATCGTCCCGCGGCTGCCACTGCAGCGCCAGGCTGGCACCGATGCGCTCGCGGGTATCCTGCCAGTTGGTGTAGCGCACATAGCCGGGAATGATGGAGCCGAACTCGTTGTCTACCGCCGGGTCGAATTCGCCGTTGCCATCCACATCCTGGCGCACGGTGATCCAGTCCTCGTTGCCCTCGTTGTAGAAACCCTCACCCTGGTAGGCATCGGTGCGCAGGGTGCGCTCCGAATAGACGGCGGTCAGCAACGCACCGAAAGTGCCGTCGGCAAAGGTGTTGCTGACCAGGAAGGAGGCCTGGGGATTCATCTCCTCGGTGCGGTCCTCGTAGATGCCCTTGACCGAGCCGGACAGGGTCAGGCCGGAGAAATCCAACGGACGCCGGGTCTGGATATTGATCACCGATCCTATGCCGCCCTCCTGGGTCTTGGCCACCGGCGACTTGTACACCTCTACGCCCTTCAGCAGTTCCGCGGCGATCAGGTCGTAGTTGAAATCGCGGCTGCTGTGCTCCGAGGCCATGCGCCGCCCGTTGATGGTGGTCACGTTGTAGTCACCACCCAGGCCGCGCACGGTGATGTTCTGTCCCTCGCCGGCGTTGCGGGTGATGGTGATACCACTCATGCGCTGCAGCGCCTCGGCGATATTCTGGTCCGGGAACTTGCCGATATCCTCAGCCATGATGGCATCCACCACATTGACCGAGTTTTTCTTGATATCCAGCGACGACTTGATACTGCTGCGGATTCCGGTGACCTGCACCTCTTCCACCACCGAATCCGACTGGGGTTGCAGCTCGTCGGTATTGCGCTCTGCTTCCGACTCCTGCGCCAACCCCTGAGACGCCAAGACCAGGGCACCGATTGCCAGGCTGAGGGTGTGTTTTTTACTTTTAATCATGGTTCACCTTCCCTTTTTATAGTTTTGAGAGTTGTATTCGGGCACATCGCACAAAACGCGGGCGTACAGCGGCCCCTTCACCTTTTACGGGCGAATAGTCGTTATCGTTGGTTTGGAATACTTCGGGGCGGGCCCAGGGGCCCGCCGCAGTCAGCTGACGACGCCCAGCGGTGTGCCCGTCTTCCAGGCACCGCGGGAAAAGTCCGGGAAGTCCACACTGTCACCGCGGTTCTTCACCGAGGCCTCGGACAGCGGCGTTACCGCGGACCAGGCAGCCGCGTCGTAGACATCCTGGTCCAGGGGCTGGCCGTTGCGCAGGCAGTAGACCAGTCGCCAGAACATCAGGAAGTCCATGCCTCCGTGGCCGCCGTTGCGCTCCGCCACCTCGCCCATGCGGCGCCACAGCGGGTGGTCGTAACGCTCGTACCAGTAGTCCATGTCGTAGTCCCACTCGTGGTAGCTCTTGCGGCCACCCTCCTCCAGCGCGATGCGATTGGGGAAGCCAGCAAAGACGCCGTTGGTACCCTGAATATGGTTGTGGCGGGTGTAGGGCCGTGGCGTGGTGGTATCGTGCTGGACCATGATGGTCCGGCCTTTTACCGTCTTGATCAGGCTGGTGTTGATATCACCGGCGATATAGTTGAGCCGGTTGCGCTGGTGGCCCTCGGGGAATTCACGCTCGGCGTAGGCGGCACGCCCCAGCGCCGGGCTGCTCATGGAATTCAGGTAGTCGAAGCGGTCGCCGCGGTTGATGTTCATATACTGGGCGACGGGCCCCAGGCCGTGGGTAGGGTAAAGATTGGCATCGCGTATTGCGTGCCACTGGGTGCGCCAGGAACCGGTCTTGCGATCGATTTCCTTCATCTGCCAGCGCAGCTCGTGGATATAGGACGCCTCGCCGTGCAGCAGATCGCCGAGCAGGCCCATGCGCACCATATTCAGGGCCATCAGCTCGTCGCGCCCGTAACAGACGTTCTCCAGCATCATGCAGTTCATCTGGGTCTGCTCGGCGGTATCCACCAGCAGCCAGGCCTCTTCGATGGTCAGCGCCGCCGGCACCTCCACCATGGCGTGCTTGCCGGCCACCATGGTCTCCACGGCCATGGGCGTGTGCCAGCGCCAGGGGGTGGAGATGATGACGATATCGATATCGTCGCGCGCCAGCAGGTCGCGGTAGGCGTGCTCGTTTTTGCCATAGGCCGCCGGGCGCGGCATGCCTTTGTCCACCACTATATTGACGGCGCGATCCAGTACCTGTTGGTCGATATCGCAGATGGCATTGATCTCCACCCCATCGATATTGCAGAAGTGCTTGACCGCACCGACACCGCGCTGGCCCACGCCGATCAGGCCGACCCGGACTGTTTCCATCGGCGGCACTACCAGCCCCATCACCGACTTCTGCCCGGCGACTGGAGCCCCGCCCTGGGTACCCCCTGTAGCGCAGCCGGCGGCGGCAGCGGCGGTGGCTGCCGCCAGGCCCGCCTTGAGGAAATTGCGACGATCGATCGAACTCATTTTTATATTCACCCCTTGTCCAGACAGTCGGAATTCGCAGGCTTCCGACAATAGCCAAGCGAAACCCGCCGTTCAACCAAAAAATGCTTCGAAATCTTTCACTTTACAGGGCGTCAAAAATGATATGCCACCCATATATCCCACTAACTCATTGAAAAAAAAGAACTTTCATAAAACGAAAGTTTCGGGAAAATAAAATCATATTGAAAGCAAATGAAAGTTTCGTAGAATATCGGCAGGACCTCAGCGAGAAAAAGCCCCGTGCCCAAGAACACGATTGAGAGAAGACACGACATCATCCAGACCGCCGCCGATGCCGGGCGCGTGCAGGTACCGGAGCTGGTAGAGAAGTACGGCGTCTCCGCGGTGACCATCCGCGGCGACCTCAACTACCTGCACAAGAAAGGGCTGCTGGTGCGCACCCACGGCGGCGCCGTGGCCAGCAACCGCGTCTCCCAGGAGCTGTCAGTGCAGGAGAAGGTCACCGAGCACCTGGATATCAAGCGCCGGCTGGCCGAGGCCGCCGTCAGCGAGATCCGCGAGCAGGACACCATCATCCTGGACTCGGGCACCACCACCGCCGAGATAGCCCGGCGGCTGCGGGATTTCGAGCGCCTGCTGGTCATGACCAACGGCCTCAATGTCGCCCAGCAGCTGCTGGATGCCGAGGGTGTGGAAGTGCTGATGACCGGCGGCACGCTGCGCAAGAAGTCGCTCTCCTTCTACGGCCGTCCCGCCGAGGAGATGCTGCGCTGCTACCACTTCGACAAGGTATTCCTGGGCGTGGATGGCATCGACTTCCAGGGCGGTATCACCACCCACTTCGAATACGAGGCCAACCTGAACCGGCTGATGTGCAAGGTGGCGCGCCAGGTGATCGCAGTGACCGACTCCTCCAAGTTCAACCGCTCTGGCGTGCACAAGATCTGCGATTTCGCCGACATCGACATATTGATCACCGATGCCGGTATTCCCCACGCCTTTCACCAGGCGATTGCCGATGCTGGCGTAGAGGTGGTGATCGTCGATTGATCCCAATTCAAATAAAGAAACAACAAGGAGTTTCCATGCTGCAAGAACTGATCGCCGCCAATCTCGGAGGGCAGCCCCAGGGCATCTACGCTGTCTGCTCTGCCCACGGCCTGGTGCTGGAGGCGGCCATGGAGCAGGCGCTGGCGGACGGCACGCCCCTGCTGATCGAGGCCACCGCCAATCAGGTGAATCAGTTCGGCGGCTATACCGGCATGCAGCCGGCGGACTTCTTCGACTATGTGATGACGCTGGCCGATCGGGTCGGGCTGGCGGCCTCGCGGATTCTGCTGGGCGGCGATCACCTGGGGCCGGTTTGCTGGCAGGCCGAGGCCGCCGAGACGGCGATGGCAAAAGCCGGGGACCTGATCGACGCCTATGTGACGGCCGGCTTCAGCAAGATCCACCTGGACTGCAGCATGCCCTGTGCCGACGACCAATTGCCGCTGGCGGACGAGACGATCGCCGCGCGCGCCGCCGATCTCTGCCGCGTCGCCGAGCAGGCTGCCCGGCACTGCGGCGACAACCGGGACATCGTCTATATCATCGGCACCGAAGTGCCGCCGCCCGGTGGCGCCAGGGAGACGATCGCCGAGCTGGAAGTAACGGATCCTGCCCATGCGCGCAATACGATCGAACTGCACCGCGCCGCCTTCGAAAGGCTGGGGCTGACGGATGCCTGGCAGCGGGTAGTCGGCCTTGTGGTGCAGCCGGGTGTGGAGTTCGATCACACATCGGTTATCGACTACCAGCCGGCCAGGGCGGTAAAGCTGAAATCCCTGGCCGAGGAAGCGGGCGGCATCGCCTTCGAGGCCCACTCCACCGACTACCAGACCCGGAACCACTACCGGCAGCTGGTGCGCGACCACTTCGCGATCCTGAAAGTCGGCCCCCAGCTCACCTTCGCCCTGCGCGAGGCCCTGTTTGCACTGAGCCATATCGAGGAAGAGCTGCCCGGTATCGCGCAGAAGTCCCGGCTGCGCGAAACCTGTGAGCAGCGTATGCAGGACGAACCGAAATACTGGCAGTCCTTCTACGAAGTGACGGAAGAACAGCGGCCGCTGTATCGTCGCTACAGTTACAGCGACCGCATCCGCTATTACTGGCCCGACGCGGAAGTGCAGCGAGCCAGCGCACGGCTGTTCGATAACCTGTCGGGTAATCCGCTGCCGTTGCCGCTGGTCAGCCAGTACTTTCCGGAGGAGTACCGCGAAATCCGCGAGGGCCGGCTCGCCAACGAGCCGCGCGCACTGGTCAAGGCGCGTATCCGCAAGGTCACTGCCGACTACGCCCACGCCTGCTGGAAGCAATAAGAAGGATCACAATGATGTACGAGCATTTAGCGATCGACGACGCAACACTGCGCGAGCAAAACGGCGAGCACACCGCCCGGGAAATCGCCCAGCAACCGGAAATCTGGCTGCGCACCGCCGAACTGGTCGAGCGCCAGTGCGCGCGGCTCGACGCCTGGCTGGCCCCCATTCTCGCGCAGCCGGCGCTGCGCATTATCCTTACCGGCGCGGGCACCTCCGCCTATGTGGGAGAAACCCTGGCCCCCTACCTGACCCGGGCGCTGGAACGTCGCATCGAAGCCATCAGTACCACCGACCTGGTCAGCAATCCGCAGGACTACCTGCTGCGACAACAACCCACCCTGCTGATTTCCTACGCCCGCTCCGGCAACAGCCCGGAGAGCGTCGGCGCCTACGAACTGGCCGATCAATGCATCGATGACTGCTACCACCTGGTGATTACCTGCAACCGCGATGGCGAGCTGGCCCGCCGCGCGCAGGACAACAGCAACAGCTACTCTCTGCTGATGCTGGAGGAAACCCTCGACCAGAGCTTCGCCATGACCAGCAGCTTCACTGCCATGATCGTCAGCACCCTGCAGGTATTTGCCCCCCGGGCCGGACAGGTGGAAACCCTGGCCGCAACCACACGCCGGCTATTGGATAGCCGCCTCGATACGGTGCGCGCGCTGGCACAGCGGGATTTCCGCCGCGTGGTATTTCTCGGCGCGGGCGGCCTGAAAGGCATCGCCACCGAAGCCGCGCTGAAGATGCTGGAACTCACCGCGGGCCAAGTGGACTGCCACGCGGAGAGCCCCCTAGGTTTCCGCCACGGCCCCAAGTCGATGCTCGACGAATCCACACTGGTGATTTTGCTGCAGAGTAACGACGGCTACTGCCGGCGCTACGACGACGACCTGCTTGAGGAACTGCGGCGCGACGGCACTACCGAGTGGATTTCATGTCCGGCGGAGCTGGTCGACGGCAGCGGCCTCGAGGACGCCTGGCTGGCGCTGCACTATATTGTTTTCGCACAGCTGCTGGCTTTCTATAAATCCCTCGCCCTGGGCATTACCCCGGACAACCCCTGCCCTACCGGCGAGGTCAACCGGGTGGTCCAGGGCGTGACCATCCACCCGTTTTCTGCAGGGAAGAAGCGTTGATTTACGGCATAGACATCGGCGGCACCAAGATAGAGTTTGCCTGTTTCGACGCAGACCTGAGTAAACTCGAAAGCGAGCGGGTGGCCACTCCCGTCGACGACTATAAAAAGTTTATCGACATCCTGGCCGGCCTGGTGGAAAACGCGGATCGCCGCCACGACTGCCGGGGCCAGGTCGGTATCGGCATGCCGGGCCTGATCGACGCCGACGGCCGCTCGCTGTCCGCCAATATCGTCTGTGCCAGCGGCAAAAACGTGGCGGAATCACTGGCGGCGCGACTCGGTCGGCCGGTATCCGTCGAAAACGACTGCCGCCTGTTTGCGCTATCCGAATCCCGCGGCGGTGCCGGCGAGGGCTTTCGCCGCGTATACGGCGCGGTGCTCGGCACCGGCGCCGCCGGCGGCCTGGTAATCGACGGCAGCCTCTACCGCGGCCGCCAGGGTATTGCCGGGGAATACGGCCACCACCCACTGCCTGCCAGCCTGCAGGAAAAGTACAGACTGCCGCTGCGCCCTTGCGGCTGCGGCCTGCACGGCTGCCTCGAAACCTATATCGCCGGCCCCGGCCTGGCGGCACTACACAGGCACCTCGCCGGCGAAGATATCGAGATACCAGAACTAGTGCGGCGCTGGCGCGACGGGAATCGGCGGGCACTGCAAACCAGAGCCCTGCACCTGGACCTGCTGGGCGCGGCTTTCGCCAACCTGGTGATGGCGCACGACCCGGATATCTTCGTACTGGGCGGCGGCCTGTCCCGCATCGAGGAGTTCTACCGGGACCTGCCAGGCGCCATCGAAAAGCACCTGTTTGCCGGCTTCAGCGCCCCGCCGTTGGCACCTCCGAAATTCGGCGACGCCAGCGGCGCCCGCGGCGCCGCCCTGCTCACTCTCCAGACCGAAAATATCAATAAATGAAGACATCCAACTATTACCTCAGGGCCGCGCGCATCATTGCCGAAAGCGAGGACCTGGTCGATCACTGCCTGCGTATCGAAAACGGCCGCATTGCCGACATCGCGGTGGCACCCGACGGTGAATTGCCGCTAATCGACCTGCCCGGTGCCACCCTGATTCCCGGCATGATCGACCTGCATATCCACGGTCGCGAGGGCTGCGACGTGATGGACGCGACCCCCGAATCCCTGGACACCATCTCCCGCTCCCTGGCCCGCCACGGCGTCACCGGCTTTCTCGCCACCACCGTGACCAGCAGCTGGGAGGAGACACTGGCCGCGATGGACAACCTGGGCCGCGCCGCCCTGCAAACCCAACCCGGCGCCCAGGTGCTCGGCGGCTACAGTGAGGGCCTTTTCTTTGCCTGCAAGCACAAGGGCGCGCACAACGAGCACTACTTTCTCACCCCCAGCCGCGAGCGCATGGATGCGCTGCTGGAGGCCTCCCACGGACAGCTGAAACTGGTGGCGCTGGCGCCGGAAGTGGAAGGGGCCATGGAAATAATCCCCTACCTGACGGAAAAAGGCGTAAAGGTGATGCTGGGCCACACGGACGCCAGCTACGACCAGGCTGCGGCGGCACTGGGTGCAGGCGCCTGCGGCGGCGTGCACGTATTCAACGGCATGCGCGGTATTCACCACCGCGACCCCGGCTGCACCGGCGCCGTGCTGATGGAGGATGTCAACGTCGAGGTGATCGCCGACGGCGTGCACCTGCACCCGGCGATACTGCAGATGATCTGCAAACTGAAAGCGCCGGAAAGAATCACCCTGATCAGCGACTGCATCAATGCCGGTGGGCTGGCGGACGGGCGCTATATGTTGGGGAAAATGGAGGTGCAACTCGAGCACGGCGTGGCCAGAACCGACAGCGGCTCCCTGGCCGGCAGCACCCTGACCCTGGAAAAGGCCGCAGCCAACCTGCACAAACTTGCCGGCATAGACTTCCGCGACGCGGTGCATATGGCCAGCCTGTCACCGGCGAAGTTTCTCGGTATAGACAACCGGACCGGATCGATTGCGCAGGGGAAGGATGCGGATATCGCCGTACTCGACTGTGACGGGAATGTGCGGGCCACTCTGTACCGCGGCGAACTGATCTACTGCAACGAAAAACTACGCGACCAGTTTGAAGGACAGTTAAAGGACATGTAGGAGCGGCCCATGGCCGCGATCATACTACGGGTTAACCCCGAACATCGATCGCGGCCATGGGCCGCTCCTACAACTATTCTTTCGTCATTCCGGGGCAGGCCGGAATCCAGGTACCACCAATCTGGATACCGGCCTGCGCCGGTATGACGAGCGAGGTCTTCATCAGGGTTCAGGCCAACTCTGCCCGCACGGCCCGCGCCGCCTCCACCATATTCAGCAGCGACGACCCCACCTCCGCCCAGCTGCGCGTCTTCAGCCCGCAATCCGGATTCACCCACAATTTCTCCAGCGGAATCACCTCGGCGATTTTCTTCAATCGCGCCACCAGCTCCTCCCGCTCCGGCACGTTGGGCGAGTGGATATCGTAGACACCGGGGCCTATGTCGTTCGGGTAGCCACCGTTCTTGCCGACAAAGGCGCGCAACAGCTGCAGATCCGAGCGCGCCGATTCGATGGTGATGACATCCGCATCCAGCGCCACAATCGCATCCATGATCGCGTTGAAATTGCTGTAACACATATGGGTGTGAATCTGTGTTTCCGGCTTCACTTCACTACACGTGTAGCGGAAACAGGCCACGGCCCAGTCAAAATAATTTTTA
Source organism: Microbulbifer taiwanensis (assembly GCF_014904815.1). Taxonomy (GTDB): domain Bacteria; phylum Pseudomonadota; class Gammaproteobacteria; order Pseudomonadales; family Cellvibrionaceae; genus Microbulbifer; species Microbulbifer taiwanensis. Next base: position 99,654 of record NZ_JACZFR010000017.1, read on the forward strand.
TGCTCCGACTCGCGCAGCGGCACCCCCTCGCGCAGGGCCGGCTCGTCTATCTGGATGATACCGATACCGGCCGCCTCCAGGTCCAGCACCTCCTGGCGCAGCGCTTTCGCTATCTGCAGACAGCTCTCGGACCTGTGTACATCCTCGCGCGGGAAGGACCAGTTCAAGATGGTTACCGGACCGGTGAGCATACCCTTGACCGGTTTCTTGCTCAGGCCCTGGGCGTAGCTGCTCCACTCGACGGTCATGGGTCGCGGCCGCGAGATATCGCCAAAGATGATCGGCGGCTTCACACAGCGGGAGCCGTAGCTCTGCACCCAGCCGTTGCCGGTGTGCACGAAGCCGTCCAGCTGCTCGCCGAAATACTCCACCATATCGTTGCGCTCCGCCTCGCCGTGCACCAGCACGTCCAGACCGAGAATTTCCTGGCGGCGTATGGCCTCGGCGATTTCCGCGCGCAGGTGATCCCGATAGTCCTGTTCGGCCACTTCCCCGCTGCGGAATTTCCTGCGCACCTGGCGCAGCAGATCCGTTTGCGGGAAGGAGCCGATGGTGGTGGTGGGCAGCACGGGCAACTGCCAGCGCTCGGCCTGCAGGATTGCGCGCTCGGTGTAGGGCTGCTGGCGCCAGGTATCTTGCAGCTGCTCCGTGACGGCGGCTGCGCTCGTCGCCGCCACCTCCCCGGCAGCGTCCGCGACAGGATCCTGCTGCAGCAGTGTTTGCAACTCTTCCAGTTCACCCAACTTCTGGCGGCTGTAGGCGAGCTTCTGCAACTGCTGTGCCGGCAGTTTTGTCTCGGTTTCCAGGTCCACCGGGCAGTGCAGCAGCGAACAACTGGCGGACAGCCACAGACGCTCGCCCAGCTGCTCCGCCAGCGGTTTCAACTGGCGCTGCCATTTGGCCAGGTCACCGCGCCAGACATTGCGACCGTTCAGCACGCCGACGGACAGCACCTGGTTGTCGGCCAGCGCCTCCACCGCCGCGGGCAGCTCTTCCGGTGCGCGCACACAGTCGATATGTATTCCATCCACCGGCAGCGCGAACGCCAGCGACAGGTTTTCCCGCAGCGAAGAGAAATAGCTGGCCAGCAGCAGCTTCAGCTGCCCCGCCACGCTATCCAGTTTTTGATAAGAGGGTGCGAAGGCGTCGCGCCACTCGGCCGGCAGATCCAGGCCCAGTATCGGCTCGTCTATCTGCACCCACTCGACGCCGGCGTCGGCCAGCTGCTGCAGCAGCTGCCCGTAGCAGGGCAGCAGCTTCGGCAGCAGCGCCAGGGCCCCACCCTCGGCGCGACTGAGCCACAAGTAAGTGAGCGGCCCGATAATGACCGGTTTCACCTTGTGCCCAAGGGCCTGGGCCTCGCGCACCTCATCCAGCAGCCAGTCACTGGCCAGCGCAAATTGCTGGTCGTCGGTCAGTTCGGGGACCAGGTAGTGGTAGTTGGTATCGAACCACTTGGTCATCGCACTGGCCGCCACCGGCTCACCGGAAGGCGCGCGGCCGCGGGCAGCGCGGAAGTACTGGTCCAGCCTGTTGTCCGCGGCACCCTCGGCGAAGCGCGCCGGCAGGGCGCCAAACAAGAGGGTGTGGTTCAGCACTTGGTCGTACCAGGCGAAGTCGCCCACGGTCACCAGATCCAGGCCGGCGTCCCTCTGCGCCTGCCAGTTGGCGCGACGTATGTCCGCGCCGACCGCCAGCAGTTCCTTTTGCGAGATGTCCCCGCGCCAGTAGGCCTCCTGGGCCTTTTTCAGTTCGCGGCCGGCGCCTATGCGCGGGTAGCCGAGGATATGTGTCTGTGCCATTTCAATTCCCCAAAATCCATTGATCGTGCAGGCAAGACCTTACGACTCACCCCAAAAGCTAATACCACGCCCCACGCATTGCGCTGGATTGCGGCCTGCGCCGCAATGACGACGGAGCAATAAACCTGTTCTCGTCATACCGGCATCCGGTGTTCACCGGGCCATAGACGATTGTGAAACTCGGGGTTGATTCTGCGGCGACACTGTTATTCAATCAATTTCATATTTTTTGACCACAACATGAATATTTCTAAAGATGATTGAACTGAGGCATTTGAGGGCGCTAACGATCCTGCGTGAGACCGGCAGCATGGTGCGCGCCGCCGAGCGGCTGCACCTGACCCAGTCGGCCCTGTCCCACCTGTTCCGCGAGATGGAGGATCGCCACGAACAGGCGCTGTTCGTGCGCAAGTCGCGCCCGCTGCGCTTTACCAGCGCCGGCCTGCGCCTGCTGCAGCTGGCGGATGAGGTTCTGCCGCGGGTGGCACTGGCACAACGGGACCTGGCGCGGCTGGCGTCCGGCCAGGCCGGGCGGCTGAATATCGCCATCGAGTGCCACAGCTGCTATCAATGGCTGATGCCGACCCTGGACAAATACCGGGATGACTGGCCGGAGGTGGAGCTGGACCTGTCCAGCGGCTTCCACTTCGCCCCCCTGCCGGCGCTGGTGCGCGGCGACCTGGATCTGGTGGTCACCTCCAATCCCGACCCGGAACTGAAAGGCATCCACTACCAGCCCCTGTTCGGTTTTGAAATGGTGCTGGCGATCAGCCGCAAACACACCCTCGCGGAAAAAAAGCGTTGGGTGGCACCGGAAGAACTAAGCGGGGAAGTGCAGATCATCTACCCGGTGGAGCGCGAGCGGCTGGATATCTTCCAGCACTTTCTCGATCCGGCCGGCGTCGAGCCCGCCGATGTGCGCACCGCCGAACTGACGGTGATGATGGTGCAGCTGGCGGCCAGCGGCCGCGGCGTCTGCGCCCTGCCCAACTGGGCCCTGCACGAGTATTTACAGAAAGGATTTGTCGCGCAGCTGCGCCTGGGTGAGAAGGGGTTGTGGAGCACCCTCTACGCAGCGGTGCGCGAGGAGATGCTGGAGCAGGCCTATGTGGAGGATTTTCTGCAGACGGCGCGGGATACCTGTTTCGCCAACCTGAACGGCATTCGTGCGGTTTAGTGTCGTCATTCCGGCGCAGGCCGGTATGACGAGCAATCTAGCCCGGATACGACAAGGGCGAACACAAGGTTCGCCCCTACGTGGCAACCGCTGTGCGCTAGCAATTAACTCTTCGGTTTGCGCTTTTTCGGTTTGCCTTTACCCTGCGGTTTGCCGCCTGCCTCTTCCGCCTTGGAAATCTTCATCTCCCTGCCCGACACCCGCACCTTCTTCAGGTGCTGGAACACCTCCTTCGGCATGCCCTCGGGCAGGTCGACGGTGGTGTGGTCCTGGTAAATCTCGATGCGGCCGATATAGGAGCTGTCCAGATCCACCTCGTTGGCGATGGCACCGACAATATTGCCCGGGCGCACATTGTGTTCGTGCCCCACCTCGATACGGTAGCGCTCCATACCCTCATCCGGCGGCGACATCTTCTTGTCCTTGGCGAAACCTTCCTTTTTCCGGCCGCGCCCGCGACCCTCGAAACCATCGCCACGCTCATGGCTGCCGTCGCGCTCGCGTCTTTCCCGGCGCGGCTTCTGCTCCACTTCCCTGACCAGCAGCGGCTGGTCGCCCTGGGCCATGGCGGCCAGGGCGGCGGCCACGTCCAGCGGATCTATTTCGTTCTGCGCCAGGTATTCCTCCACCAGCTGGCGGTAGGGGGCCAGGTCGGTCTGGCCCTCCAAAGTGCCGGTGATACGCTCGCGGAAGCGCTGCATGCGCGCGCTGTTGACCTGGGCCGCGCTGGGCAGCTCCAGCTGCTCGATCGGCTTCTTGGTGGCCTTCTCGATAATGCGCAGCATGCGGCGCTCGCGCGGGGCCACGAACAGGATGGCATCCCCCTCGCGCCCGGCGCGGCCGGTGCGGCCGATGCGGTGGATATAGGCCTCGGTATCGTAGGGAATGTCGTAGTTGATCACGTGACTGATGCGCTTCACGTCCAGGCCGCGCGCGGCCACGTCGGTGGCGACGACGATATCCAGCGCGCCCTTCTTCAGCTTGTCGATCACCGCCTCGCGCAGGTTCTGCGCCATATCGCCGTTCAGTGCCGCACTGGCAAAACCGCGCGCGGCCAGCTTGTCCGCCAGTTCCACGGTGCTGTTCTTGGTGCGCACGAAGATGATGGTGGCGTCCACCGGCTCCGCCTCGAGGATGCGGGTCAGCGCGTCCAGCTTGTGCAGGCCACCCACCGGCCAGTAACGCTGGCGGATGGTTTCGGCGGTCTCCTGCTTGACGCGGATCTTGACCTCCACCGGCTCGCGCAGGTGCTCGCGGGCGATGCGCGCGATTTCCTTGGGCATGGTGGCAGAGAAGAGCGCTATCTGGCGCTCCTCGGGAATCTGCTCCAGCACCCACTGCACGTCGTCGATAAAGCCCATGCGCAGCATTTCGTCGGCTTCGTCCAAAACCAGGGTCTTCAGGTTGGACAGGTCCAGCGTGCCCTTGCGCATATGGTCCATCACCCGCCCGGGTGTGCCCACCACCAGCTGCACACCGCGTCGCAGCTGCTGTATCTGGCCGCGGTAATCGGCACCGCCGTAGATGGGCGCCACATGGAAGCCCTTCAGATTGGCGGCGTAAGACTGGCAGGCCTCGGCCACCTGGATCGCCAGCTCGCGGGTCGGCGCCAGTACCAGCGCCTGGGGGCGCTTGTCTTTCAGGTCCAGCTGCGACAGCAGCGGCAGTGCGAAAGCGGCGGTCTTGCCAGTGCCTGTCTGCGCCTGGCCCAGCACATCACGGCCCTCCAGCAGGGAGGGAATCGTCTGCGCCTGGATTGGTGACGGTGTCTCGTAGCCCAGTTTCTGGACAGCGCTGAGGATTGAGGTCGGCAGGCCCAGCTGGTCAAAACCAACGGGATTAGGGGTATCGGTCATTTCGGATTTCACTTGATTCTACATAGGGGCCGGGCGGAAGCCAGGTGCCCAATCGGGTAACCATAGCTCACCGCAAAGTGTTGCTGGGCGTGGAGAATAAGCCCAGTCATAGCACCCGCTATTTCAAGCTCGTTCAACGCAGTACAGGGGCCTGTGGCGAGGAGGTCTGTTACCCAATTAGGCTGATGTCCCATTCAGGGGCCGATATGGGGCGGGGGACAAAAGGCCGCGCAGTCTATCAGGTTCGGCCGACGCGATACAGTCTAATTTTTAATCAGATAGTGAGGGAGATTTGTGCACAGCGGTCGTACACAGAGAGGCCGGCTCTGCGGCTAGCGAGTAGCTTAACCTGCTTCGGCTGCCGCAACGGCTGTGGAGGACGCAGACACTGCAACCTTTTGCCGCACCGGAACAACATGCATCAGTCGACCCCAGGTATTATCGACGGTCTGGTCGATGTACTTGAAAAAACTGCCATCCAATTGCGTCATCTCATAGAGGTAGGTGTGGAATCGCTTGAATAACCCGGCATCCACCGCATCGGCCTGCTGCCAGAAACTGGCGAGATCTCCTTGATGGGTCAGGCCCGGCATATCGTAGAGTGCCCGCCCCATAATCTTGGTGGGTACGCGGTGCAGAAGGGCGGAAATGCCGACCGTACTGTTGATGGTGACCACGCCCTTGGTATGGTCCAGCAGGGTCGGCAGGTGCAGGTCGTGACAGTAAATCACCCTGCCGGTAACCCTATGCTGCGCCGCCAGGGCATCGATCAACTGCCGGTGGTGACTGAACCCCCGATCCATCGGGTGATGCTTGATCACCAGGACATCCTCTTCGGCTGCGTACCGCGCGAATGAGCTGATGACCACATCAATCGAGTGCTCGATCGAGAGCAGATCCGAATGCGTGCGTAACTGAAAGTCGTCGCGAGTCTGCAATGGAAACAGGTAGAAGCGGCCACCAAAGCGTTCCACCAACTGCGGTAATAGGGTTCGCTGGGTGATCTTATACAGTCCCTTGCGGAAGAAACTCCTCAGCCAGCACCCGGCTTCGGCCTTCCAGTCGCGATTGCGGTGGTGGTGGTAGTCGGGGAATTCCGATTGGGCGAGCCGCGCGGAAACATAGTAGCGGATGGCAAACCAGGCGCGCTGCCAGAAGGTCAGACCTACACGGAGGGAGGGCGTGCGTCCCCGAGGCTGATAAGCGTCAATGGCCTCCCGGGACCAGTCGATACCGGAGAAGGCGTTGACTCCGCCCCACTCCAATGTAACAAAATCCGGGCGCAGATATCCCTCTTCGAAGACCCCGAAGGCGATGCCCAGCTCATCGCAGACCTCCCGCGCCTTGCGGTGATAGAGGCGGCAATCACCGTACACGAACACCGCGTCCACGGCGTGCTCCAGCAGATAGGTGCGGAAATAGGCCGGCCAATCGCGGTCGTGCCCGGTAAAATCGGCCTGGAAATCGGCCCAGCTGAAATGCCGGTCACCACCATTGAAATTGATTTTATGCGTGACCACCCCGAAAGCGGAAAGCCTCTTAGCCAATTTGGCAAAGAAAGGACCGAGGGGGCCCTGTAAAAAAACAGCCGAAGACATGAATTCCCCCGATTACCGGAACGTGGCCATTACCGATCCGGTAAGTTCCAGCCCACAAGGCACTAAGGCCGACAAGTCCACATAGCGGCCTGTGCCCATGGCATATATTGCAGGCTGTCCCCAATAGATGATTTATGCGTTATTACTGCTCAACTTCTGGTCCCAGCGCATCGCAACCGCAGACGCGCCAACCGCCAATTACAAATTGGATCCCCGTGCGGAGGCCGAAGTTTATCGATTATTCAACGCAATGTCTCGCCCATGTAATCGCATGTAATGACACTGGTTTGTCAGGGCACACTTACCTGCACGCCCTCGACAGCAGGAAAAAGCATTCCAACGGAAGAATTAGCCCCTTGTCAATTGGCGACTAAAGCGCCCCCGGAAACTGCGCTGCTCGCCGCTGGCCAACTTGCCGCGGTCGAGGCGCTCGAGCACCCTGCCCCAGCCCCACTCGAAGGCCCGGGCCGTCGACCTTGGCCACAAAGTGAACAGCGGATTGAAGGGATTGTCCCTCGCCTGCATCCACACCGTCATGCGGTTGGACGGCGCCAGCGCCTCACCGCGACGGTGGAAGCCGTACACATTGCCGATCAGCAGGGTATTGGCGGGTACGCAGAATTTGCGCGGTGCAAAGCCCATCTCCTCCAGCGCCGCGGCCGATACCCGGAAGGAACCGTCCCAATAGCGACCCGGCGCCCGCGCAGCACCCTGCTTGCAAGCCTCCAGGCTCTGCCGGTACTCCCACTTCAGGCGCGCCCAGCTGAGTTTGTGGGAGCCGGGTACGTAGATATAGGGGCCGTTGCTGTCATCGACCGGGTCAATATAGAGCCAGCCCTTTACACAGGGATGAAAGGTGTCCGCGTGCATATCCCGCTGCGGGTCCGGTCGCGGCGTCACATTGGCGTGGTTGCAGAGATTCTCGATATAGAACAGCGGCGGCCGGTTCTTGGACGAGCAGTAGCGCATCAGGCAATCCAGCTGCCGGTTGTCTGCCAGCGCCTTCAGTTCCGCCATCCCGTCGCGGACATGGTGCGTCATGAAAGTGCGCTGAGTCAGCGTGGTGCCCTCCACAAACTCACGTACATCGCCCTCATAGCGCTCCAGCTCCTCTGCCAGCTGCGCGAACTGCTCTGCCGGCAGGAAGTTTTCCTTCAGGATAAAGCCATTTTCCTGGAACTCGCGCCTGTCCGCCGCCGGCACCAGCGGCGCCAGCAACAGCAGCCGGAAGCGGAACAACAGCTGCGCCAGCACCACCCGCGCGACGTGCAGACCGCACAGATTCAGCCAGTAGCTGCCGATAATCGGGTTGTTCTTGAAGCTCTTGCCCCAGGAAAGCAGTTCCAGCAGCCACTGGGGCCATTTCCACAGGAACCTGATTTTTGACTTGGCCATATATCCAAACACTAAGAAGTTGCTGTAGGAGCGGCGGGGCGGCCGTTCCTACGGTGTTTATTCGTCATTCCGGCGCAGGCCGGATCCAGGTGCCACTGAACTGGATACCGGCCTGCGCCGGTATGACGAGCGAAACATCGTTGAATTTGAAGCAGAGTATCTCCGGGGAGACCGTCTACCTTTTCATGAAACGGTTGCGGAACAACCGGTAGAGTCTGGTCCCCAACCTGGTCCCCTGCGGCCTGTCGCGCACATCGGCCAGAATCTGCACCGCCGTCTCAGCATTTACATGGTCGCCACTGCGCGGATCTATATAGAGCGGATACAGGATCAAAACCCCGGCCACCAGCTCGTCCAACGCCAGCTGTCGACCCCGCCGCTTCTGGATTCCGGCCTGCGCCGGAATGACCACGTCTTCTCCATCGTCATTCCGGCGCAGGCCGGAATCCAGTGCTACGGGGCCGGCAAGCAACCGATCCTCCGTCAGCCCCCAGCCCGCGTAAAACGGCAGACCATAGATCACCACTTTCACCCCGCGCAACAATGCCTCGAACCCCGCCAGGGAGCTGAGGGTATGCACCTCGTCCACCCGATCCAGCAGTTCGGCGATGGATATATCCGCAACCAGCGCATCGAACAGAAGCTCAGAATCCGCTTCCCCCACGGCGCCGAAACGCCCCCCGCCGACCACATCCGGGTGGGGTTTGTAGACGATAAAGGCGTGGGGGTTGCAGCGCCGCACCTCGCGCAGCAACTCGAGATTGGTCTTGAAGCGCGGCGAGCCGGTCGCGATGGAAGCATCCGTCTCCACCTGCCCGGGCACCAGGATCACTTTCCTGTTTGTGGGCGGATCGAACGGCAGCGGTGTTCCGCAAGCGCCCACATTGTATTTACTCAGCCGCAGCGCCACCAGGCGTTCGCGCAGTCGGCGCGCCCGCCCGAGCAGGGCTTCATCAAACTCGGTTTCGCCGAGAATGGTTTCCAGGTCGCTGGGACGACTGGCGTCGTAGTAGATACCGCGCCTGTCCAGCACCAGCGACAGGGGCATCACCAGATCCATCCCCAGGCCCACCGAGCGCAGAAAGCCGTCCTCCATGCGCCACAGTTCATGACCGCCTTGCCCGCAGGCGCGCGCAAATTCGCTCTTCAGGCCGCTGGCCCAGGTCGCGACCCGGCTGCCCCCTGAGACGCCGTGCAGCCGCTCGGGCTTCTGTGCGACGAAGCGCACCGATGCCGACGGCCCCAAAAAGGCCGGCACAAAACGGCGCTTCCAGGGAGAAAATCCGGCTCCAATCCAATTGCCGCGAAACTGCTCCCGCCGGCGCTTCTGCTCGCCGATCAGGTAGATGGTGTCCTCCAGCGTGCAACGCCGGCCGGTGTAGGGATTGATATAGCGGCAGTAGCGCAGGTAGGCGGCGGCGAAAACCTGCTCCAGGGAGCGATTCTTACCGCGGCGCTCGCAGCTGGCGTAGTCTTCGGTCAGCCCCCAGCCGGCATAGAAAGGCAGGCCGAAGCAGTGCACTTTCTTACCGGCCATCAGCGCCTCGAAGCCCAGCTGGCTGGTCACCACATAGACCTGCTCCACCGCCTCCAGCAGCGCCCAGGGGGAAATGTCCTCGGCGAGAATACGGCAGCCCCGCCGCCTGGCAGCCTCCAGCAGATAGCCGCGCTTCCTGCCCGCGATCACGTCCGGGTGCACCTTGACGCAGACTTCGGCGTCCGGGTGCGCGCGCAGCGCGGACTCCAGCATCTGCTCGAAGCGCTCCGCATCGGCGCAACCGTAGAGCACCGAGGCATCGCCAAAAGTCTGGTCCACCACCAATACCCGCGGCCGCGGGTCCGGCCAGCGGAGCGGCTTGTCCGGCGCATGGTTGTATTTGGAAAGGCGGTGTTTGCGTAGCAGCGCCATGCAACGGCGCGCGCGCTCCAGCTCGGCATCGCCGAAAGGTGCCTCGGCAATCAGGGATTCCAGGTCACAGGGGCGGGTGGCGTCGTAGTAGATACCGGAGTGGTCCACCGCCAGGCTGTGCAACGGAGAACCGCTGACACCCAGGCCCAGGGAGCGCAGGAAACCGTCCTCGATACCGATATACGGCAGGCCGCGCGACGCCGCCAGCCGGCGGGCTCGCTCCGCCGTGGGTTTCAGCCCCCAGCCGGCGATATGGGTAATTTCCCTGGCGGGCGCGCGCAGGAAAAAACGGCACCGAGCCTCCAGCAGCGCATCCAGGTGTCGGATACGGCGGATACCCGGCGCGCAGTAGCCGATCACAGACACGCTCGCGCACCTTCCAGCAGGCGCTCGCGCAGCGGCTCGTCAGCCACCAAACGCAGAATCCCATCCACCCAGGCCTGCCGCTCCATCGGCAACAGCAGGCCGTTCTTTTCGTGTGCGACGATACCGCCGTAAACGGGACCCTCAGCGTAAACCCCCACGGCACCGGCCGCGGTGATATCGAAAAACTTGGTGTGGGAGCGGGCGCGATTGAAACGTGAATCCACCAGCGGGGCCAGCCCGATACTGCGCCCGGGGCGGCTGATCAGTGCCCGATAGCTGGGCCATTTCATCGGGTGCAGCACCTGCACCCGCGGCAGGCCTTTAAATAATTTATTAACGGCACTGTCCCCGATCACCTCGAAGGCCAGCCGTTCATTGCGCTCCAGCACCTCCGCGATTACCGGGCGCAGCCAGCGCAGGTCCCCGCCGTGGGAGGCGGAGCCGTGGTAGAAAAGCGTCAACATCGGCGACGATTCGCGCTCGGCCAGTGGCCGCGGCGGCAATAGTTGCGGCTGCCAGTCGGCATATTTTCGTTGCAGGTAGGGCGTGGAAACCAGCAGCCGCGCGTCGATGGATTGCAGCCATTTGCGGTGCGACCAGCTGAGGCGAAATAATTTCAGCTGATAGCGCAGTGGCATGGCCGCAAAGGCGCGCCAGTCGAAGAGGTCATCGTCCATAAAGAAATAGACTGCGGCCATCCTGTCCCGGCAACTCTCCACCAGGGTCTTCCATTTGGCCGGAATATAGCGCACGAAAATCAGGGTGGCGCCGTCCAACTGTTCCTCAGACGGTATCTGCGAAAAGAAACGGCGCACGGGAGTCGTGTTGCCCTCCCGCAGAAACGGCATAACGAAGTAATCGGTGGAGGGATTTTCGCCCTCTTCCACGACAAAGCACCGTTTACCTGACACCAAAGAAGCTGCCCCCAATTCGCTATTCAATAACCAAGTCCCTTACCTGAGCTCATCGCTCATCCGTAAAACGGAAACACCACCGGCAACAACACCAGCACCGTCACCGAATAGGCAACGGTCAGCGGCAAACCCGCGCGCACAAAGTCCCGCAGGTGATAGCCGCCCAGGTTCTGCACCATCAGGTTGGTCTGGTAGCCGAAGGGGGTCAGGAAGCTGGCGCTGGCACCGTAGGCCACCGCCATCACGAAGGGCATCCAGCTGACGCCGAAGCTCTCCGCCAGGCTCCAGGCCAGCGGGAAAGCCAGGGCGGCGGCGGCGTTATTGGTCATCAGCTCGGTCAGCGCCAGGGTCAGCAGGAAGATACCCACCAGCCCGGCCAGTGGCCCCCAGCCCTGCAACAGGTTGCGCAGCCCGGACGCCAGCGCATCCGCCAGGCCGCTGCCGGCAAAGGCCTCCGCCAGCACCAGGGCGCTGGCGATAATCAGCCAGATCTGGAAGGGGAAGCGTCGCTGCAGTTCGGTGGTGGATAAGATACCCAGGCCGATCATGCCCCCGAGCAGTACCACCAACCCCTTCAGCAACGAAAAATAGCCGAGCGCCGCACCGGCCACAACAGCGGCAAAACCCAGGCCCAGCAACCAGTTGTCCCGCCGGGACAGATCCCGCCGCACCTCGGTGCCGCTGATCACATAGAAATTCTTGTCGATATTCAGGTGGTGCCTGAAGTCGGGCCCCACCGCCAACAGCAGCGCATCCCCGGCGCGCAACTCTATCTCCCCCAGCTTGCCCGACAGCCGCTCACCGCCGCGGCGCATGGCCACCACCGCAGCGTCGAAGCGGGTGCGGAAATTGCAGCCCTTCAGGGACTGGCCGAGGATGCTGGAACTGGGGGTTATCACCACTTCGGTGAGATTCAGGTCCAGCTTCTCGTCCTCCAGCGCAAACAGGCGCAGGCCCTCGATATCCTGCAAACGCCCCAGGTCGCGCACATCGCCACTGAAAATCAGTTTGTCCCCGCAGCGCAACACCTCCGTCGGCGCCACCGGGCTGATCACCTGGCCGCAGCGCACTATCTCGATCAGGTAGAGGGTCTCCAGCCGGCGCAGGCGGTTCTGCTCGACGGTCTTGCCGTCCAGGGGCGAATCGGCCACCACCTCCGCCTCCAGCAGATACTCGGTCACCGGCTCCTCGGATACTGCCCCCTGCGGCAGCAGGCGGTTGCACAGCAGCAGTACCGCCAGCCCCACCAGGGCCGCGGCCAGCCCCACCGGCAGGAAGGCGAAGAACTCCAGGCCGGGCAGGCCCCGGTCCAGCACAAAGCTGTTGACGATCAGGTTGGTGGAAGTGCCGATCAGGGTCAGGGTGCCGCCGAGAATGGCCGCATAGGACAGCGGCAGCAGCAGCTTGGCCGCCGGCAGGCGCCGCTGCCCCTTGACACTGGAGGCCAGCGCGGCCACCACGGCGGTGTTGTTGAGAAAGGCCGAGCTCAGCGCCGTCGCGGCGGTGAGGCGCAGCAGGCTGGCCTTCAGGGAGCCATTGATCAACCCCTCGGAAATCGCCCGCAACCAGCGCGCCTTCTCCAGCCCCAAAGACACCAGTATCAGCGCAACCAAGGTCACCAGGCCCGGGTTGGCCCCCTTCTGCAGTACCGACTCCGCCGGCACCAACCCGGTCAGGAAGCAGGCCCCGGCGGCCGAGGCGAAGACCAGGGATGGGCGGAAACGGGTGAAGATCAGCGAGCCGATGACCAGGGCGAAGATACCGGCAACAAATAATTGGGAAAGAGTCATAGGATCGGGGCGTCGCTCTGGTCACCGAAGCGGGTGTCTGTTTTTTATGCACGCCTATTGGCGAGGGCAAATTATGCCAAATCTGTCGTGAGTATGCCGCCCAACTCTATCGGGCTGCGCCAAATCCCGTGATCAATTTATCCGCCCATCCCGTCAACGCTCGATCAGAAGCCGCGCAGCCAGTTTACAACGTCAGGGAAATCTTTCTGGCACTTCTTCAGCGCCCTTTCGAACTTCTCCGCCCAGCCTTTGCCGCGGGACACCAGGTCGCTCTTGGCCGCTTCGACGCCGTCCGGCGCCTCCTGCAGCAACACCTGCAGCACCTGCCCCGCCTGCATCCGGTCCTTTTCCGCCTTGGCAGCAAAAGCAGAGGCCCGAGACTCGGAAACCAGCAATTTGTGCAGGGCAAAACGCTCCGGTGCCGGCACATTGGCCAAGACCTGTGTGCGCCTCCCCACCAGGGTGACCGCCACCGGGGACTCCAGCAGATAATCGAGAAAGCGCACCGGCTGGGCCAGCGCGTTCAGTGACGGCACAAAAACCGGTTCAGAGGCCGGTTTGCCGCGCAACGGAACCAACAGATCCACCCGAACTTCCTGCCCCCTCACCCGATAGGAGGTGGTAGGTGTTTTGGGGTCAAGAGTCGGCACCGGAATAAAACCCATGCCGAGCTGGTCGAGGATCTCCGGGGTAGGAATGTCCGGTCTGGACACACCGAGCTCGATATCCGCTGTGCCAGCCAGGTCGATGTCCTGTGTCCTTATCTGGCTGGCCCACCGCACTCCCAGAAGGTTGCCCAAGGCGATAAAGGCGTAAGTACCCACCAACTGGGCACAGCCCAGCCCCGGGCGCAGTACACCGCCATCCGCGAGCCCCCGCAACACTCTCATCGGCGTGTGTTCAATAGCAGTTCCGCCGGCGGCAATGAAAGCAGCACGGAGTTCATTCAGGCGAGCCAGGTCACTCTCCCGATCGGCGATCCGCGCTTCGATATCCTTCAACCGCGCCCGGGTGGCCTCATTATCCGGCCCGATATAGGCCTGGCGTGTGCGCCCGTCCAGATCCCTGTACTGGTAATAGAGATAGTCGGCGCCTTTGACCGACTTGCGGGAGATGGTACCGGGTGCCCTGCCCAGATGCTCGGACACTCCCAGGGAAATGGCCAGTTCATTCAGCTCCGAGTAGAGGGTGCGCGCGGTCAGGGACAGGGGGGTCGGCAGCATTGTGACTCCTTGCGGGTTATACGCAATTTAGGCCTTATTTGCGTATAACTCAAGTTTTGCAATCACTACCCGTTTGATACGTCCAAACTACCGGATTCTGCGGCGACAACTGTCCCTGCAGCGGGCAGAGCGGCGGCTCAGTGACATCGAGATCACACACTCCGGCCTTAGTCACCAGCCTGAGCTGGATGCCGACGTGAGGTGTTTACACCGAGTCATGGGCAACAGGCCCCGCCGGAACAACCACTCTCCCGGCCAACCCCTCCGCCTCCATCCGCCGCTGCAAAGCCAGCTTGGCCTGCGCATCGCCGTGCACCACCCGGATTATCTGCGGACGTTTTCTCATCCTGCGGACAAAACCGAGCAGATCATCCCGATCCGCATGGGCCGAATAACCGCTGATGGTCTCCACCCCCGCCCTAATGCGGTAGCGCTCGCCCTCAATATCCACGTAGCCATTTTTCGGGCCATAGGCCTGTATATCCCGCCCCGGCGTACCCCTGGCCTGGTAGCCCACGAAGAGTACGTTGTGGCGCTCCTCCTCGAGCATTGCCTTCAGGTAATTCACAATCCGGCCACCGCTGCACATGCCGCTGGCGGCGATGACGATGGCCGGGCGCTGGCTGTGGGCGAGCTCCGCCAGCACCCGCAGGTGCGCCTCGTGATCGTCTACCGTAATCAACTGCTCGAAACTGAGCGGGTGGCGGCCGCGCCTGAGCAAGCGCCTGGCCTCCGCATCCCAATAGGGCCGCAGGCGGCGGTAGACCTCGGTGAAGCGGCTCGCCAGGGGCGAATCCACGATGACGGGCAGGCCGCGCCAGGGATTGTTCTTTCTGTTGCGATTGGCCTGCCTGTGGATGATGCCCTCCAGCTTATACAGCAATTCCTGGGTGCGGCCAATACTGAACGCCGGAATCAACACGCTGCCGCGATCCTTCAGGGCCCCCTCTATGGCATTTTGCAAAATGCGCACGCGCTCTTTGCGGTTCTGGTGCAGGCGGTCGCCGTAGGTGCTTTCAATGACCAGCTCATCACAGCCCCTGGGCGCTTTGGGCGCGTACAGCAACGGCGTATTCGGCGCCCCCAGATCGCCGGAGAAAATGATGCGGCGCTTCTGCTCTCTCAGCTCGCACTCCACATAGGCGGAGCCGAGAATATGGCCGGCGCGCTGCAGGCGAATATCGAGGCGGCCACCCGCTTGCGCAACCACCGGTTGCCAGCGGTTATAGGCCAAAGGGCGCAGCTGCTTTTTGACATAGCCGAGAAACTTTTCGATTAAGGCCGCATCCCTGCTGATACCAATCTTCAGCGCATCCTCAAGCACCGGCGGCAGCAGCTCGGCGGAGGGCTCGGAGCAATAGATGGGGCCGCGGAAGCCGGCAGCGATCAGGTAGGGAATGCGGCCCACATGGTCTATGTGCATATGGGTAACCACCAGGGCCCGAACACTACTGATATCGAATTCGATGGCCAGACTGTTGTGGCCACGGCCGCCGGGAGAGGTTTCCGCGCCCTGGAACAGACCGCAGTCAATCAGGATGGAATTGTCTCTATCGGCGAACAGCTGGTGACAGGAGCCGGTGACACCATCTACCGCACCGTGGTGGATTATGTGGCCAGGGGGGATTTCTGCAGCCTCGACTGCCTGGGGGCGATTGTGAACCGCAGTGCGGGCTGAGTTGAGAATAGGGGTTTCGGTGTCTGTCATGGTCAATTCCTTTTGATCCTTTGTATCGTCACCCTGCAACGGAAAGCCCGAAGCGCCTTCACTGCCTGTGGCGCCAGCTCGCAACTATCAATGAACTATCAATTATTATCAAATTGATAATAAAGTCCCAAGATGCTACTCTCAATGAATTATCAGTTTCTATCAATTTGATAATTCCACTAAGCAGATGAAAAAACCCGCCAAACCGCCCAGGCTCACGGACCTGCTGCAACACATATCACCTGAGCGACTGTTGGAGCTGGTGTCTTCCCCCCTCCCCCGAACGCCAGGGTATCTACACTGGGACCAGCTACGCCGAAGGCCGGTTCAAGAAGGGCTTAGCCACGAGGAATGGTGGCTCAAACTCAAGTTTGGGCGCCAGCAGATTCAGCGGGAACTACCACTCAAAGACAGCCTCGGAAAGCCGTTCACTTACTGCCTGCCAGACCCCATCCTGGAAAAACTTCCGGCAATTGACGCCCAGGCGCGAGGCCTCATCGGAATCAACGAACAGGTTGTCAACCCCAGCCTGCGGGACCGCTACATCATCAGCTCCTTAATCGAGGAAGCAATTACTTCCAGCCAATTGGAAGGTGCAGCCACAACCCGAAAAGATGCCGTCGACATGCTGCGTTCCGGCCGCGCCCCAAAAGATAAAAGCGAGCAAATGATCCTGAACAACTTCCTCGCCATGAAGGAAATTCTTGCGCTTAAAGATCAGCCAATATCGCCGGAAATAATCTGCACCCTACACCGCATAGTGACCGAGAAAACGCTGGAACAAGAAACCAGCGCCGGCCAAATTCAGCAGCCTGAAGATACTCGTGTAGCTGTATGGGATGAGAGCGACGATCAAATACTACACCGCCCACCTTCAGCAGAAGAGCTGCCTTCAAGAATGCGCGCCATGTGCGATTTCGCCAATGGTGCTCAAGACACGCAACAGTATCTCCACCCCGTTATACGCGCGATCATCCTGCACTTCTGGCTCGCGTATGACCATCCATTCGAAGATGGCAACGGTCGCACAGCCCGGGCGCTTTTTTACTGGACGATGCTGCGCGAGGGATACTGGCTATTCGAATTCATTTCGATATCCAGCCTATTAAAAGAAGCCCCCAGCAAATATGCACGGTCGTTTCTTTATACCGAGTCCGACGACAACGACCTGACTTACTTCATCATATTTCAGTTAGATATCATCCTCAGGGCAATAACGGCACTGGAAAACTATATCGAGAAAAAGACTCAGGAGCAGAGCCAGATCGACATCTACCTGAAAAACTCTCTATTGCTCAATCACCGGCAAAAAGCCCTGCTGGCCAATGCGCTCAAGAAGCCGACTACCGTTTACTCCATAGAGTCACACCAGCGTTCACACAAAATCGCCTATGCAACCAGCCGGGCCGACCTGTTAAAATTGCATGAATTACAGCTTCTTGATCAATTTAAGATAGGGAAAGCACTCCGCTTCAGACCAGCGAAAAACCTGGAACAAAAACTCAAATCTATCGACTGACCGGAGCGGCGGCCAATGGCGACGATGGGCTCACATATTAAGGGGCTCATAATTGTCTCAGCCATTGTCCTGACACCTTTAACAACCAGAGAGTCCCGTATTCGCTGTATACAATCTGCTTTACGGACTGGATCCGGAATCCAGGGCGCCGAGGCACCTTCTCTGGATCACGGATCGAATCCGGGATGACGACTCCAATGGGAGGGTTGGTCAAAACAATTTTAAAAAAACTAATAAAGTCGGATTAGTAACCGGCCATTGCAGGGCGCTATTTAAGGGATAAAACTGTAAACAGTGTCGCTGTTATAGATACAAAGCGCATGGTTTTGTGCAAACTTATGTTGCGGGTTCTGATTCAGATTGCTATAGCTCTTGTTGCCACACCCAAAAAAAGTATCATTTTCACCCTCAAAACCTGAATTCTTGATTCCAAGAAAGCCCATTTAGGATTTCTATCGGGCTCTATCGAATTACGCCAGCGAAAAATCCTCATGCACCAGCGTCAGGTTGGGATTATAAGCCGGATCCGTATCCAGCTGCGCACCCCAACGACTGCGCATATGCTCCGCCTCGCGCTGGGCACGCTTGCGCTTTGCCATCGTATTGTCGGCGCCGCGGGAGACCGACTCGTGGTGGTAGAGTTCCGCATAGGGCGTCCACAGGTTGCGGTAGCCAGCCTCGCGCACCTTCAGGCACAGATCCACATCGTTGAAGGCCACGACCAGGTTTTCCTCGTCCAGGCCGCCCACCTCCTCGAATACCGACTTGCGCAGCAGCAGGCAGGCAGCCGTTACCGCGGAAAGGTTTTGCACCAGGTGCAGGCGCGAGAAATAGCCGTACTCGTTGCGGCTCAAATACTTGTGGGAGTGACCCGCGACACCGCCGATTCCCAGAATCACGCCGCCGTGCTGGATGGTGTCGTTGGGATAATAGAGCTTGGCGCCCACGCAGCCTATTTCGGGCCTTAGCGCCTGCCCCACCATCTCGGTCAGCCAGTCGCCGTTGATCGGCTCTATATCGTTGTTAACCAGCCCGATGATCTCGCCCTTCGCCAGGCCGGCGCCGAAATTGTTGATCGCGGAGTAGTTGAACGGGCGATCCCAGCGGTGCACGGAGACCCGCGCATCTGAGGCACTCACCTCCTCCAGGAAGCGCAGTGTCGCCTCACAGCGAGTCTGGTTGTCCAGGATCAACAGTTCGAAATTCGGGTAGTCGGTTCTGGAGAGAATCGCCTCCACACAGGGCTTGAGAATATCGATTCCATCCCGCGTGGGCACCAGCAGGCTCACCAGCGGCGCGTGCTGCGGAATGACCCAGCGCACCCGGTAGCTGTTCGGTGCCGTACCCGGCTCCGCCGTCGCCTGCAGCCCTTCACTCTCCAGGTAGTCGGCCACGGCTCGCACCCCCGCGGTGGCGGCGTAGTTCTTGGCGCAGCCCTGCTGCGCGGTCGAGCCACTGATGGCGCGCCAGTGGTACAGAACCTCCGGAATATGCACCACATTGCCGGCTTTCAGGTGCGGCATACAGCGCAGCAGCAGATCGTGATCCTGGCTGCCCTCAACCCCGAGGCGGAAGCCACCGACCTGTTTCACCAGAGCCGCCTTCAGTACCGTGAGATGGCAGATATAGTTCTGTGACAGCAGCAGGTCCGGGTTCCAGCCCGGCTTGAAGTGGGGATCAAAACGCTCGCCCTGTTCATCGATCTTGTCTTCGTCGCTGTAGAACAGCTGCGCCTGCGGGTTTTCCGCAATCGCCTCCGCCACCCTCTGTAGCGCATGGGGTGCCAGGGTGTCGTCGTGATCCAGCAGCGCAATATATTCGCCCTTCGCCAGTGCCAGGGCGCTGTTGCTGGCCGCCGTGATATGACCATTTTCTTCCCGAAACACCACCTGAATGCGCTCGTCCTGAGCTCGAAACTCCTGCAGGCACTCGCGCACTCGCGAATCGGTAGAGGCATCATCGCCGATACAAAGCTGCCAGCGTGGATAGGTCTGTGCCAATACCGATTCTATGCAGGCGCGGAGCAGCAATACATCCGTATTGTAGGTTGGCAGCACCAAAGAAATCAGAGGTCCATCACCGTCTCTAAAGGAACATTCAGTGGATCGACAGCTTTCGACCTCGCGAATCCAGCTTTGATAGTCCCGCTCCTGCTTTCGCCGGACAAAAGTCTCACTGTAGTACTCAAGCGCCAGATCGCGCCAGTGCCGGCCCGATTCTTTTGCCATTTCTTTGACATAAGCTTCGACTTTGGATTTTTCCTGGCCTCGAAACTCAAAATGCATATTAATAAGGCGCTGCATCAAGCGGTCGAGAGCGAACCAAGAAGCTAATCGAACAATTCGAAAATGTTCGACCGTCAGTCGCCCCGACGACTCCATCGGATCGAAACGCAACCACTTTACGTTTCTTGGGAAGTAAACGAGACGTTTGTTGATGCGGTTCGACTTTACAGGTAGGAGAATACTCTGATCCTCGCTGAGTCCATCACCCGTATCAAAATACAGACGGGCATCCGCGCAAGACTCAGTGTGGCGCAGCTTGAGCTCCAGCATATACCAACCAGAGCGGAAGCGCTTACTCTTCACCTTGAAGCGGGGATCGGCACCCGACGACTGCCACTCAAAATTGCGCGCGGACTCATCACAGGCGTCAAGGTCTCCCAATGGTACCAGCCTGCTCTTCAAATCCACCCGAAATAACTGCTTAAAATACTTCAGCATGTCGTCATTACTCAAATTCCTTGGTCACGCTTCTGTAGGCCGATCGGCTTCTCGCGACACCCACAATGTCTCACTTTGCTATAAAATATTATCAAGCCGTTTCAAGGAGCTCCCATGGAGAATTTACTAAAGGCTGCCCCGTAGCAGCAACAGTACATTCCAAGCTCACATTCTTTGGGTACCTTTCTGTGTTCACACTAAAACCGACAAACCCGCCACGACCGGCACCCTTTTCTTGAAGATTGGGGCGATAACCTGTTGCTGTTACCTCGCCGACAACTTCACCGCCGACCGACACCTGAACCACAACAGGGTCGTCATCTTCCTCAGCGATCGCCCAGCCATAAAGACCATTTGCATCTTGCCGCGTAACCGCACCTCCAACATACTTCTTCCCGACAGAGGATAGCCTGCAACGCCAATCTAACTGCGAGCAAACTTGTTCGTAGAAACGAATTTCACCAGCATTTAGGCGTGATAATTCAGCCTCTTCATCGGGCTCTAATTCATATGCTTCAGACATGACGCTTCGCCCCAAGTTTTCATTGAGGAACGGAATCTGAAGAGAATACTTACTATTTAATAGGGCAAGCGATTCTTCATAACGCTCAGTAATCCCTACCAGCCCAAAAGCTGGCCATGGAATGTTGGCCATCATCCGTAACTGCCGATTGATGTTGGCCTTCTCACGATAATAACTCTTAAAGGTACCCTCGTACCCGTAATTCCGCACATGATGCTTATATTCGGAAACAATTCTCTGAATAGGATTCCGCACAAAAGTAACCATGCTGCGAACCCCAAAGATGGTGGCGTATCGGGTTGCGTGAAAATGTCCAGTAAGAAACTGATAGCCTTCGGCCTTGAATACCGTCCAGAACTTCCAGTGATCTTTCTCCTGGAATATGTATTTCTTGACAATCTCGCTAGTTTCTACAGACTGGCTACCGTAATCGCGACAAACCCGTTCCTCCCCAAAAAAAGCATCGGCGCCGAATCTAAAACTCGTGCCCGCAGTTTTCGGTATATGCACAAAAGCCAATGGATTCACAAAAACCTCTAGAAAAAACAAATTTGCTGAATAAAATATCAGCGACAAAATCAACCATTAACTAGGGCATCCTACCCTACTCCGATATCCGGACTAATATGCCTTACGCTACATTCTATAGTCGTGCCGTAAATATAACCTTTGACATCATCCATGGAGGTTAACTTGGAATCGTGCCGGTACCTAAAACCACAAACCAATTTTCTCGAACCGCCCTTACGCAATACATCCGGGCGAGGTTGATTTACATCTACCAAGTGTTCGGCACCATTAATCAAAAGCCTGACTTTTAGGTCTCCATCATATTCACTTACCGCCCAACCTGAAATAATACCCCCCCTAATTGCTATGTTAGCGCTCCCAAAGGAAAGATATGGACTCTCTCTAACAAGGAGCTCTTTGAACTCTTCAACACACCTTTTAACACCAGGAACAAATCGCATCAACGAATTATCCAACTCGTCATTCAGGTCATGAGCCCTAAAATAAGCCTGCCCTTTCCTTCTTGTGGCACTACCGGCGCCAGATCCTTTCTTATCTTTATTCAGGATATGTTCCTGCTTGGATTTAACTACATAATGATTAACCCTGACGGCCTCATAAACAACGCCAGCCGTTTTAGGTCCGCAAGGTTCCCCATTTTCAAATACCGCAGGCTTAAGATCGCTCGAATAGTAACGACCTAACTTCAGAACACACTCATGAATATTCATGCGCTCAGTCATATGGGGCTTCAATATTGATTTAATGTGACGATTAAAATTGTGATCTTTGCGAGAACACAAGGTAAATCGCTTGATGACAGGTTCTGCGCCTTTGAAAACCTCCCTTGAAGATCCGAAATTCCGCCAATTGAGTGCAAGAGCTCCAGCATCTTCCATACGGTAGAACTTTTGCAAATTTTCTTTTAACGGCCTATCATTTGTAGTCACAATAAATTCATCGGCATCTATAAAAGCCAACAAATCTACCTCGGCACCATATTCCTGTAGAATTTTATTGTATGCTGGAACCTGTGGACCGGCATCTTCCACCCTAGGGAAGTATACTCTATTTATAATCCCCAGGCTGTCTAACGCCTCCAAAAGCTGTGAAGAACCATCATTACTCACGTTATCAGCAATGAAAAACTTATCTACTCCGATCAACTGATGATAAGCTATCCACTCGAGAATATAGTCAAATTCATTTTTGAAAATGGCTGCTATGCCAAGCTTCATAATAGATACCGCTTCTAAAAATCCTTCAAAGTTGCCACAACAGAAGCTCAAAATATGGAGAGCAACCAAATTATTAGGAATAGACGCAATGCGACTTTGGTTTCAACTTTTTTGACGCAAAAATTGAAGACACAAAATCAATCGGAACCGAACAGGTCACGCGTATATACCTTATCTTCTACATCCGATAATTCTTGAACCATCCGGTTCGAGACAATTACATCGGAGACAGCCTTAAACTCGTCTAAATCTCGAATTACACGAGAATGGAAAAACTCATCATCTCCTAAGACAGGCTCGTATACAACAACTTCTATTCCTTTCGCTTTAATACGTTTCATTACTCCCTGAATTGATGACGCCCGAAAATTATCCGACCCGGACTTCATAATAAGTCGATAAATTCCCACGACCTTTGGATTTCTCTTGACAATTGAATCGGCAATAAAATCCTTTCGAGTAGTGTTTGCTTCGACAATAGCCCTAATTAAATTGTTTGGCACATCACTGTAATTTGCTAAAAGCTGCTTTGTATCTTTTGGAAGGCAATAACCACCATATCCAAATGACGGATTACTATAATGAACACCAATACGTTGATCGAGCCCTACTCCCTCTATAATCTGACGACTATTTAGATCGTGCGTTTCAGCGTAAGTATCTAGCTCATTAAAATATGCCACTCTCATCGCTAAATAAGTGTTGGCAAATAGCTTGATAGCTTCCGCCTCTGTGGCGTCGGTAAAAATAATCGGAATATCTTTTGCTTTCGCATTCTCGCGCAATAGATCAGCAAATTTCTTTGCTCTTTCAGATCTCTCCCCAACAACTATACGTGAAGGATGTAGATTGTCGTAAAGAGCCTTGCCTTCACGCAGAAACTCAGGCGAGAAAATGATATTGCTACAATTTATTTTCTCACTTAATCTCTTAGTAAACCCCACAGGAACAGTGGACTTAATGACCATCACCGCATCAGGATTTATCTCCAGAACATGACTTATAACAGATTCCACCGATGCTGTATTAAAATAATTAGTTTCAGGATCATAATCCGTTGGCGTTGCGATAATGACAAAATCAGCATCCCTGAACGCATATTCTTTATCCAAAGTGGCAGTTAGATTGAGCTCTCCTCTCGACAAAAATTCCTCTATTTCATTATCAGTAAAAGGCGAAATTTTATCATTAATTAAATCCACCCTTTGTCGGTCAATATCAAGGGCTACAACCTGATTACCTTGAGCAAGTAATACAGCATTGGAAAGACCAACATAACCTGTTCCAGCGACAGCTATCTTCATTATAACTCTAATTTAAAATTGATACGAAAACAATTTCATCTAAGGAATATAAAAAACATATGTTATTTACATGCGAGTAGAAAATCTCCACCTTAACAATAAAAATAAGATTTAAAGAACATATGAATCAAAGTTTGCTTTAAGAAGCCATGGTCTAACTCTCTCCCCCATCCACAAGTCGGCAATACTCCCGATATCTATTGCAATTCCTCCAGAATCCTTAATTATTTTGCAGTACACCTTACCCAACAGTCCAGCAGAAACCAAAAAGATCTGTCCAGGATACTTGGCTTTAATCTTCTGCACGTTGTCCGAAAACACCTTCGGATAATGATCAAACTGGCTAGAACTTGTAATATGTACATTGGAAGGCTGCGGAGGGATAGGATAAAAATCAACCTCTGAAATATTAAACCTTCTACACAGCTTCTTCGGAAGATCGCTATAACATCCGATATATCCAACTATTCTTTCAGAATCTAAAATACTCTCGAAATGCTCCAGCAACTCTCTTGCAAACCAGCCGGAAACTAAATACTTATCGTGTAAGCTTATTATTTTTTCAGTTGAAAGCCTAAATAGACTATGAGGAATCGACTTAATTCCCATCATTCCTCTAACATCGACTTCCGATAAGCTGTTTTTGTAACTTGACAAAACTCTACTTCTCTCAGGAAGCCCAATAGCATCCGCGCTACCAACTGAGTCAATAACAAGTTTCCTTATGAACTCCAGATCTTTACGCGCAATACTTTCCCGCCCAAACATCATTACAAAAATTTTGTCTATACAGTAATCATAAAGAGCTTTGTAGCCTTCGTACATTTGGCTAATTAAATTTCCCTCACCATCGTTTAGCCTAATAATACTGAATGGACTTCTATTCTTTTTAGCCTCTAAAATAATTGGTAGAAGCTTTGTACTTGTATCTCTTGGAGAAATAACAGCTCGTGAGCCTCTCAAAATCGTGGCAAACTCTTCTTCACATGAAGATACTGTATAATATCGTTCTCTAAATTTAACAAACTCATCCAGCACTTCTCTACTAGGCGGCATCCATCTTGACTGCTGCTTTTCTAATGCAAAATCTATATCAGCCATAAAATTTCACGAAACCTATAAGCTACTATAAAATTGAATATACATATTGTTTTAGATTATTAATTACTTATGTACACGAAGAATACTTCATGCCTCTGCATTAAGAGCTCTAATCCCCTTAACAAATTGCAAAACATCTTTTCTCAAGCGAGTTTTTCTATTCAATTTAGATAATATACTATTAAAACTAACTTTACCTACCCGATCGATAGATTCCGTATATTCAACAAACTTTTCCACAAATGAATCTCTGGATGCACAAACAGTGATATTCTTCAGTCTAGAATTAATTCCGGGGACTGAAGAAGCGATGCATTTGATGCCCAAAGTTTCATACATCTCAATCTTGAGCGGATTCATATATGAGGAAACGTCATCCTCAACGTGGGGCATAATTGCAAATGCGCATGTTTTTGCAAAATTTATCAAATCATATTCATCTAGCACACCTAAATATCTTATATTTTTTCTTGTGCAGATATCATGTAGCTGATCGTAGGCGCGCTTACAAGAACCTATCATGTATATAGTTACATTTTCTTGGGCGACTTCGGAAAGCTTCCTAACAAGATCCCAGTCGATCCGATCATTCATATTTCCAGAGTAGAAAACCTTAATCTCATCCAAGGGTTTCTGATTTTCCAGTGTGACATCTTCTGGTATGTCATACCAGTTTTGGACCACCGACAACTTCCCCACAGCCCAGGGATCGACGATATGGTTTTCTATAAAGAAGTTTTTATTTACTTCAGAATTAAAATAAATTTTATCTGAACAGGAAAGAATAGACTTATACTGCGCCAAAATGTTCTTCTGGTTAGATTTCGCCCACGAAAGCTGATTGTCAACAACATCCGAAATAATTCGGTATCCTCGCAGACATTTAAGGACATGCATATAAGAGCTAATCAACGGATATATTACGAAAGTTGAATTACTTGCATGCAGCCTATTTTTTAGCAAAAATCCATCCAGTTTTTCCTTTATCGGCTTACTTCCATCGACAGGAATTGTGATATGCTCAACTCCAGCACGGACAAATCCGTTTAGCTTTTGCTCATACCTATCTAAAATCAGATTACTATCTGCAGAGCAAAGGTCCCTCTCTCCCCGATAAGATTTGTATTGATCAGTTGACATCATTTCCAAGATAATGACTCTGTGACTTGGATACTTTCTCTTATAAGTTCTAGCAAGTTGGTCAACCCTTCGGCCATACATGCCAGAATCATGTTGTTTCCAGATCAAGACTAGGCTGGGTACGAGCTCGTCACGTCTAACAACGCCATTATTCTTTAGCGAAGACAGGCACCCTTCAACTGCATCTTTTTTGGCGATATTTTCTAGCTTTTCAAATGCCTTGTAGTTCTCTTCCAAGGAGAACTGACCAAGCTCAATTTCTTCTCGATAACTAATAGCTTGGTTCAATTTTTCTTCAAAATTCTCCTTATTAAAAATAAATACACCAGGAACCCCATCAAGATCCGAGACTGACGCGCCAAAGGGAACCAGCACTGGACGATTAACCGATAGTGCATCACCAATTTTAGAGGAAATCTGAAATTCTGTTATTTCATTCTCATTCTCACCGGGTTCTGGAAAACCCGTTATAACCACGTCCACATCTGACAACTTCGATACCAATGAATCAGCATCTATCGATCCAGTTGTAGTCGCTCCCGCATTTTCTATTTCCTGGCGTAAAGCGTTAGGAATAAAATGCCCACCAACTAAAAGCTCTACATCATACTCCGTAGACTGGCTCAATCTCTTTATAGCTTTTGCCGCACCCACTAGATTTTTGTGCGGCCGCACGGTACCAAAAAATCCAATCGTAATTTTTTCGGGAGGAAACTTTCTGGACCGCACGCTCGAGTGATGCGATTTTCTTGCATGCCTTACCAATTCTCCTCCAAAATGATCCTGAATAGATTTACTGGCTACTGAAATAGCATTAATTTCAGAAAGAATCTTTTCAGCTTCCAGGTTAAAAAGCCGCCCATATGGTTTGAACTTGGCGGCCTCAGAAGCTGAAAGTGCGCGCTCGCTATCATCGATATCAAGTATTATCTTACTTTCAGAGTGCGAAACCATCTTTACAAGTTCAAATGTTGGGTAACGCGGCTTGCAGGCCCATATTGTATTAAAAGCAATATTCAGATCCTTGAATGCACTTGCGTAAGAATCCCGCATTGCCCAAGGAATAGTCACAACGGGGATGCCCGACGTAATCATGGGTTCCCACAGACTTTTATCGCTGAACTGAAAGTTAAACGCTATGATTACGGCTTTTCGGTACGGTGAAATAATATCGTATAAAACCTTCGCCCTGCCTATTGGGTTGTGGGTACCGTCCCAGACCACTATCCCTACAGAGTCCGCATCATGTGCAATATCAGCCGCTGCGGAAAGTGCAGATAATTTTTCTGGAGCTGTGCAGTTTATCGTCATTTCTTTAGAAGTGACTAAATAGCTCCTATCATCCGTAATCGCGTACAGCTTGATCTGTTTGCTACCGCAGAAGTTTGCGTCAATCGAAAAATTGAAGCTCAACGCATACTTCGGGTCGAGGCCTTTTGAGTCTAAATGCGCTATAACATCTTCTCTTGGCGGCAAGACCTTTACCTCAGTAAAAGGCTGTCCCTCGATAGCTAAAACCAGATTTATATTCTCTCTACCGGTATGGCACCATCCGGAAAGCTCTCCTTTTTCAAAGGAGTCTACAACGCCAATAATATTGCTCTTGCTCACTTTCTCTTTACCTCATACTTACCGTGGAACTGGGGCCCTGAGAAGTGAAGCAGTCAACCCCCTCTACTGCACTTAACCCAGTCACACCCATACTTTCAGCAAGTACTTTAGAATCCCATATTTGGCATAGAAGTGTCGGCATCGACTCACGAGATACGCGACCGCTACTTCCGAGACATATATTCATATCGGACTTACTTTAGCCCTTCGTATCTTGAATAGAACCCACTTTCAAAAAAGAAATTGAACTTTTTATAAATTTCCTCTTCAGCCTTCTCCGTCACATACTCAGAAAAATGCGTATGTTCGCTTTTATTCAGATGAGGAATATCCGGCATTGAAAAGCCATACTTCCGACAAAGATCGGCAATATTATCCGAAAGCCCCTCAAAACGAATCAATTCCATCTTCTCTGGTACTTTCCCTTCTATGGTAAACCAGTTCAAAGGGGATGCTACGGACAAAAGCGAACAGTAATCTTCAAAAGAGTTTTCCACTGCTGCTTGAAAATTCTTATTATCTTTATTTTGCTTGAAAGTTTTTCTCATAAAATGATAATTGGAAACCATAAGATCGTATGGATTTCTCATGCAAATAAAAATAGCAGTCAAATCATCGTAGCTGACACCATCACCAGACATGATTCCCAGCGCCTGCCCCATATTTTCATGGCCGCGCCCCAGATTGAGTTCAAGCCCATTTTGATCACAATCTTGCAGTTCATTAAATTGCCCTCTAGAAAGATATCCCTTTATTGGTCTCTCCCAAGAATTGACAAAAACTTTAGTTAGAGATTTTCCAGCTGTTTTTGGATAATGAAGAAAAAGAAAGTTTTTGTTCCACAACATAATTATTACTCAAACAATGGATTAACTGCGTGTAAATTCAATATAGAAGCCGGGTGTAAAAATTAGCCTCTTCAACTACTTTATCAATTCCCCCCACCATGTGTTCTGACTCAAATACCAGTCAATTGTTTTTCTAATTCCAGTATGAAAACTTTCATTCGGGACATAGTTCAACTCTGACCTAGACTTGGAAGGATCAATTGCATAACGCCGATCATGACCAGCTCTATCTTTAACAAATGCTATCAATTTCTCTGCTTCTCCATTGATCACATTTACGGCTGCTGGATACCTGAGCTTTAGATCTGCGTCTTCATTAAATATCTTATTCATTAACTGACAAACGAGTTGTACTATATCTATATTGGCCCACTCGTTGATGCCGCCGATGTTGTAACACTCACCCAGGCGGCCTTTCTTGATTACCAGGTCAATACCGCGCGCGTGGTCCTCCACATAGAGCCAGTCGCGGATCTGCTGTCCATCGCCGTAGATGGGCAGGGGCTTGTCCTGCAGGATATTGGTGATCACCAGCGGGATCAGCTTCTCCGGGAAATGATAGGGCCCGTAGTTGTTGGAGCAGTTGCTGGTGGTGACCTTCAGTCCGTAGGTGTGGTGGTAGGCGCGCACCAGGTGGTCGGACGCGGCCTTGCTGGCCGAGTAGGGGCTGTTCGGGGCGTAGGGGGTGGTCTCGCTGAAGGCGGGATCCTTCGGGCCCAGGGTGCCGTAGACCTCGTCGGTGGAGACGTGGTGGAAGCGGTGGTTTTCTTTGTTCAGGCCTTCGTCCAGCCAGATTTTCTTGGCGGCCTTGAGCAGGCTGTGGGTGCCGATGATGTTGGTTTCTATAAAGGTATCCGGGCCGGTGATGGATCTGTCCACGTGGCTCTCGGCGGCGAAGTGCACCAGGGTGTCTATGCGGTGCTCCTTGAGAAGGGTTTCTACCAGGGTGGTGTCGCAGATGTTGCCGTGGCAGAAGTAGAAATTCTGGTTTTCCGCTACCGGGTCCAGGTTGGCTTTGTTGCCGGCGTAGGTGAGGGCGTCCAGGACGACGACCTTGTCTTGGGGGTAAGTTTTCATCCAGTAGTGGACGAAGTTTGCGCCTATGAAGCCGGCGCCGCCGGTTACCAGTAGATTGCTCATTTTTTACTGCGTTTCTTTTGAATTTGTTAAGTGACTCAGGTTCTTTTTGGGTTCACAGGTCTATTATTGAGGCTGTGAAGTTTTGTTCCGGTTTTTATCGCGGCCATGGGCGGATGGCCGCCCCGCCGCTCCTACACCCTCTCCCCCGGCCCCTCTCCCGCAAGCGGGAGAGGGGGG
>NZ_JACZFR010000018.1 GCF_014904815.1 Microbulbifer taiwanensis
CTTGCCGGGGGGCGGGGGGGCGGCCCCCCCCCCCCCCCCCCCCCCCCCCCCCCCCGCCCCCCCCCCGGAAGGGGGGGGGGGGGGGCTCGGTGATCCCAGCTGCGGTTTTGCCGTATTGCGGAGCTGGAGCTCCGCGGTCCCGGGTTGATCGCGGCCACCGGCCGCTCCTACATCATTTTTTTCTCGTTTCTTCGCGGGCTCTAGCTACGAAGGGCGAACACAAGGTTCGTTCCGGCCGCTCCAGGTATTCACGGCGCCTTCGGCCCCTACGGGGCAGCTTTTTCTTTTAAAACTTGGCGCAGTGCCTGGCGCCAGTGTTTTAGTTCTATTCCCACTTCTGCTACCAAGCTGGTTTTGTCCAGGACGCTGTAGGCTGGTCTTGCTGCCGGGGTTGGGTAGTCGGCTGTGGCGATCGGTTTTATCTGTACCTGCTTTTCTGCTGGGAGCAGACCCGCTTCTTTGCCCTCTTCGTAGATGGCTACGGCGAAGTCGTACCAGCTGGCGGCGCCGGCGTCGGTGCAATGGTAGGTGCCTTTTGCTTGCGGCTTTTCTATCAGCGTGTAGATGGCTTCGGCCAGGGTGTGGGTGCTGGTCGGGGTGCCTATTTGGTCGGCGACTACGCCCAGCTGGTCGCGCTCGTTCATCAGGCGCAGCATGGTGTTTGTGAAGTTGGCGCCGTGGGCGCTGTAGACCCAGGCGGTGCGGAGTATTACGGCTTCGGGCAACAGGGACTGGACGGCCGCCTCTCCGGCAGCCTTGCTTTCGCCGTATACGCCTAGGGGGCGCACCGGTTGCTGTGGCTGGTAGGGGGTGGAGCTTTGGCCGTCGAAGACGAAATCTGTGGAGACGTGGATCAAGCGTATGCCGAATTCTTTGCAGGCTGCGGCCAGGTTTTCTGGGCCTGTGGCGTTGACGGCGTAGGCCTGTTCCTTTTCCGATTCGGCCTTGTCTACTGCCGTATAGGCGGCGGCGTTGATGACAACTTCCGGTTTGTGTTCGGCGATGGCTTGCGTGACCTGGGTGGCGTTGGTGATGTCCAGGTCGTTGCGATCCAGGGCTACCAGCTCGATATTGGCTGGTTTGCGTTTATGCAGCTCCTGGGCCAGTTGGCCGTTTTTGCCGGTTATGAGAATTTTCATTGGTCGAATTCGGTAACTTTGGTCGTTCTTTGTTTCGGGCCGGGTTTGGTGTTGTCGGCGATATTGATCGCGGCCATGGGCCGCTCCTACGGCTTTTTTCGGGTCTGCGGCCCGTTGCCGAACCGGAGCTCGGCGTTCCCTGGGGCGGCTTCGCCGCTTTTGCGGAGCTGGAGCTCCGCGGTCCCGGGCTAGTCGAAGGTGACTGCGTCCTTCAGGAGCTTTCCTTCCGTGTCTTTGGCGGAGAGGTTGGGAGCTTCGTTGTTTACCAGGGGCCATTCGATCGCCAGATCCGGGTCATCCCAGCGGATGCTGTGTTCGTGCTCAGGGGCGTAGTAGTCTGTGCATTTGTACACGAACTCGGCTTCGTCACTGGTGACGTAGAAGCCGTGGGCGAAGCCTTCCGGGACCCAGAGTTGGCGTTTGTTTTCTGCGGACAGGGTGACGCCTACCCACTGGCCGAAAGTGGGGGAGCTTTTGCGAATATCTACCGCTACGTCGAAGACTTCGCCCTTGGTCACTCGCACTAATTTTCCCTGGGTCTGCTTTGTCTGGTAGTGCAGGCCGCGCAGTATGCCCTGGGTGGATTTGCTGTGGTTGTCCTGGACGAACACGCGCTCTGCACACTCTCTGTTGAATACGTCCTGGCGGAAGGATTCGAAGAAGAAGCCGCGGTGGTCACCGAAGACTTTGGGTTCGATGATTTTTACGTCGGGGATGGCGGTTTCTATTACGTTCATGCTGCTTTGTGTTCGTTTTGTTTTGTTGGGCGAACACGAGGTTCGCCCCTACAGGTGTCATTCCGGCGCAGAGCCTGTGCCGGACTTGATCCGGTACCGGAATCCAGTGGTTCGACTGGATCCCGGCATTCGCCGGGATGACGACAGGTTGCCAATTTTTTCTGCCAGCGAAATTGCTTCGGAGTATTGCCGACCTTTCTCGGGCGAACACGAGGTTCGCCCCTACGGGTTTCAGAGGGCGGCGGCGAAGCGTTGCTGGTTGAAGGGCGAGCTTTCGCCGGTTTCCAGCAGCAGGTTCAGCAGGTATTCTCCGTAGCCGCTCTTCAGCAGCGGGTGGGCCTGCTTTTCCAGTTGTTCCGCCGAGATAAAGCCCTTGCGGTAGGCCACTTCTTCCGGGCAGGCGATTTTCAGGCCCTGGCGGCGTTCGATGGTCTGTACAAAATGCGCGGCTTCCAGCAGGTTGTCGTGGGTACCGGTATCCAGCCAGGCGCTGCCGCGGCCCATCAGCTCCACGTTGAGCTGGCCGCGCTCCAGGTAGATCTTGTTGATATCGGTGATTTCCAGCTCGCCGCGGGGGCTGGGTTTGATCTCCCGCGCCAGGTCGCAGACCTGGTTGTCGTAGAAGTAGAGACCGGTTACGGCGTAGTTGGATTTCGGCTGTGCCGGTTTCTCTTCCAGGCTTACTGCCCTGCCCGCTTTGTCGAACTCCACCACGCCATAGGCACGCGGATCGGCGACGCGGTAGCCGAATACGGTGGCGCCGTCATGGCGGGCGTCGGACTGCTGCAGTATCTGGCTGAAGTGCTGGGCATAGAAGATATTGTCGCCGAGCACCAGGGCGCTGCTGTTGTTGCCTACATGCTCGCGGCCGATCAGGAACGCTTGCGCCAGACCATCCGGGCTCGGCTGTATCGCGTAGCTGATATTAATGCCCCACTGGGAGCCGTATTCCAGCAGGCGCTGGTAGAGGCACTGTTCCTCCGGCGTGGTGATGATCAGGATATCGCGGATACCCGCCAGCATCAGTGTGGTGAGCGGGTAGTAGATCATCGGTTTGTCGTACACCGCCATCAGCTGTTTGCTGACACCCTTGGTGAGCGGGTACAGGCGCGTGCCGGAACCACCGGCGAGAATGATTCCCTTTCTGGTTGAAGATCCTTTCGCAATCATTGTGTCCCCCTGGAACCTAGATTAATTGCCCTGCACAGCGACCGCCATTTCCGGCACCACCCTCCCCAAAGGGTGTGCTGCATTTGCCGGAAACTGTCGGCGCCGTTTGGGCGTCCCCATTTTTTTTGCGGCTGGCGAGCATCCACTGCCGTTTAGTCGCCGTTTACCCCTGTTTGCCTGCCAATGTCCCCTCTCCCCCAACCCCTCTCTCGCAAGCGGGAGAGGGGCGCGGTTAGAAGGACAGTACTGCTGCTGTCCCCACTGCGATACGGTAGAGAATTTCTGTGACATCCTTGGTGACCTGCAGTTCGCTGGACTGGATTTTTGGCATCACCATGATTTCGTCGCCCGGGCGCAACTCGCCTTTCAGGCGATTATCGAATTTGCTGTCGTCTATGCGACTGATGGTGCCGTCCAGGTGCAGTATCACCAGCTCGTCCTGGTTGGCGTTGTTGGCGAAACCGCCGGCCATCTCGATGTAGTCTTCGAGTGTGTGGCGCTCGTTGAATACCAGCGAGGTCGGGAATATCACTTCGCCCACCACGGAGACAGTGGAGTTCCTCAGCGGCACCACCAGTTCGTCGCCGTCCTCCAGCAGCATGCTGGCAGCATTGGGATTGTTGGCCAGCACTACCTGGCCACGCGGCTGGGCCTTGCGCGCCTGGGCGATAAATTTCTGGATCATGGCGGCGTTTTCCGACTGGGCGCCCTTTTCCAGTTCGGTATTCGGCTGGCGGGTGAGGACTTCCATCTGCAGGGCATCCAGCGAGCGCTCCAGTGCAGCGCGCTGTTTGTCGGCCACACTCTTGCGGTACAGCTGCACGGCGGATTGATCGGCGTTGTCGCGATAATTCAGCTGCGACAGCAGGTCTTCTAGGGTAGCGCCGTAGGGCAGTACATAGCTGGCGGGGCCATCCAGTTCACCGCTGACGCTGACGGAAATTGATTGGATGTCGTTGTCGCGTACCAGTTCCACCCGGGCGCCCGGATACAGCGGCGTGGTCAGGGCCTCTTCCAGCGGCAGGTAGCTGGCCTGCTGCCGGTCGTCGATCACCTGGGTGATACGGGCAAAGTTGGCCTGCGGATCGGGCTTGGCCACCAGCAGCATTTCACCCAGCTGGGTGTAGGGGCCGATAAATTCGATCTGCGCGGCCTGCTGTACCGCGCCCTCGATGGAAACGGCTCCGTTGCGCGCACCGACCACTATGGCGTCGCCATTGCGCAGCTGCAGTGCGGGCATACTGCCTTCGACCAGGAAATTGTATAGGTTGACCTTTTGCAGCAGCTGGTCACCGCGCAGCACTTTCACATCGATAAAGCTGCCGCTGTCGCGGTCGATGCCGCCGGCACTGTCGAGGTAGTAGAGAATGGAGTCGGAGGAAAATCCGTTGTACAGGCCAGGGTTGTTGACATAGCCGGTGACGAAAACCTTTACCGGCTGGCTGGCTTCGAGGTTGGCATAGGCGCGCACGTTGTTTTTGAACACGCGCTTGACATGGCGCAGTACGAATTCGTTGAGCTCGCCGTTATTCACGCCGGCCACGTGCACCGGGCCGACTTCGGGTACGAAGATATTGCCCTGGGGGTCCACCGGCAGCGTGGCGCTGAAGCTGTAAGCGCCCCACAGCTGCAGGTTGACCTGGTCGCCGACGGTGATGCGGTAGTCGGGGTTGAAACCGCTGAAAGGCTGGTCCTTGAAGGCGCCCTGGAACAGGGACTGGCCAAAGACGGGGACGCCGGATTGCAGGATCTCCGTCTGTTCTTCTTTATCCAGCAGTTGGGTTTCCAGGGCCTGGGCATTTGGCCATACCAGGGCACTCATCAGCCCCAGTAATCCCCCGTAGGTTTTTAGTTTTTTTGCGATCATCTGTGTCGATCTATTAATTCGTAATTGTTTGTGTTCCGGGCCAAGCGTGCCCATCGCTCCGATCGTGATGGGCACGTTGCTACGCTCCTTTGCCCATCCTACGCTCTGAAGCTCGTCATACC
This sequence comes from Microbulbifer taiwanensis, assembly GCF_014904815.1. Classification (GTDB taxonomy): domain Bacteria; phylum Pseudomonadota; class Gammaproteobacteria; order Pseudomonadales; family Cellvibrionaceae; genus Microbulbifer; species Microbulbifer taiwanensis. The sequence goes on from NZ_JACZFR010000018.1 coordinate 5,036, forward strand.
GGCGCAGAGCCTGTGCCGGGCTTGATCCGGTACCGGTATCCAGTTCGGTGGCACCTGGATAAGGTAGCGCTCCTGCGCCACGCCCTTCGGGCCATTCGCTGCGCGAATGCTCGCTACGGCATCCATGCCTTCGCAGTCCGGCCTGCGCCGGAATGACAAAAGTTCTAAATCCTGTGGTCGCGGATGCTGGATACCAGCATTTTCCCGATGCCGTAAATCAGTAGCAAAATCACGGCCAGGCTGGCCAGGTTATACAGCTTGCGCGGGTATTCGGCCTCCTCCGCCAGGGAGGGCTGGCTTACCACCATCAGGTGTTTGAGCCTGCCGGAGGCCTCCATGCGCGCGGTTTCCAGTGCCTTGAGCGATGCGGCGTAGGCGTCGGTGGCGAACTGCAGGTCCAGTTGCAGGTTCTGGAAGTGGGCGCTGAGGCTGTTGAGGCGCTGTTCGCCCTGGGTATCGGAGACGCCTACCAGGCGCTCTTTCTCCGCGGCTATCTGGTTTTCCAACGCATCGATTTCCGCCTGCATGGAGACGACCTGGGATGAACCGGGATTCAAATAGGTTTTGGCCGCGGTGAGCTTGGCGCGCTGCTCGGCCAGCTTGGCCTCCAGCCCCTGGATGATGCCGCTGATACCCTTGGTGAGTTCTTCCGGGCTGACCACCTTGTTGCGATTCTGGAAGTCGAGGATTTCCTGCTTGGCGGTGCGCAGCTTGCCCTGTGCCAGTTCCAGCTCGCTGCGCACGAAGGCCACCTGTTTGTCCGCCAGCTGATTGCTGATGGCGTTGACGAAATCCTCGGATTTCTGCGTGACCGTCTCAATCAGCCTGCGCGCGAATTCCGGCTCGAAGGCCTGCATCTCGATAGTGATGATGCCTGTGGCTTCGTCGTGGCCGATGGCAATATGCTCTCGGTAGTATTCCAGGTAGCCTTCTTGGGTGGCATCGGCCGCGAGGCGCGAGAAGAGGTCGTAGCGATCGCTCTTGTAGTAGTCGGCGAGCTGCAGTGTCTCATCCAGGTACAGGGCCATATCGAGGGACTGGATATAGTTGACCACCAGGAAGGCATCCTGGTTGTCCGCACCCACTCCCGGCATCAGGAACCCGAGGGTGGACGACATGCCCTGGCTGGAGCTGTTGTCTTTCACGATCAGCTGCGTGCTGCTGACAAAGCGGTCGGAAACGGCGAAGAGGTAGTAGGCACTCACCAGCATCAGTGGCAGGGCCACGCACAACACCAGGCCGCGCCAGCGGCGCAGCGCGGAGCCACGGGCACCCTGCCCTGCGCGCGGTTCGTTGGCGGCGAAGCCTGCCACCATACCTTTTACCGCGTCAGAAGCTTTTTTCAGCGCGCCGCTGTCGGGCTTTTTATTTTGCTCTGCGGCGAGCGGTGTATTCGTTTCCATGTTCACTTATGCGTTGAGGGCCTGTGCGGCTCGATTCTGTTGTTGTGCCCTGGGCTTGGGGAGTCCCTGCTGGTACAGCTCTATCGCCTCTTCCACAGAATCAAAAATCTGCAGCCCTTGCGGCCCCAGGTAGATTCCGACATCACAATTCTTTTTCAGTTGCGGCATGGCGTGGGCAACGATAATAAAGTTGGCTGTCTTGCGTTTTTCGGCGATAACCTGTTCACACTTGTGCTTGAAGTGCGCGTCCCCGACAGACATCACCTCGTCCACCAGGTAGCAATCGAAGTCCACAGAAATACTCAGGCCGAAGGCCAGGCGGGAGCGCATACCGGAAGAGTAAGTCTTTACCGGTGCATCGAAGTAGTCGCCGATCTCGGCGAAGTCCTGCACCCTGTCCAGCACCTTCCGCCGGTCCCGCCCCCAGATACCGTGAATGCCGCAGATAAACTCGGCATTCTCGCGACCGGTCATACTGCCCTGGAAGCCACTGGCGAGACCCATAGGCCAGGAGATGCGCTCGTTGGTAATCACCCGCCCGTAATCCGGGTAGTCTATGCCGCCCATAATGCGCAACAGGGTGGACTTGCCGGCACCATTGCGGCCGAGGATGCCGATATTCTTTCCTTCCGGGAAAACCGCGTTCACATCCTTGAACAGTACCTTGCGCCCGTGGGGCGTGCGGAATGACTTGGTAAGGTTGCGCAGTTCTATCATTGGCTGCGCACCAGGTCTCGCCAGCTGGCCCGATACACCAGCAAGCCAAAGCCGAGCATGGCCAGTGAACTGAAGGCCAGGTAAGGCAGGTTGGCAAACATACCGTGGTAGCTGGCGAAGAGGCCCTCTCGGGTCAGCTCAATCACGTGCAGCAGCGGGTTCCAGGCCAGGTAGGGGTGGTACTGTTCGGGAATCTGCTCCAAGGAGAAGAAGACCCCGGACATAAAGTACAGGGGCCGCTGGATCATGGGCCCCATTTTGGCCGCCTCCGGGTATTTCGCACCGGCCACGCACAGGGCCAGGCTCAGGCCGAGGCAGAAACACAGGTAGAGGATATTCACCGCTACCAGCAGCAGGAAGTCATTAAAGGTGGCCGCTATGCCGAACCAGGCGAGAATTCCCAGCAGGGCCACCAGGCTGAACAGGTAGATGGCAAACTCCAGCAGCACCCGGGTCACCACCGCATCGAAGGGGCGCAGCTGGCGGTAGTTGAACAGGCCGCGATTGGATTCCACCGCCGCCAGGGATTTGCTAAAGCTGTGAGTGAAGAACAGGAAGGGGGCAATACCCGCTAGCATAAACAGCACTGTCGGAATGCCGGGATAGAACTCCCGCCCCAGAAAGCTGAAGATGGTTGCCAACACCATGATGTGCATGGCCGGCTCCAGCAACACCCAGGCATAGCCCAGCTTCCACTTGCCAAAGCGGGTTTTCATCTCGCGCACCAGCAACGCGTGAATGACGTCGCACTGGATCTGCCAGGCTGTGCGTTGTGCAGTCGGGCCCATGTCGAAATTGTTTTTTCAATTGAGTGTTGTTTGTTCAACCAAGCTGATTGAAAAGTAGCCTATTGAGCCAGACTGGAAACGCCAGACAGTACGGAAAGCCCCTAAACGGCCGCGATCAAGCAGACCACGAGAAAAACGTGACGGAAGTCTCAATTTTTTCGAACACTGAGTCAAGCTAAATAATCTGCCAGCGCATTAGCTATTGACTGCAGTGGAAACTTCCCGCCCCTGAAATCCGAGCGAATTCTACCCAAGCGTGGCCAGGTATTCATTCCCAGCGTCATTACACAGCATTACACGACGGGAGCATCGAGTCGGGTAGAGGCTGTAGTGCAGAAGAAATTTAGCGGTGCCGTGTAACGGAAAAGCAATAAAAGGGCCAATGTGAACTCGAAACCCTGATCGCCACACCCTCAGAAAACCCAGACTGCAACTGCAGGTCATCATCACTGGATAGTGGCGACAGATTATCAACTGACAAAAAAAGGGGCCGCGCTCTATTGAGCACGGCCCCTTAAGAAATTGGTGGAGCCTAGCGGGATCGAACCGCTGACCTCAACACTGCCAGTGTTGCGCTCTCCCAGCTGAGCTAAGGCCCCGAATTGGGTGGCTTTCCGTCGAAAGCGGGGCGCATTTTAACAGCGCCCCGCCCCCTGTCAACAAGAAAAATAACTTTTTAATCAAATAGTTAGCGACTGGGGCGTCGCATTTGGTTCCAAGGGTTTCGCGCCCGCGACTCCAGTCGCCATCCCGGGGCAGAGCCTGTGCCGGAATGGCGATAGAAACACTGGGGCGGGAGCCTGCCCAGCAGGCGAAAAATCCCTGGCGCTGGAACTCAAGCTTTCCTATATCCCAACCGTCATCCCGGCGCAGGCCGGGATCCAGTTCGGTGGTAACTGGGTTCCGGCCTGCGCCGGAATGGCGGAAAAAACTCTGCGGGGGGCTTCCGAGGGACCTCCAGAATCGCCTGCCGGGCGGGCTCCCACAAATGGCGTCAGACCAGCGCCGCAAACTCCTTCTCCCAACGCTTCAGCACCTTCTTGCCGGCACCGCCGAGTACGTCCACAGCGTGGCGCAGGCGGGCGCGGCTGAGATCGGGACCTAGCAGGACCATGGCATCCATTACAGAGAAGGACGCGGTGGTGCCGCTGATGGCAACGAACAGCGGCGCGTTGAAGTCCTTCAGCTTGATCTCCATCGATGTGGCCAGGGACTTCACCGTCTGGAAGATGTTGTCGCGGTCCCAGCTGCGCAGAGCCTCCAGGCGCCAGAGGGCGAACTGCAGCAGCTTCTTCTGCTCATCCAGCTCCAGCTTGTTGTCCGCAAAGCTGGCCTCGGTCAGCGGCAGCTGGCCGGCGGCGAGGAAGCTGACCAAGGGGGCGAAGTCGCCGAAGGTCTCCATGCGCTCGCGGGCGTGGGGCAGCACCTTGAGCAGGTTGTCGCGGTTGAACATCCACTCGGTCAGGCGATCGGCCAGCTGTTCGTTCTCCAGCTCGCGAATCCAGAGGCCGTTCAGCCAGGACAGCTTCTCCACGTCGAACACCGGGCCGCCGAGGGATACGCGGTGGATATCGAAGTGCTCCAGCATCTCGTCCAGGGAGAACTTCTCGCGCTCGTCCGGCATGGACCAGCCCATACGGCCCAGGTAGTTCAGCAGCGCCTCGGGCATAAATCCGGCGCGCTGGTAATAGAGGATGGATGTGGGATTCTTGCGCTTGGACAGCTTGGTCTTGTCCGGGTTGCGCAGCAGCGGCAGGTGGCAGAGCACCGGCATCTCCCAGCCGAAGTATTCGTACAGCAGCTTGTGCTTGGGGGCGGAGTTGATCCACTCCTCACCGCGCAGCACGTGCGTGATCTCCATCAGGTGATCGTCCACCACGTTGGCCAGGTGGTAGGTGGGCATGCCATCGGACTTGAGCAGTATCTGCGCATCGACCTGGCCCCACTCGATTTCAATCGGGCCGCGCAGCAGATCTTCCACTACGCAGGCGCCCTCTTCCGGCACTTTCATGCGCACCACATAGGGCTCGCCGGCGCTGCGGCGCTTCTCGACTTCGGCTTCCGGCAGGGCCAGGTCGCTGGGCTTCAGCGCGGTGCGGCCGGCTTCGCGCAGCTGTTCGCGCAGTTGCTCCAGCTCTTCGGCGGTGCGGTAGCAGTGGAAGGCGTGGCCCTTCTCCACCAGCTCGTCACAGTACTTCTTATAGATGTCGCCGCGCTCGCTCTGGCGATAGGGGCCGTGGGGGCCGCCCACATCCGGCCCCTCTTGCCAGTCCAGGCCCAGCCAGCGCAGGCTGTCGAGGATGGCCTTCTCCGACTCGGGAGTACTGCGCTGCTGGTCGGTATCCTCGATCCGCAGCACAAACTGGCCGCCCTGGGCGCGGGCAAAGCACTGGTTAAACAGGGCAATATAGGCGGTGCCCACATGGGGATCGCCGGTGGGGGAAGGTGCGATTCGGGTTCTTACGGTCATGGCAAGCCTGGCTGGATTGATCTGGATCACGGTTAATCATTTTGAGGCGCGCGATTATAGCGCTGGTGACGCTTCCGGCACAGGGAGGAGCGAAAACCTGACTTTCTAGCACAAGGTTCCACTCATGCATCAAATGACAAGAAAAAAGCCATGAAAATCGTGACAGAAATCACGAATTCGGTATCATTGGCACCAATTGCATGGAAAGCCTTGACTAAACCAATAACATTAGTCGACGTAGGGTCTTTACCTGTAAAATCGCCACCACATTAAAAAACAGCTTTCTTATGGTCCCAGGAAGATACGCCATGAAAAAAAATATCATTCGCTCTCTGATCGCCGCCACTGCGATGGCGACCTCCTTCTCAGTGTTTGCCGCATCTGACGGCACTGTCGACAGCGTCAGCTCCACTGGCACTAGCGAAATCACTCTCACCGTCGGCAACCTGATCGTTGCGCGCATGTTCGGCGACATCGGCCTCACCACTGATGGCGCTACCGTCGGCAGCCCCATCACCCAGACCGAAGAGATCTGTATCGGCTTCCTCGGTTTTACCGGTTACACCGTACAGCTCGACAGCGCCAATGGCACTGCCGGCACTGGCACCTATACGCTGGACAACGGCACCGAGACCATCAGCTACGACGTCGCATTTGACGATGACGAAACTGCCGGCAGTGGCACCAGCCCCAATGGCACAGGCGCCGTGCCCGGCACCTTCACCAACAATGGCAACCTGGGCTGCAGCTCTGAAAACGCGCGGATTTTCATCTCTATTCCGGCCGCCCAGTGGGAAGGTATCAGCTCCACTGCCAGCTTTACCGACACGCTGACCGTTACCGTTTCCGGTAGCTGATCTGGAATTGGGCGGGGGACTCCCCGCCCCCTCCCTCCATGAAGCGCGCAATAGCGGCCACTCTGCTGACGCTGTGCTGCTGCGCCACCAATTCTTATGGCGCCGCGGCATCGGCGGCCTTCACCCTGGATACAGCGGCTCCAGACGGCTTTGCCGACCTCACAGAACCTCAGCAGCTGGTGGCGGACCTCTATTACGGCAATCGCCAGATTGGCGCGACCATGGTGGAGATAGATCCGCACAGCCTGCGATTCCTGGACCCCGACGCGGTGCGGGTACTGCTGCCGGACACGTTGGATCCTGAGGCGGTATACGCCCTGTTACAGCAGGCACTCCCGCGCAATTCCGATCGGGTGTGCTTCTCGCGCCAGCAACGCAACTGCGGATTTATCACTCCTGATAGCTTCGGGCTTATCTACGACGACAGCCGCTACCGCGTCGACCTGTTTTTCGCACCCGAACTGCTGCCGCAGAAGGCCGCAATCGACAATCCTTACCTGCCCGACGCCAGCTCGGGATTCTCTTTCGTGCAGAACCTCACCGGTACCTGGTCCGGTGTGCGGTCGAGTGATGTCCCGAACAGCGAGAGCGCCTCGCTGTTTGGCCAGTCGATCCTGAGTTTCGGCGAGAGCGGCCTGCACAGCCAGTGGTCCGTCACAGATGGCGGTGACAGCCAGGTCAGCCAGTTGCACTGGGCGCGCGACTACCAGGGGCGCGCCTATTCGGCGGGGCTTATCCAGCCGCAGGGCAGTTTTTCCGGCTTTGTGCCCTCGCCAACCCTGTACGGCGCGGAATACCGGAGTTCCAGCAACAGCCGCACGGACAATCGCTACAACCAGGGTGCGCCACTGGAAATCAATATGCCGGTGCGCGGTCGCGTGGAAATCCATAAGGACGGCCGCCTGGTCCACAGCGAGCTGCTGGAGGCGGGCAACCAGCTACTGGATACCTCGAGCCTGCCCGGTGGCGCCTACGAAGTGGAGATCAAGAGTTTCGATGAAAGCGGCAGGCCACTGGTCCAGTACACCGAATTTTTCGCCAAGGACTCATTACTGCCGCCGCCCGGCGAGTGGCGATGGGCCGTCCAGGCCGGCCAGCCGGCCCAGCTGAACCGGGAAGAAATACTGCCCGAACGGCACGACGACTATTTTTTCCAGGCTGGTGCCGCGCGCCGCCTGTTTGACGATACCGGCCTCTTTGCCAATATCGCCGCAACGGAAGATGAACAGGCCTTCGAGCTCGGCGGGCGCTGGATCAGCGAATACCTGGAACTCTCTCCCAGCCTGATTCATTCCGGCGACGGCCGCAGCGGCCACCGCCTGTTCGCCTCACTGAACACACCGCTGTTCAACCTCAGTGCATCGGAAACACGCCTGGAAAACGATGCGCAACCGACTGAGTACAATGAATTCTCACTGCTCGGGCGAGGCTTCCGACAGCGGAGCGCAAACCTCAGTAGCGCCCTGTTTGGAGGGCGCCTTGCCCTGCGCTACTCGCAGCGGGATCGCAATCTCTATTTCGAGTCCGCCGAATTCGCATTGGATACGGCGATCAGTGGCGCCGATACCCTCACCACCCTCGAGTTTCGCCGTGACTTCTTCCGCAACCGGCACTGGCGCGGGGAAATGACGCTCTCGCACAGTGACGCCGACGGCGAACAGCTAACCAGCGCCACATTCAATTTCCGCTTCCGCGACCACCACTGGGATCACCGTGCCAGCGTCCGCACTGACAGCGGCCGCGGCGACAACCAGAATACCCGGCTTGGTTTTCACTCCGGCTGGCGCGACGCAGACCTATGGGCCCCGGAAGTTGACCAGCAGTTCTCTGGCGAATCGACCAGGGATGAATATTATCTCGGCAGCCAGACCCGGATTGCAGGTCGCAGGGGCTACCTCAGTTCGACCCTGGGCTATCGCAACAGCAGCATCGATGAACAGAGCTCCCTCAACTACCTGGGCAGCTTCAGCACCAACCTCATGACGACAGAAGAGTCTTTCGCCTGGGGCGGTGAGCGCTCACTGACCAGCGCGGTAATGGTAGATATCACCGGCAGCGAAGATGAGGAATTTGAAATCCTGGTCAATGGTGTGCGCCGCGGCTATGCCAGGGGCGGCGACCGCTCACTGATCAACCTGCCCGCCTTCCAGAGCTACGACATCCAGCTGCGCCCGCTGGCAGCGGGTTTCTACGACTACCGGGAAATTCAGGAGACGGTCACCCTTTACCCGGGTAACGTGGCCGCGACCGAGTACGAGATACAGCCAGTCATTCTGGTGATCGGCCGTATAGTACGCGGCGATCAACCGGTCACTGCCACAAAAATCTCCATCGGTGAATACGCCGCGGTCACCGACGAATTCGGTATCTTCCAGATGGAGATGCACGCTAACCCCCAGACCCTGAACGCGCCCGCGGTGCGCTGGGGCGACTGCCTGGTGGATATTGTGGAACAGACCTCAGGGGAGCACTGGCTGAATCTGGGGGATATCAACCTGGCGGCGGCGCGCTGTGAAGGGAATCAACTTGTTCATGCGGCAAAACAATGATTGTGGGCAGCGGTAACGACAAGCAAGTGAACAGGGTCATCATCAACAGCGCTTTTCTGGCAGCCACATGGCCAATGTTTGTTTGGGCGCACCACAACGATGAAAGCACATTGGAAATTCGCCGCGCCGACCCGATTTACATTGCCGCCTGGAACGGCAGTGGCGGCCTGACTGGCGAAGATGACTACTGCATCAGATCCTTCGAGCGCATCCGTGGCCACGGCTCCCAAAACGGACGCTATCCGCGAGATTATGATGTCGCGGCCTATGGTGACTCCTATATCGATGGCGATGGCGATTTCGCTTTGGAAAATGGGTCGGGCGAACAGTTGAAAGTCTCGTTGAGCTGGCGGGGCAACTCCACCGGCGGTAGCTTCGTGACCCTGCGCCCCAATGAAACCAGCGGCGATGTGACGAGCAGGCAAAACGGTGCCGTCCGCTGCAATGATTCCGATGCAGCTGCCACCATTCGTATCGATATCTCAGCTGCAACCCTGGCCTCGGCCTCCGCCGGCACCTATGCCGCCACATTCAGGATCGATGCGTGGCAATTTGACGATGATGGCAGTCGCTACCCGTCGTCGGGGCCCATCTATCAGTCATTTACCGTTACCCTGCCGGAACTGGTGCAGATTACAAACCTGGACAATATTGATCTAGGCAGCTTTGATGGCGTCAGCGATATTATCGAGGGTGACGACATCTGCATCTTCCGCAACGGCTTCGGTAACTTCCGTATCAAAGCCAATGGCGGTCCCGGCGACGGCGACCCCTTCCTGCTGTCAAATGGCACCAGCCAGATTCCTTACCAGGTTGCACTCAAGGACGACTCTATGCCGGACCCTATCTCGGTAACGGAGGCCCAGTGGCTGGGCGGATTGATGGGCCACGGCAGCAAAGATTGCGGAGGAGGCAACAACACCAATGCGTCGGTTCAAGTAACGACGCTCGCCAGCGACATGGCTACCGCGACATCTGGCAGCTACCTGGGCACCCTCTATCTGACTGTAGAACCCGAATAGTGAAAACCACAATACTTTGTAGCCATAAAAAGTGGAGAGCCAACTCCGGTAATCCAGGAACTAGAGATACACCGCGAACAAAAATTCATAATACGAATGCGAGTAAACAAAGAAATAGGAATAGGTAGCTCAGATCAAATATCGAGGAAAAGCTCATTGATTGTGACATTTTTTATTGTCACGACGACTCGCTGCAAGGGGAGTAAATATATCCATGCAGAGGACTAATTTTTTAGTATTTTTTATCTTACTGGCCTCTCTGTTTGCAACTGCTGCCAGTGCACAGAATTACTCGAATAATAGCGATCCATGTTCAAATGGGTCAAATGCCGATATATATGACAGGTTTATCGGTGTTTGCGAGCTTCAGGATACCAGCCAAGTCATTCCATTTGACTCATCAACTTCGCCTGTAGGTAGCATTGAATTCGGAATCCGAAGCTGTGGCCGAGGGTCTGGATGGTTTGACTGGAGCTGTGCCACAGCTACGCCCTACCGTGTACAAGTCATAGATAGCGCGTCAAGCGGCACAAGTTTCACACTGACCAACTCTGTCGGAACCACGGTTCCGGTAGGGTTTTCTTTTAGACGGAGTGGCGGAAGCCCCATCCAACTGCAGCCAAATCAGTGGAGCGGTGGCGGCTATGCATTTGCCGGATCAGTCAACCAGACCTCTACTTACTTAGAATTGACCGTACCTTCTGCGCCGTCATTGGCTCCCGGCGTGTATAGCAACACATTCGAATTCACCCTTGAACAACAGGAACACTGCGGTATTTTATTTTGCTCAGACGCCACGCTATCCCCCATAGAATTTGCAGTCGACTTAATCATTCCCGATCGAATTCGCATCAGCGGCCTGGAGGATATGGAGATTGCCGCCAACCTGACCGGCCTGTCGCAGGGGCAGCAGTATTTCTGTGTCTATAGCCAAGGTGCCCAACCCTTTGGCATCACTGCCCACAGCGGCACCGGGAGCGGTACCTTCCTGCTCGCAGGAATTGACACCGTGGAATACGAGACCTGGATAGCCGACTCACTGGGCGGCAGCCCGGAGCAGCTTTCAGAGGGCATTCCATCCATCCTCAGCTGGGCCGGACATTTGCAGGACGATTGTCCGGGAGGAGAGAATATGCTGCTGGATATCCGCATCCAGCAGAGCGCCCTGATGAATATCATGGATACGAGCTATACAGACACACTGACTCTGACCGTGACGCTAGACTAAGTTTGTTAAGCGCAAGACGACAGCAGCCGTGTTTCAGAGATGTACCTAATTACGCCCAGGCCCGCGTTGATATTGTGCCTGCTGTACTGCAGTCAGCCCCTGGCACAATCCACCAATATCCGCGATTGCGACGATGGCGCCACATACCCCGCCGACAATAATCCGGAGCGCTTTATCGGCGTCTGTCGCCTGGAGGGCTCCACCAGCACCTTCACCTACGATGACACGGTGCCGCAACAAGGCGAGATTCAGTTTACGGTGCGCAGCTGCTCTACCTGGTGGGGAGAGATCTGCGAGCACGCGATTCCCTATACGGCGACCACCACCGGCGACAACAACGGCAACAACTTTATCCTGAGACGGGACAGGGGCAACCAGACGGCGGAGATACGGTTGGCCTATTCCTCCGGTGGCAGTACTGAAACCCTGAATCCAGCCACGAACGGCAGCCAGCTCTTTCCCGGCGCCGCCAATGGCGCACACACGCCCGCGAGCATCACTGTGACCATGGTCGATCCGGGGACCAACCTGCGCAATGGTATCTACAGCGGCACCTTCGAACTGACCATCGACCAGTGCGGCGGCAGCTATACCTGGGGCGTTGACCCCGAAGCCTGCGACGGCCGCTACGCCACCACAGAACTCCTCAACCTGACTTTCCATATCGAGCTGCGCATCCGCTCCAGAATACGCATTCACGGCCTCGACGATATGTTCCTGACAGCGACCACCGAGGGGGCAGAAAGCAGCCAGACATTCTGCGTCTGGACCACCGGCGACGCGCTGTTTCGCCTCACTGCCGACAGTCAGAACGGGAGTGGCCAGTTCTTATTGCGGGGAATCGATCTGGTGCCCTATTCGGCAGAAATCGAGCACCTGCCCAGCGCCAGGGTGGAAGCATTGACAGAGGGGGTGAGATCGACCAACAACTGGCCGGGCCACAACTCCAGGAGCTGCCGGAACCTGAGCCAGGAAAATATGCAGATCACCATCCGCGTAGACCCGGCGTCACTCGAGGGTGCCCAGGATAGTAACTACACAGATACCCTGACTTTGACGGTGGAATTGGAGTAGCCGACATGAAAACCGGCGGCCAGGGGGCTGCCGTCAGCAATGGCTACAACAACGGCAGACTCAACTTCTCCGTTTCCCGCCCGCGCGCCAGCAACTCCAACCTACCGCCGACGACTTCCTGGCCAATAGGCATACTGGCACCGGCATAGAGACGCCCGGTCAACTCCAACGGGCGGCAACCCGCCTCGCTCTGGCAGTGCTGAACATCGGACACCTCGACATTGATATTGCCGCTGTTTTTCAGCACCCAAAGGTCATCCTGTTTCTCCACTTCCAGCTTATAGCCCCCGTCCTTCGGCTGCACGAAAATCAGGGCCTGGTAAGCCACCAGAATCTTCAGCGCCGAGCGATCGCTTTTGATCTTGCCCACGACCGGCTTGAAAGTCACCCGGTAGACTTTCTCCCGTTCCAGGTTCCGCTCCAGCGACATCAACCGAAAGCGCTTCTGCTCTCCGGTGGTCAGCACCGCCTTGGCAGGGCTGACCAGCAGCTTGAACTCCTTCGGATCCACCACCCGCACGCGTTGCTCATTCGGCAGCCCGGGATTGTCGACCCGATAGATCTCCGTCTGCAGGTACAGGGTTTCCTTGTCCGGGTTGGTCACCACGATATCGTCGCGGGCATTGGGGGAGTCGTCCAGGTAGACGATGATCTTGTCCAGGGACATGGCGGCCAGCGCCGGCTGGGCGATCAGACACAGGAACCCGAGAATTATTCTTTTCATGGCGTACGGCGACAGAGAATGGAAAGGCCCTATTCTAAGCCGCCAGCCCGCGGAAACAACTACTGCGCCACTATCAATAGCTCGCCGGCGCCCTCGGTAACCGAGACAGGAAGGCAAAAGCTGCCGCCCCGCCCCGGCAGTTGCCTGCCGCCATCACTCGAGCCCCGGATGACCAGGAGGTAGTAGTGCCGCGCCGGAATATGTCCCAGGCACAGCTGCTGCCGACTGCTGCCTTCCACCTGGCGCAGCTGCACCCGAGGCGCAATCTGCAGGGTGATACGGGCCGAGGCCGAGGCACTGGTGCTGTCCGCTGCACCGGCACAAACGGGTATTAGGCCGACACTGCACAGCAGGCCCCAGGCGGCGGGCTTTCCATATCCCATGGTGCTTACTTCTAACCTCTAACACTGGCTGTGCCGGGCACAGAATCCGCTGCTTGCTGTAGGGTGCGCCTGCGTTCAGCGCCTAACCGACGATGGGGAGTGGTGCGCTCGGCGCACCCTACGGAGAGGGCCTTGTGAAGCGCCCATAACACAGTCTAGACAGACAATTCCGGTCGCCCACTGAAAGCACCATTCCGTGCCAACTTTTCCCCACTCACCAGCTTGCAACCGCCGCCCCAGCGTCTATTTTTCCAGTAGGGCCGGCCGCTTGTGCCGGACCTGGATTCAGTGGATCTGCGAGTATTCAGACACTCGCGTCATGATGACAATAACGCCGCTATCCGGACCTGACTCTCATGCTCATTGCGCACCGAGGCGACAAGATCCGCCAACCGGAAAACACCATCGCCGCCTTCGAGGCCGCCCATGGGCTGGGAGCCTGTGCCATTCAGGCCGATGTGCGCTTCAGCGCCGACGGCACGCCCTGGTGCTTCCATGACGAACTGCTGATTGCCGAAAATGGAGAGGCAAAGCCTTTTCACCAGTACAAAAACCGCGAGCTGCGCCAGCGCCCCCTGAATACCTTTACCCAGCTGGTCGACTGGGCCAGCTGTCATCGCCACCTGGATTGGTTTATCGAGCTTTCCTCCGCGAGCCTGGCCGGTATGGGCACCGAACGGGCGGTGGAAACCCTGGTGGACCTGATGCGCAACGAGTGCGAGTCCTTTGCCCTGCTGACCCGGGATCACCGCAGCCTGCGTATGGCGCGCAGCCTCGGCTGTCACCGGGTGGCACTGAAGGTGGACAGCGTGACCCAGTGCCTGTCGGCGGAGGTCGTGACCCTGGCGCCAGACTATCTGCTGATCCGCAACAGCCGTGTGGAGCGCGACGAGTTGCCACCGGGGCCCTGGCAATGGGTGGTCTATGAGATCAACTCCGCCGAGGAGGCAGTGCGCTGGCGCGGGCGCGGTGCCCACCACATCCTCACCGGCAACCTGCCGCTGTTGATGCGCTCCCGGGAAGCCAGTGATGTCTACGGATTTTGATGTCCTGGTGGTCGGTGCGGGTATCCAGGGAGCCGGCGCCGCCGAGGCGCTGGCGGTGGCCGGCTACCGGGTGGTCATGCTTGAGCAGCTGGGTATTGCCGCCGCCACCTCCTCCCGCTCCTCCAAGCTGATTCACGGTGGCCTGCGCTATCTGGAGAGCGGGCAGTTCCAGCTGGTTTACGAATGCCTGCGCGAGCGGCGCTGGCTGCTGGTGAACAAGCCGCAGCTGGTGCGCATGGTGCCCTTCTATATTCCCGTCTACCGGCACAGCAAGAGGCCCGCCTGTATGGTGCGCCTGGGGCTGACCCTCTACGCACTGCTATCGGGCATTGCCAGCCGCTATTCGCGCTTCCGCTCGGTACCGAAATCCGCGTGGGACCATCTCTCCGGCCTCAACCGCGAGGACCTGGTGGCGGTCTACCGTTACTACGATGCGCAGACCGACGACGCTGCACTGACGCGCAATGTGGTGGAGTCTGCGATTACCCGCGGCGCCCACCTGATCTGCCCCGGCAGCCTCGTCGGCGCGGAGCTGACCACAAACGGTATGCGGGTCGACTATGTGGCCGACGGCCAGCTGAACACCCTGCGCTGCCGCGCGCTGGTCAACTGTTCCGGCCCCTGGGTGGCCGATACCAATACACGCTGTACGCCGCCGGCGCCACTGCCGCCGATCGACCTGGTGGCTGGCACCCATATACAGCTGCCGCTGTCCCTGGGGGAGAAGATCTTCTACGTGGAGGCGGAGGACGGACGCGCCGTGTTCGTGATGCCCTGGCAGGGCAAGACGCTGGTGGGCACCACGGAGCGCAGCTATCGGGGGGATCCCCGCGATGTGACTCCCACCATCGAGGAGGAGAGCTACCTGTTGCGCACCGTACAGCGCTATTTCCCGCAGACCCGCTCGCTGCAGGTGCACAATATCTGCGATAGCTTTGCCGGCCTGCGGGTGCTGCCGCAGATGGAAAAGAGCCCCTTTGCCCGGCCGCGGGAAACGCTGCTCTGCTGCGACAACGACAGGAAACCCCGGGTGCTGGCGGTGGCCGGGGGCAAACTGACTTCCTACCGCGCCACTGCACGCAGGATTGTGAAAAAATTGCGCCCTACGCTGGATGCGGACGATTCCGGGGGAACTGCCGAAACAGCGCGCCTGAGCCGAACCAGCCTCTCCGAGAAAGAGCGCAATCTCTAACCCTTGTGGGAGACGCTCAGCAGCCGAAAGATTCGGCGTCTCGACAATTTCGTCTGCTGGGCTGGCTCCCACAGAAAACACTGCCACACTGCGAGATTGATCGCGTCCTTGGGCGGATGGCCGCCCCGCCGCTCCTACGGAGAAATGTCGTCATTCCCGAGCAGGCCGGAATCCAGGTGCCACCACGCTGGATACCGGCCTGCGCCGGTATGACTAGTAGGGCATCACCGGCGCTTCCCCTATAATGCGCGGGTCTTTTGATTTAAGTGCCTGAACACCCGGCCCGCAGTTTATGTCCAATTCCCTCCCCCACCGTTTCTGTACCGCCCCACTCCTGGACTGGAGCGACAGGCACTGCCGCACCCTGTGGCGCCTGTTCAGCAAGCGGGCTTTTCTCTATACGGAGATGGTGACCACCGGCGCAATCCTGCACGGCGACCGGGAGCGGCACCTGCAGTTCGACGCGGCCGAGCACCCGGTGGCGCTGCAGATCGGCGGCAGCGACCCGCGCGATCTGGCCGAGTGTGCGCGTATTGCGGAAGAGTGGGGATACGACGAGATCAACCTGAACTGCGGCTGCCCCAGTGACCGGGTCCAGTCCGGCCGCTTCGGCGCTTGCCTGATGGCCGAGCCGCAGACGGTGGCGGAAGGGCTGGCGGCCATGCGCGCGGCGGTATCGATTCCGGTGACGGTGAAACACCGTATCGGTATCGACGATATGGAGGACTACAGCGGCCTGACCCGCTTTGTCGAGGCGCAGGCTGCCGTGGGTATCACTACCTTTATCGTGCACGCGCGCAAGGCCTGGCTGAATGGCCTCAGCCCGAAGGAAAACCGCGAAATTCCACCGCTCAATTACGATATGGTCTTCCAGCTGAAGCGGGACTACCCACAGCTGGAAGTCGTGCTCAACGGCGGCATCAATTCCCTGGAGGAGTGCCGGCAACATTTGCGCCATGTGGATGGTGTTATGCTGGGACGCGCGGCTTACCAGACGCCGCTGCTGCTCGCGCAGGTCGATAGCGAGCTGTTCGGCGGCGAACCCGGACCGGGTGCGGTCGAGGTGGTCGAGTTGATGCTGCCCTACATTGAAAAGGAACTGGGGCGCGGCCAGCGGCTGAACCATATCACCCGGCATATGCTCGGGCTTTTCCAGGGCCTGCCGGGGGCGCGGCGTTTCCGCCGCCACCTGAGTGAGAATGCGCACAGGAATGGGGCTGGACCCGAGGTGGTGGAGCAGGCGCTGGCGCTGGTGACCCAGGCGGCGTGATCGTGGGTCCTGCAAGGGTAGATGTCGTCGTTCCGGTACAGAGCCTGTGCCGGGCTTGATCCGGTACCGGAACCCAGGGCCACCAAACTGGATGCCGGCCTGCGCCGGCATGACGACAAACTCATGGGGCCGGCGCGGAATTTGATACGAGGCAATCGAGGGACAGGAATGAACAAGCTGGAACAACTGAAACAGCGCAGCCAGGTGGTGGCGGATACTGGGGATATTGAGGCCATCCGCCGCTACCGGCCGCAGGATGCGACCACCAACCCTTCACTGCTGTTCAAGGCTGCGCAGCTACCGCAGTACCGCGCGCTGATCGCCGAGTCCCTGGCCTGGGCGGAGAAGCACCACAACCACACCGACCACGCGGAAACCGCCAGGCTGGCGGCAGTCAAGCTGGCGGTGGCCATAGGTACCGAGATACTGCAGCTGGTGCCCGGGGTGGTGTCCACCGAAGTGGACGCGCGCCTGTCCTTTGATACCCGCGCCACCATCGATTACGCACGTCGCCTGATTGCGCTCTACGACCAGGCGGGGGTGCCGCGGGAGCGGGTACTGATCAAGATCGCCTCCACCTGGGAGGGTATCGCCGCGGCCTCGGTACTGGAGCGCGAGGGTATTCGCTGCAACCTGACCCTACTGTTCAGTTTCTGCCAGGCGGTGGCCTGCGCCGAGGCGGGCGTCACCCTGATCTCGCCGTTTGTCGGCCGCATCCTCGACTGGCACAAGGCCGACAGCGGCCGTGACGACTTCACCGCCGAAGACGACCCCGGCGTACTGTCGGTGCGCAGCATCTACCATTACTACAAGTCGCGCGGCTACGAGACGGTAGTGATGGGTGCCAGCTTCCGCAACACGGGCGAGATTGAGGCGCTGGCCGGCTGCGACCGCCTGACCATCAGCCCGCAGCTGTTGCAGGAACTGGAAGAGGACCCGGCACACCTGGCCCCGGGACTGCCGACACAGGTGGCATCCGAGCCGCGTCCGGCCACGGCGCTCGGTGAGGCGGAGTTCCGCTACCAGTTGAACAGCGACGCCATGGCCACCGAGAAGCTGGCCGAGGGGATTCGCAATTTCGTCCAGGACCAGGAGCGTCTGGAGACTCTGCTACAGGGGCAACTGATGGGACACAGGGAAACCGATGCTGCAACAAATCCGTAAGCTGTTCGAGCAGATAGGCCGCGGCGCCGACGTCGAGGTGCGCGACGAGAAGGACGTACGCATGATCAGCGCCGCCCTGTTGGCGGAGGTCGCCACCGTCGACCAGAATCTGGACCGGCGCGAAAGGGCCACGCTGACCAACCTGCTGCAGGAGCACTACAAACTCGACGCGGGCGCCGCCGAAGAACTGGTAGAGAGCGCCCTCGCCCACCGCGAACAGGCCACCTCCCTGTACGAGTTTACCCAGACGGTCAACGACCAGTTCAGCGAGAAGGACAAATACCTGCTGGTGCGACAGATGTGGCAGGTGGCCTTTTCAGACGATGTGATCGAGGCCTTCGAGGAGCACCTGATTCGCCGGGTGGCGGACCTTATTTACCTACCCCACGGGCTGTTTACGCGGGCACGAGCGGAAGCCCGCGATTTGCCGAAACGACCCGACTGACGCCCAGACCCTTGTCGATTGGGCGGGCAGACCAGCCGTCCAATCGTATCTCACACCTTTCCTCTTTAGAACCGACGAGTTTCGCCCTTCACCAATCGTACGCTTTATCAAACTCTCACCGGCGGCGCACTCGGCTCCCCGCGCAGCTTCAATGGCAGATTCATGATAAATCTCATGAATTTCTTATATTAATATCCTAAATACAAACTGAAACTTATCAAGCCGTCCTAATAGAAAAACTCTTTACGTGATAAGGGCTTCTGAGAATTGTGACAAAATTATGACAATCTCTTGCGCCCAAATTGGCACCATTGTGCAAATTGTGACCTATTGGTTTTTTAAATTTTTCCACTAACATTTTTCGTCGGACGCCAATAGTGGGTCGATTCTAACCCGCATCCTCCAGAATATCGTCCAATAAATATTCAATATCATAAATGGGTCCCGGACAGGGACAGCTTGAACGGGGTCGGGTCGTCAATGCTCAGCACATTACTGCGCTGCATTCTCCTCTGGCTATTCGCGGTCGGTGGCGCAAGCGCCTCCACAGCGTTTTTCTATGGCCAGAAAGTGCCCGTGGACCAGCTGAGCCTGTACAGCCGCGCCGTGGTGTTGCCTGAGAATCTGGACACACCGGAGGAGCGCAACTGGCTCAACGGCGATACCGCCGTCATCGCCTATCTGAGTCTCGGTGAGGTGGCGGAAAATGCGCATCACTTCAAACGCGTAAAGCCACACTGGAAAATCGCCTTCAACGCCAACTGGCAGAGCCATGTGATGGACGTGGCCAGCCCCGAGTGGCACAGGTTTGTTATCGAGGAGTTGGTGGCACCGCTGGTGCGACAGGGTTACCGCGGCCTGTTCCTCGACACCCTGGATAGTTACCTGCTGGCCGACGCGCGGGCAGAGCACTACGGAGAAGGCCTCGCCCGGCTGATCCACAAGATACACGCGCGCTGGCCGGAACTGTACCTGATCGCGAACCGCGGCTTCGAGATAATGCCGCAGGTAGCGCCGGTCATCGACGAGCTGGTGGCCGAGTCGCTCTTCTCCCGCTTCGACGCCGGGCGCGACAGTTACGGCGACACTACGGAAGAGCAGCAGGCGTGGCTGATCGCCCGGCTGAAAGAGATCCGCGAACATCACCGGCTGCCGATCACCGTGATCGACTATCTGCCGGAATCGCAATTTGAGCGCGCCGCGGCGCTGGCAGAGCGGATTGCCGCACTGGGATTCAATCCCTGGATCACCAATGGGCACCTGACGCTGCTGGGCCGAAACCGTGTCGTGCCGATACCGCGGCGTATTCTCGCCATCTATCACGATCGCGATCGCGGCACCTACTACAGCAGGCCGCACCAGTCCCTGGCGTCGACGGCGGAGTATCTCGGCTACCAGCTCGACTACCTGAACCTGCACCACCAGATGCTGCCCGACTATCCGCTGACCAATCGCTACGCCGGTGTTGCCCTCTGGCTCGGCGAGGATATTCCCCACAGTGCGCAGCTGTGCCGCTGGCTCGAACGCCGCGTCGGCGGCGCGGGATTGCGGGTGGCGATATTCGGCAATTTGCCAAATGATCCCAGCTGCCTGCAACGGATGGGCCTGGAAAGCATCGCCGCCCAACCGCGCAAGTTTGCGGTCGCACAGGCGCGTCCACAGGCGATCGGCTATGAAACCAAGGCACGCCCGCGCCTCAATGCCCCGGTGCCCTTCCGCAGCGTTTCCGGTGAAAACAGGCCCTGGCTGATACTGCGCGACAGCGAGGGCATGGAAGTGCACCCGGTGCTCACCGGCCCCTGGGGGGGCATGGCGCTGGGCCAGTTCGCCCTCGACACTGGCGCCGGGAACATGAGCTACTGGGTGGTGAACCCGGAGCTGTTCCTGCGCGAGAGCCTGGCCCTCGAAGATATACCGGCGCCGGACTTCACCACCGAGAACGGCCTGCAAATCGCCACAGTGCACATCGACGGCGACGGCCTGGTATCCCGTAGTAACCTGCCCGGAAAACCGCTGGCCGGTCAGGTCATCCTCGACCAGTTTATCCGCGGCTACGATCTGCCCACGACGGTGTCGGTGATCGAGGGCGAAGTGAGCCCCGCGGGCGTCTACCCGCAGCAGTCGCCGCAGGCGATTGCAATCGCGCGCGCAGCCTTCCGCGAGCCCAACGTCGAACTGGCCTCGCACAGCTTCAGCCATCCCTATTTCTGGGAGGTGCTGGACAATCCGACGGTGGACAAGGACCTGGGCTACGGCACCCACCTGCCAGTTCCAGGCTACGAAACGCCACAGCTGGAGCGGGAAGTACTCGGCTCCGTCTCCTATATCAACGGCGAGCTGGCGCCGCCGGAGAAGCGCGTGCGGGTATTCCTCTGGTCCGGCGATGCGCTGCCATCGGCAAAGACCGTGCGCATGACCCGCGAGGCCGGGCTGTTCAATGTCAACGGCGCCGACAACCGGGTGCTGCGCAGCAGTTTTTCCCTGAGTCGCGTCTGGCCCGTCGGCCGACCCCTCGACGGCGAATACCAGATCTACGCGCCGGTGATGAACGAAAATGTCTACACCAATTTGTGGCAGGGCCCCTACTACGGCTACCGCAATGTCATCGACACCTTCCGCGCACTGAGCGCTCCGCGTCGCCTGAAGCCGCTGGGTATCTACTACCACTTCTATTCCGGCAGCGAGAAGGCCGCAGTGCGGGCACTGCACCAGGTCTATCGCTATGTGCAGGGCCAGCCCATCAACCCCATGTATCTCAGCGATTACGCCAAACGCGCGCGCGGCTTCTACAGCCTGGCGCTGGGCAGGGACACGGTCGGCAACTGGCATATCGCCAATACCGGTGCACTGCGCACGCTGCGCATCGACGACAGGAGCCTCTACCCGGACATGGACGCCAGCCGGGGCATCGCCGGCTACCTGGATACCGATGCCGGCCGCTATCTGCACCTGTCGGCGGCGCGAGCCCTGCTCACCACAACGGGGAGTCAGCCCGCCCAGCCGCACCTGGTGCAATTTGGTGGTCGTATCCACTCCTGGGAGGCCGGCGACAATGCTATCGAACTGGCACTGCAAACCGAGATGGCTACGCGGCTGACAGTGGCCCAACTGCGGGGCGAGTGCGCCCTGCATATCGGCGACGACCTGGTGCCGGCGGTGTCAGAGGGTTATCGGCATGCCTTTGCGCTCGACAAACCAACGGCGGGGGCGGCGCGCATTGTCTGTAGCAACTCTGAATAGCGGCAAGCGCCTGATCAGCCCCTCCGGCATTGTCGTGATAGTGATTGTCGTCGTGGCCACCCTGATCGAGCTGTTTCCCAGGAACAGGGCCACCCAGTCCCTGGAAGAAGATGCACAACCCGACGCACTGGCCATCGAGTACCTGAAGATCCGCCTGCAGTCGGAGCCGGACAACCGCGAACTGCGCCTGCTGCTGGCGCGGCAACTGTTCGCCTTTGGGGAGCTGGAAAAAGCAGCGGAACTGTTGCCCCCGCTGCTGGCGAGCGCAGATGCGCAGGATCGCCTGCAGGCGTCGCTGGTTGCCGTGGAAATCCTGGTGCGGCAGATACAGGCCGGCCAATACGGCGGTGCCGGCGCGGCGGCACAATTGAACAGTGCGCTTGAACGCCTGCGCGAACTTGGTCCACTGCAAGTCCGCCCGGCGCCATTGCGGGACACACTGCTCGGCCTGCCGACGCCCGCCCTGCGAGCCCGGGCACTCTCGCTTCTGAGCGACAGCTTCGACGAGCAGCAGACGGCGCGCGACTGGAGAATACTGGCCGCGCAAAACCACCTGGCTGACCAGCAGTACGAGCGAGCGGTCACCCTCTACCGCGCGGCCTTCCAGCACAGCGGCACGGGGCAGGAAGCGGCCGATATCGCCGCGGCCCATGTCCACGTACTGCTGCAGGCCGGCCAGCCGCAACGGGCCTACCGCGAGGTTGCGGCCTACCTGAAGACATTCCCGCAGAATCCGGCGCTGCTGCGCCTGGCCATAGATATCGGGCGACAGAACGGCCAGTTGCAGCGTGCGAGCCTCTGGGCGCGGTCCCTGCGCGCCCAGGAACCCGCAGACCACCAGCTCGATCTGCTGCTTTTTGAAATCCTGGTCGCCGGCGGCGACCTTGTGTCCGCGCAGGAAATTGCCGACACCTGGGCGGCGAGCGCACAGTCCCTGGCACCGGAGCTGCAGGTCCGGGTGGCACAACTCTACGGCTGGAACGGCGAGCCGGAAAAGGCACTGCACCAGTGGCTCCAACTGGCGGAGCAGGCGCGACATGCCAGGGCCGCCGAGGAGGCCAGCGGCCTGGCCGTTTCGCTGCAGCGACATCGTGAACAGATCAGGGCCTACGGACTCCTGGCCCGACACCGGCCACTCAGTGACGAAGAGCTGCAGCGCTACCTGGATGCGCTGCTCGCCGAACTGGGCACCGGCCAAGCGGAGCTGGCCCTGGCCGCTTATATCGACCGCTATCCACGGCACCGGCACGCCTGGTGGCTGCGGCGACAGCTGCTGGTCGACACGCTGCAGTTCGATCGGGCAACCGCGCTGGACCGGCAGTTTGCCCTGCAGTTCCGCCCCACCGTCGGGGAGACGATGGATATGGCGCGGCTGCAGTGGGAGCTCCGCCAACCGGAAGAGGCACTGCAATTGCTGCAGTCCCCGCGCGGGGGCGGCGGCGATCACCTGGATCACGACTACTGGAGCATGGTGGCCGAGATCGCCTGGGTCCTGGATGAAATCGAGCTGGCGGAGCAGGCCTACAGCAGGCTGCTGAATAGCGAGGCGCAGCTGTCGGCCGCCGCCACCGAACGCGCCCTGCAGCTGGCGCAGTACCGGGGCGATCGCGAACAGGGGCTGCGGCTGGCGCGGCAGGGCTGGGAAAACCACCGCAACCCCAGGTACCTGCTGGCCGCGCTGCAGCACAGCATCGCCCTCGAGCACTGGGATATCGCCGACGGGCTGATGCACCAGGCACAGGGGGTCGATGCCCTGCGCGAGCGCTCGGGTTTTCAGCTGCTGGCGGCCCGCCACGCGCAGCACCACGGGATGGATACTCGGGCGCTCGGCTACCTCGAGGCAGCTGTGCACAGTGAGCCCGACAACCCGCAAGCGCTACAGGCGCTGCTCTGGTTTCTGATCGACAGCGGTCCGCGTTTTGGCCCGCAACTCGAACGCAGCCTGCGCACCGCCGGCGCCGACGCGGTGGCGCAGCGGCAGCTCTGGCATGTGATGGGCGCCGGCTGGCACAGTCTGCAACGCTACTCCGAGGCACTCCACTGGTACGGCCTGGCGCTGCCCGAAAAGCAGTCGGACTGGCTGTGGCTCTCCGGCTACGCCGACGCGCTGCAACAGGCCGGCCTTTACAACGACGCCTACCGGGTCAAACAGCGGATACTGGGTATGCTGCAGGCGCGCCTCGAGAATACCGGCGGCGGCGGGGGCGAGGAGCGGCAACTGCGCCTGCGACTGCTGGCCGAACTGGAGGGCGAGCTGCTCGCCTGGCGGGAGCTGGCATCGGTGGCGCCGCCGGACAGTCCGGCGCCCGTCGACGCCGCCTGGCTTCCCCTGCTACTGGAGTGGTGTATTCGAGACGGCCGCACCCTGGACGCGGAAATCCTGCAGGCCCGGGCCCACAGCGGGCGGATCGAGCTGCCCGGCTGGCAGCAGCTGAGCCGGGCGCTGTCGCAGCGCGAACGCGATGCGCTGCAGCAGCTGGTGTTCAGCGCGCGACAACTGCCGCCGGCGGACCGCGTGGCCGCACTGCGCGCACTCGGGCTCAACGGCCAGGCCCTGGAATTCGGCCTGTCGCAGCTGGGCCCGCACATCGGCGAGGCCACCGGGCAACAGCTGCGACAGATGGTGACCGGCCTGCGCCCGGAATTGCCCAACGGCGCGCGCCTGCGCCACGGCCGGCGTTCCATCGGCGAGCTCGACCTGGGAGAGAGTGCCCTGCGGTTTGCGCGCGCGAGCGGCAACGCCTTCCTACAGCTCGACCTCAACAGGCTGACGCCGCGCACGGACAGCCGGCTGTTGCGGGATGTCTTCGCACCCGAATCCGACTGGCAGCTGCACGGCGAATCTTTGCATGGGGCGGAGAAATACTGGTGGCGTCTGACCGGTTCCGATCGCACCGCGAAAAATATCCACGGCTTTGCGGCCGGATCCGCTTCGATATTCGACCAGCGCCTGAGCGGCAACTGGCAGATCGGCTACGGCCAGCGGGACGCCATCTCTGCCAGCTTTTACCAGCTGGGCTACCGGAGCGGCGTGCAGGGTGGCCTCGACTACCAACTGGACCGGCACAATCGCGGCTTCGGGCGCCTGCGCTGGAGCGACTACCGGAGTTTTGATGGCGCAGCCCTGGCGCAGGGCTACCGGCTGCAGCTCGGCTGGCAGCACCAGCTGCAATTCACCGATCCCGACTGGTCCCTGCACGCTGACCTGACCTGGATGGACAACCGGCTCGAGGACAGGATCAGCGAGCGCCTGCATCCCTATTTCACCGCAATCCCGAGCGCCGCCACCCTGGTTGCCGACGAGTACTGCCGCATCGGCATCGGCAGCAGCTGGCGGCGAAGCCGCCCTGGTGAAATCACCCAGACTGCCCCCTCCCCCCACTACTTTGCCGACCTGAGCAGTGGCTGGGACTGTCTGCAGAACAAGATGGACTTCGCGATCAGCGCTGGCGTCGGCTGGCGGCTGTTCGGCGATGACGAGTTGAGCCTGCAGGCGCAGTTTTCCAATGCCCGTGCCGGCGGCGATAAGGCGGGCTCCGTTTATCTGAATTACAGCAAGTATTTTGGTCGATAGCCGAGGAAACCACTGATGACAATCCGCTCCCGACTGCTTCTCGCAGTACCGCTTCTGCTCTGCCTCTGCGCCTGCAGTACGCAGAAAGTCTACCGCGCCCAGCCGCTGAACGAAGAGGCAGAGTGGCTGCTGCTCCCGGTGGTGAACCTGTCCCAGGCACCCCTGGCGGGCGAGCGCACCGAGTCCATCCTGGTGTCGCAGCTGCGCGCCGAAGGCGTGGCCAATCTCGCCGAGTACCCGAAAAACCTGCCGCAGCAGGCCATCGGCCTGCACAGCGACCAGCAGCGCTTCGAGGAAGCCAGGGGCTGGGCCGGCACGCAACGGGCGCGCTACTGGTTGACCGGCACGGTGGACGAATGGCGCTACAAGGCGGGCCTGGACGGCGAGCCGGCCATCGGTCTCAGCCTGCGTGTGATCGACGCCGATACCAAGGCAGTCCTCTGGTCCGCCAGCGGCGCGCGCACCGGCTGGGGACGCGAAGGCGTGGCGGTTGCCATGCACCGCCTGATCGAAGACCTGATCGATGATCTGCCACTGGAAAAAGAGTAACCGCGCCCGATGGAATTCAGTCCCACCCTAACCCCGAATCGAGAAAAAGCACCGGGCTGGCAATCCTGGGCGGAAATACTGGGGATAATGGTCGCAGGCATCGCCCTGGCCATATATATCCATCCGCAGGACCCGTTTTTTGTCGAAAGCGGCTTTCCCTGGCCGCTGATTGCTCCGCTGCTGGCGAGCCTGCACTACGGCTTCCAGCACGGCCTGGTCAGCGCGGTGTTGCTCGTCGGTGCCATGGAGCTGAGTCAGCGCATGGGGCTATGGAACACCGAGGCAACACTACTGGGACATGCACTGGGCACGCTGATCCTGGCCATGATAGTGGGGGAGTTCCGCGATATCTGGGCGCGACAGCTGGTGCGCCTGCAGGAAGCCAACAACTACCGGCAGCTGCGGCTGGACGAATTCACCCGCAGCTACCACCTGCTGAAGGTCTCCCATGACCGGTTGGAGCAACGCCTGGTGGGAAATTCATTCAGCCTGCGCGAGGCGCTTGTCAGCATGCGCAGGACCATCGGTGGCATGCCGCGCTCTGAGTCCCTGTCGCCACAGGTGGCGGGCAAAATACTGGGGCTCTTCGCGGAATACGGGAATGTCCAGCAGGCCAGCCTGCACCTGACCGATGGCAAAAAGATCGAGCCAGAGTGTTTGGCAAAACTCGGGGAAGAGAGCAAATTCGTCGACGACGATCCACTGCTGCTGCATTGCCTGGAGACGGGCGAAACCACCAGTGTGCGCCCCGAAGATGAGCGGCAGGGCAAGAAATACAACAGCCGCTACATGGTTTGCGTGCCATTTATCGATTCCAGCGGCCGCTTTGTGGCCGTCGTCACTGTCAAGGCGTTGCCGTTTTTCTCCCTGCACGTTACATCCCTGCGCCTGCTCGCGGTACTGGCGGGCCACCTGGCCGATTTGGTGCAGGCTCACCGCAAGCTCGGGCAGCTGCAGGACACCAACACCACCAAGTTCTTACTGAACCTGGAGCGCGCCTGTCACGATGCCGAACACTTCGGCCTGGACACGGGGCTGGCAATCTTCCGGTGCCATGAGGTCGACCAGAATGCGCAACTGTCCAGTATCATCCGGCAGCTGTGCCGGGGGCTGGATATCGTTCACGAGTTTTACGACGGAACGAACCCCGCTATAGCGCTACTTCTGCCATTGACCGACCCGGACGGCGTAGACGGTTTCTTCGCGCGCCTGGGAAAGTCCTTCGAACACAGCCTGGGTTACCCCCTGAACAACGGCAGCATAAAAATCGCGCGCTGCAATATCGGCAGCCACGAAACGCTGTCAGAATTTTTACAGGAGCAACTGGTCGATGGACACCCGCTGGTTAGTCGTTCAGGCGAGCCTGCTTGAATCCGCCGCCATCGGCGGCCTGCTATCCCCCCTGCCTCTCTGGATGCGCCTGCCGATATTCCTGATCGGGCACGGCACTGCCGCGGCCATGTATTCCGTTTTACTCTGGCGACTGCTGCCGCGCCGCTTTCGATATCCCGCGGCGAGAAGCTACTTGTTCTTGCTCTCCTTCCAGTTCTGCATGCCGGCAATAGGCACTCTCGGGCTCTCCTCCTCCATGCTGCTTGCGCTCTACCTGCCACGGGAGAAGCGGACGCCCCCCTGGCAGACCACCACCATTCCGGAGCTGCCGTTCAAGCCCATGGACCTGGATAGCTACCCGATCTACAGCCACGGCGGCCTGGCCCAGATCATCAAGCACGCTTCTACCCCGGAGAAGCGACTGAAGGCCGTGTTATCGACGAAGCAAATGCCGGAGAAACAGGCCATAAGCCTGTTGCGCTTTGCGCTCAAGGATCCGGTCGACGACGTGCGCCTGCTGGCCTACTCGATGCTGGATACCAAGGAAAAGAGCATCAGCGAAAACATTCACCAACACCTGAAGGTTTTGCGGAATACCGTTAGCAGGAAACGCCAGCGCATCCTGCACCACCTGATCGCCAGCAACTACTGGGAACTGGTCTACCTGGACCTGGCCCAGGGAGGTGTGCGCCGGCACATGCTGGATCAGGCGCAGGCGCATATCGCCAAGTCACTTGAGATCAAAAGAGCTGCGCCGGCGCTGAAACTCTACGGCAGGATTCTGGGTGAAGCCGGCAAGCTCAGCGAGTCGAAAGCCATGTTTGAGGCGGCGCTCAATGAAGGCATGGCGGAGGCGGAAGTCGCCCCCTATCTGGCGGAAGTGGCTTTCATATCCGGGGACTTTCACCAGGTGGAAGATTACCTGCGTATCTACTCACGCAGCGACAAGCAGACACCGACCATGCAACCCATTTTAAAGTATTGGTTAACATGACTAGCTCACACGAATCAGGCAACCATTGCCCCGTGCAAGCGCCCACTGCGGATATCGGCCTGCTGCTGGAAGGCACCTACCCCTATATCCGCGGTGGCGTCTCCTCCTGGGTGCACCAGATTATCACCGGACTGCCGGAATTCACCTTTGCCCTGGTGTTCCTCGGCGGACAGAAATCCGATTACGGGGAGATGCAGTATGAACTGCCGCCGAACGTAAAACATCTGGAAGTCCACTACTTGATGGATTCCTGGCAGGAGTCAAAGCCCGTCAAACGGGCGGGCAATCGCGAGGCCTTCGCTGACGTCTCCATCATGCAGGAACAGTTCAAGCGGGATGCCGCATCCGTACCGCGGGATCTGCTGGCGCGGGTGTTCGAAAACCTGGGCAAAGAGGGCGGCATTACCCATGCCGACTTTCTGCACAGCGAAGCCTCCTGGGAAGTCATCACCGACAAGTACCTGAAATTCTGTACAGGGCCGTCCTTCGTCGACTATTTCTGGACGGTCCGCACCATGCATGCGCCCCTGTTTACCCTGGCGAAAATCGCGGACCATATGCCTTCGGTGCGCGCCATTCATTCGGTCTCCACCGGCTACGCCGGCCTGCTGGGCTCGATACTGCAGTCGCGGCGGAATTACCCCTACGTACTGACGGAGCACGGCATCTATACCAAGGAGCGCAAGATCGACCTGGCGCAGGCCGGCTGGATCAAAGACCCGCAGGAGGAACTCAGTGTGACCCTGCACGCGGATTCGGGTTATATCCGCGAGATGTGGATTCGCTTCTACGAAGTCATCGGGACCCTGGCCTACCAGGCCGCCAACCCGATCGTTTCCCTCTATGAGGGCAACCGCGAACGGCAGGTGCAGGATGGGGCGCAGCGGGAGCGCACCCGGGTTGTGCCCAACGGCATTTCCCTGGAGCGCTTCGAGTCGGTGCTCACCGCGCGCCCGGCCACCCTGCCCAAGGTACTCGGCCTGATCGGCCGGGTGGTTCCCATCAAGGATATCAAGACCTTTATTCGCGCGATGCGCTCGATATGCAATGAAATGCCCGATGCGGAGGGATGGATAGTCGGACCGGAAGACGAAGATCCGCAGTACGTGCAGGAATGCCGGGAACTGGTGGCCAGCCTGGGACTGGAGGACCGGGTCAAGTTCCTCGGTTTCCAGAATATTGCCGATATTATCCCGCAACTGGGTCTCATGGTTCTGACTTCGATTAGCGAAGCGCTGCCACTGGTGATCCTGGAAGCCTACGCCTCGGGTCTCCCCTGCCTGGCGACGGATGTCGGTTCCTGCCGGGAACTGATTGAGGGGCAAAATGAAGAGGACAGGGGCCTGGGGCCGGCCGGTGCAGTGGTACCAATTGCCGACCCGGATGCCACTGCCGACGCCGCACTGCGGCTCCTGCGCGACGATCAATTGTGGCACCAGGCACAGAGCGCCGGCCTGGAAAGAGTCAGGCGCTATTACACACAGAGCAAGATGTTTGACAGTTACCGGGAAATCTATCGACAAACGCTGGAGCAGTCATGGCCGGCATAGGGTTTGAAATCCGCAAGATCCTGGAAAAGGATACCTTCCTTTCTGTACTGCAGGCCTATGGCTTTGCCGGGCTTATCAGTTCCGGCCCCTGGGTGCTGTCGATACTGGCGGTCATGGTCATCGGCGTGATCAGTCTGGGGCTGGTGGTGCCATCCGCAGCCATCGTCCAGTTCCTGGTGTCAGTGACCTACCTGATGGCTTCTTCACTGACGCTCACCGGTGTGCTGCAACTGCTGTTTACCCGATTCGTCGCCGACCGCCTTTACGAGCAGAAGCAAAGTATCATCCTGCCCAATATTATCGGTGCGCTGCTGGTGGTCTCAGTGTCCGCGACGATTATCGCCGTACCGATCCTCAGCCTCTTCACAGGGCAGTCGACCCTGTATGTGCTGCTCATGCACGCGAATTTTCTTGTATTGTGCAACCTGTGGATAGTGCTGATTTTCCTGTCCAGCATGAAGGCCTACACGCAGATACTGCTGCTGTTCTCTGTCGGCTATACCATCGCGGTAATCGGCGCCCTGTCCCTGGCAGGGTTTGGGCTCGAGGGGCTATTGGGCGGCGTACTGCTGGGGCACGGATTTCTGCTCTTCAGTTTTCTGTTTCTGATCGTAAGGGAATATCCGGGCGACCAGCTGGTGGCCTTCGACTTTCTCAAGGGGGGGCAGGTTTTTGTCAGCCTGGCATTTACCGGGCTCTTCTTCAATGCCGGCGTGTGGATTGACAAGTTCATCTTCTGGTTTCACCCGGATACCTCACAGGCGATCATAGGCCCCCTGCGCGCATCGGTCATATACGATTTCCCCATTTTTCTCGCTTATCTCTCCATTATCCCCGGCATGGCGGTATTTCTCGTGCGCATGGAGACAGATTTTGCCGAGCAGTACGACCTCTTCTACCGAGCGGTTCGCGAGGGAGATACGCTGCAGTATATCTACTATCGCAAGGAGCAGATGGTCGCGACCGCCCGGCAGGGGATTTACGAGATTTTCAAGGTGCAGGGCATGACCATTGTGTTACTGCTACTGTGGAGCGAGTCGATACTGCGTGCATTCGGCATATCCACCCTGTACGCGCCCCTGCTCTACATTGACATCGTCGGTGTCGGTATGCAGGTGCTTTTCCTGTCCATCCTCAATGTGCTCTTCTACCTGGACGCCCGTAAAATGGCGCTCGGCCTTTGCAGCCTCTTTCTGCTCAGCAACGGCCTGCTGAGTTATATCAGCATTCATCTCGGGGTGGATTTTTTTGGCTACGGCTTCGCACTCTCCATGACGCTGGTCAGCATATTGGGGATCTATTTGCTTTCCAACTTGATGGACAAACTCGAGTACAGAACCTTCATGCTCCAGCGCAATTGACTGTCCCGGAAGCAAGCAGGGCTTGCCCGCCGCATGCGGTTTCAATCGGGGAAGAGGAGATTGTTCAGTGCATCCGCGCCGACGGCTTGCCCATCGGCTCGCACTCCAACTCGAGGGTGTGTACCAGGTCGCGGAAGGTCTCCGCATTCTGCTCGTTCATGCTCATCAGCACGCGGTGGGCTTCCAGTACCTTTTCCCGCGCCGCGCACTCATCCGGGGTCTTGCACTGCAGCGGCTTGGTTTCGGCGGCGAAATCGCGCTGCTCGTCGCTGAGCTCGATCAGGGCGTCGAATCCCATCGCATCCAGCAGGTGGCGAATACCCTCGTCGGCAGACAGTGCCAGGGGTTTCTGGCAGCCCCGTTCCAGGGCGCGGATGGCTATTTTGGCCATCAGCCCCAGGGTGGTGCTGTCGACGCCCTCAGCACTGTGCAGGTCAAACACCACGTCGGTGAAGTCGTCGTGCGTAAACATATTGTCGATAAAGTTATCGAACGAGGTGCACAGGTTGAGGCGCACATCACCCACCAGCTTGATGACGTAGATGCCCTCGTGGGCGCCAACCATAATTTGCCCGGACTGCATAACAACCCCTGGCACATCCGCGCTGCGGCAAGTACTGCGCGCGGGCGGATGGCGAAAGTTCACTTGTAGAGAACACAACTGCCGACGGCAGGGTGGTCCCGTCGTTCACGTTTGTGCGTAAAGTGGGCGGAGCTTACTCCTGCCGGTCGGGGCTGGCAAGGGTACCGGGGCCAGCAGTGCGGGACTGGTCGGTCATTTCAGGTTCGGTCCGCAGGGTGCGCCTCGATCCCGGTGGTGAAACCAGTGGTGCGCGCGGCGCCCCCCTACGCCCAACCGGGCAAGCTCAGCCTTGGCGTAGGGTCAGTATAGTGACATCGTCCGGCAGGGCCCCGGAGGTGTCCACGTGCAGCTCGGTACAGAGGCTGTCCAGGTCGCCGCGGCTGTGATCTATCGCCTGCAACAGTCGGGCCTCTTTCTGCAGCAGGTCCCCCTCGAGCAGCTCCAGCACACCGTCGGAACAGGCCACCAGGCGCCAGCTCGGCGGCAGGCTCGCACGCATGACCTGCCAGTTGCCCTGCTCGAACAGTCCCAGCGGCCGCCCCTTACCCGGGAGCCAGTCGGCGCCGCTGGCGGTGATCAGGGCCGGCATGGGTACCTGGCCGGCGACAGCGTAGTGCAGCTGCCGGGCACGGCCGTCGATCACCCCCACGAACATACTGGCGTGCTTGTCCAGGCGGGTGGAGAGGAGCTCGCTGTTGATCATGCCGAGGATATCCAACAGGTCGCTGTCGAGAGTGTCCAACTGCGCAAACAGGGGTTTTTCGCGCAGCAGGTGCATGATGCTGTGCTTGATCAGCGCCGTGACCAGCGCCGAGGAGACGCCGTGGCCGGAGACATCCACCAGGTAGAAGGCAACGAAGCGCTCGCCGAAGAGTCCGTAGTCGACAAAATCGCCGCTGAGATACAGGGAGGGGTTCAGGCGGTAGGCGGCCTCTATACCGCCCGGGTATTGATAGGGTGTGCGCGGCAATAGATGCTGCTGCAACAGGCGCCCGGCCTGCTGGTCCCGCTGCAACAGCTCTACGTGGTCGCGCAGTTCGCGGTTGCGCCGCTCCAACTCTTCCCGGTACTCGCGGTTCTGCAGCTCCAGGGTTTCGGCATTGGTAATGCGACAGACGGCGTGGTCGATGACCGCGGCGTCCTGCAGGGGTTTCAATAGGTAGTCGCTGGCACCCAGGCGCAGCGCCTGTACCACGTCGCTGACTTCGCTGTCGGAGGCCAGTACCACTACCGCGGTATCCGGCGACAGATGCTTGATCTTGCGCAGCACTTCCAGGCCGCCCATATCCGGCAGGTGCAGGTCGGTGATCACCAGGCTGAACAACCCCGGGGCAAACCGGCCTACGCCCTCGACACCGCTCTGCGCCACCACCACCTCAAATCCGAGGCGCGACAGGGCGCCCCGCACGAAATCGCGGGAGCGCTGGTCTTCCTCAATCAGTAACAGGCTTTTGCGGCCGGCCATTGAGCGGCTCTTTGATTATGGGTGAGGGCTGCGCAGGCTTCAGAAGTCGAACTCATCTTCCAGGTCGCCGCCGAAATCATCCTCCAGCTCGCCGTCGTTGATCAGGTATTCCCGACGCTGCAGGTAGGCGTCCCGCAACAGTACATAGCGATCGCCCTGCAGCAGGGTTTCCGCCTTCAGCAGGCTGGCGCGGGTCTGCACCAGATCGGTGAACTTCAGGGCATAGCGAGTGGCATCATGATCGACATAAGTGAGTGGATTGGTATACCAGTCCACTACCTCGCCGGGAATATCGCGCGCGGTGGACGGTCCCATAAAGGGCAGTACCAGGTAGGGACCCGAGGGCACTCCCCAGACCGCCAGTGTCTGGCCGAAATCCTCGCCGTCGCTGGGATCCAGGCCCATATGCTCGGCCACATCGAACAGACCAGCTACGCCGACAGTGCTGTTGACCAGGAAGCGACCGGCATCGTTGCCCGCCTGGCCCCACTTGCCCTGCAGGGCGCTGTTGAAGGTGTTGGTGACTTCGCGCAGGTTACCGAAAAAGTTGCTGATCCCGTGCTGCATGAAGATGGGGGTAATCTGCCGGTAACTGGTGGCTACCGGTTTCAGTACCCAGCGGTCGGCGCTGTCGTTGAAGCGGAAGACGGCGCGGTTGAAACCCTCCCAGGGATCGCGCGCGGCCGGCTCTTCATCACTGGCGAACTCATCCGCCGGATCGAAGCCGTACTCGTCTTCCAGTGCCGAAGTCTCTCCGGCACCGCTGTCGCCCTCCCCGCCACCTTCGGCAAAGGGGTCACCGCCATCGGCCTGCGCAGCATCGCTGGCACCGGAACCACTTTGTTCGGTCGGCGCCTGCGGTGCGTCAATACCCTGTTGCTGCGGCGCCGGAACTTCCTGTTCCGTCTCCGCAAAAGGATCCTGCGCCGCCGTTGACAGCACTGGCGCGGCGGCCAGTGTCGCGGCAATCAACCAGGGCGAGATAACTGTGCGTCCCAGCAAAACCCTGCTCCTCTCTAATGAATTTACAGTGCAAGGATTCTAACGCCCCCGCATTATGTAAACCACCCTCGGCAGCATAGCAGCTGCTTTCGATCAACGATTATGGAGATTCGGGCAAGGGCTGGTGTGGTGTAACGTACTAAATGTGGTTATCAGCAGGCCGCCTGAAGGGAGCCCCCCAAATCGTCCACTGCGGCGTTGCCGCTCTTGAAAAGGGCACGCCATTCCCTGCGAGCGGCGCCTAACTGTGAACAATTTGGGGGGCTCTGATAACCACATTTAGTACGTTACACCACACTCGGGGCGCAGGCCGGCGATAACACCGGCGCGCAGCAGCTTCTGCAGCAGCCCGCGGCCGAATTCCACCAGGGCTTTACTGTCGGCCTGGGGCATCTCCGCCGCCAGGTTTTCCAGCAACCGGCGCCCGCAGAGCTCCCCCCCCTCCGCCAGCTGCAGCAGCCGAGCGGTGACCGCATTGATTTCCATAAATCCGACTTCATAGTCACGATCGCGGTAAACGAGTAGGAAGGTGGGGGTTTGCGGCGGCTCCTGGGGCTGGAACGCCGGACCTATGCGATGCACCGGATAGCGGTAGCTGAGGCTCCACACCAGCGGCGACACCACCGGGATCTGCGCCAGCGGATCGCCCTCAGTTTCCAGGCCCGCGGGAAACTCCGCCTCGTGCACATCCAACGCCAGCTCCACCCACTCGTAGTGGGCCAGTTCCAGCAGGAAAGGCGGATCGCCGGCCACCAGACCGCGCTCATTCTGCAGGTAAGCCAGGAATTCTTCGCTGATCTGCAGGAAATAGGGGCTGCGGGAGACGTGGCGCCCGACAAAGTCCCGTACCAACCGGTGCCAGCGCTCGTCGCTGTAGAGACTGCGCAGTACCGGGAAGCCGCCGGCGATAAAGGATTCGATATTGTTGTAGATCAGGTCGCGGTAGATGCCCATGCGCCTGTCTTCGATATGTGGCGGCGGTTCGCATTGATCCGGGGCGCGCAAATGAGCGGCAAAGGCCTGCTGTAGCCGCTGGAAGCGCATCGTCTTATCGGCGGCTGCCGACATGCAGCACCTCCGCCGTTTGATCGACCTGCAGGCTCCGGATCCTGTCCACTTCCCCCAGCAGTTCCGGCAGCGGCGGAATATTGAAATCCCGCTCCAGCAGCGTCGGCAGCGGGCCGTGTGTGGCGTAGGCCTGCGCCAGCAGTTGCCACACGGGGTCTATCACCGGTGCGCCGTGGGTATCCACCTTCAGGTCCTCTGCCTCATCGTAGTGGCCGGCCACATGGGCGTAACGGATGCGCTCCGTCGGCAGGCCGCGCAGGAACTCCAGCGGATCGTAGCGATGGTTGATGGTATTGACATAGATATTGTTGATATCGAGCAGCAGGTCGCAGTCGGCTTCGCACAGCACCGCGTTCAGAAATTCCAGTTCGGTCATTTCCTGCCGGCCGTCAACCCTTGGGGCGGCGTAGTAGGAGACATTCTCCATGGCGATACGCTGCTCGAGAATATCCTGTACCCTGCGAATACGCCCGGCCACATAGGTCACCGCCTCGGCAGTAAACGGAATCGGCAGCAGGTCGTACAGGTGGCCGTGGTCGGAGCAGTAACTGAGGTGTTCGCTGTAGCAGCGAATATCGTGCTCACGGATAAACCGATTGATGGACCTGACCAGCTCCAGGTCCAGTGGCGCCGGTGAACCGATCGACAGGGAGAGGCCGTGAATCACAAACGGAAAGCGCTCGGTGTGTTGACGAAACCAGCGCCCCAGGCGCCCGCCGACACCTATCCAGTTTTCCGGCGCCACTTCGAGAAAATCCACCGCGTCGTCGGCAAGGTCTTCGCCCATCATCGAGCGGCGCAGTCCGAGGCCGGCACCTGTGACCGGATGATGGGGTATGGCGGGAGTCGTCATAGATTATATTCAGGTAAATTTATTGGCAGGGGCGCAGTCATACAGCAGACAGCGCCCCCACCGGTAACGGTTTAATTACCGCAGCTGCCCTCTTTCTTCTTGCCTTCGCCGCACTTGCCTTCGCCACATTTACCTTCTTTTTTCTTCTTGTCTTCGCCGCATTTGCCTTCGCCGCATTTACCTTCTTTTTTCTTCTTGTCTTCGCCGCACTTGCCCTCGCCGCACTTGCCTTCTTTTTTCTTGCCCTCATCATCCTGCATGGCCAGATTGTAACCGGAGGACAATTCCTCGGCGGCGAATGGATTAGCGC
Organism: Microbulbifer taiwanensis; assembly: GCF_014904815.1. Taxonomy (GTDB): domain Bacteria; phylum Pseudomonadota; class Gammaproteobacteria; order Pseudomonadales; family Cellvibrionaceae; genus Microbulbifer; species Microbulbifer taiwanensis. The sequence goes on from NZ_JACZFR010000018.1 coordinate 41,249, forward strand.
CACTGTCCATAGAGGCGGAAACATTCATCGCAGCCGACGCCAGGAATGCAGCACCAACGGCCGCAGCTACCGGGGAAAGATTCTTCTTGCTCATAAAAATTCTCCTGATAAAAACCCTGTGTAATGAAAAACACGTCAAGACGTGACAATCTTCCGCAGGAGTATAGCGCTCCAGAGAGGGAATCAGTCACAAAGTTGAGACGGGACCAGGGTCGGCGCCCTTCTCTCCCTGTTCGTCGCCGTAGGGACGGGATTGTTACAGCGCCAGAGCAGTTTATTTGGAGGAGGAGAGCCCCGGCCCAATGCCCTGTGACTCAGCCCAGGGCGATGGACTGCTCTACCTCGCTCCAGAGCTTGCGCAACCGCTTGGCGGATACCGGCATCTGGGTCTTCAGGGTCTGGGCGAAGAGCGAGACGCGGAATTCCTCCAGTGACCAACGGTATTGCGCCAGCTGTGGCTCGGCGGCGAGGCTTCTGGAGTCCCGGCGCTCCGCCAGCGCCAGGTAGGGCTCGGCGGCCTGGTGGAATTCCGCCTGCAGGCGGCGGTCGCGGTTCGGGTCCAGCGCGGCCTTTTCCAGACGCAACACTATGCCCTTCAGGTAGCGGCCGTACTGGCGCAGCCACAGAAGCCCCGTATCGAACAGGAAGCCGCGATAGAAGAGGCCGGCCAGTTGTTGCTGAATATCCCCCACGGCCATGGCGACAGTGAGGCTTTTCTGCTGTTTGATCTGCTTGCGCAGCGGCACCAGCTGCGCCAGCGCCTTCACCAGCAGTTCGGCGATGTCCTGGGCCACCCCCACCAGCTCAGCGCTCTTCTCCAGCGCGGCGAGAAATTCCGCCTCGGTGCGCGGCCACTGTTCGTCGGGCCAGAAGACCTCGCGCGCGGCCGCCAGCAGGATATCGTCGGCCACCTCCTCGCGCCCGCCCAGGTCGGCGGCGGAGAGGCCCAGCTCCTTGCCCCGCAGCAGCTCCTTGCGCAGGTATTTGACCGGCTCCGGCAGGTGCAGCAGCGCCAGTCTGCAGATACCTGCGCGGCTGAGCCTCTGCGCCTCTGCAGGGTTGTCGAGCAACTTCAGGGAGACGCTCTCTCTCTCCTCGACCAGCGCCGGATAGGCGCGCACCTTGAGCGCGCCCTGCTGCAGCGTGTGGGTCTCGGGCAGGTCGCCGATATCCCAGCGGGTGATACCATCGCGCTCGAAGTCATCGCCGGCACTGGCCAGTTCCTTCTGCACCCGGTCCTTGTAGCGGGTCTGCAGCCCGGGCAGGTCGCGGCCCTGGTCGAGCAGTTTGCCCTCCTCGTCCAGCACCTGAATATTGAAGCGGTAGAAATCCTCCAGGGACTGCTCCGCCGATTCCCAGGCGGCATCCGGCAGCTCCTGGGCCGTCTGCCGCTTGAGCTCTTTTGCCAGCGACTGCCACAGGGGCACTTTGTCCGGCTGCAGCCGCGGCAGCGCCCCGTCGACCGCCGCCGGCACCGGCACAAAATGTTTGCGCCACTGTTTCGGCAGAGCCTTGACCAGCGCTATGCATTTGTCGCGCAACAGTCCCGGCACCAGCCAGGACAGGCGCGCTGCCGGCACCTGGTGCAGGGCGCCCACCGGCACCTGCAGGCTGACGCCGTCGTCGATGGCTCCCGGCTCGAAATGGTAACCGAGCGGGAACTCGATACCCCCCGCCCGCAACTCATCCGGGAACTGCGCCTCGCCCACGTGCTCGGCGCTCGAGAGCATCAGCAGGTCGCGGGGGATAAACAGCAGCTGCGGGTCCTTCGCCTCGACCTGCTTGCGCCAGTGTTCGAAGCCGGCCAGATTGACGATATCTCGCGGCAGCCGCTCATCGAAGAACTGGAAGATCACCTGGTCGTCGACGACGATATCGCGGCGACGGGATTTGGCCTCCAGGTCTTCGAGATCTTTCAGCAGGTCGGTGTAGTGTTTAAAGAACTTTCCTTTGCCGCGGTAGCGCTGCTCCACCAGGGCCTGGCGAATAAACACCTCGCGCGAGGTTTGCGGATCCAGCTTGCCGTAGTGGATACGGCGCTTCTCCACCAGCACCAGTCCATAGAGGGAGATCTTCTCAAACGCCATCACCCGGCCGCCGCGGGCGTCGTAGTGGGGTTCGGAATAGTTGCGCTTTACCAGGTGTTCGGCGGCGGCCAGCACCCAGTCCGGCTCTATCTTCGCCACCGTGTGCGCGAACAGGCGACTGGTCTCCAGCAGCTGACCCGCCACCACCCAGCGCGGCGGCTTCTTGAACTGGCCGGAGCCGGGGAAGATATGGAAACGGCGATTGCGGCAGCCGATAAATTCCTTGTTTTCATCGCGCACGCCGATATTGCCGAGCAGACCCGGCACTATGGCGCTGTGCACGGCGGCATAGTTTTTTGACGAATCGTCGGCGACCTCGGCATTTTCTTTCAATTTCAGTTCGCGGCAGGCGACGCGCAGCTGGTGGTGTATGTCCCGCCACTCGCGCATGCGCAGCCAGGAGAGGAAGTTTTTCTGGCACCATTTGCGCAGTTGGTTCTGGCTCAGCTCCTGGCGCTGGGTCTCGAAGGCATCCCACAGCTGCACCAGGCTGAGGAAGTCCGACTGCTCGTGCTGCCACTGTTTGTGCTTCTCATCCGCGGCCTGGCGCTTTTCCGCCGGGCGCTCGCGCGGGTCCTGCACCGCCAGGGCACTGACGATGATCAGCATTTCCCTCAGGCTGCCGCTAGTGGCGGCGGCCATCAGCATGCGGCCCAGGCGCGGGTCCAGCGGCAGGCGCGACAGGGCGCGGCCCTGCTGGGTCACCTTGCCGCCCGCATCCACCGCCTGCAGCTCCTGCAGCAGCTTGTAGCCGTCATTGATCAGGCGCTCGTCCGGTGGATCCACGAAGGGAAAATCGCGGATATCGCCGATACGCATCTGCAACATCTGCAGTATCACTGCGGCTAAATTGGTGCGCAGTATCTCCGCATCGGTAAATTCCGGCCGCTGCGCGAAATCTTTTTCATCGTAGAGGCGCACACAGACGCCGGCGCTGACGCGACCGCAGCGACCGGCGCGCTGGTTGGCGCTGGCCTGGGAGATGGCCTCCACCGGCAGCCGCTGTATCTTGCTGCGGTAGCTGTAACGGCTGATACGCGCGGTACCCGGATCTATGACGTAGCGGATACCGGGCACGGTGATCGAGGTCTCGGCCACGTTGGTGGCGAGCACGATACGCCGCCCCTTGTGGCCGTGAAACACCCTGGCCTGCTCGGCGAGGCTCAGGCGCGCGTAGAGCGGCAGCACTTCCAGCTGCGGCAGCTGGGCATCGCGCAGCGCCTTGTGGCACTCGCGGATCTCGCGCTCGCCGCTCATAAATACCAGGATATCGCCACCACGCTTTCCACTGGACTTTTCTTCGCGCAGCAACTCCTCCACCGCGGCCACTACCTGCTCGTTCAGGTCCTGGTCGCTATCGAGCGGCGGGCGGTAGTGGATATCCACCGGGTAGGTGCGCCCGGACACCTCGATAATCGGTGCATCGCCGAAGTGCCGGGAGAACTTCTCCAGGTCGATGGTGGCCGAGGTGATAATCAGCTTCAGGTCCGGGCGCTTTGGCAGCACGGTTTTCAGGTAGCCCAGTAGGAAATCGATATTGAGGCTGCGCTCGTGGGCCTCATCGATAATCAGCGTGTCGTATTTGTTCAGCAGCGGATCGCGCTGAATTTCCGCCAGCAGTATGCCGTCGGTCATCAGCTTGATATGGGTGTGCTCGGTGCTATGATCGGTAAAGCGCACCTGGTAGCCCACGGATTCACCGAGGGGCTGCTGCAGTTCCTCGGCGATGCGATTAGCCACGGTGCGTGCGGCGATACGGCGCGGCTGGGTGTGGCCAATCTGGCCGAATATACCGCGCCCCAGTTCCAGGCAGATCTTCGGCAACTGGGTAGTCTTGCCGGAGCCCGTCTCGCCGGCGACCACCACCACCTGGTGTTCGGCAATCAACTCGGCGATCTCTTCGCGCCGCGCCACCACCGGCAGCCCTTCCGGCCAGTGCACCTGCGGCAGCTTCTGCCGGCGTGCCTCCGCCAGGGCCTGGGACGCGTCCACCTGCTCCACTAGCTGCCCGAGCATGCGGTCCGCCGGCTTGCCCTCCTTCAGCCGTCGGCGCAGGTTGTTCAGCGTTTTGCGCAGGCGATAGCGATCGCCGCCCATACACCGGGTGATCTGCTGTTCCAGGGCGCTCACGGAGCTGTCGGTATCGGTATGACTCATGGTTCGGGAGAAAACTGCAAACGGGCGATTATACCCGCCCCATCGCGTTGGCGCAGGCTTGAACAATCTGGCGCTGAACTATACTGAGGTCGACTGCCCTGCCCAGTGCCTGTAGGAGCGGCGGGGCGGCCATCCGCCCATGGCCGATTGTGTGCTCCATGCACAATCGGCATTCCCGCCATCCATGGCGGTTGCCGCGATCGGTGCATCGGCGTTCCCGGATAGATTGATCGCGGCCATGGGCCGCTCCTACTAAGGAAAAGTAAACCGGCAGCGGACACCCCACCACTTGCGAGCTGTATCTATGCAAGATCTGAAACCCAAGCCCCCGGCAAGTGCCGGCGAAATGCTCGGCCACCCCAAGGGATTGTTTCTGCTGTTTGGCACCGAGATGTGGGAGCGGCTCAGCTACTACGGTATGCGGGGTATTTTCGTCTTCTATCTCACCTCCGCCGCAACCGCGGCGGTGTTCGGCTGGGAACAGCTGTCCGATACGGAGCTGCAGTCCAAGGCCCTGAGCTACCTGGGTTGGTACGCGATGCTGGTATACCTGACGCCGATCATCGGCGGCTGGATGGCGGACAATATCTGGGGCCAGCGCCGCTGCATCATGTTCGGCGGCGTTTTGATGATGCTGGGCCAGTTTGCCCTCGGCTTCCCCCACAAGTGGCTACCGGACGGCAGCGAGATTTATATGCTGTGGCTGGGCCTGGCGCTGATGATCGTCGGCAACGGCTTCTTCAAACCGAATATCTCCACCATGGTCGGCGACCTCTACGACGAGGGCGACAAGCGCCGCGATACCGCCTTTACGATCTTTTATATGGGTATCAACCTGGGCTCGATCCTCGGCTACCTGGTAATCGGCTGGATCGGTGAGAAGGTGAACTACCAGCTGGCCTTCTTTGTCGCCGGCCTCGGCATGCTACTGGGCCTGATACTGCAGATGACCCAGGCCAGGCACTACCTGGGCGAGATAGGCAACAAGCCCTCGGCACAGCTGGGCCTGAAAAAACTGAGCGAGGAGGATAAGCACAAACCGCTGACACCGGAGGAGCGCGACCGCATCAAGGTAATCCTGATTCTCGGTGTCTTCACGGTGATCTTCTGGGCCGGCTTCGAGCAGGCGGCGGGCTCGATGAACCTGTTTGCCAAGTACAACACCGACCTGAACGTATTCGGCTGGGAGATTCCCGCCAGCTGGCTACAGATGGTCAACCCGCTGTTTATCATCATCCTGGCGCCGATCATCGCCAGCATCTGGATCGGCCTCGGCGACCGCGAGCCCAACTCGCCGGCGAAATTCAGCATGGGCCTGATTTTCCTCGGCCTGGGTTTTGTCGCCATGTGCGGCGCGGCGATACAGATCGGCGACTCGGAGACCATCAAGGCCAGTCCCTGGTGGCTGATCTTCGCCTATATCTTCCACACCATCGGCGAGCTGTGCCTGTCCCCCATCGGCCTGTCGATGGTCACCAAACTGTCGCCGCTGCGCTACCTGTCACTGATGATGGGGCTGTGGTTTGCGTTTATCGGTATCGCCAACAAGGGTGCGGCGGAAATCGGTAAGCTGGTGGGCGAATCCGGTCCCCTGGCCACCTTCGGTGGCGTGGCCATCGCGGCGATATTGGCCGGCATCATCCTGTTCTTCCTGCGCAACAAGCTGGTGGACTGGATGCACGGAGCCGAAGAGATCCACGTGAAGTTGGCCGATACCACCAGGGAAGAGATCAGCATCACCGCCGATCACGAGGGCACGCCGCCGCGGCACTTTAGTGAGTAACATCCCGTATTCGTCATCCCGGACTCGTTCCGGGATCCAGCTGCGGAACCTGCAGACAGCGAAGTGCCACAATACTGGATACCGGTACCGGATCAAGTCCGGCACAGGCTCTGCGCCGGTATGACGAAACCGGAAATCAAGTTCAGCGGCCTTTAATCAGATAGGCAATAGCCCTATCCAACCCCTCCAGCGTCATCGGGTACATATGCCCGTCCACCAGGCGCTGAGTGAGGCCGATACTGGGGGTGTACTGCCAGTATTCCTCGCCGATGGGGTTTAGCCAGATCAGTTTGCCGTAAGTGTCGGTGATCCTTTCCATCCAGGCGGAGCCCGGCTCCTCGTTCATATGCTCGACGCTGCCGTAACGGCTGGTAATTTCGTAGGGCGCCATGGAGGCATCGCCGACAAAAATCACCTTGTAGTCCTTGCCATAGGTGCGCAGCACTTCCAGCAGCGGTGTCGATTCCGAATAGCGGCGCTGGTTGTCCTTCCACACATGCTCGTAAACGAAGTTGTGGAAGTAGAAATACTCCAGGTGCTTGAACTCGGAGCGACAGGCGGAGAAGAGCTCCTCGCACACGCGCACATAGGGGTCCATGGAACCGCCCACATCGAAAAATATCAGCACCTTCACCGCATTGTGCCGCTCCGGCACCATCTTGATATCCAGCAGGCCGGCGTTGCGCGCAGTGGAGGAAATGGTGTCGTCCAGGTCCAGCTCCTCGGCGGCGCCGGTGCGGGCGAACTTGCGCAGTTTGCGCAGCGCCACCTGGATATTACGCGTGCCCAGGGTAATACTGTCGTCCAGATTCTTGAACTGGCGCTTCTGCCACACCTTGACCGCCGAGCGGTTCTTGCTGCTGCCGCCGACACGGATACCCTCGGGGTGATAACCGCTGTTGCCGAAGGGACTGGTGCCGCCGGTACCTATCCAGCGGTTGCCACCGCTGTGGCGCTTCTTCTGTTCCTCGAGGCGCTTCTGGAATTCCTCCAGCAGCTTTTCCAGGCCGCCGAGACTCTCGATTTTTGCCTTTTCCTCATCGGAGAGCTGCTTCATAAATTCCGCGCGCAGCCAGTCCTCGGGAATCATCTGCTCGAGGATATCGTCGAGGGTTTCCAGGTCCTTGAAGTAGGCATCGAAAGCGCGGTCGAACTTGTCGAAGTGCTTTTCGTCCTTGACCAGGCAGGTGCGGGCGAGGAAATAGAATTCCTCCAGATTCGCAAACACCAGGCGCTGCTGTAGCGCCTCGATCAGGGCCAGCAGCTCGGTGATTGCGACCGGCAGTTTGTAGCGGCGCAGGTTGAGGAAAAATCCGATCAGCATAGTTACGAACAGATATTTGCAGATTTTTGTGGGAGCCAGCCCTGCTGGCGATAACAGTGCCTGTCGGCGGTAATAAATCGCCAGCAGGGCTGGCTCCCACAGGGGGAACGGTGCCCGATCAGCGGTTTTCCCGGCGCGCCATAAAGGCCAGGCGCTCGAGCATATGCACATCCTGCTCGTTCTTCAGCAGGGCACCGTAGAGCGGCGGAATCGCGCTGCTGCCGTCGCGGTTTTTCAGAACCTCTTCGGGAATATCGTCGGCCAGCAGCAGCTTCAGCCAGTCGATCAGCTCGGAGGTGGAGGGTTTTTTCTTCAGGCCCGGCACCTCGCGCAGCTGGAAGAAAATATCCATCGCCTCGGCCACAAGCCTGTCCTTGATATCCGGGTAGTGCACATCGACGATCTTGTGCATGGTGTCTCGGTCGGGGAAGCTGATGTAGTGGAAGAAGCAGCGGCGCAGGAAGGCATCCGGCAGTTCCTTCTCGTTGTTGGAGGTAATGATAACCACCGGGCGCTGCTTCGCCTTGACCGTCTCGCCGGTCTCGTAGACGAAGAATTCCATGCGATCCAGCTCCACCAGCAGGTCGTTGGGGAACTCGATATCCGCCTTGTCAATCTCGTCGATCAGCAATACAGCGCGCTCTTCGTAAGCGAAGGCCTCCCACAACTTGCCGCGCTTGATGTAATTGCGGATATCGTGAACCTTGTCCACCCCCAGCTGGGAATCCCGCAACCGCGATACCGCGTCGTATTCGTACAGGCCCTGCTGCGCCTTGGTGGTGGACTTGATATGCCACTGGATCAGCGGCAGACCGAGGCTCTGTGCCACTTCCTCAGCCAGCAGTGTCTTGCCGGTGCCCGGCTCTCCCTTGATCAGCAGCGGTCGCTGCAGGGTGACCGCAGCGTTCACCGCCATCTGCAGATCCTCGGTGGCTACATAGCTGTCGGTGCCGGTAAATTTCATCGTCACTCTCGTATTTGCGTATGGGAAAACGCAAATAGTAAGTGATTAAGGGAAGGGAGCCAAAGGCGGAAACGACCATTTTCAGTGATCAGTGGGTAGTCGGTATTCTATCCAGCAACCACCCGCACCGACCACTAACCACTCACGACGCGGCCATCGGCCGCCTGGGTGCTGCGGCGATGCACCACCTGGCGGCCCTTGTCGGTGATATACCAGCGGATACCCAGGTGGCTGTGGATCTTGCCCACCATCTCCAGCACCAGCAGGCTGTTGAGGGCGCGGGCGGCGGAGTTGGTCTCCATGCCCCCCTCCTGCACCATGCCGGACAGGGAGCGGAATACGCAGTCACCATCGTTCAACAGCTTGAGCACATGCAGCGCATTTTCATCCAGCTTACGGATCTGGTTGAAATCCAGTGTCGGCCCCTGCTCCGGATCGCCCTCTATCTCATGCTCCAGCAGTGGCATCATCTCTAACTGCATGGCCCGCAGCTCCTGCTCCAGGTTCTCCACCCGCGCGCGGGCGATGCTGGCATCGCGCAGCTGGCGGCGCGCCGCATTAAAAACGAACATGCGCGAGGCGATGGCGGCGAGCAGGCAGTAGCCGGTGAAAATCAGCAGGCGCGAGGGGTCACCCTGGATCTCGATCAGCAGGTCGCTCTGGGTGAACTTAAGGAAAATCGGCACCATCAGCGCGCCACACAGCCCCATGATCAGGCAGCGCGCCAGGCCGGCCGGGTCCTCCTCGGTAAACAGCATCTGGTAATAGTTCACCAGGCCGCCGAGAACGCCGGAAACCAGCATTACCGCGGTCAAAATAAGCAGATGGTCGAGCATCCGTGTTCCTCTGCCATGCGCAGCCCTGGCACTGGCAACTATCTATTCTGATCAACTCCGCGCCAATGGCGGAGCCAGCCTTATAGATATAGCAGCTGTCACGATTGGCAGCGACAGCGGAGAGGGGATGCGGCGCCATTGATCAGGAAATGAGATTCAGGGCCTGTTCACATTAGATTCGATAGCCGCGTTGCCGCCCCAAATCGGGCCAGGCAAGGCGCGAGGAGCGTGGTTTAGCTGGCTAAATGAACGACGAGCAACGCGGCATGGCCCGATT
>NZ_JACZFR010000019.1 GCF_014904815.1 Microbulbifer taiwanensis
CGGGGGGGGTGGTTAAGTGGAAAAATGAACGGCGGAACAACGCGGCATGCCCCTATTTGGGGCGCAACCCGAAGGGACGGGGCCGTTTTTCCGCAATGCTGCGTTGCAGTTCGCTTATGTGGCGGGCCACACGACGCTCACTGCGCCTTGCCTTGCGAAAAAACGGCCTCCGTCGCGGCCATCGAATTTAGTGTGAACAGGCCCTAGGACCCGGTCACTCTTGACCGGCTGGCTCACTGCTCATTGAAATAGGGATCTTCATCGAAGCGGCGGCGCTGCTCGCGTCGATGACTCAGGTACAGGGTCAGAAGGCCCCAGATCGCCATCAGACCCAGGGCGCCGCCGGTGGCAAACACCAGGTTGGCAGTCACTTCGGGAGCGGCCCCGTCCTCTTCGAACAGGGTCTGGTAAACAAACAGCGGCAGCACCGGAACAGTGACGGCATCGGGCCCGGAACTGCGCGCGGGAACCAGCAGGGCGGCGGCGAAAGTGACCAGAATTGCGCGGCGCAGCCAGCTCCACTTCCAGTTGCGCATAAACCACCAGCCCGCCGACAACAACACCAGGGTGCCGGCTGCGTATATGATCCAGGCTATTCGATACTCTTCGGCCATAGTTGTTCTTTCTTCAATTTTGTCGGGTGGGCGAACACAGGGTTCACCTCTTGTCTGTCGTCATTCCGGCGCAGGCCGGACTGCGAAGGCATGGATGCCGTCGCGAGCATTCGCGCAGCGAATGGCCCGAAGGGCGTGGCGCAGGAGCGCCACCTGATCCAGGTACCATCGGACTGAATACCGGTACCGGATCAAGCCCGGCACAGGCTCTGCGCCGGTATGGGGAATCAAAAAATTTATCTAATATAAAGCATTTACGGACCGGTTTTCGATCAGTGGTCGCCTACCCACTGGACGATATGGTCCTCGAAATCGTCAGGGTGCACCAGTTCTTCGCTGATCACACAACCGCGCACGGAAATACCCGCTTCGTGTACCGATTCGGCGCGGCCGGACACCAGCGGGTGCCAGTCTGCCAGCCCGCGCCCCTCTTCCAGCATTCGGTAGGCACAGCTGGCGGGCAGCCAGCTGAACCCGGCCACATCCCGGGCGCGCAGCTGGATGCAGTCCGGCACCTGCTGTTTGCGGTTTACATAGTCACCGCACTGGCAGGAATGGGTATCCAGCAGGCGGCAGGCCACATTGGTGGTGTAGACCTCGCCACTGTCCTCCTCTTCCAGCCGGTGCAGGCAGCAGCGCCCGCAGCCGTCGCAGAGTGACTCCCACTCTGCCTCGCTCATCTGGTCGAGGGTCTTGCGCTTCCAGAAGTCAGCCATTGTGTACGCGCTCAGCGCTGCAGCTTGCTGTTCTTGGCGGCGATGGCACCCATCTCGGAATCGGATACTGGCGGCATCTGCAGATAATAACCGCGCTCGCCCAGCTCTTTCAGGACCTTGTTCGCATCGGCGCGGGCCAGTTTTTTCTCCGGCGTTACCAGCATGGTGGTGACATGCTGTGGTTTGCCGAACAGCTGCAGCAGGTTTTCCGGCACCTTCGAAGTGCCCTCGCGTTTTTCGACGTAGAGGTACATTTCATCTTTCAGCGGGCTGCGGTAAATATCACACAAGGTCTTCACTTTACATCCTCTCGACGCAGCTCAGTCAGGGTTTCGAGCAGCGGCTTGCCAATCACTTTCGAGCGCCAGCCCAGAAGGCGCCCCTGCAGTTCGGGTCTTGCCGATTGCAGCAGTCCTTCCAGCTCCTTCTTGCGCACCAGTATTTCCGCGGGCAGGCCTTCCAGTTCAGCCACGGCGTTGACGCGCTGGCGCAATAGCTTGAGCCACTCGCCCTCGCGGCGACTCAGGGGCTGGGGCAGTCGCTGCGGCAGATCCTGGCGCTCGGCGGCGCGGGCGATTATCTGCAACAGTGTCTCGCCGAGATCGCGCAGCGTGCGCCCCTCCAGACCCGGCTGCGCCAGAGTGGCCATATGCCGCGGCAGCTGCTGGGCCAGGTTCATACAGACATTTTCTTTCAGCAGGTGGTTGCGCGGCATATCCCTGAGACGCGCCTCGCGCTCGCGCCAGGTACACAGGTCCTGGAGTGCTGCCAGCTGACTGCCGCGCAGGCGCCAGGCGCCCTTCACTCTCAGGTAGTAGAGCTCCGGCGGCTGCGGGTTGCGCGCGGTGGATACCAGTGCGGTGCAATCCTCCTGCAGCCATTCCAGGCGCTCCAGCTCGCGCAGGCGCTTAATCAAAACACCGTAGAGCAGCGGCAGCCAGGCGACATCCAGTGCAGCGTAATTTTTCTGCGCCTCGCTGAGCGGGCGCTGCAGCCAGTCGGAGCGGGTTTCGCTTTTCGGCAACTCGATATTGAGCAGCTCCTTGACCGTAGCCGCGTAACCCAGGCCGGCGCCCATACCGGTCAGGGCGGCGGCAATCTGGGTATCGAAAATCGGCTCGGGGATGGCACCCAGCAGTCGCTCAAGCGTCTCCAGGTCCTCGCTGCAGCTGTGCATGATTTTGGTCACACCGGTATCCAGCAGCAGGTCGCGCAGCGGCTGCAGATCCTCGATGGCGAGGTTGTCGATCAGGTAGCAGCACTCGCCGTCTCCCACCTGCAGCAGGGCTGGCTGCGGGTAGAAGGTGCGGCTGCGCATAAACTCGGTGTCCAGCGCCACCGCCTTCTGCCGGCGCCAGTGGGCGCAGAGTTCTGCCAGCTGTTCGCTACTGTCGATCCAGATGGGTGTGGTGTCTACTTGCAACATTGGCGCCATCAGCCCTCTGAAAAGAAAGCGGTGCGGCTGTTGAAGGCATGCGCCAGGGTGCCGCCGTCAATAAATTCCAGCTCTCCGCCGATGGGCACGCCGTGGGCTATGCGGCTCACGGCGACGCCGTGCACCCTCGCCCGCTCGGCAATAAATTGCGCCGTGGCCTCGCCTTCGACGGTGGGGTTGGTGGCGACGATCAGCTCTTCCAGCGCTTCGCTGGCAAGGCGCTGCTCCAAAAGGTCTATACCGAGGTTGGCGGGCCCGACACCATCGATCGGCGACAGGTGGCCGTGCAGCACGAAATAGCGGCCATGGTAGTTACCAGCCTGCTCTATGGCCAGTACATCCGCCGGCGTCTCCACCACACACAGGGACTTCTGCTCGCGCCGGCTGTTGTTGCACAGGGCGCAGACCTCCTGCTCGGTCAGAGTGCGGCACTGACTGCAGCGGCCGACCTTTTCCACCGCCTGCTCCAGGGTGCGCGCCAGCAGGCCCGCGGCATCGCGGTCCTTTTCCAGCAGGTACATGGCCATGCGCTGGGCCGACTTGGGGCCGACACCGGGCAGGCAGCGCAGTGCGCGGATCAGGTCTTCGATCAGGGGACTAAACATAGATTCGGTAACTTATCACCGGCACGCGGTTTAAAACGGAAACTTGAAACCTTCCGGCAGATTGATACCGGAGGCGAGGTTGCCCATCTGCTGCTTCTGCAGTTCCTGGGTCTTTTCCTCGACGCGGCGCACGGCGTCGTTCACCGCCGCGGCCAGCAGGTCTTCCAGCATCTCCTTGTCCTCGCCGAGCAGGTCCGGGTCGATTTCCACCGAAACGACGTCGTGGCGGCCATTCATGGTCACCTTGACCATGCCGGCACCGGCCTCGCCGCAGATGCGCAACTCGCTCAGCTCCTGCTGCATCTTCTGCATTTTTTCCTGCATGTCGGCCTGCATTTTCTGGGCCTGCTGCATCAAATCGCCCAAACCTTTCATCGTAAACCTCACTCTGTGGGACAGGTGCGCGCGGCGCACCCTACATGGAATTATTCGGCATCCGCCAGGGATTCCACCGAGTCGGGTTGCAGTTCGGCGCCCAACTCCCGCTGCAGTTCCTGCACCAGTGGATCTGCCGACAGGGCATCGCGCGCTGCGGCCAGGCGGGCCTCGCGCGTGGCCGCCGCCAGGCGCGCCGGCGTGGTGCCCTGCACCTCCCCTACCTGGATCTGCACGGTGACCGGCTGCTGGAAAAAGTCCGCCAACAGGTCCGCCAGGCGGCGCTGGTGCACTTCGTCGTACAGGCTGCTGTAGGACTCGTCCAGGGTATAGGAAAGTATATTGTCCTGCCGCCCGACCAGCTCCAGGTGAAAGGCGATGGAATGCAGTATGCCGCTGATACCCAGCTGGCTGTAGAGCGCCGGCCAGCTGCCCGGGGTCAGGGCGTCCAGATGCGCGCTCGCGGTTTTTTCCACGGCCGGCTTTGGCTGGGGTTGTGGCTGCTGGTGCTGCACCGGCGTCGATTCCACCTGCGCCACCTGCTGGCGCAGCTGTTCCCGCATGGCGACGCGCGGGTCAGCCTCCGGCTGTGGCGCAGGGCGAGCCGCTTCGACAGCCGGTTGCTGCGGCTGGGGCTCATGCGCTACCGACGCCTCTACCGCCTCAGCGACTGCGGCCGGCTCGGGTGCCTGTACCACTTCTGCTCGCGGTGGCTCCCAGGGAGGTGTGTCATCAACAGCTGGCGCGCCGACCTCAGTCGGCCTCTCCTCCGCCTGTGGCTTTTTTTCCTCGGCCACCTCTGCTGTCTGCACTGAGATGACGGGATCCGCCGGCGCCTGTACCGGAGCCGACTCCCGCACCCGCGGGGCGGGGGGGTCCGCGGCCGGGCTGGCCCGCGGGGTGGGGGGGGGGGGATCGGGCCCGCC
>NZ_JACZFR010000020.1 GCF_014904815.1 Microbulbifer taiwanensis
CCCCGGAGGTGACGGGCCCCCCGGCCGCCTGTCCGGGCCCCACCCCCCGCCCGGGGGGGGGGGCCGGCTCGACGGCAGCGCTGTCCGGCAGGCTGGCGCGGGGGATATCGGCCACGCCCTGAGGGCGGAACGCCAGCATGCGCAGCAGCGCCATCTCGAAGCCGCTGCGCGGATCCGGCACCAGAGGCAGGTCGCGGCGGGCGAGCAGGGCCATCTGATAGTAGAGCTGTACGTTTTCCGGGGCCAGGCGCGCGGCGTGATCGCGCAATCGCTCGCCGTCGCCGAGGGCGTTGTCCACGGACTGCGGCAGTACCTGTGCCACGGCGATACGGTGCAGGTTGTTGGCCAGCTCTGCCAGGGCAGCGCTGTAGTCCGGCGCCTGCTGCGCCAGCTCCTCCACCGCGGCGAACAGGGCCGGGGCGCTCTCGTCCGCCAGTGCCTGCAGCAGTTTCCACACCAGGCCGGAGTCGATACTGCCGAGCATGGCGCGGACTTCCGCCTCGCTGATCTTGCCGCCGCCGAAGGCGATGGCCTGGTCGGTGAGGCTCATGGCATCGCGCATACTGCCGTCGGCGGCGCGCCCCAGGTGCCACAGTGCCCCTTCCTCGAAGGGCACCATCTCCTGTTCCAGTACGAAGCGCAGGTGCTCGACTACCCGCTCAGGGCTCATGTTCTTCAGGTTGAACTGCAGACAGCGGGACAGCACCGTGACCGGCAGCTTCTGCGGATCGGTGGTGGCGAGCAGGAATTTGACGTGGGGCGGCGGCTCTTCCAGGGTCTTCAACAGCGCATTGAAGGAGCTGTTGGAAAGCATATGCACTTCGTCGATCAGGTAGACCTTGTAGCGGCCCCGTGTCGGCGCGTACTGGACGTTCTCCAGCAGTTCACGGGTATCCTCCACCTTGGTGCGCGAGGCGGCGTCCACCTCGATCAGGTCGACGAAGCGCCCCTCGGCAATCTCGGTACAAGCGGCGCACTGGCCGCAGGGCTCGGAGCTGACGCCGCTCTCGCAGTTCAGGCACTTGGCCAGGATACGGGCGATGGTGGTCTTGCCCACACCGCGGGTACCGGCAAACAGGTAGGCGTGGTGCAGGCGACTGTTGTCCAGGGCGTTGATCAGCGCCTGGAGCACATGCTCCTGCCCCACCATCTCCCGAAACAGCCGCGGCCGCCACTTGCGTGCCAGTACTTGATAACTCATCCGCTCTCCAGCGCCCGTCGGCGCCATTCAGTATCTTCAGTTGAGCGCCCTGTGGCGCGGGGGCCATTATAACGGTATGGGCGCTGAGGCATAGCGATTCCCCCCTCGCGACAAACGGAAGCCCCTCGTCGCCGAGCTGACGCCTGTGTTATAACTGTGCGCCAGCTCGCAAGAACCTATAACCACAGCGGGCGAAGTATGGGGAAATCTCTAACTGATGAATAAAGCTCGGAAAACGCTTCTGGAAAAGCTGTTTGCCGAACACGGCCAGGGGTTGGTGCGCTTTGTGGCACGCATTGTCAAAAGCACGGAGGATGCCGAAGACATAGCCCAGCATGCCTACCTGCGACTGCAGAAGCTCAGCGACGAAAAAGAGCTGGAGAACCCCCGCGCCTACCTCTATCAGATTGCCAACAACCTGGCCGTGGACCAACTGCGCCGCGGCAAGCTGCATATGGAATACATCAGCCAGCAGATGCCGGCGGAAGGCGAAACCGTCGTCGATGACCACGGCGATCACCAGTCCCCGGAGCGGGTTCTCGCGGCCAGGCAGCAACTTCAGTCAATTTACGAAGCCATGGACAGCCTGCCCCTCAAGTGCCGCCAGGCTTTTCTGCTGCACCGCACCCGCGGCCTTTCCTACAGCGAAATCGCCCGGGAGATGAACACTTCGGTGAGCAGTGTGGAGAAGTACATCCTGCAGGCCCTCAAAGTCTGCCGCCGGCGGGTCGAGGTGAATCGCTAACGAATCGCGGAACCTGCCGACTGCACAAACATCCAACATTTCCGGTTACCCGGACGCGCTTTTCTGCCCTCCTGCCGCAAATGCTTTGCGAAGTTGCGGACGAGCGCACAGGCTTTGTGCACGCCAGTACCGATCCATTCGCAAAATTACTTGAGGGAGAAAGCCGGTCGGTCGTCTTATCTCAGAGCCCGGTCATTCGAACACAAAAATCGGATCAATGAGAAAATAAAACGCTAATATAGCGCTCCCTTAGCAGAAGTTATTGCAGCGGGGGTTTTGTGCGCGAAAAAAATCGCGCCAGCATAGTCAGTTTAATAGAATGCACCAAAACGGGGCGGAAACCGGAACATTTCGACCGGGTATCAAACGGATTTAGCAAGGTAAAGAGAGCGGTGAATACAGCGGGCCTACAAGAAGCACCAAACGAAGACAGGCTGGACCAGGCGTGCGCCTGGATCGCGCGCCTGCGCTCGGATGCTGTCAGCGCCGCAGATCGCCGCGACTTTGCCGGCTGGCTGGCCGAATCCGCCGATAATCGCCTCGCCTTTGACGAAATGAGCGAGCTGTGGGGCGACCTGGGCGCCCTGGCCCATATGCCGATCGACGAGCTGTATCCCGAGAGCCGCCCCTCCGCAAAGCCTGGAACCCGCCCCGCCCAGCGCGACTCCCGCGCTTCCGTCGGGGGCACACTGGCCACCGGCGGTTGGAATTTCTCCCAGTGGCTGATGGGCGGCGGCCTGGTCGCGGCCTGCCTGGTGGTCACCCTCTGGGTCGGCAACCAGTGGCTGAGCGGCGGCGAATTCCGCGAACAGACTTACATTACCCAGATCGGCGAGACCCGCACCGTAACCCTCGCCGATGGCTCCCAGGTTCAGCTGAACACCAATTCCGAACTGCAGGTGGCATTCAGTCGCGAGGTGCGCCGCACCCAGCTGTTGCGCGGTGAGGCCTATTTCGATGTGGTCCGCCAGACTGCACGTCCGTTTACCGTCGCCGCCGGCAAGGCAAATATCCGCGTGCTGGGGACCGAATTCAACGTGGAGCGCAACCCCGACAGCACCCGCGTCTCCGTGACCGGTGGTGTTGTCGCGGTCAGCGAGGCCGAGAGCGCGCCCGGCCTGCAGCCGGAAAGCGTCAAGCTGGTCAAGAACCAGAAAGTCAGTGTCTCCGGCAGGGGGCTCGGCGAAGTCGGCCGCACTTCCGCGGATGAGGCTCTCGACTGGACCCGCGGCGTACTGGTATTCGAACAGACTCCGCTGGCCGAGGCCCTGGAAGAACTGAACCGCTACCTGAAGGTCCCCGCTGTGGCGGACCCCAGCGTGCGCGAGCGCAGACTGTCCGGCACTTTTGAACTGTCCGATCCGGACAATACCCTCAAGGCCATCGCCACGGCGCTCGATCTGCAACAGGACCACAGTGACCCTAACCTGACTCTCTTGTCTCCCAGGCGCAACTAAGTTATAAACTCGCCTGGGCGATCGTTTATTGTACAACTCCTGTACCCCCCGCCCACAACGACACTCAATTACAACAAGCAGCCCCACGCAGCGTGGCGTGAGGGCGATGAAGGCGAAACGGGCACCCCCTTTGAATTCTCGGCACTGGGCCATACTGTCGCTGGCAACCTTGGTGATACTCTCCGAGGGAGTCCTTGCCGCCTGCCCGAAATCCGGTGTGCGCCTGCCCGCAGGCAATCTCTCCCGCGCACTGATATCCATGGGCCGCCAGTGCAAGATTTCGGTACTGGTACAGACCACCTCCGCCACCAGCTACACCCTGCCCGAGCAGATTCTCGACAGCGAGGACGGTGAATTTGAACCGGCCCTGCAGCAACTGTTGCAGGATTCACCATTTACCTATGAGCGTGTCGGGCCCAGCGCCGTAGCGGTATTGCCCCGCAAAATCGAGGCCGAAGAGGCCGCACAGCCGCTGCCGGCGCACACCGAAGAGATTACTGTTACCGGTCGCAGCCTGACCGGAAGCCACCTGCGCCACCTGCAGCTGGACAGCTATGCACCCATCGATGTGCTGGCACAGCCGGAGCTGGAAATTACCGGCGCCCAGACCATAGCCGAATTGCTGAAGTTCCTGCCCGCCGTCTCCGGCAATTCTACCAGTACATCGGTCAGCAACGGCGGCGACGGCACGGCCACCGTCACACTGCGCGGCCTGCCCGCCAGTAATACCCTGGTGCTGATCAACGGCCGCCGTATCGTCAATAACGGCTTTGGCGGCGAGGCCGCCGACCTGAACAGCATTCCGCTCTCCGCCGTGGACCGCATCGAAATCCTCAAGGACGGCGCTTCGGCCGTTTACGGCTCTGACGCCATTGCCGGCGTGGTCAACATCATCCTGCGCCGGGATTTCGAGGGACTTTCCGTCAACAGTTATTACGGCCGGGCCCAGCGCGGCGACCAGCAGACCGAATCCCACCATATCACCTGGGGCAAAAGCACTGAGCGCGGCCACCTGATGCTGAGCCTGGCGCACTACAGTCAGGGCGCGCTGATGAGCCGCGACCGGCAGCTGTCCGCCACTTCCGACAACCGCGCCCGCGGCGGTACCGACCTGCGCTCCTCCGCCTCGCCGTCCGCGTATATCGCCCTGGATGACGGACAGGAGATAGTCACCAACAGCGCGAGTGGCGGTTATCGCGAGTGGACCCAGGCAGACCGCTACGACTACCGGGAATACACCTCAGCGGTGGTGCCCTCGCAACGGCAATCGGCCTACCTGGAAGGCAACCTGGACCTGGGTGAAAACACCCTGCTGTTTGCGGAGTTGATGGGCATCCGCACCGCGGCTAAAACCACCATGGCGCCGACGCCGGTGTTCACCCGCTTCGACAATGGCGACCTGGCCATCGCCGCGGATAATATCCACAACCCCTTTGAGCAGGAAATTGTCGATGTGCGCAAGCGCGTGCTGGAGTTGGGCCCGCGCCTGCAGAAAAACCGCACCGACACCTGGCGCCTCAACTCCGGCGTCAAGGGCATGTGGGACAGCTGGCAGTGGGAATTGACCGCGGCACTGCACTATACGCGCGCAACGGAAAAGCTGAACAATCTGATAGATCCGTGGGCACTGTCGATGGGGCTGCGGGATCCAGTCACCTGCGATGGCCAGAGCGACTGCGTGGCAATAAACCTGCTGGGTCCCAGCGGCAGTATCGACGCCGAACAGGTCGAGTTCATCCGCGGTGAGAGCCTCGTGGACGGCACGACGCGTATGACATCGCTAACCTACGTCGTCAACGGCGCCCTCGGCAGCAACGGCGCCGGCAACATACTCGCTGCAGCGGGGCTGGAAGCCCGGCGCGAGGCGATCGACTTCCGCTCCAACGACGCCATGGGCCTCTCATTTATCGGCGGGTCCGCGTCCGGCTCGGCCGTGGGGCAGCGCATGATCGGCGAGGCCTTTGCGGAAATTTCCGTACCGCTCGCCGAAGACAAATTCTGGCTCGATGGCGCACTGCGCTTTTCTGAGTACAGCGACTTCGGCAACACCGGCAACCCCAAGGTTGCATTGCGCTGGCGCCCGTCTCCGTCGCTGATGCTGCGCGCCAGCTACGCCACCGGCTTCAAGGCGCCGACGTTGATCGACATGAACCAGACCGGTTACCAGAGCCAGGAGTATTTGTTTGACCCCTGCACCAGCAGGGATGCCCCTACCCTGCCCGGTTGCCGCGGACAGGCCGACGACGCGCGCATCCAGTACCTGACAGAATTCGGCGGCAATCGCGACCTTCAGCCGGAAACCTCCGACAACCGCTCCCTGGGCCTGGTGTGGACCCCGCAACAGCTCAAGGGCTTCAGCGCGACACTCGATCTTTACGATATTCGCCAGAACGATGTGATCGACACCAGCCCGCAATACCTGATCGACCGCAACGCCCACTCCGGCCTGTTCACTCATCGAGTACTGCGCGACGAGAGCGGCGATATCACAAAAATTCTCGCCACGCGCCTCAATATCGGCGCGCGCGAAGTGCGCGGCTTCGACCTGGCAATGCGCTATGAGCACATTTCGGAGGACATTGGCCAGCTGCGCTGGTCCCTGAATTCCAGCCATATGCAGCGCTACCTGAACCAGGCGGCACCCGGCTCTCCGGTCGAAGACCTGGCCGGCACCTTCGTCGATGCCGCCAGTGGCGGTGCAGGCTCCCTGCCGCAATGGAAAGCCAATACCGGTGTCTACTGGCACAAGGGACGCTGGGAGGGCGGATACACAGTGCACTTCGTCAGCGAACTGGAAGAATCCTTTACACTCGATGAAACACGGGTGACTCGTGAGATCAGCAACTGGTCGACTCACGACTTACAACTCGCCTACTCACTGCCCCTGGGCCTGAGATTTGCCGTCGGCATAGATAACCTGCTCGACAGGGAACCGCCGTTTGCGGCCACCGCATTCAACGACAATTTCGACGGCCGCACCTACGACCTCAGTGGTCGCTACTGGTACACCACCCTGGCCTACAATCTGTAATTACACTGCGCCCGGCGACGACCAAACCACCCCACGAATGGGACGCGATATACCTCCCCAATTTCAATGCCACCCCGGCAGCGCCATCCACCTGTTCGCCTTATTTTGTCGAACAAACCGAAGTGCATAAATGTACCAATAGACGCCCAATTGTTCGCCAAGACCATTGACCGGCGAAAAAATGTTCTAGTGTTTTAGCAAGCCTCTGTTGATAGTAGTTAGCAGTTGTCATGGAGGGCACTGCCGTATTCGGCGTTTAGAACCGGTATCAGGAGAGGTATACCATGGACAGATCCCGTCTATCCCGGGCAATTAAGGGCGCAATTGCAGCCACGGCCGTTTCCACCAGCTTTGCCACTTTGTCGTTTGCTCAGGAAGTGGAGGAAATCGTCGTCACCGGTACACGCATCCAGCGCGCAACAGACGCCACCAGCGCGACTCCGATCAGCGTATTCGACGCCGCGCAGCTCGAGAATTCCGGCCAGACCACGCTCGAGGATTTCGTTCAGGACATTCCGTCGATGACCGGTGGCCAACTGGGCTCCTCTGTCAACAACGGCAACCCGGGTCTCGCCACTGCATCGCTGCGCGGTCTCGGCTCCTCACGCACCCTGATCCTTCTGAACGGACGCCGCCTGGTTTCGGCAGGCACGACAACCGGCACCGTGGACTTGAATATCATACCCACCACGATTGTCGAGCGGATGGAAATCCTCAAAAGCGGCGCCTCCTCCATTTATGGCTCGGATGCCATTGCCGGTGTGATCAACATCATCTCCAAGCAGAATTTCGAAGGCGCGGAAATTACGGCCAACTACGGCATTACCAATGAGAGTGACGGCGAGGAGTACCTGGCGGCGATGACCTTCGGCGCCTCATCCGAATCCGGGCACGTCATGCTCAACTGGGAGTACAGCCGCCGCGACGATATTTCGCAGGGAGATCGCAAGTTTTCCGACTGCCCTCTTTTTGAGTCCGGTGATCGGGTACTCTGCGGCGGCAGCGGCACCTCTTCGCCCGCGCGCTTTACGACTGCTGTAACCGAGCGCAGCCTTATCGTCGACCCTGCTAGCGGCCAGGTGGTGGACTTCGACACGGCGCTCTATGGCTTCAACTACGCCGAGGTCAGTTACCTGATTACGCCGCAGGAAGTCGTCACCTTTTATGGCTACGGAGAGCACGACCTCTGGAACTGGGAAGACTTCACTAGCGTACAGGGCTTCTCTGAAATACTGTTTGCCAACCGCCAGTCCGACCAGTTACTGGCCCCCGAAGGCACCTTCTTCGGGCCTTCAGTCTCCACTGATAACCCCTTCAATCCCGTCGATGAATTGGTTTTCGTTGCCCGGCGCCTGACAGAAACCGGCGGCCGCGGCTTCACCCAGGACCTGAACACCTGGCGCGGTGTGTTCGGATTCAAGGGGGAGTTCGCCAACGAATGGACCTGGGACATGTCCTACAACTACGCGCGCTGGGTGGATGCACAAATCGATACAGGCCGCGCCAACCAACCGCGCTTCGAAACCCTGCTCGCTTCTGTCGATCCTACTACGGGTGAATTGCTGCAAACGCCTTGCGCCGACGACCCTGACTGCCCCGGACTGTGGAACCCCTTCGTGGAAAACTCCCTGACTCCGGAAATGCAGAACTACGCACTGGTGACCAACTCACCGGTGGAAAGATCCCGCCTGCTCAGCTTCCAGGCCAACGTGGTAGGTGACTTCTGCGACTTCGCCATTGGCGCCGAGCCCTGGCAGTGGGCACTGGGCTATGAACACCGCTCAGAGAAAGCGGAAGTAGTCGCAGACGGCGCAGCCTCCCTGGGCCAGATCTACTTTGTGAGTGGCGAGGACTGGGGCGGCAGCTACACCGTAGATGAAGGTTACGGTGAGCTTGTCGCTCCGCTGATGGAAGGCCAGCCTTGGGCCGACCTGCTGTCGGCAGAATTGTCCTTCCGCTATTCCGACTACAACACCGTCGGCGACGACACCGTG
Organism: Microbulbifer taiwanensis; assembly: GCF_014904815.1. Lineage (GTDB taxonomy): Bacteria > Pseudomonadota > Gammaproteobacteria > Pseudomonadales > Cellvibrionaceae > Microbulbifer > Microbulbifer taiwanensis. Next base: position 8,429 of record NZ_JACZFR010000020.1, read on the forward strand.
TGGGGCGTAGTTCTGGACTATGCCCCCATCGAACAGGTGCGCTTCCGCGGCACCTATTCCGAAGGTTTCCGCGCGCCCGGTATCGATGACCTCTTCCTGCCTGGCACCCAGTCGGCCGAGACTTATTCTGATCCCTGCTACCAATGGGATCAGCTCCCCTCAGGCTCGACCGTCAGGGCCAACTGCCAGGCAGACGGTGTGAATCCAAACAACGGCCTCCTGGCATCACCGCAGGCCACCGGCCTGCTGGGCGGCAACGAGGATCTGAAGTCGGAAGAGTCCGAGAACTGGACCCTGGGCATCGTCTGGACGCCCACCTTTATCGAAGACCTGAGCTTCACCGTCGATTACTTCAATATCACCATTGACGATGCCATCGGTACATTCACTACCAACACCCTGGTCAGCAACTGCTATAACAGCGTCAACTTCAGTTCACCTGCCTGTGACTTCATTACTGGCGCGGGGACTGTTGGCCTGCCTGCCTCATCCACCAGCCCGCGGCGGCAGGTAAACGGCACCATTGCCGGCCAATTGTTGAACGCCCAGAACATAGCAACCTTCGAGACCGACGGTGTGGACCTGGGTGCAAGCTACAGCATGGAATTGGGCCCCGGCACCGTGACTTTCGACGGAACCGCGACTTACCTGCACGAGTGGAAATACCAGGCCAGTGAGGATGAACCCGTCATCGATCTCGCCGGACACTTCGGCGCCGACCCCGTCACCACCCGTATTGCCGCCTTCCCCCACTGGAAGTTCTACCTCACCGGCGGCTACGAGTATGACTGCTGGAGCGCCCAGACCACCGTGCGCATGGTGGGCGAAGTAGACGATATAGACCCGGGCGACACAGACCTGGCCACCCATGTGGACAACACCTGGTACCAGGACATCAACTTCAACTACTTCCGCTGGGAGGACGTGACCCTGTCCGGCGGTATCCGCAATATGTGGAACCAGCAGCCGCCGTACGTGACCAACTACGACGACATGAATACTCTGCCGCTGAATTACGACACCGTAGGTCGCTTCTTCTACGGCAGAGTGACCTTCAAGTTCTAACCCCCTTTTGCCCCGCCCGCTTCGGGCGGGGCCTTTCCCACCCCTCTCTTTGTATGAACCCGCCCCTTCCTGGTCAATTTTCAATCAAGGCCACCTCCCAATCCTGACATTACGATGAAACAGGAAAAAAGTTGCGATTCTTTTGAGGGACTTCTGTGCCCGGTCGTCAATACCTGTGTTGGGAGGGAAGTGGCCACTTGGGGGTAGCCGCTTCTACACTTCGCCATTCGAGGCAAAAGACAATAAATCCAACGATCTAGAGAGGATTGACAATGAAAAAGAACCTCCTGTCTGCTGCTGTAAAAGGGGCCCTTGGCCTGACCGCAGCCGCAATCATGGTTCCCGTTATGCCCGCCCTTGCCCAGGAAGATGCGAATCTGGTGGAAGAGGTGGTGGTTACCGGCTCACGAATTGTGCGCGCCAACCTGGAGAGCCCCACAGCGATTACTACCGTGGACTCCCAAAACATTGAATTTTCGGGGGAGCTTAACAGCGCTGACATCCTGCGTTCACTGCCCGCCACCGGTGTATCCGGCCTGTCATCCAATAACTCCAACTTCTTTACTTCCGGTGGTGGCATCAACACTGTGGAACTGCGCAATTTGGAAGAAGAGCGCACCCTGGTGTTGGTAAACGGCCGCCGCTACGTGTCCGGTGTTGCCGGCTCCTCCGCCGTTGACTGGAATACCATTCCAACCGAGTTGATCGAACGAGTTGACGTTATTACCGGTGGTGCTTCAGCCATTTACGGTTCCGATGCCCTGGCGGGTGTAATCAACGTTATCCTTAAGGACGATTTTGAAGGTGTGAGCATCAGCTCCTCTCACGGCGAGACCCTGGAGTTTGGCGACGACAAAACTGATCGCTTTAACCTGACTGCCGGTGGCAATTTCGACGACGGCAAGGGTAATGCCGTTGTCTCCATGACATACACCGACGAAGGTGGAGTATACGCCCGCGATCGCAAGAATACTCAAATCGATGACCTCTCTGGCATTTACTTTGGAGGTGAAGTTGATGAAAGCGTTGCCCCGGTCTACTCCTCTTATTCCGAGTCAGGGCGATTCTGGGCCAAAAATGATGCAACCAAGGCCAATTACACTTTTGACAATGGAGAAGTCGTAGATTGGGATGCCGACAAGTACGGCTTTAACCGTCAGCAGTTCCGTCGCTATTCCGTGCCCACCGAACGCTTTTTGATCAGCAGTAATGTCAATTACGATATCAACGACACGCTCGAGGCTTTCGTAGAGACCACCTTTGCGCGCACCGAAACCCAGACCGAAATCGAACCTTACCCGCTGCATTCCGATAATCTATTCATAGAGGGTGTTTCCATAGATAACCCCTATGTCCCGCAAGAGCTGCGCGATGTAGCCATAGCAGCAGGCGACGACCACCTCCAGTTCGTTCGTCGTACCACCGAGCTCGACCAGCGCGGCTCCTTCGCCGAGCGCCAGACTTTCCGCGCCCTGATGGGGCTGCGTGGCGAGTACAACGACTGGAACTGGGATGCCTTCTTCGGCCAGGGCCAGATGCAGGACAGCCAGCGCGGCACCGGCCAACTGAACATTTCCAACTTCCGCAACGCCCTGAACGTAGTCGAAGATGCCGATGGTAACATCGTTTGTGCCGACCCGGCAGCAGTCGCAGAGGGTTGCGCCCCGCTTAACCTGTTCGGCAAGGGAGCCATCTCCCAAGAAGCTGCAGACTATGTCTCCGCACCTTCCGTACGCGACCAGCGCACCAAACAGACTATGGCTGGCTTCAACCTGAGCGGCACAGTCGCCGAACTGCCTGCCGGCCCGCTAAGCCTGGCGACCGGCTGGGAATATCGCGACGAATACGCTGCTGACTTCCCGGACGCACTGACCCGCACCGGACAGAATGCAGGTAACAAGGAAGAGCCAACCGAAGGCAGCTACGACGTCAATGAACTGTACGTAGAGATGGAGGCACCGATTCTGGAAGGCCTACCGCTTGTGCAGTCCCTGAGTGTCGGCGCGGCATACCGCTACTCCGATTACGATACCATCGGCGATACCGACGCCTACACCGGCCGCGTATCTTGGACCATCAACGACTCCCTGCGTGTTCGCGGCCAATACGCCCGCGCCGTTCGTGCACCAAACATCAACGAACTGTTTTCACCTGGCGGCGAAAATTTCGCGAACGTCTCCGACCCCTGCGATGGTGTAACGGCCTCCACTCCGGGCGTCGTAGCTGACAACTGCCGCAGTATTCCCGCAGTTGCCGCCCGTATTGAATCTGAAGGCGTCTTCGACCTGACACAACCGGAGATCCAGGGTACTGGCGGTTTCACCAGCAAAGGTAACGAAAACCTTTTCACTGAAACTTCTGACAGCTTTACCATTGGCGCCGTCTTCGACCACGACCTTGGCAACCTGGGTAACGTGACGGTTTCTTTGGACTGGTACAGCATCGAAATTGAAGACCTGATCGACACAGTTGATCGCCAGACCTCTGTCGACTTCTGCTACAACTCCGCCAGCTTCCCGAATAACTTCTGTGATTTTATTGTTCGCGACACCGCGGGCCCAGCATTCCAGCAGGGTGAAATCACTGAAGTGAACTCCGGCTATATCAACGAGGGCACCCTGGAGACTGAAGGTGTAGATCTGCAGCTGCAGTGGGGCCTTGCGGTAGGCGAAGGCCAGCTGGATATGAACCTGAATTACGGTCACGTAATGGAGTATACCCAGACCAAATTCGGTGATGCTGATGAGCTGGTCGGCGAAGTGGGCTACTTCGAACACCAGTGGCTCGCAACAGTGAACTACTCTCTGGACCGCCTGATGGTTCAGTGGGAGACCAGCTACCTCAGTGATTCATCACCCGACCTGAGCAGTCCTGATTTTGACTACTCTGTTGGTGAATACGTGACGCACGACCTATTTGCGTCCTACCAGATCACTGACAACATCAGAGCCAACCTCGGGATCAACAACCTGCTCGACGAAGAAGCACCGGTCATCCTGTCTGGTGTTCCAGACAATACCACCGGTACCGACACCAACGCGTCCGTCTACAACCCAATCGGACGTAGCGCATTCGTTGGTGTTCGCATGGAGTTCTAATCAGAACCCTAATGCGAACCTAAGCGGGCCTTCGGGCCCGCTATTTTATTGCTCCCTCCTATCATTTACTCGAAACGTCCCCTCAAGAAGCCCAGCCCCAATACGATTGATATCTCCAAACTTTTACAGCTCTGCAGCACAAAGAACCGTAAAAAGGAGAAATACAGCACTTTACCCCGCAGACCAACTTCCCATTACTGACATAGCGAATTATCGGAAAACTTTCGATCTTTCTGTTGAGGGAAAGCGCAAATTGCTCGTCTCTATATCTGTTGGGAAGGAAGCGGCCACTTGGGGGTAGCCGCTTCCGACATCGCCATTCAAGGCAAAAAGACTATAAATCCAACGATCAAGAGAGGATTTACAATGAAAAAGAACCTCCTGTCTGTAGCTGTCAAGGGCGCTCTGGGCCTGACCGCAGCTGCAATCATGGTTCCAGCTATGCCCGCTCTGGCACAAGACGCGGAAATGGTAGAAGAGGTTGTTGTTACCGGTTCGCGTATCGAACGCGCCAACGACGTAAGCGTAAGCCCGGTTACTTCCGTCAGCTCCGAAGACTTCAAGGCTTCTGGCGTTGTCCGCATTGAAGACATGATCAATAAGCTACCCCAGGTAGCGGCAACCCAAACTGCCGGCATGGCCAATGGCGCCACCGGTACTGCAACTGTTGACCTGCGCGGGCTGGGCGCTGAGCGCACCCTGGTACTCATCGACGGCCGCCGTATGCCGGCAGGCTCCCCGCTGCAAGACGGCATTGGCGCCGACCTGAACCAGATTCCGGCCGGACTGGTAGAGCGCGTTGAAGTTCTGACCGGTGGCTCATCAGCGACCTACGGTTCCGACGCAATTGCCGGCGTTGTCAACTTTATTATGATGGACGATTTCGAAGGCGTTCGCTTCGAATCTCAAACCAGCGTCTACCAACACAATAACGACAACAGCAAGATCCAGGATACCGTGACCGGCCGCGGCTTTGACGTTGCCGACGGCAGCGTGACCGACGGCGAAATCAACGATTTCTCCATGATCATGGGTGCCAACCTGGACAACGGCCGCGGCAATGTGACCGGTTATGCCAACTACCGCAAAATCGACGCAGTGCTGCAATCCGATCGCGATTACAGCGGCTGCGCCCTGAGTGGCAGCCCCGAATCTTTTGGTTGCGGCGGTTCTGCGACTATTCCGACTGGCCTATTCTCGCCCTTTGACGAAGTCAACTACTACACAGTTTCCGGCAACGAGTTCGTGGAATGGGATGGCAGCGCATACAACTACGGCCCGCTGAACTACTTCCAGCGCCCGGACGAGCGCTGGACCATGGGCGTCTTCGGTCACTACGACATCAACGAAAATGCCACTGCGTACACCCAGCTGTCCTACGCTGACGACCGCACCGTTGCGCAGATCGCTCCGTCTGGCAACTTCTTCGTGACCGACAGCATCAACTGTGACAACCCGCTTCTCTCCGATCAGCAACGCGCAACTATCTGTGCCGGTCTGGGCGACGACGAAAGCGCTCCCTACTACATCGGCCGCCGCAACGTAGAGGGTGGTCCCCGCCAGGACGACCTGCGCCACACCACTTTCCGCGGTGTATTCGGCCTGCGTGGTGACCTGAACGAAACCTGGTCCTACGACGTCTTCGCACAGTATGCGGAAGTGAGCATGGAAGAGACCTATCTGAACGATATGTCCTCCACTCGTATCGGTCGCGCGCTGAACGTCAAGACTGACAACCGTCTTGACGATGAAGGAAATCCGGTTGCGACTTTTGGTCAACCAGTATGTCAGTCCGTTCTGGACGGCAGCGACCCGAGCTGTGTGCCTTGGAATATCTTCCAGGAAGGCGGTGTAACCCAGGAAGCCCTGGATTACCTGATTCTGCCGCTCTACTCCCGCGGCACCACTGAGCAGGAAATCTACTCCGGCTACGTAACTGGCAATCTGGGTGACTATGGCGTGCAACTGCCGACTGCCGACTCCGGCGTTGCCGTTGTACTGGGCCTGGAAAGCCGTCGCGAGGCGCTGGACTACAGCCCGGACAGCGGTTATCAGTCTGGCGACGGCGCTGGCCAGGGCGGTCCAAGCCAACCGGTTAGCGGCTCCCTGAGCGTCAAGGAATTCTTCTCCGAATTCAACGTACCGCTGGTTTCCGGCAAGCCGGGCGCCGAGTATCTCGGCCTGGAGATGGCTTACCGCTACTCAGACTACGACACCGATATCCAGACCGACACCTACAAAGTGGGCCTCGACTGGAGCCCGGTATCTGACGTGAAACTGCGCGCCAGCTTCCAGTCAGCGGTTCGTCACGCCAATATCCGCGAACTGTTCAGCGCTCAGGGCATCGGCCTGTTCGATATGGACGAGGATCCCTGCGGCTCAGGTGCAGAAAAACCTGCAACTCCGGAACAGTGTGTGCGCTCCGGCGTGACTGCGGCACAGTACGGCAATATTCCGCAAAACCCGGCGGGCCAGTACAACTATATAGGCGGCGGCAACACCGAGCTGCAACCGGAAGAGTCTGAAACCTTCTCTGCAGGTTTCGTGTACTCTCCGAGCTTCGTCGAAGGCCTGACCGTGAGCGTCGACTACTTCGATATCGAAGTAACCGAGGCGATCAAGGAAGTGGATCCCGGCTTCATCCTGACCCAGTGTCTGGAGAATGGAAATCCAGAAATCTGCGCCAAGATCCAGCGCGGCCCCAACGGCAACTTGTGGATCGGCGACGCAGCCATTGATTCTCCGAACGTGAACATCGGCTTCTTCGAGACAGCGGGCTTCGATATCAACACCAACTACGGTTTTGACATCGGCTCCATGGGCTCCATCGACATGAACTACATCGCCACCTTCCTGACAAAGTGGGATCAGCAAGAGATTCCGGGTTCAGAAGTGGTTGACTGTGTCGGCAACTGGAATGCGTCTTGCGGCGCTCCGACTCCGGAGTTCGTGAGCACTCTGCGCGCTAGCTGGGCCACCCCGATTGCCGGCCTTGACGTAACCGGCGCCTGGCGCCACATTGGTGCCGTTGACGACCTCGGTTCCAAAGGAGCCGACTTCGATGCCATTGACTACTTCGACCTGTCCGCTGCTTGGGCTGCTACCGACAACGTAACAGTACGTAGCGGTATCAACAACGTAATGGACGAAGAGCCGCCGCTGACTGCTGACGCAGGCGCTGGCATTTATGGTAACGGCAACACCTTCCCGGGCACCTACGATGCCCTGGGTCGCTATGCCTTCCTGGGTGTAACTGTAGACTTCTAATAACTAGCATTTAGTCTCAGTAAACTGAACGCGGCGGATACTTCCGCCGCGTTTTTTTATGCCCTATTATTCCCAAACCCATGCACACTGCCCAATGTCCGAAAGATGTCGATAAACCCTCAAGTCTATGCGCTTTTTTTCCGCGCCCAAAACTCCCTGTCCCAAGCCCGCGCAGATGAGGCGAGACAGTTACTGATCCGTGCGCTGTCTATAAGCTCCGGGTTCCCACCGGCCTGGCACCTGTTGGCAGACACCTATTCTGCGCAGGGACGAAACCCCGAGGCAATCAAAACCCTGAAGCGAGCCCTGAAAACCCTCGCCAAGGATCAGGCCGCACAATCTGCGCTTCAAATCCACTTGGCCAGCCTCCTACTGAAAGAGGATGAGGTCGCCGAGGCAGTCTCGACCATCGACCTGCCTTCGCTGCAGCGCTTCAGCAATTGGCGACTTCTCAGTCGCGCGGGATATCTACTGATGCTGTGCGAGGAACATCAACTTGCCTTGTCGGCCTATAAGTCCGCACGGGCGATCAATGACCAGGACCCGGAGCTGTTATTCAATTCCGCAGTTGCACATGGCGCCATGGGGGATCTAAAGACAGCAGAGAAAATGCACGACCAGGTAATCGCCATTTCGACACGGCACTACCCCGCATATAAACTACGCTCAGATCTTAAAAAGCAGACACCCGATAACAACCATATCGAAGAATTGACTAGGCTCACTCTCGACACGAGCATACCAGACGAAGCCAAGGTTCATAATTTCTACGCCCTGGCAAAGGAACTGGAGGATTTAAGGGAATACGGTCCGAGCTTTGCCAGACTCGCACAGGGTGCTGCAATCAAGCGCAAATCTTTAAATTACGACGTAAATCGCGATCTGGAGTTACTGCAAGCGGTTGCCGACACTTACAACAACTCATTGCTGTCACGAGAAATATCCAGCAGCAAAGGTGAGGGCATAATCTTTGTTCTGGGCATGCCAAGAACCGGGTCGACCCTGATCGACCGAATCCTATCATCAACGAATAAAATAACTTCTGCTGGTGAACCCAACACCTTTGCACGACTCCTGTACACATCCTCGGCTGACAAGCTCGAAATAGACTTACAAAATGGATCAGATTTAACAGAGCTATTGAAGGCAAGCGCCAATATTAATTTTGCATCACTGGGTGAAGAGTACGAAAGGAAATTACTTGCTCGCGCCCACACCAAAGGCACCAAATACATAATCGACAAAAACCCCGCCAACTTCCTTTACATCGGCGCCATTCACCTCGCCCTGCCTAAAGCCAAAATCATCCACATAGCACGAGACCCAATGGATACCTGTTATGCGATATACAAGGCACTATTTAAGGATGGCCACCCTTATTCCTACGACCTGGCCGAGCTTGGCAATTATTACTGCGGCTACCGACAGTTAATGAGGCACTGGTCCAAAGAAATTCCCAACACTTTTTACGAGATACAATACGAAGATCTGATTGAAAACCCGAAGCAAGAATGCCTTGCGCTGTTCGAATACTGCGAACTGGAATGGCAGGACAGCTGTTTGGAATTTTATCGAAATAAAGCCTCTGGAACCGCCACCGCAAGTACCGCCCAGGTGCGCAACCCAATCTACAAAAGTTCACTTGGGAAGTGGAAAAATTACCAGGAGCAGCTCAAACCACTCAGACAGATACTAGAAAAACTGGACGAACAGTAACAGCCGAACTATTTTAGGGTAGATATTTATGCAGAGCACCCAGATGCTCCTCGTAATTCCTGCACCTCTCTAAACCCCCTTTGTCTATCGATCGTCGGACTTGCCAAACACTCGCCGTTTTAACAAAGTTCGGTCGCGCCTGAAAATCGAGACACCCTTTCTCCCACTCCAGACCTAAGAAATTCAATAGAGAGCAAACCTCGGACTCTGGCGATGCAACCAAAGCTTCATAATGCAACTCATATATGGAATCTGGAAACTTGGACCTCCAGAACTCCATCAGTTTAACCTGCTCAGAGTAATAGTGACCAATTGCATCGAGACTGACGGAATAATTCATGTCGCCACCAAGGTACTGGAAATAAATAGAAAGGCAGTTGTCGAGCAGGCTCCTCCTGGTCCATATAACCTTGCTCCACGGAAAAACTGCCTTAATGAGCCCCAGATTCAAGAAATTATCCGGCCTCTTGTCGGTAACAAGATCAAAGGCAGAAAATCTGCTCGATAAGTACTCATTATATCCCGCCGCAATATGTGACAAAAAAGACTCATCTAGATCCGCCACAGGACCCCGCCTATCCAAACCTAATTTCTCTGCCTGCTTTGGAAAATAATCGAGCTCTCCGCCGGCAGTCACTCTAGAATGCCCCGCCAGAATCTGTTCGGCGAGAGTTGAACCCGAGCGAAACATTCCACAGATAAATATCGGCATAACCTCGGGAGACCTGGCGAGCCTCACCGAGAAATCTCCGCGGAAATTGTCCATAATGTTTCTTATTCTCTCGGCATGAGAATCTTTATTATAAGGGGGAAATCTATCCTCCCCTAATTCATTGGCATGCATGTATGACTCAAACGCCTCATCAAAGTGCCCGCCGTCATCTAACACCTTCCCAAGCGCAAAGTAGAGCTCTTCTTTAATATCTTTTGAAAGCGTCCTGCCATTAAGTGCTCGCCTTATTTCTTCAACCAGATGGTCTCGCTCCTTGCCCTCCATCCCCATATAAGCCAGTCGACACAGGGCCGGACAATAACCAGGATACTGCAAGAGGAGTTTTTTATAGCAATCGAACGCCTCCTTTTTCTGCCCGAGCTCCTCATAGAGCCCTGCGAGATTAAACAGCGCCGGAATGTAAGCGGGATTTATAGCCAGCGCCCGCCGCAGGCATGAGAAAGCTTCTTGCTCTTTGTGCAATTCCGAATAAATTACCGCCAGGTTACTGTAAACCTCTTCCGGACTGGCAATTCCGCATTTCAGTGCGCTGCGGTAGACATCTATCGCTTCTCTCTGCTTGCCCACCATCTTCAAAAGTCGCGCGAGATTATATTGCGTATTCGGGAGATCTGGATTTCTGCCAAGAACCTTCTGATAAAACTGGATAGCCGTTTCTGTTCGACCAACCTGCTCGCTCAAATTTGCACCACTTAATGCATAATCTAAATTATCCGGCACCAACTGTACGAGCAGCTCGCAATACTCAAGCGCTTTTTCGGGCCTTCTCGCTGTCAAACTTAACTGCACCAACTCTCTGAGCAGGCCTTCTCTTACAGAATCATACTCCAACAGTTCTATATATATGGTTTCGGCTTCGTCGTAGAGGCCTTTGGCTGTGAGCAGCCTCGCCCGGGCGAGTTTCGAGTCGAAATTGGTGGGAGTTTTCATTGAAACCGTAAAAAGTTGGACACGAGAGCCAATCAGTAGTTGAGGCGGGATTGAGTGAAGGCGAAGCGATAAAACAAATACACTTGGCTGGCGGCGACAGGCAGGGCCGTCAAGTGAGTCAACCTGTGTCGCCGACTGTCGAGCCTCAGTCAGTATAGCGGATTTTGTTGCGGGTAACCCCATCCACCATTCCCTTCGACTCGTGGGACATAGTTTCCCACTCTTTGGCCGTCATACAGGTTCTCTGCTTAAAGCGGGAACCGGTGATCGCCCGCTCCTTACAGATCTTGCGGTCTTTGTTCTGCGCAACCACCGATTCGGAGGCCGCAGTAGCGGACTCTGCGGTGGAGTCGTCCGCTATACTTTGACGCACAGGAGTATTGCTGGAGCAGGCTACCGAAAGCCCCAAAGTGGCGAAAAGTGCGACTTTATAGATACTGCGCATTTTAATCTCCTTATTGAATTTATAGAGTCATTAATGGATCCTGGAAGCGCCAATTCTACCCTGTAGGCGGTCTTGGTGCATGGTAAAATTAATTACCGGAATCACTCTTTCCACTCTGCTAATCTGAGTATCGCCTCGCCACAATCGGCCCAACTTTCAGGGAAACACTTACCTTGGATAAACTAACCGCATTTCTGACCTTGCTTTTTGTCATGGATCCGCTGGGCAACGTTCCAGTCTTCCTCGCCGCCCTGAAAAACGTCCCCCAGCGCCGTCAACTCTACGTCATCATGCGTGAACTCGTATTCGCCCTGATCGTACTGCTGCTATTCCTCTATGGCGGTCGCTTTGTGCTGGCCTGGCTGGGGCTTTCCCAGGAAGCGATACGGATCGCCGGGGCGATAATCCTCTTCCTGATCTCGCTGCGTATGGTCTTCCCTACCGAGGGCGGGATTATGGGTGAACGCCTGGAAGGAGAACCCTTCTTTGTTCCGCTGGCAGTTCCACTGGTGGCGGGCCCCTCGACCATGGCCATCCTGATGCTGATGACCAACAGCGAAGGCGAGCAGTTGCTGGATTGGACCCTGGCACTCCTGGGCGCCTGGGGCGTTTCGGCAGTAATACTACTGGCGTCGGCACCGCTGGCGCGACTGCTCGGTAATCGCGGCCTGATCGCGGTGGAGCGGTTGATGGGAATGGTGCTGATTATGCTGGCCGTTCAACTGTTTCTGGATGGGATGAAACAAAGCCTCGCCTGATGCGCCCAGACTCACAGCGCTTTCTCATACAGGAAAAGCGCTGTTTAAAATTCAACCACACTCTATCTTTTCCCGCCCAACTTCCAACCACCAAGCCAACTGCTCATTTTCCAAGCAACTCATTGCTTATTCGACAATCTTTACATTCGATAATTTTATACTCCAATTACCCAAATAATCACAAGAACATCATTAAAATTTATACTGATGCGGATATACATCTTTCTCGCTGATCATTAAGAAACCACCCTGATCAAATTGACGGCACTTTGAGGAAAAGCAAAGTGACTTCGTCTAGTCACGATAGTTCCATAACGACATTCAATGCATTAAAGTCAGCTCGCGCATTAAATGCTACAAGCTAATAAACGCATTATAAGTACCCTAAGTACAAAAAAGGATGCATTATGATCAAGACCAAACTGAGCGTTGCTATCGCGACACTTGGCACCATTACCAGTACTGGCGTAATGGCCCAGGACGCCGTACCCGGACCCGAGGTTGAAGAGGTTGTTGTAACCGGCTCGCGTATTGCACGCGACCCCCTTTCTACCACTGGCCCCATCACTATTGTTGATTCCGAAGCGATTCAGCGTTCTGGTGTGGGCACTATCGATGAGCTGCTGAACCAGCTGCCGTCCATGGGTACTACCGGTATCAATGCCAACGACAACAATGGCGGCGGTGGTCTGTCATTCGTGGACCTGCGCAACCTGGGTTCCGAACGCACCCTGGTCCTGGTAAACGGCCGCCGTTTCGTATCTTCCAGTTCCGGTACCAGCTCCGCTGTGGATATGAACAATATCCCGGTAGATATGATTGATCGTATTGAAGTACTGACCGACGGTGCTTCCGCTGTATATGGCTCCGATGCTGTTGCCGGCGTAATCAACGTGGTGATGAAAAAGTCTGTCGACGGTGTACGCGTGAGCGCCCGCGCCGGCACCACTGACGAGGGCGGCGGTGAGAACGGCGAATTCTCCATCACCTTCGGTGGAGAGGGTGAGCGCGGCAGCTTTGTCGGTAATATCAGCCACGCGCAGCGCGACGAGATCGCCTACAACGACCGCGAGTGGGCGGGCCTGACCAGCTCCATGTCCCCCACCGGCAATATCCTCACCAATTACGGCAATTTCGGTGTTGCCGCTGATGGTGTAACCCTGGGTGCCTACACACCTTACGATATCGGCCAGCACATGTGGCTGTCCGGTGCCATGGAGCGCACCAGCGCCACCCTGAGCGGCAACTTTTCTGTTACCGACGCGGTGGAACTCTACAGTGAAGCCTCCTTCACTACCAAAACCACCAACCAGCAGCTGGCAGCCCAGCCGATGTACGGCAGCAATGGCCTCAACCTGACTCCGGACCACATGCCGGCGGAAGTTCAGGCTCAGCTGCAGGAATCCTGGCAGGCCGCGGAAGATGCCTACCAGATTGAGCTGGCCGCCTACAACGCCGCCCTCGCCGAGTGGCAAGCCCAGGGCAGCCCGGAAGGCCTGAAACCGACAGAACCCAAGCAAGCACACGGCGCCAGCTGGGATAAAGGCTTCACCGACGTGCGCCTGCGCCCGGTTGCCGGCGGCACCCGCGATTCCGAACAGCAGACCGATACCTATCGCGTACTCTTCGGCGCGCGCGGCGACCTGGCCAACGGCTGGGGTTGGGACGCCTTCTACAGCTACGGCAAAAACGAAGGCGAAAACACCACTGCCAATTCCTACAACAAGCGCCTGCTGCAGAAGGTTCTGGACGGCACCTCCCCGATCGAGAACCCGCAGTTCCTCGGCGGCATCGGCGCGGACGTTATCGATTACATCCGCTACACCGATCGCGAAGACAACGAGTACGAACTGACCAACTTCGGTGCCAGCCTGACCGGCGATATCGAAGCCATTCAGCTGCCCGCCGGAGCCCTGGGCTTTGCGGCCGGCGTCGAGTACCGTGAGGAATCCGGCGAGTTCAACCCGAGCGCGGAAACCCAGAGCGGCGACACCTTCGGCAACCGCCAGGATGCCACTGCCGGCGAATACTCGGTTACCGAAGTGTTTGCGGAATTCAACCTGCCGATCCTGGCCGGTGCCAAGTACGCAGAAGAGCTGTCTGCGGATATCGCCGTGCGCTACTCCGACTTCGACACCTTCGGCGAGCAGAGCACCGGCAAGATCGGCCTGGTTTACGCGCCGACCGAAGACCTGCGTTTCCGCACCAGCCTGTCCACCGCCTTCCGCGCTCCGGGCATCTACGAGCTGTACAGCGGCGTCGCGCAGAGCTACGAGTACCTGATCGACCCCTGTGACACCAGCGCCAACAACAAAGACGGCCAGGGTGGCAACTGTAGTATGGTAGGTGCAGGCTTCCAGCAGGCGGGCAACCAGGTGCCGACCAATATCGGCGGCAACCAGGAGCTGCAGCCGGAAGAGGCCAAGACCTTCACCGCCGGTATCGTCTGGACTCCGTCCTTTGCCGAAGACCTGTCCGTGACCCTGGACTACTTCGACATCCAGATCGAGGACGCCATCACTTCCCCGGACCTGCAGCGCATCCTGGATGACTGTAACCGCGACGGCATTGCCGTAGCCTGTGACCGCATCCAGCGCAGCGACAATGGCCAGATCGTAGCCCTGGAAGGTGCCCTGATGAACATCGGTGAAATCAACACCAAAGGTGTGGATATCGATGTGGTTCAGAACTTCCACTACGACGCTGGACAGCTGGCTGTTCGCGCCCAGGCCACCCGCCTGCTGGAGTATGAGGAGTTCAACTCCCAGACCAATCAGACCACCGACAAGATGGACTACATCGGTACTTCCAGTGAAGTGTTTGTGAAATGGCGCGCTCTGGCCAGCGCAACCTGGTACGGCAGCGACTGGGACCTGGGTGCCGATATCCAGCACCTGAGCGATGGTCACAGCGAATACCTGCGTGTACCCTCCCACACCTACCTGAACCTGAAAGCGGGCTGGGATGTGAACGAGGCCACGCGCCTGAGCGCCGGTATCGACAACGTGACTGATCGTGAGCCGGCCACCACTTCCGGTTCCGATTGGAACAGTGCCTACGACTTCCAGGGCCGTTACGCCTGGGCTGGTGTCAGCTACCAGTTCTAAGTAACGATTCAAGTCGTTAAACAAGAAAGGGGCGCCTCGGCGCCCCTTTCTTGTTATCTGAATATCGTCCGCAGCGCAGGCAGAAGTTCTACTGTGATTGCGCTTCCCGCTTTAAATAATCCAGTTTGCGCGAGTAGGCATTGATCGTGGCCGGATTATTCGCCAGTGAAAAAGCCTCCTTGAAACTGTCCCTGGAATCCTCAACCTCCCCCAGGCGAAAGCTGGTCAGCCCCATCAGGAAATGAAACCGGTGGTCATCCTCGTACCGCCAAAGCGCGCGGCGCAGCTGTTTCTTGGCCCGCTTGTATTCGCCATGTTCATAGGCGCTGCGCGCCTGGTAAAAGAGAAAGTAGGGATTGCGCTCGCGGTGGTAGCGCGCCCTCTGTGCATAGTAGTCGGCGAGTTCGGCGCGGCCATCGTGGCGGTAGAGGCGCTCCAGGTTACTGATGGCCACCAGGTTGCCCCGATCCAACAGCAGAGACTGGCGGTAGCTCTGCTCGGCCTCGAAGCGGTGACCGAAACGGCTGTACAGGGCGCCCAGGTTTGACCACAGATCGCTGTCGTCGGGGCGCAGCTCAATCGCCTTGCGCAGATGCAGGAACGCCGCTTCGCGCTGATCCAGCTGCATCAACTCAACACCGCGATTACTGTAGTACTGGGCGAAGGCGGCGGTATCGGACAACCTGTACTGATCGTAGATCGGGTCGTAGGCGGCCAGATTGAAGTCCACTACCCTGCGGCCACGCGCGCTCTCCGACACCATGTTGATATGGCGGTAGACGACAAAGGTCTGGGCCTCATCGTGGCCCCATACCGGCGGCACATCCACCTGGTTGAAAAAGGCATCGGCACCCAGTTCCCGGGTCATGGCGACCATCATCAGGGTAAAGGCCAGGCAGTTGCCGCGTTGCTGGCGATAGGTCTCCATCGCCGAAAAAGTGCTGTGCTGGTCGTACTTGACCTGAAATTCGCGCTGCTCGAAAGCCTCGATCAGTGCTTCCAGCCGCCGCTGGGGGCTGCCATTCGGTGCCACAGTGGCCAGATAGGCACGCATCTCCGGCGTCAGCGCCAGCAAATCGTCTTTTGGGAGATCGGCCGCAACAACGGGATGGCCGAGTATCGCCGTACCACTCAGGGCCGAGTGGGTGTCTACTGCAGAGTTTTCGCTTGGCGGGCTGCCGGCACAGGCGCCCAGAAACAGTAATGTGACCAGAAGAAGTGGGGTCTTCATCTTTATATATTCCCCTGTTTATCGCTCTCACTACAGCATTTACCACTAATCGGTGCCACTGGGAATAGCGATGCGGTAAATTGCCCGGTTTCATCTGTAACGATTCGCCTGCCTAACACGCAGCTGTTACACTTCGCAGGTTTGATCAGGAAGCTCCGGACACAGTCTGAAACTCTCTCCAATGTGACAGCCACAAGGCTGATTGAGGTGCGCTGCACTGTCATCATCACCCGAGACGCCGGCTGACCGAGGTTCCCCAATAACTATTACAGACAGAGGAACTTCTATGTCTTCTAATGTCGCGGACGCCACCACGGCGACCACTACTGCCGGCTCGGGCGAGTTGCTCGGCCACCCCAAAGGGCTCTACATCTGTTTTGCCACCGAGCTCTGGGAGCGCTTCTCCTTCTACGGCATGAAGTATCTGCTCCTGCTCTACCTCACCAAGTACCATTTGTTTACCGATAGTGCCGGCTACGACGTGCTCGGCGCCTATGCGGGCCTGGTCTACGCCCTGCCCCTGATCGGCGGCCTGTTGGCCGACCGCTACCTGGGTATGCGCAAGGCGGTACTCTTTGGCGGTATCCTGCTCTGCCTGGGTCACCTGTTAATGGCCGTCGAGGGCCATCAGGCCATCACCTATGCCGCCGGCACTGTGCTGAGCGAGGCCATCACATTGAACGACGGCACTGTCCTCGCCGCCGGTACCACCCTCGCCAGCGATGTGGTGATCCAGGACGTGGTGGCGCTGAAGGTGTTCTTTATGGCCCTGGCGCTAATCACCGTCGGCGTCGGCTTCCTGAAACCGAATATTTCCACCATCGTCGGCCAGCTCTACGGCAAGAATGACCCACGCCGCGACGCAGGTTTCACCATCTTCTATATGGGTATCAACATCGGCTCCTTTATCGCCACCCTGCTGTGCGGCTGGCTGGGCGAGACCTACGGCTGGGGCTACGGTTTCGGCCTCGCCGGTATCGGCATGGTAGTGGGCCTGATCACCTTTATGTGGGGGCAGAAATATCTCGACGGCCTGGCCGAGCCGAGCCGCCCGGAGGTGCTGAAAGAGAAGGCCCTGGGCCCGATCAACAAGGAATGGGCTGTCTACCTGGGCGGTATCGCCTCTCTGGCCCTGGTCTGGTTCCTGGTACAGAGCGAACCGATAGTGCACCTGGCGCAGAACAGTCTGTTGATCGTCGCCATCGTCGGCCTGATTCTTTTCTCCATGCTGCACCAGGACAGCAAGGGCAAGGATATGCTCGCCATCGGCATGGCCGCGGTAACTGCCGCACTGGGACTGGTATGGGCCTTTACCGATGCGGATATCTGGCTGGGCGGTATGCTGCTGGGCCTGGTGGCCTTTATCGGCTATGGCTTTACCCGTCACTACAGTGAGGAGTTCTCCCGCACCGTGGTACTGATGGTGCTGATCACTTCCACCATCGTCTTCTGGGCCCTGTTCGAGCAGTCCGCCGGCTCCATGACCCTCTACGCCGACCGCGTACTGGATCGCTCCGTCGGCGACGGCGAGATACGCGCCTCCATGTTCGGCTCCCTGAATGCCGGCTTTATCATGCTGCTGGCCATTCCATTTGCGGCCCTGTGGGTATGGCTGGGCAAGCGCGGCTGGGAACCCAGCACGCCGGTCAAGTTCGGTCTCGGCATCATCCAGGCGGGCCTGGGCTTCGGCGCCCTGGTACTGGGCGCGGCTTTCCCCACCGAAGCGGGCAAGGTGGCGATGATCTGGCTGGTGCTGGCCTATCTGCTGCACACCACCGGTGAGCTTTGCCTGTCCCCGGTCGGCCTGTCCGCAGTGACCAAACTGTCCATCGGCAAGGTGGTGAGCGTGAGCATGGGCACCTGGTTCCTGGCTACGGCGCTATCCGAGACAGTGGCCACCCGCATCGGCAAGATGGCCGCGATGCCCAACCAGGAAGGCGCCACCGATGTGGCTTCGACCCTCGCAACCTACACCAGCCTGTATGAGTACCTGATGTGGTGGGGCCTGGGTGTCGGCGCTCTGATGATTGTCATCTCGCCGCTGCTGAAGAAGGGGATGTGCGGCATCCGCTGGTCGCGGACCCACCCCGGAACGCAAAAGGGCCAGTACGCCCCGCCGCCCGCGGTGTTAATTTTTTTGTGATCCTGTCTTGGG